>NZ_CP107532.1:0-730625 GCF_025813715.1 Methylobacterium sp. FF17
AGGTCCTCGGCCATGCCGGAGCGTTCCAGAACCAGCCCCATGAAGGTGAAGAACGGAACCGCCAGCAGCACCTCGTTGGACATCACCCCGAAGACGCGCTCCGGCAACGCCTGCAGCAGCGGCCAGGACAGGGTGATCGTGTCCGGTGCGTAGGGTGCGAGTTCGACCGCGACCACGAAGAAGAGCAGGCCATTGGCGGCGAGCGCGAAGGCGACGGGATATCCGAGAAGCAGGAACACGACGAGCGTCGCGAACATGATCGGCGCGAGATTGTGGGCGATCAGCTCGGCGAACATCGGACCTTGGGTGCGTTCGAGGAGTGGAGAGGTCGGCGTGGGTGACTCAGGCCTTCGGCGCGGGCTTCGAGCGCGCCTGCGGATCGGCCGCGAAGGCCGCCTTTGCCGGCTCGCCCGCGAGTTCCGCCACGAGGCGCTCGGCCTCCGACTCGGCGGCGGCGTGATGACCGCCCGCACTCGTCGTGTCCTCGATGCGCCCGGACAGGATCAGCAGGCGCTTGATCAGCTCGGAGAGCCACTGCAGCCCGAGCAGAACGAAGCCGACGAGGATCAGGCCCTTGGCCGGCCAGATCAGCAATCCACCGGCATTGGTCGAAACTTCAGCGGAGTTGAAGGAGTGCAGGAAGAACGGCGTCGTCAGCCAGATCATCACCGCCAGGAACGGCAGCAGGAAGAACAGGTGCCCGAACACATCGACGAGATCGCGTCCGCGCTTCGAAAGCCGGCTCGAGACGATGTCGATGCGGATGTGTTCGTTGTCCTTGAGGGTCCAGGCGGCGCACAGCATGAACACGGCGCCGAAGAGGTACCATTGTAGTTCGAGCCAGGCGTTTGATGAAGTGCCGAACAGTTTGCGCACAAGTGCGTTCAGGGTGGAAACGATGACAGCAGCCACGATCGCCCACGCGGCGATCTTGCCGATGCGCTCGTTGAGCACGTCGATCCAGCGGCTCAAGCGGAGCATGCGCATCCTCCCCCGGGGTCGTTATCCGGCACCCTTCCAAGCTTCCTAGCGCGAAGCTCGGCCAAGAACAGCATGCAATGCGAGATTTTACAGGATTTGTTGCAATCACCCGCGTCGAAGCGCCCGCCGCGCGTATCCCGGCTGCCACGGTCCGTTCGAAGTCTGGCACGGAGAAGAGGGCAGAAACGTTCTCCCGGGGCGTTGCCTCGGATGACACGCCAGGCGCAGCCTTCGAGTCTTCAAAAAATCGGTCGGAAGCGGACCGTGACAAGCATCAGGCTAACCCTACGATGCGTGCGCTGTCGGCAGTTCGGACACCTGCGTGGTGTAGCGCGGATTGCGCATCTCGAACTTCGTCGACCACGTGCGCTTCTCGGTCAGCCCGGCTCGGGCGGGCACGACAGCACCCCGGCCGAAGCGCGCGTTGCAGGCGTCCATGGCCGCCATGAGCGGCGCACTGCGCTCACGGTCGAGTTGGCCGATCAAGGCGCGCGGTGCCATGTCGAGCGCCATCAGGTCCGTCGTGACCACACCGGCCTTGCTGGAGCGCCAGGGCCGATCGCCCGGCGCCTCGCGCCAGGTGCGTGCCACTCCGGCCTGCGCCGCCTTGATCAGCGCCAGCGTGTCGTTCGTGGCCTCCGGCAGGGTCACGGTGGTGGAGACCGAGCGCATCGGATCGCCGCGATCATGCTCGCTCGTGTGGTAGAAGACCGAGACGTGCGTGGTGCCGCGGCCGCCGCGCCGCAGCTTCTCGCCGAGCCGCTTCGCATGGGCGGCGACCGCCTGCTCCAGGGTCTCTCGCTCGGTGATGCGCCGGGAGAACGAGCGGGTGACCGCACAGCCCTTGCGCTGGGCCGGCATCAGCGCGAGCGGCAGGCAGGCGAGCCCCCGCAGTTCGTAGATGATGCGCTCGCCCACCCCCGTCATGGCCTTTCGGACAGGCCGCGGGTCGAGGTCGCGCAGGTCCGCCACCGTGTCGACGCCAAGCCCCATCCGCTTGGCGAGCGAAGCCCGGCCGATGCCCCAGACTTCGGCCACCGAGATCCGGCACAGCCAGTGATCGTAGGCCACCGGGTCGGTCAGGTCGCACACCCCGTCGCAGTCTGGGATCGTCTTGGCGATGTGGTTGGCGAGCGTCTTCGTCGGGCCGATGCCCACACAGGTCGGAATGCCGGTCCAGGCTCGCACCGTGGCGCGGAGATCCCGCGCGAGTGCCACCCGGTCCCGCGCGTCCGAGAGATCTAGCACTACTCTGGCAGTCCAATCTGAAGAGACCTGATGGCCCATCCTTCAGGTAAGAAAGGCGTCAGACTTCACTTCCTTGAGGCAACTCAGATTGCAGCTAACTCAGGAGATTTTTCTGTTTCTGGCGAGCGGTTCGGTCACCATGCCCTTCTGCCGAAGTAGTGCTAGACGCTCTTCGATCCGCCTACCGTCCAGAACGATTTTTACGACCCAGCGCCCCGGGCTGGGCGCCGGTAGCCGAGCGATACGCCGCCCCGCCCTCCGGATACCCCCTGCCAGTAAGGGTTCTTGTTTCATGCCAGTTTGGCGCGCTTGGCGGCGCTGTCGAATGCCGTCCAATCATCGCGGATCGGTGGAGACGCCCGTATACGCGGCGATCGCGCTCGAGCGTGCGTGCATCTCTCGGGGCGTGTCGGGAGAGCCGTCCATCTCGATGCAGGTCCGCCAGGGCTTGGCGACGACGACGCAATCCGCCCAGATTCCACCACGGCGGATCAGCAGGTGGGCGCCGTCCGGTGTCAGGATGAGGGCGGGATCCTTCGTGAAGGAACCGTCCTCCGAATAGGTGATCTCTCTCACCAACTGGAGGACGGGGCGCCAGCCCCAGCCCGCCGTTTCCCAGAGCGCGTAGACGGCATCGGTCGGGATCGGCTCCAGCGTGAGCAGCACCTGCCGCCCATCCGGCAGGGTCACGCGATCGAGTTCGGAGCGCAGTTGGAAGAGGCTGATCAGACCCAGGACCATCAATCCGGGGACGCTCGCCGTGACGAGCGCCAGCAGCGGCCAGAGCCGCGAGAGTCCCCGGCGACGCAGAATTTCGAGGGCTTGTCCGAGGGCGAACAGCGCGAGCGCGCCGAGGGCGGCCAACCCCATCTTCGCCGGGACCATCATCTGGACCCCGAAGACGGCGTGTGAGGCGAGCGCCACCGCCTGCGTCCCGACATACAGGACACACAGCACCAGAGCGGCGGCGTCGAGGGCGCGCCGTGCGTCGCGAAGGTTCATCCGGAGAACGCCTGTTCGTGTCGGCATGATCTGAGGGGGCGGCCGCGATGGGCCACCCGGCGCCGGCGCCACCGCGCGGCTGTACCACGATGGTGCGCTGCCCGCCGGGCCTGCCCCTGAAGAGGCGTACAGATTTCATCCGTTTTAGTGGAATACCAATGTACATCCCGCATCGCGGAATCGATTTGTGTTGCTTCGTCGCGCCGAGGACTTGCGTAGTCCGGGCGACGGGGTAAAATTTCGCCTCCACCGAAAGACCTCGCGACCCACCATTTCGACAGGGTGACAGCCATGTCCAATATGATTCGCGTCAAGCCGACGGATGACGGCACCTATACGGTCTATCGCGGCGAGGCCGTCCTGGTCAGCGGACTGACCCGGCTGCAGGCCGAGCGCTATGAGGCGAGCATCGCGGCCCAGGCCCTCGCCGCCCGGGGCGCCCTCGTGCAGGCGTTGCGGCTCGGCTAGGACCGAGACTGCGCCATCGCCCCCGCTCACGCGTGCTCAGGCGCGCGTGAGCCGAAGCGGACCCAGTTCCGCGATGTTGCCGGCCTCGGTGAGGCCGCGCTCGACACCCGCGACGGCGTAACCCGCCGCCTCGCGGGTGATCGTATAGAGGTGGTAGCTCGCGCGGTGGTGCCGCGCGTCCCCCCGGGCCGAGGCCGAGGCGGCCCCCACCACTGGAACCGACGCCCCGTCAGGCCCCGCCACGAAGGCGACGCTGCGCACGTGGTTGTGCCCGTGCAGGATGAGCTCCGCCCCCACCCGCCCGATCATCGCGGTGAAGGTCGCCGCATCCGTCAGGGCGCGGGCCGGCGTGGTGCCACCGGGATGCGACGGATGGTGGATCATCACGACGCGGCAGGGCGGCTCCGGCTCCGCCCCAAGGGCGGTGAGCAGGGCCTCCGCCGCCGCGATCTGCTGCGGACCGAGGCGGCCGCTCGCCGCGAAGGGTTTCGTCGGGATCGCCGAGGACAGGCCGACCAGGGCCACGGGCCCCCGGCGGCGCAGGTAGGGGAAGTGGCCGTGCTGGCCGTCATCCCCCGTCGTCCAGGCGCCGCAGGCGAGCAGCAGGCCTTCCAGGGAGCCCCGCACATAGGCGTCGTGGTTGCCCGGAACGAAGCTGACGGCTTCGGGGGCGCCGAGCGCCTCGAGGAAGATCTTCGCGGTGGACCACTCGCTCGGCAGGCCGATGTTGCAGAGGTCGCCCGTGCAGGCGACGTGGTCGTGGCCCTGGGCGCGCAGGTCCGCCACCAGGGCGGCGAGCACCTCCATGTCGTGGGCGTCCTTGCGGCCGCGCTGCCAGTTCACGTAGCCGGTGGCGCGCTTGCTGAGGAGCTGGCGCAGGCGCGGCCGGGTCAGCGGCCCCACATGCGGGTCGGTCAGATGGGCGAGGCGGAACATCATCCCCCAGGGAAGGTGATCGGTCGGGCGTCGTCGCGTCGCCAATCGCCCCAACCGGGGCCGGGGGTCAACCCGCGCGGTCCTCAGGCGCTGCCGATGGCGATCCCGGCGAGGAGCACCAGCGCGCCGCCGAGCACCACCTGGAGCGTCGCCCGCCAGAAGGGCGTGCCCATGGTGCGCGTCCGGATCGCCGAGATCAGCAGCAGTTCCGCCACCACCACGAGGACGGCGAGCCCCGTCGCGAGCCAGAAGGCGTTCGGCCAGGCATCCGGGATCGCGTAGGGCAGCGTATGGCCGAGCCCGCCGAGGGTGGTCATCGCACCGCAGACGAGGCCGCGCATCCACGGCGTGCCCCGGCCCGTGATCGTGCCGTCGTCGGACAGCGCCTCCGTGAAGCCCATGCTGATGCCCGCGCCGATCGAGGCGGCCAGCCCCACGAGGAGGGTGGCGCCGTTGCTGTGGGTGGCGAAGGCGGCCGCGAAGATCGGGGCGAGGGTCGAGACGGAACCGTCGATCAGGCCGGCGAGCCCGGGCTGGACGTAGCGCAGGACGAAGGCACGGTGGGCCGCGTCCGGAAGGGCGGGGGCAGGGTTCGCGAGCATGGCGGCCTCATAGATTGGATCGATTCCAATCTATAATCTGGAACGATTATAAACAAGCGTCCGCTGCGTCGCGCGGGCCGCCGGTTGTCAGCCCCGGCCCCCGGCGGCCGTTGCGCCGCCGGACGGATCGGAGCTAGACCATCGCCGGTCCCGATCGCGCCCGGCTCCGGCAGGCGGAGGGCGAGGGGCATCGGCGTCCCGTGACGATCCGCGCCGCGAAAGCGAAGTGATGAGCCTCGTCAAACGCATCGGCCGCGCCCCCGCGGTCCAGCAGGCCCTCGGCATCCTGGCCGGCGGCTACCTGCGCCTCGTGCGCCGGACCAACCGCTTCACGGTGGAGCCGGCCGATCCCGATCCCTGGCTCGACGGCCTCGGCCCCTTCATCGCGGGGATGTGGCACGGCCAGCACACGATGATCTCGTTCATGCGCCGGCCGCACGACCGGATCGCCACGATCATCTCCCGCTCGGCGGACGGCAACGTCAACACCATCGCGCTGACCCGGATGGGCGTGCGGGTGATCCGGGCCTCGGGCGCGCGCGGCCGGGCCGTGCGCGACGTCAAGGCGAAGGGCGGCGCCGAGGGCCTGCGCGCCATGCTGCGCGCCCTCAAGGACGGCGAGACCGTGGCTTTCAGCGCCGACGTGCCGAAGGTCTCGCGCCGGGCCGATGCGGGCATCCTCACCCTAGCCCGCTTCTCCGGGCGGCCCATCGTGCCGGTGGCCGTGGTCACGAGCCGGCACTGGCGCTTCAACAGCTGGGATCGCGCCTGCCTCGGCCTGCCCTTCGGCCGGGGTGCGATGGTGTTCGGTACCCCGATCCGGGTGCCGCGCGAGGTCGAGCCGGAGGCGTTCGAGGCCCTGCGGCAGCAGCTGGAGGCCGAGATGAACCGGGTCCACGACCGCGCCTACACCCTCGTCGGCCGGCACGACCGGGTGGGCAACCCGGCGTGAGGGGCATGGCGAAGGCTCCGCCGCCGACGGCGATCCTGAAGGCCTACCGTCTCGGCCTCTATCTCGGGGAGCCCGCGCTCGCGGGCCTGCTCGCCTGGCGCGCCCACCGGGGCAAGGAGGATCCCCGGCGGCTCGCCGAGCGGCGGGGCCTGCCCGACCGGGCCCGGCCGGCCGGACGTCTCGTCTGGATGCACGGCGCCAGCGTCGGCGAGACGCTCTCCCTCGTCGGCCTCATCGACGGCATGATCGCGCGCGGCTTCTCGGTGCTCGTGACCACCGGCACCCGGAGCGCGGCCGACCTCATCGGGCGCCGCCTGCCCGCCGGTGCGGTCCACCAGTATGTGCCCCTCGACGCCCCGCGCTGGGTCGCGCGCTTCCTCGACCATTGGCGCCCCGACCTCGCCCTGGCGGCGGAATCCGAGATCTGGCCGAACACCGTCACCGCCCTGCACGCCCGCGCCATCCCCCTCCTCGTGGTCAACGCGCGGATGTCGGAGCGCTCGGCGCGGGGCTGGGCGCGCACGCCCCGCACCGCCGAGGCCCTGCTGGCGCGGATCGCCATCTGCCTCGCGCAGACGGAGGAGGACGCCGACCGCTTCCGCCGCCTCGGCGCCCCGCGCATCAGCATCCCGGGCAACCTCAAATACGACGCCCCCGTGCCGGCGGCGGACGGAAGCCAGCTCGCGCATCTGCGCGAACTCATCGGCGACCGCCCGGTCTGGCTGGCCGCGAGCACCCATCCGGGCGAGGACGCGATCGCCGCCCAGGCCCACGCGGCCCTGCGGGCGCGCTGGCCGCGCCTGCTCACCATCGTGGTGCCCCGCCACCCCCATCGCGGCGGCGAGGTGGCCGCCCGCGCCGCCGAGGCGGGCCTGCGCGCCGTCCGGCGCGCGCAGGGCAACTGGCCGCATGACGGCGTCGACCTCTACGTCGCCGACACCCTCGGCGAGCTCGGCCTGTTCTACCGCCTCAGCCGGATCGTCTATCTCGGCGGATCCCTGGTGCCCCATGGCGGCCAGAACCCCATCGAGCCGACGCGCCTGCGCGCCGCGGTGCTGCACGGGCCGCACGTCCACAACTTCACCCAGGTCTACCGCGCCCTCGACGCGGCCGGGGGCGCCGTGCCGGTGGCCGATGCGGGCGACCTCACCGCCAGCCTGGACGACCTCCTCGCCGACCGCCCGCGCATCGAGGCGATCGCCCGTGCGGGGGGCGTCGCCCTGCGGCCCTTCGAGGGCGCCGTCGCCCGCACACTCGCGGTGCTCGACCCCTTCATCGCCCAGATGACGCTGACGGCGATGGCGGATTCGTGAGCCCGGCCTGATGCGCCCGCCCGCCTTCTGGGATGCGCCGGGCGACCACCCGGCCGCGCGCCTCCTCGCCCCCCTCGCCGCCCTCTACGGGCGCCACACCGCCGCGCGCATGGACCGGCCCGGCGCGGCGGCCCCCTGCCCCGTGCTCTGCGTCGGGAACTTCACCCTCGGCGGGGCCGGCAAGACCCCGACCGCCCTCGCCCTCGCGGCGCTCCTGCGGGCGGGAGGCGCGCGCCCGGCCTTCCTGACGCGTGGCTATGGCGGGCGCCTCGCCGGGCCCGTCGCGGTGGATCCGGCGCGTCACCGCGCGGACGAGACCGGCGACGAGCCCCTCCTCCTCGCGCGCGCCGCCCCCACCATCCTGGCGCGGGACCGCCCGGCGGGAGCCCGCCTCTGCGTGGAGGGCGGGGCGGATTGCATCGTGATGGATGACGGCCTGCAGAACCCGAGCCTGGCGAAGACCCTCTCGCTCGCGGTCGTCGATGCGGGAGCCGGTCTCGGCAACGGGCGGACCTTCCCCGCCGGCCCGTTGCGCGTGCCGCTCGTGCGGCAATGGCCGCACGTGCACGGCCTCGTGCTGATCGGCACGGGTGCGAAGGGCGAGGAGGTGGCCGAAGCGGCGGCGCGGCGCGGGCTGCCGGTGCACCGGGCGCGGCTGGTTCCAGGCGCGGATCTCGCGGGCCGCCGCGTCCTCGCCTTCGCGGGCATCGGCCGGCCGGCCAAGTTCTTCACGAGCCTGCGGGAGGCGGGGGCTGACTTGGTCGCCACCCGCGCTTTCCCGGACCACCACCCCTACCGCGACGACGAGGTCGCCCGCCTCGCCGCCGAGGCGGAACGGCTCGGCGCCGGCCTCGTCACCACGGAAAAGGACCATGTCCGCCTCCCACCCGCCTTCGCGGGCCGGGTGTCGGTGCTGCCGGTGACCCTGCGCTTCCGCGACGAGGGCCCGCTGCGCGCGCAGCTCGGCGCGTTCCTGGCGCGGCGCGCCGGTTCGAGGTCAGACGGCGCGTAGCCGGCCCTAGACCGGGCGACCGACCTCGGACAGGCGCTTCATCACGGCCGCCGGGCTGATATAGGCCTCCTGCAGCGTGGCGCTCCAGTAGCGCAGGGCGTCGAGGGCGATCGGCTCGCCCGTCACCGCGCAGCGCACGAAGCTGCCGGGCTTGACCACCCGCATGGTGCCGTCGCCGTACTCGACCACCGCCTCGCCGGAAGCCCCGCGCTCGAAACGTCCCAACATGATTCCCGCCGCCTCCCGGCCCGTCCGCATTCGGTCTGCCCGCGCGACCGCGCAGTGGCAATCGTCCGCCGAACCTCAGGATGACGGGTTTACGAGCCCGGCGGCCCGCTGTCGATCAGGGGTTGCCGATCATGCGCGCGCGATCATGGCGCCCTCGACAGGCCCGCCGCTTGGTGCCTTATAGTCGCGCGATGCTCCGCTGCGTGTCCTCCCGATGAGCTTCGCTCCATGAGCCCGGAACTCACCCGCCTGTTCGAGGCCGCGCGCGGGGCGCAGGCCCGCGCCTACGCGCCCTATTCGCACTTTCCCGTCGGCGCGGCCCTGCGCGACGCCGACGGCGCGATCCATGCCGGCTGCAACGTCGAGAACGCCGCCTATCCGGTGGGCACCTGCGCCGAGGCCGGGGCCATCGCCGCCATGGTGGCGGGTGGCGGCCGGGTCATCGCGGAAATGCTCGTGCTCGGTCCGGGGCCGGGCCTCGTCACGCCCTGCGGGGCCTGCCGCCAGCGCATCCGGGAATTCGCCGGGCCCGGGGTCACGGTGCACGTGGCCGATCCGGAGCGCGTGCGCGCCGCCTTCACCGTGGCGGCTCTGCTGCCGGATTCCTTCGGCCCCGACAATCTCGGGGCACCGGCGCGCGCACCTCATGCCTGAGTCCAAGCCCGGGTTCGAGCCCGAAACCTCGGTCGACGCCGCCCTGAGCCTCCTGCGGGCCGAAGGGCTCGCGGGCCCCTTCGCCTGCGCCATCGTCACCGGCACCGGCCTCGGTGCCCTGGCGCGGGGGTTGGAGGAAGCGGTCTCGGTGCCCTATGCGCGGATTCCGGGTTTCCCCGAGCCCGGCGTGAGCGGGCATGGCGGGTGGCTGCATGCCGGGCTTCTCTCCGGGCAGCGGGTTCTGGTCTTCGAGGGGCGCGCCCATGCCTACGAGGCAGGCGCGGCCGGCGCGATGCGGGTGCCCATCGGCGTCGCCCGGGGCCTCGGGGCGCGAAGCCTCCTCCTCACCAACGCGTCGGGATCGCTGCGGCCCGAGGTCGGGCCGGGCAGCCTCGTGAGGCTCACCGATCACATCAACCTGTCCGGCCTCAACCCGCTGATCGGCGAGCGCTCCGACGCCCGCTTCGTCCCCATGGTCGGGGCCTACGACCCGGCCTTGAGCGCGCATCTCCATGCGGCGGCCGGCGCGGCCGGCATTCCCCTGCACGCGGGCATCTACGCCTGGTTCTGCGGTCCGAGCTTCGAGACCCCGGCGGAGGTGCGCATGGCCGGGCTTCTCGGGGCGGACCTCGTCGGCATGTCGACGGTGCCCGAAGTCATCCTCGGCCGCTTCTACCGCCTTCCCGTCGCCGCCGTCTCGGTGGTGACCAACCTCGGCGCCGGCATCGGCGACGGCGATCCCCATCACGCGGAGACCAAGGCGGTCGCGGCTCGCGCGGGCGACGACCTCGCCCGGCTCGTGGCCGCCTACGTCGCCCGCCGACCCGCGAGTGAACCATGACCCTCGACGCCCCCGCCGTCGCCCGGCGCGCCCTGCCCCTCCTCGATCTCACGGACCTGAGCGAAACCTGCTCGGAGGCCGCCGTCGAAACCCTGTGCGAAGCGGCGCGGGCCAGCGCCGTCGCCGCCGTCTGCGTCTGGCCCCGCTACGTGAGCCGGTCGGCCCGGCTGCTGACCGGCTCGCCCGTGCGGGTCGCCACGGTGATCAACTTCCCCGAAGGCGGCACCGGGATCGCGCGGGCGGTGGCGGACACCGCCGAGGCCCTGCGGGACGGCGCGCACGAGATCGACCTCGTGCTGCCCTACCGCGCCTACCTTGACGGCGAGACCGAGACGGCGCGCGCGATGGTGGCGGCCGTCCGCGCGGCCTGCGGCGACCGCCTCCTCAAGGTCATCCTGGAGACCGGCACCCTGGCGAGCCCGGAGACAATTGCCGGGGCGAGCCGCCTCGCGATCCGGGCGGGCGCCGATTTCATCAAGACCTCCACCGGCAAGAGCCCGGTCTCCGCCACGCCGGAGGCCGCCGAGGCGATGCTGATCGCGATCCGCGACCATGCGGGCGACCGGCCGGGAGCGGGCGAGCGCCCCCTGGGCCTCAAGGTCTCGGGGGGGCTGCGCAGCGTGGCGGACGCCGCGGGCTACCTCGCCCTCGCCGACCGGATCATGGGGCCCGCCTGGGCCTCGCCGCAGACCTTCCGCCTCGGGGCGAGCAGCCTGCGCGACGCCCTGGTGGCCGTGCTCCCCGGCGCCGAGGCCGCGCGATGATGCTGCCGCAGGAGCTGATCCGGACCAAGCGCGACGGCGGCGCACTGAGCCCGGAGGACATCGTCGACTTCATCGCCGGCCTCACCGAGGGCCGCGTCACCGAGGGGCAGGCGGCGGCCTTCGCCATGGCGGTGTTCTTCCGGGGCCTGTCCCTGACCGAACGCGTGGCGCTGACCCGGGCCATGACCCGATCCGGCACCGTGCTCGCCTGGGACCTGCCCGGTCCCGTCCTCGACAAGCACTCCTCCGGCGGGGTCGGGGACGCGGTCAGCCTCGCCCTCGCCCCGATGGTGGCGGCCTGCGGCGGCTACGTGCCGATGATCTCGGGGCGTGGCCTCGGCCATACCGGCGGCACCCTCGACAAGCTCGCCAGCATCCCGGGCTACGACGCGACCCCCGACCTCGACCGCTTCCGCCGCGTCACGGGTCAGATCGGCTGCGCCATCATCGGCCAGACGGCGGAGCTCGCCCCCGCCGACCGGCGCCTCTATGCCATCCGCGACGTCACCGGCACGGTGGAATCCCTCGACCTCATCACGGCCTCCATCCTCTCGAAGAAGCTCGCCGCCGGCCTCGACGGCCTCGTGATGGACGTGAAGACGGGCTCGGGCGCCTTCATGGCGCGACGCCCGGAGGCGCAGGCGCTCGCCACCAGCATCGTCGGCGTCGCCGAGGGCGCGGGCCTGCGCACCGTGGCGCTCGTCACCGACATGGATTCGCCCCTGGCCTCGGCCGCCGGCAACGCCCTGGAGGTGGCCTACACCCTGGACTACCTCACCGGTCGCGGCCGCGAGCCGGCCTTCCACGCCGTGACCCTGGCGCTCGCCGCCGAGATGCTGGTGGTGGGGGGCCTGTCTCCCGACCGGGGCGAGGCCTCCGCGCGCCTGGAGGCGGCGCTGGATTCGGGCCGCGCCACGGAGATCTTCGCCCGGATGGTCGCGGCTTTGGGTGGTCCGCACGATCTCGTGGAGCGGTCCGCGCATCACCTGCCGGCGGCCCCGCATGTCCGCGTGGTGACGGCGGAGGCGGCCGGGTTCGTCACGGGCGTGGCGACCCGCGACCTCGGGCTGGCGGTGATCGGCCTCGGCGGCGGCCGCACCCGGCCGCAGGATGCCATCGACCCGAGCGTCGGCCTGACCGGGCTGCGGCGCGCGGGAGCCCGGATCGAATGCGGCGAGCCCCTCGCCACGATCCATGCCCGCGACGCCGGGAGCGCGGACCGGGCCGAGGCGGCCCTGCGCGCCGCCTACCGGATCGGCGACGCGGCTCCGGCGGAAACGCCCGCGATCCTGGAGCGGATCGCGGGCGGATCGGGCGATCCGGCGGGGGCTCGACTAGAAGCGAAGTCTGATACCGGACTCGCTTGATCGCTTCGGGGCCGCGCCCCTCTACGCGCTCCTCCTCTAGGAAGGAGAGGGAGCGCGGTGGCTGTTCAGGCCCGAACCGGGATGATCCACGCGACCGCGTTTCCCTGCGAGCGGCCATCCCAGCCGTTCGGATGCGCGGGCCGAATCCGTCCCGCGCATCCGCGTGAATTCAGTACTCGTAGCGGCGATGGCCACGGTGGTGGTGATGGCCGTGGTGGTGGCCCCAGCCGTAGCCCCGGTGTTCGCCCCGCTGGCGGTGACCCCAGCCGTGGCCGCGCCCAGGACCGTAGCCGTCGTCGTGGCGATGGTGGTGGCGACGATGGCCCCAGTCACCATGGCCGCCCCAGTACTGCACGGGGGTCGCGAGTTCCGCGGCGGGGGACGGGCCGAGCGCCGGGGCGGCCTCGGCGGCCGTCGCGCCGACGAGGCCGCCGGCGAGCGCGAGGGCGATCAGGAGGGCTCGGGGGCCGCGCGTCGAACCGATGCGTGAGGTGGTCATGATCTGCCCTGTCTCGTTCGTGCCGGCGCCGAGGCGCCCATGACGGACAGGGATAAGGCCGGAGCACTGAACGCGGTCTGAGATCGCCCTTCAGGCTACGTTCGGATTCAGCCCGCCTCAGGGGCGGCGATAGACCCAGACGCGGGCGGGGGGCAGGTTGAGCCAGACCCGGTTCGAGCGGCTCGCCGTGTAGGTGCCGGCATCGCAGCGGGCGGGGATCGGCGGCACCACCGCGTAGGTGAACTGCACGAAGGGCGCGCTCGGATGCATCATCGCATGGGCGGCGTTCAGGAGGTCGAGGCGCTGCTCCAGGGGCTTGGTGAAGAGCGGCAGGCTGGAGACCATCGCGGCGGCCTTCTCGGACAGCATCGCCCCGAGGGTCTCGCGGATGTTGTAGGCGTCGCCCTGCACGATGGTGGCGCGGGGGAAGCGCTTCTGGAGGAGCTTGCAGAAATCCGGGTTGTACTCGACCAGGATCAGGCGCTCCTGCTCGACGCCGCGCCGGATCAGGGCCTCGGTGACCGGGCCCGTGCCGGGGCCGAGTTCGATCACCGGACCGCTCACGCGGGGATCGACGTAGGAGGCCATGGTGCGGGCGAGCATCTTGCCCGAGGGCGTCACCGCGCCGGTGACCAGGGGCCGCTCGAACCAGGAGCGCAGGAAGCGCGCCTCGTCCTCCAATGGGTCCCGTCGCTTGAGGTTCGTTCCGGAGGCGAGGTCGGCTTTGGCGCTGGAGTGGCGTAGCGGCGGCAAGACCCTATGTCCTCAGATCACGGGTTGGGAAGGAAAGGCTAGACGACGAAGCTCTCCGGCAGTCAAGCTTCCATCCACAGAACGGGCCTGCGCGCCGGCCGAGACGGCGCGAGCGGTGCCGGACCGCCACAATCCATAACTGAGCCCGCACGGATTTGATCCGCACGGAATGATCACCTCACGTCCGGGCGGCGCCGCCGAGCCCGTCGAAGAAGTCCTTCACCTTGGAAAAGAAGCCGGCGCTCTCCGGGTGGTTCTCGTCCGAGGCCGACTGGTCGAATTCCTGCAGCAGTTCGCGCTGGCGCTTCGAGAGGTTCTGCGGGGTCTCGACGAAGACCTGGATGTACAGGTCGCCGACGTCGCGCGAGCGCAGCACCGGCATGCCCTTGCCCTTGATGCGGAACTGCTTGGCGGTCTGGGTTCCGGCCGGGATCCGCACCTGGGTCTGCGACCCGTCGATGACCGGCACGGTGATCTCGCCGGCGAGCGCCGCCGTCACCATCGAGATCGGCACCCGGCAGAACAGGTCGGCGCCGTCGCGCTGGAAGAACTCGTGCGGCTTGATGGAGAGGAAGACGTAGAGGTCGCCCGCCGGTCCGCCGCGCAGGCCCGTCTCGCCCTCGCCGGCGAGCCGGATGCGCAGGCCGTCATCGACGCCCGCCGGCACGTTGATCGAGAGGGTGCGCTCGCGGTCGACGCGGCCCGCACCGCTGCAGGCGCCGCAGGGATCGTCGATGACCTCGCCGCGCCCGTGGCAGTTCGGGCAGGTCCGCTCGATGGCGAAGAACCCTTGCGCGGCGCGCACGCGGCCGTAGCCGCCGCAGGTCTGGCACGGGCGCGGCTTCGAGCCGGCCTTGGCGCCCGAGCCCGCGCAGACCTCGCAGGTGACGGAGGTCGTCATCCGGATGGTCTCGGCCTTGCCGGCGAAGGCCTCCTCCAGGGAGATCTCGAGGTTGTAGCGCAGGTCCGCGCCGCGCTCGCGGCCCGGGCCGGCGCGCCCGGCCCCGCGTCCGCCCCCGGGGGCGGCTCGGCCGTCGCCGAAGAAATTGTCGAAGATGTCCGACATGAAGTCGCCGAACTCGTTGCCGAATCCGGGACCCCCGCCCCCGCCCTGCTGGAAGGCGGCGTGACCGAAGCGGTCGTAGGCGGCGCGCTTCTGGCCGTCGGAGAGGCACTGGTAGGCCTCGTTGATTTCCTTGAACTTGAGCTCGGCCTCGGCATTCCCGGGATTGCGGTCGGGATGGTAGCTCATGGCGAGCTTGCGGAAGGCGACCTTCATCTCGCCGTCGGTCGCGGTCTTGGAGACACCTAGGATCTCGTAATAGTCCCGCTTCGACATTCCAGCCCCTAACGTCCCCCGGCGCGCCGGACCGCGCCGTCATCTCACCAGACATGGCGAGGGGCCGGATCGCTCCGGCCCCCCTTCGTTTACCGCGAAGGGGCGTTATGCCCGCTTCTTCTGGTCCTTGTCATCGACTTCCTGGAAGTCGGCGTCGATGACGTCGTCCTTCTTCGCCTCGGCCGTGCCGGCCTCGGCCCCTGCCTCGCCGGCCTGGTTGGCGGCGTACATGGCCTCACCCAGCTTCATCGAAGCCTGCATCACGTCGGTGGTGCGGGCCTTGATGGTCTCGACATCCTCGCCGTCCAGCGCCGTGCGAAGCGCGGTGATCGCGGTCTCGATGGCCGCCTTGTCGTCGGCCGAGACCTTGTCGCCGTACTCCTTCACCGACTTCTCGGTGGCGTGGACGAGGCTCTCGCCCTGGTTCTTCACCTCGACGAGCTCGCGACGCTTCTTGTCCGCTTCGGCATTGGCCTCGGCGTCCTTGACCATCCGGTCGATGTCCGCGTCCGAGAGGCCGCCGGAGGCCTGGATGCGGATCTGGTGCTCCTTGTTCGTCGCCTTGTCCTTGGCCGTCACGTTGACGATGCCGTTGGCGTCGATGTCGAAGGTCACTTCGATCTGCGGCATGCCGCGCGGGGCCGGCGGGATGCCCATCAGGTCGAACTGGCCGAGCAGCTTGTTGTCGGCCGCCATCTCGCGCTCACCCTGGAAGACCCGGATGGTGACCGCGTTCTGGTTGTCCTCGGCCGTCGAGAAGGTCTGGGACTTCTTCGTCGGGATCGTGGTGTTGCGGTCGATGAGCCGCGTGAACACGCCGCCCAGGGTCTCGATGCCGAGCGAGAGCGGGGTCACGTCGAGGAGCAGCACGTCCTTGACGTCGCCCTGGAGCACGCCGGCCTGGACCGCCGCGCCGATGGCCACGACCTCATCCGGGTTGACGCCCTTGTGGGGCTCCTTGCCGAAGAAGGACTTCACGACTTCCTGGATCTTCGGCATGCGGATCATGCCGCCGACGAGCACGACCTCGTCGATCTCGGAGGCCGAGACGCCGGCATCCTTCAGGGCCTTGCGGCAGGGCTCGATGGTGCGCTGGACGAGGTCGTCCACGAGCGACTCGAACTTGGCGCGGCTGAGCTTCAGCGCGAGGTGCTTCGGGCCCGAGGCATCCGCCGTGATGTAGGGCAGGTTGATCTCGGTCTGGGTCGCCGAGGACAGCTCGATCTTGGCCTTCTCGGCCGCCTCCTTGAGGCGCTGGAGGGCGAGCTTGTCCTTGGTCAGGTCGATACCCTGCTCGCGCTTGAACTCCGCCGCAAGGTACTCGACCACGCGGTTGTCGAAGTCCTCGCCGCCGAGGAAGGTGTCGCCGTTCGTGGACTTCACCTCGAACACGCCGTCACCGATCTCGAGGATCGAGACGTCGAAGGTGCCGCCGCCGAGATCGTAGACCGCGATCGTGCCGGATTTGCGCTTGTCGAGGCCGTAGGCGAGGGCCGCCGCCGTCGGCTCGTTGATGATGCGCAGCACCTCGAGGCCGGCGATCTTGCCCGCGTCCTTGGTGGCCTGACGCTGGGCGTCGTTGAAGTAGGCGGGCACCGTGATGACGGCCTGCGTCACGGGCTGGCCGAGATGCGCCTCCGCGGTCTCCTTCATCTTCTGCAGGGTGAAGGCGGAGATCTGCGAGGGGGAATACTTCTTGCCGTCCGCCTCGACCCAGGCATCGCCGTTGTCGCCGCGGACGATCTTGTAGGGCACGAGGCCCTTGTCCTTCTGCGTCATCGGATCGTCGTAGGTGCGACCCACGAGACGCTTGATGGCGAAGAAGGTGCGCTCGGGGTTGGTGACGCCCTGGCGCTTGGCCGGCTGGCCGACCAGCCGCTCGCCCTCGTCGGTGAAGGCGACGATGGACGGGGTGGTGCGGGCACCTTCCGAATTCTCGACGACCTTGGGCTGCGTGCCTTCCATGACGGCCACGCAGGAATTGGTGGTGCCCAGATCGATACCGATAACCTTACCCATGGTGGGATCCCTCTGTTGTCGTTTGGTCAAGCAGACCGCCGAGCCCCGAAGCAGCTCGGCCCATGGCTGTGCAAAATGAGATGTGTGAGAACGGGTTCAGGCACCGGTTCGCACCCCGGATCGGTGCGGAGCCGGGTCTTAATCCCGCGTCTTGGCCGATATAAGAAGGGTGTCGCGGGGCCGCAAGGCGAAGCGCCGCCACGCGGCGCATCCGATCGGACCCGGCCGCGTTATCCCGTTCGTCCCCTCCAGGATCTCTCCCCGGAAAGATCCGCCCGGGGGAGAGCGGAGTGGCTCCCGTTCCGTCCACGCCTTTCCCGCCGTGGCGCGCGACGCCCCGCATGGTAAGTGTGCGGTGAACGTGCTTGGCTGCGCATCCGTCCGCCGCCCCTGCCCGAAACCCGAAAGTCTCGATGCGTCCGACCCGCGTACTCCTTCTCCTGCCGCTGCTGGTCCCGGTCCCCCAGGCGGCCTGCGCGCAGTCGTTCTTCGAGGAACTGTTCGGGATCGGGCGGGCGGCGAAACCTCCGGTGCCGCCGCGCGGCGTGCCCACGGCGCCCACCGCTCCGCCGCCGGGCGAGGCCCCGCCCCCGGCGGCCGAGGTTCCGAAGGCGCCGCCGGTGCCGCGCCAGCCCGTGGTGCTCAAGGCCCCGTCCGAGGACAACGTGATGGGCCAGGAGCTGCTGCTCAACGGCCTGACCGGCAGCCTGAAGCTGGAGAAGTCCGGGGCCGGCACCACCGCCCGGATCACCCTACCCGGGAACAAGATCTCGCAGCCCGTGGAGGCCTGCAAGGTGCCCCTCAACGGCGGCGCGCCGGTGGCCCTCTCCGCCGAGGGCCGGCCCGAGGGCGTGGGCCGCTTCGAACTCGCCGGCGGCGAGTGCCCCCTGCGCTTCGACGTCGTCGATGGGGCCGTGCTGGTCCGGCCCCTCGGGGCCTCGGTCTGCAGCTTCGCGGCGGCCGATTGCGCCACCACGCCGACCGGCCTCTGGGGGCCGGCCGCCGCCGCCCTGATCCCGCGCGCGGGCGAGTTCGAGGGCGCGCGCGGGGGCGCCGACCGGGCGGTGCGCGAGAACTACAAGCTGATGAGCCAGCGCCTGCGCGGGCCGGAGCTGCGCCCCGTGGTCACCGAGCAGGCGGCGTTCTCCTCCGACCGCGAGCAGCTCTGCCGGACCTATGCCCGCGAGGGCGCGCACGGCTTCTGCAACCTGCGCTTCACCGAGGCGCGCGCCCTGGCCCTCGCCACCCGTCTCGGCGTCAGCGTCACCGCGGCGACCCCGAGTGCGGCGGCGGCTCCGCCCCGTCCCCGCCGCAAGCCCCCGGTGGAGGGCATGAATCCGGATGCCGGCGGGTCGCCCTTCGTCGAGCCGTAGCGCCCGCCCTCAGCTATGCCCTGCGCTGACCGACAGCATCGCGAGATCGATGCCGTTGTTGCGCAGCGTGCGCTCGTACTTGGCGTCGAGGGCGGTGTGGAAGATGAGGTCCGGGTCCGCCGGGCAGACCAGCCAGCCGTTGGCCAGGATCTCGTTCTCGAGCTGGCCCGCCTGCCAGCCGGCATAGCCCAGGGCCAGGACCGCGCTGGCCGGGCCGTCCCCGGCCGCGATGGCGCGCAGGATGTCCACCGTGGCGGTGAGGCAGATGCCGTCGTCGATGATCAGCGTGGACTGGTCGATGTGGAAATCGTCGGTGTGGAGCACGAAGCCGCGCTTGGCATCCACGGGGCCGCCCATCAGCACCGGCATGTGCCCGACGCGCTCGCGCAGGCGGATCGCGTCCGTCTCGCTGGCGATGTCGAGCTGGATCAGCAGGTCGGGCATGTTGAGGTCGGAGACGGGCTTGTTCAGGATGATCCCCATCGCCCCGTCCGCCGAATGGGCGCAGAGGTAGATCACCGAGCGGGCGAAGCGGGAATCCGTGAGCCCCGGCATCGCCACCAGGAACTGTCCGTCGAGATAGGTGGGGTCGCCCGCGCTGGGCCGGGAGGTCTGCATGCCCACATGCTACGCCCGCCTGCGGCGATGTCCAGGGTTCGGCGGTGTCGCTGAGGGCCGGCGGTACTCCCGCGCGGAACATCCCGCACCCGGCGTCACAACTCGACAGGCCTCCCCCTGCTCGACAGGCCTCCCCCTGCGGTCTAGACGACGTTTCCGGGATCGGTGCCGCGCCGGCCGGGACCGCTCCAGGCTCCCGGCGGTGCGGGCACCCTCGCGACTTCAGGAGACACGGATGACCATCCAGGTTGGCGATCACCTTCCCCAGGTGACCTTCCGCGTGAGCGGCGCGGACGGGCCCGAGGCCAAGACCACGGACGACCTCTTCAAGGGGCGCCGCGTCGTCCTCGTCGGCGTGCCCGGCGCCTTCACCCCGAGCTGCCACCGCAACCACCTGCCCGGCTTCGTGGAGAAGCTGGCCGAGATCAAGGCGCGTGGCGTCGACGCCGTCGCGATCACCTCGGTCAACGACGTGTTCGTGCTCGAGGCCTGGCAGAAGGCCAGCGGCGCCGAGGGCCTGGAATTCCTCGCCGACGGCAACGCCGAGTTCGCCAAGGCCATCGGCCTCGACATGGACGGCGCCGGCTTCGGCCTCGGTCCGCGCTCCAAGCGCTACGCCATGCTGGTGGAAGACGGCGTGGTGCAGGTGCTGAACGTGGAGGATTCCCCGGCCAAGACGGAAATCTCGGGCGTGGACGCCCTGCTGAAGGTCATCTGAGCGGCTTTCGACGGAGCCGACATCCTGGAGAAGCCCGGGCGGTGACCCGGGCTGCTTCGGTGTCGATGGCGTTTCCTGTCCGGTGCTCGAGATGCGTGCGGGTTGATCGGGTCCGCTGTTTCGGCCCTGCCACGCTCCCTCTCCTGGAAGGAGAGGGTTGGGGTGAGGTGTGGTCCATCTCCGGAGAATCCACGCACCTCGCCCTCTCCCGAAGGAGAGGGAACCCGCGCCGGTATCGCGCGCTGGGATGCGCGCCACACGGCCTTCGGATGATCGCGGACGCTTCAGGGATCCGGTGGCGCTTCTGAAGCCCGAGGCGGCACATCCAAGCCGAAAGCCGAAAGCCGAAAGCCGCATTGCCGATGCCGGGCCGGTTGTCACCGGCGGCTCTCGCGACCGCTCGGGTGATCTCTCCGTCCGCCCGAACAATCGACAGGTGCGACTGCCAGGCGGCTCGCATCACGGCCGATCCCCGGTGTCCGCTCCGTCGACACCCTCCCCGCGCCGCGCCGCGACTGGAGGGATCCCGGAGGTCCGTCCCCTAACCGCCCCAGCCGTAATCCCGCGCGTGCCCGGCCTGGCGGTGGAACACCAGCCGGCGATCGTATTCCAGCGGGTCCTTCGGCTGCACCAGCGCGCCCTTCGGCACGTTGAGCCAGTCCACGAGGCGCGTGAGCAGGAAGCGCAGGGCCGCGCCCCGGCACAGGATGGGGAGCGCGGCGACCTCGGCCTGCGTCAGGGGGCGCACCGCCTCGTAGCCGGCGATGAGGGCCGCGCCCATGTCGCGGTGGAAGCGGCTGTCCGCGTCGAAGCACCAGGCGTTGAGGCAGATCGCGAGGTCGTACGCGAAGGCGTCCGTGCAGGCGAAGTAGAAGTCGATCAGCCCCGACAGGTCGTCGCCGATGAAGAACACGTTGTCGGTGAAGAGGTCGGCGTGGATGACGCCGGAGGGCAGGCCGCCGGGCCAGCCGGCTTCGAGCACGGCGAGATCCGCCCGCACCCGCGCGGCGAGGCCGGGCGAGACCGTGTCGGCCTGCGCCTCGGCGCCGGCGAAGAGCGGCGCCCAGGATGCCACCGAGAGGTTGTTGTCCCGGCGCATGCCGAAATCGGTACCCGCCGCGTGCAGTCCGGCCAGCGCGCGGCCCAGGGCCCGGCAATGGTCGACCCCCGGCCGCTTGACCGAGACGCCCTCGAGGAAGCTGACGATGACCGCCGGGCGCCCGCAGAGTTCGCCGAGCGCCACGCCGTCGCGGTTGCGGATCGGCTGCGGGCAGGCGAGCCCGCGCGCGGCCAGGTGCTCCATCAGGTTGAGGAAGAACGGCAGGTCACCGAGGCGCACCCGCTTCTCGTAGAGGGTGAGGATGTACGACCCGCCGGTGGTGTGCAGGAAGTAGTTGGTGTTCTCGACCCCCTCGGCAATGCCCTTGCAGGAGAGCAGCGTGCCGATCCCGTAGGCGGAGAGGAAGGCGGTCAGCGCCTCGTCGGAGACCTCGGTATAGACGGCCACGGCGCTTCACTTGATCGTTTCGAGGGCGAACAGCACAAGGGCGCCGGAACGGCGCCCTTGCGGTCGAACGGGGCCGGCGGGCGAGAAACCCGAGCCTGACTTCAGGTCTACTCGGCGGCTTCGCTGCGCAATTCGCGCGGCAGCGGGAAGGACATGTCCTCGACCACCGTGGAGACCGTGTCCACGGTCACGGTGTAGCGCGTGGCGAAGGCGTCGATGATCTCCTCCACCAGGACCTCGGGTGCGGAAGCGCCGGCGGTGAGGCCGAGCTTGCGGATGCCCTCGAAGGCCGGCCAGTCGATCTCCTCGGCGCGCAGCACGAGGCGGGTGATCGGGCAGCCGACGCGCTCGGCGACCTCGCGCAGGCGCTGCGAGTTCGAGGAGTTCGAGGATCCGACCACGATGACGGCGTCCACCAGCGGCGCGACCTGCTTCACCGCTTCCTGGCGGTTGGTCGTGGCGTAGCAGATGTCGTCCTTGTGGGGACCGGTGATGGTCGGGAACTTCTCCTTGAGCGCCGCCACGATGTGGCGGGTGTCGTCCACGGACAGCGTCGTCTGCGTCACCCAGGCGAGGTTGTCGCGGCTCTCGGGCTCCAGGGCGGCGATCTGCTCCAGGTCCTCCACCAGGGTGATCGAGCCCTTGGGCAACTGGCCCATGGTGCCGACGACCTCGGGGTGGCCGGAATGGCCCACGAGCAGCACGTGGCGGCCGCGCTTGTGGTGGATCTCCGCCTCGCGGTGAACCTTGGTCACCAGCGGGCAGGTGGCATCGATGGTGACGAGGCCGCGGCTGTCGGCGTTGGCCGGCACCGTCTTGGCGACGCCGTGCGCGGAGAAGATCACCGGGGCGGAGCCGTCCGGCACCTCGTCGAGCTCGCGCACGAAGACGGCGCCCTTCCGCTTCAGGCTCTCGACCACGTACTTGTTGTGGACGATCTCGTGGCGGACGTAGACCGGGGGTCCGTAGATGGCGAGCGCCCGCTCCACCACGTCGATGGCCCGCACGACGCCGGCGCAGAAGCCGCGCGGCGCACAGAGCAGGATCTCCAGGGGCGGCTTCTCCAGCTGCGGCGTGGCCGCATCGGCGGAGACGGGGGAGGTCGTCGGATTCGCGTCGCTCATGATAGCCGGGATGTGGCGAGGCAAGGCCGCCCCTGTCAACCATCCATACCGCAAAACCACCGCCCTGGCACCCGGCCCCGTGTGAAACCGGACCCGCGTGGCGTGTGGGACCCGGTCATCCGCCGATTTCGGCGTGCGTCAGGCCCGCATCCTGGCCCCGGCCGCGCATTCTGCCAGGGCCGCCTCCAGGAGCGGGATCATGCGCGGGTCGGTGCACTGGGCCACGTTGAAGCGCAGGAAGGCGTTGCCGAGGGAGGACGGGCTGAAGGCGCCTCCGGGGGCGAGGACCAGTCCCCGCGCCAGGGCGTGCCGCGCCACCTCGGCCGAATCGATTCCGTCGGGCAGGCGCATCCACAGGAAGAACCCGCCCGCCGGTTCGAGCCAAGCCGTCAGCCCGCAAGCCTCCAGCCGGCGCAGGGCCGGGGCCATGGCGCGGGCGAGCTTGTCGCGGACCTCGCCGAGGTGGCGGCGATAGGTCCCGTCCGTCAGGAGGCCGTGCATCAGGCTCGCCGACAGGTGGCTGTTGCCGAGGCTCGTGGCGAGCTTCAGGTCCACCAGCGACTCGACCCAATCGGCGCGCAGGGCGATGAACCCGCAGCGCAGGGCCGCCGAGAGGGTCTTGGAGAAGCTGCCGACCTGGATCACCCGCTCCAACCCGTCGAAGCCGGCCAGGCGCGGCGAGGGCGCGACCTCGAAATCCCCGAAGATGTCGTCCTCGACGATCAGGGTGTCGTGCGCCTCGGCGAGGCGGAGGATGCGGTGCGCGGTCGTCGCCGCCAGGGTCGAGCCGGTGGGGTTCTGCAGTGCCGAGTTGGTGAGGTAGAAGCGCGGACGGTGCTCGGCGAGCTGCGCGGCGAGGATGGCGAGATCCGGCCCGCAGGGGGTGAGCGGCACGCCGACGATCCGGGCCCGGTGCGCCCGCAGCAGGGCGTGGTAGTTGAAGTAGCAGGGGTCATCCACCAGCACGGTGTCGCCGGGTTCGAGCAGGAAGCGGCAGAGCAGGTCCACGGCCTGGGTCGCGGAATCCACCAGCACCACCGCGTCGGCCTCCGCCTCCACGCCCTTCTCGGACAGGCGCCGGGCGATCTGCGCGCGCAGCGGGGGAAAGCCGAGGGGCTGGTCGTGCGCGACGAGGTTCGCCTCCCCGCCCCGCGCCAGCTGCCGCAGGCCGCGCCGGATCGCGTCCTCGGGCATCCAGGCGGCCGGCAGCCAGCCCGAGCCCGGCATCACGAGGTCCGGGCCCGCCTGCATCGACTGCCGGGTGATCCAGAGCGGGTCCACCGCCCGGTCGAGCTGCGGCCCCACCGTCTTCAGGCAGAGCGGGCGCGTCTTGCCGGCCACGTAGAAGCCGGAGCCCCGGCGCGCCACGATGGCGCCCTCCGCGCCGAGGCGGTCATAAGCCTCGACCACGGTGGATTTCGACACCCCCATGCTCTCGGCGAGCGCGCGCACCGAGGGCAGCCGCGCGCCGGGCAGGAGCTGGCGCGCCGCGATCCGCTCGGCGATCGAGGCCGCCACGGTCGTGACCAGGGTCGGGGCGGATGCGGGTGCGGCCTTCATCTGTCCTGCTCCTCGTCCCGGACAATTTGGTCGAACCGTACTGCACTGTCCCTGTCCCCGCCAGTCGCCGCCGGGCATCCCCGTTCCCTCGGCGCCCGGGACGAACGGCGCGTCGGCAGAGGACGACGACCATGGACGGCATCACCGCGCACACGCATACCCGACCCACGACCCGGCTCGACCGCGCCCGGGCCCGCCTGACCCGTTGGATGGCCGCCGCCGTCGCGGGCGTCTCGCGGGCCGCGATCAACCGCCGTGTCGTGGGGCAGCTGTCCCGGATGTCCGACCGCGACCTCAAGGATATCGGCCTCGTGCGCCAGGACGTGCTCGATTCGCAGACCCTGCTTCTGGAGGGCGACGCCGCGAACTTCCTGGTCGGCCGCCGCGAGGAGCGGCGCCGGGCCCGGCATCCGGTCCCGGCCGGTCGGCGGCCCGCGTCGTTCGGCGCGAGGTGCTGATTCGCACCGGCGGCCGCCCGCGCGGCGTCGTCGGCGTCGCGCGGGCGTGACGGGCGGCCGCCCACCCGCTAAGACGGCGCGTCCGGCACGCCTGGATCGCGTTCGATCGGCATCGGCAGGCCCATCCGCCTGAGAACCGATCGGCCCCGGATCGTCGTCCAACCTCGGAGTGTCATGGCGAGCGCCGCGACCCACGTCAGCTTCCTGCCGCCGGTGCTGACCTTCCTGTCGGCGGCGGTGATCGGCGTGCCGATCTTCCGGCTCATCGGCCAGAGCGCCGTGCTCGGCTACCTCGTGGCGGGCGTGGTGATCGGTCCGTTCGGCTTCTCGCTGATCGCGGAGCCCGAGACGGCGGCGAGCGTCGCCGAGATCGGCGTCGTGCTGCTGCTCTTCATCGTCGGACTCGAACTCCAGATCTCCCGCCTGGTCTCGATGCGGCGCGACATCTTCGGCCTCGGCACCCTGCAGCTTCTGACCTGCTCGGCGGCGCTGGCGGGACTCGGCATCCTCATGGGCGCCAGCCCCTCGGCCAGCCTCGTCATCGGCATCGCCCTGGCGCTGTCGGCCACCGCCGTCGCCCTGCAGTTGCTGGAGGAGCGGGGCGACATGGGCACGCCCTATGGCGGGCGGAGCTTCGCGGTCCTGCTGTTCCAAGACATCTCGGTGGTGGCCATCCTGGCCCTGATGCCGCTCTTCGCCTCCTCGGGCGGGGCCGGGGGCGACGGCTGGCTCGTCTCGGCCCTGGTCTCCACCGGTACGGTGGGCGCCGCGATCCTCGCCGTGGTGCTGGTGGGCCGCTACGGCCTCAACCCGTTCTTCGGCCTGCTGGCGGCGAGCGGCGCCCGCGAGGTGATGACCGCCGCCGCCCTCCTGGTGGTGCTCGGCACCGCCATGCTGATGGAGCATGTCGGCCTGTCCATGGCCATGGGCGCGTTCCTGGCCGGCGTCCTGCTCGCCGAATCGAACTTCCGCCACCAGCTCGAGGCCGACATCGAGCCGTTCCGCGGCATGCTGCTCGGCCTTTTCTTCATGAGCGTCGGCATGTCCATCGACGGCGGCCTGCTCAAGGCCGAGTGGCCGACCCTGCTCGGGGCCACGGCGGGGGCGATCCTGCTCAAGGTCGCGCTGGTCGCCGGCCTGTTCCGCCTGTTCGGCTCGCCCTGGCTCGACGCGGTCCGGGGCGGCGCGATCCTGGCCCCGGCCGGCGAGTTCGCCTTCGTGCTGCTCCCGGCGGGCAGCGAACTCGGGCTGGTGGATTCCGCGAGCACGCGCTTTGCCGTGGCGCTGGCCGCCCTGACCATGCTGGTCGGACCCGTGGCGGCCAAGGCCCTCGACAGCCTGCTCGCCCGCCGTTCGGCGGCGCCCGAGCCCGTGGCGGACGCCATCGAGAGCACGGAGGCCCGCGTCCTGGTGGTGGGGTTCGGCCGCTTCGGACAGATCCTGACCCAGGTGCTGCTCGCCGAGGGGATCAGCGTCACGGTGATCGACAAGGATGTCGAGCAGATCCGCAGCGCCTCCCGCTTCGGCTTCCGCGTCTATTACGGCGACGGCACCCGCCTCGACGTCCTGCGCGCCGCCGGCATCGGCCGGGTCGAGCTGCTCTGCATCTGCGTCGACGACGGCGAGGCGGCCCTGAAGATCGTCGACATCGTGCACGAGGAATTCGCGAGCGTGCACACCTATGTCCGGGCCTATGACCGCATGCACGCCGTCGAACTCATGAACCGGGACGTGGATTTCCAGCTGCGCGAGACCGTCGAATCCGCCCTCGCCTTCGGGCGCGCCACCCTGGAGGGCCTCGGCCTCGATGCCGAGGCCGCCGCCGCCATCGCCGAGGACGTGCGCAAGCGCGACGTGGCGCGCCTCGTGCTCCAGCAGGCCGGCGCCCTGCCGGACGCCACCTTCTGGGCGCGCGGCGTCTCCGAGATCAAGCCGGAGCCGCTCACCGAGCCGCAGCGCCCCTCGCGCGCCCTGAACGCCGAGACCCGCGGCATCATCGGTTCAAAGACGCGGGAGGCCGCCGCCCGCACCCTGGAGGCCCAGGCGCCGCAGCCCGCCCCGCAAGCCGCCCCCCAAGCCGCCCCGCACCAGGACGCGCGTTCCGATGCCTGAGGACACCGGCGGCGCCCGCTTCGTCGAGGGCTCGATCCTGCGCCACGTGGTGGCGATGAGCGCCACCGGCTCGGTGGGGCTGATGGCGATCTTCGTCGTCGACTTCCTGTCGCTGCTCTACGTCTCGAAGCTCGGCGATCCCATGCTGACGGCGGCGGTGGGGTTCGCCACCATCGTCCAGTTCTTCGCCATCGCCATCAATATCGGCCTCATGATCGCGGCCGGCGCCCTGGTCTCGCGGGCGATCGGCGCCGGCGACCCTGCGGGCGCGCGCCGGCTCGCCACCTCCGGCACCATCCACGGCCTCGTCGTCTCGGCGGCCCTGGTGCTGGCGATGCTGCCCTTCCTGCCGGCCTTCCTCGGCTGGATCGGGGCCGATGCCGAGACCCTGCCGGTGGCGCTCCGCTTCCTCTGGATCACCCTGCCGTCGAACCTGCTGATGGGGCCGGGGATGATGTTCTCCGGACTGCTGCGCGCGGTCGGGGCCGCCCGACAGGCCATGTACGTCACCCTCGGCGGCGCCATCGTCACCGCCGGCCTCGACCCCCTGCTGATCTTCGGCGCCGGCCTCGGGGTGGACGGGGCCGCGATCACCACCTGCGTGGCGCGGGCCACCTTCGCCCTCGTCGGCCTCTGGGGCGTGCGCCAGCACCGGATGCTGGCGCGGCCGAGCCTCGCCGACGTGGTCGCCGACGCGCCGGTGATGATGCGCATCGCCCTGCCGGCCGTGCTCACCAACCTCGCGCCCTCCGTGGCCAGCGCCTTCATCGCCCATGCGCTGGCGAAGTTCGGCGCCGTGGCGGTGGCCGGCAACGTGGTGATCGACCGGCTCACCCCCGTGGCCTTCGGCGGCCTCTTCGCGATGTCGGGCTCGATCGGTCCGATCCTGGGTCAGAACTGGGGCGCGGGGCGCTTCGACCGGATGCGCGGCGTCCTGCGCGACGGCACCCTCGTCACCGCCGCCTACGTCGTCGTGGTCTGGCTCGCGCTCGTGTTCGGCGCCGAGCCCCTGACCCGGCTCTTCGCCCTGGAGGGGGTCGCGGCCGAGCTGTTCGGGTTCTTCTGCCGCGTCAGCGGCGCGGTCTGGTTCTTCACCGGGTTGCTGTTCCTGGCCAACGCGTCGTTCAACAACCTCGGCTTCCCGTTCTACTCCACCGTCCTGAACTGGGGCCGTGCCACCGTGGGGACGGTGCCGCCCGTCCTCATCGGCGCGCATTACTACGGCCCGAAGGGCGTCATCGTGGGGGTGGGCATCGGCGCCGTGCTGTTCGGGCTCGCGGGCATCGTGCTGGCCTTCCGCACCGTCGCCACCCTGGAGCGGCGGGCCGCACCCTCGGCCGCCGCGGTCGCGGATGCCGAGGCCCCGAATGCCGGCCCCGACGCCGCCCGGGCGGCCGCGCCCGCGCAATCCGGCGCCCTGGTCTGAGCGCCGCCCCCCTCTCCATCCGATCGCCGCGCGGAGCCTCCCGTTGATTCCCCCGACCCCACCCGGCCCCTGGGTCCATCTCGACAGCAGCCCGATTCCGGAGACCGGCGCGACGCTCCATCTCCTGCGCCAGGGGGACGCCTACTCGATCCAGGTCGGGAGCAACGAGCTCATGACCAACCTCGACCGCCGCTCCGAGCAGGCGCTCGCCTCCATCGCCTGCGCCCGGCTGCGGGACCGCCCTCGGGCGCGCATCCTCATCGGCGGCCTCGGGATGGGCTTCACTCTTCGGGCGGCGCTGGCGGCCCTCGGCCCCGAGGCGCGGGTGGTGGTGGCCGAACTCGTCCCCGCCGTCGTCGCCTGGGCGCGGGGGCCGCTGGCCCACCTGTTCGGCGACAGCCTGGACGATCCCCGCGTGGAGATCGTGGTGGGGGACGTGAACCGGCTGATCCAGTCGGGGCCCGAGCGCTTCGACGCGATCCTCCTCGACGTGGACAACGGCCCCTCGGGGATGACGCGGCGGGAGAACGACCGGCTCTACGACCGCTGGGGCCTGCGCCGCGCGCATTACGCGCTCACGCGCGGCGGCATCCTCGGCATCTGGTCCGGCAAACCGGATCGACGCTTCAAGGCGCGCCTGCGCCTGCATGGCTTCGCGGTGGACGAGGTCCGCGTGCGGGCCAACGGTGGCGCGGATGGCCCGCGCCACGTTCTCTGGTTCGGAATCCGCCCGGAGGCCGGGATCGGCATGTGATCCGGGCCCCGGTCGCGGTCGCTCAGTAGCTGTAGTTGCGGCGCGGGTAGGCCTGACCCTGGCCGTAGCCGGCGTCGCGGGGACGGACCCGCGCGCCGTAATCGACCTCGCGCTGGCGCCGCGCCTGACGATTGGCCAGGTAGCGTCCGCCGAGGCAGCCCGCCACCGCGCCGACGACGCCGCGCTCGGCCAGGTAATGTCCGGCGATGCCGCCGATGATCGCGCCCTTGATGCAGCCCTTGGCCTCCGCCGCCCCGACGCTGCCGAAGGTGAGGAGCGCGAGGGCCGACGCTGTCGCTATGATCCGCATTGATGGTCTCCCGGCTGATGCGAGGAGAGAACCGCCATCGCCCCGCCCCGTTCCCGCCGGGCGCACCGCCTTCGCAGGGCCGGATCCGTTCCGCGCCGGGCTTGCACCGGTTCGAGCAAAGGCCGTCCCTTTAATCCGGAAAAACTCAGCATTTCCGCAGCCTGTGTCCCGTCCGCCGCAGGCAGGCCGGCGCGCGCCGGCCTAAGGAATGACCAAATGATAAGCCGGCCCCCGAGCGGCCGGCCACGAGGGGACGCTTGGTCATGTCTTCGGGACACCTGCTGATATCTTCGAAACGCGCCGGACCTGGTGCATCTCGACGGTTCGGGGCGGTCCTCGGCCTGCTGCTGGCCGTGTCCGCCCCGGCGGCGAAGGCCGAGGAAAAGGCCGAGGACGTGGATACGGAACACCTGTTCGGCTTCAGCGAGGGAGCGGATGCCGGCAAGAAGGGCGAGCAGGAGGTCGTGGTGGATACGATCTCGCGGCTCGGCAAGCGCGCGGCCGGGCCCGGCGGGTCGCGCTACCGGGTGCTCGACACCAAGCTCGGCTACCAGATCGATCCCGTCGACGGCCTGAGCATCGAGTTCGGCGCCTTCGGCAACCTGCGCCGGGCCCGCAACGTCCTCGACCTCGACGACAAGTCCTACGGCACCTTCGACGGTGTCTCGGTGGAGATGAAGTACCAGTTCCTCAAGAGCTCGAAGGAGCAGCCCCTGGGGCTCGCCCTCGAACTGCGCCCGCGCTACGGCCGCGTCCTGCCCATCGAGGGCAACGGCGCCGACATCTTCGACATGGAGAGCGTGCTGCAGTTCGACGTCCAGCTGGTGCCGGACACCCTCTGGTACGGCGGCAACATCAGCTTCGAGCCGGCGGCGGGCCGCCAGCGCGGGCCGGGGCCCGGCTACCGCTCCTCCACCCTCCTCGGGTCGAGCGCCGTCGTGGCGCGGATCGGCGAGCGGACCTATCTCGGTCCGGAACTGCGTTACCAGCGCGGCTACGGTGGAACGTTCCTGAACCGGTTCGAGGGCCAGGCGCTCACCCTGGGGCCCGCCCTGCACCACCGCTTCACCGAGAAGACCTGGCTGACGGTCGCCTATGCGGGCCAGATCTGGGGCCGCGACGCCGACCCCTCCCTGGCCGGGCGCGCCCTCGGACTGAACCAGTTCGAGCGGCACAACATCCGGGTCAAGCTCGGGATGGAATTCTAGGGCCTGGTCCGGCACCGGCCCGGGTCCGTGAGACCGGGGCTCATACCGGCTCCGAGTGTCAGCCTGCGAAACGATGCGCCGGCACCCCCACCTCCGGCTCCTCCCCGCAGGGGGGGAGGAGAGCGGTGCTGGGCCGATGCAGGTTGACGCTCGTGCGATCGGCTTCTTCTGCCCTGGCGCGGATGTGAAGGCTGGCGCTATGCGGCGTTCGAATCACGACGACCTCCCCTCCCCCTTGCGGGGAGGGTCAGGGTGGGGGTGCCGGCACGCCGATCCTGAGTTCCCGCGAACCGGATCGCCAGGAGTACCTCGACGTCCGAAGTAAGGCGCCGGCACCCCCACCTCCGGCTCCTCCCCGCAAGGGGGAGGAGAGCGGTGCCGGGCCGATGCAGGTTGACGCTCGTGCAAGCGGCCTCTTCTGCCCGGGCGCGGATGCGACGGCCGGCGAGATCCGGTGTTCGAACCGCAACGGCCTCCCCTCCCCCTTGCGGGGAGGGTCAGGGTGGGGGTGCCGGCACGCCGCTCCTGAGGTCCCGCGAGCCGGATCGCCAGGAGTGCCTCAACGTCCGAAGCGAGGCGCCGGCACCCCCACCTCCGGCTCCTCCCCGCAAGGGGGAGGAGAGCGGTGCTGGACGGACTTGGGTTTGTGCTGGGGGGATCGGTTTCTCTGCCCCGAACGCGGACATGAAGGCTGGCGAGATCCGGCGTTCGAACCACAACGGCCTTGTCCTCACGGCAAGGCGACCGCATAGGGCGTCCGGGAATCGAGAGCCCCGCCACGCTGTGTCATCCCGGAGCTGCGCAGCAGAACCCGAGCGCCAGAAACGCAGGTTCGGCGAGATCCTGCTCTGGCGGCTCTAAAGTGCACGCCGCCGGCGCGCCCCTTCGGGTCCGGGCTCGCCTCCGGCCCCCCCGGAATGACACCGGTGGCCATCTGCGATCGCCCTGCCCGGATGGAGTGGGGGACTCGCGGGTTCCCCGAGAGGTGGAGCCGCGCGAGGCTTCCGGGCGAACGAGGGAGGACGACAACCCGGGTTCGATGGTTCAGCGCCCCGGGGCCCTGCTTTCCAGGAGGGGGAGAGCGGTCTCGCGCGATCAAGCGGAGGCCGTCTCGTCCTTCGGTGGGGCGAGCAGCTTCTGCGATCCGTCGGGCGGCAGCATGCGGGGCTTCGGCGGCGCCAGGCCGGGATCTTTCCCGAAGCCCTCGCGGCCCTCGGCCAGGCCGTACTCCAGGAAATGGATCAGGGGATTGACGTCGCTCGCCTTCACGTCGGGATTCGCCGTGAGATAGCCGTCCGTGCTGAATCCGGCGCTCGGGTCGCGGCCCTCTTTCCAGCCGATCGTCAGGTAATGTTCCAGGGGGCCGGCGCCATAACGCGCGACGTCGCGATACCAGTAGAGATAATAGGTCGCGTCGAAGCCGGGCAGCTGCGTCCTCGGCTGCGGAAGCAGATGCTTCGACTGGATCTGACGGAGGATGCGGCGCAGCTTCATTCCATCGGGGTAACGTGGGGTCGCGTCGGAAAACAAGGGGCCGCGCGGCCTCACCGAATATTAAAGTGGTGCCGGTTCCCGGGCCGGGTCCCGGCGCCGCGATCTCAGGTCCGCAAGGCGCCGATTCGCGTTCCTCTAGGTTGCCGGCGTGCCCTGGTCGGATGGCGCGGGAGCGGCCGCGCCGTCGGCCGGGGGACCCTTCGCCTCCCGCTCGGCCCGCAGCTCCCGCTCGGCCATCAGCCACAGCTCGATGCTGAATCCCTCCGGACGGTGGTGGCGCTCCCACAGGTCGTAGGCCCGTTCGCGGATCGCCTCGAAGGGGATCCCTTCAGCGTGTGACATGGACCAAAACCCCTGTGGAACGATCCGGAGCGTGCCTCCGGCGGCGGCTGACCCGCGCTCTCGCACGCGGCCCGGACGGGCTCCTTCACACAGAGCAAAGGGATCGGCCGGCGCACGCGGTGCAGCATACGCAAATGTGTACGCCGCGCCTTGCTTTCGACGACAAGCTTCATCAATGCGTCAGGAACTGAACGTATGTGAAACCGTCATTCTCCCACGGAGCCTGCATGCCGCGCGGCATCGGTCCGGTTCGCGGCGTCGCGCCGCGTCCGGGCCGGCGCGTCCGACGGCTGCGATCGCTCGCGAGACCGCCCGTATGCGCGAAGCCGAATCTCCGCTCGTTCCGCCCTCCGGCCTCCGGAAGCGCACGCAGATCGCCATCCTGTCGGCCGTCGGGCTGGCGGTGGCCGCCGGCGCGGTATGGCTGCCGGGCACCTTCGCGGGGGCGGCGGTGCCGACCAACGCGGCGGGACCCGCCGCCCCGGCCCCCGGCACGCCCTTCATCCTCACGCCGGACCAGCTCGCGGCGATCACCGTCGTTCCGGTGGAGCAGCGCCTGTTCTTCGAGGAGATCCGCACCGAGGGGAAGATCGGCGTCGACGAGTACCAGGCCACCCCGGTCTTCTCGCCCTATCCGGGCCGCGTGGTCACGATCTTCGCGCGCTCGGGCGAGCAGGTGAAGAAGGGCGACCGCCTGTTCTCCCTGCAGGCCAACGAGATGGTCCAGGCGCAGAACGACTACCTCGCCGCCCTCAACGTCCTCAACAAGACCCGCTCGCAGCTCAACCTGTCCCAGACCGCCGAGAAGCGCCTGCGCGACCTCTACGAATCGCGCGTGACCACCCTGCGCGAACTCCAGAACGCCCAGAACGACCTGACCTCGACGACCAACGACGCCCGCACGGCGGAAGTGGGCCTGGAGGCGGTGCGCAACCGCCTGCGCATCCTGGGGCTCCGCGACGACGAGGTCGCCAACCTCCAGAAGGGCTCGATCAACCCGGAGACGGCGATCAACGCGCCGCTGAGCGGCACCATCATCCAGCGCAAGATCGGCCCCGGCCAGTATGTCGGCAGCGGCGGCGGCGACCCCTCCTACATCATCGGCGACCTTACCAAGGTCTGGCTGATCGCGCAGCTGCGCGAGCCGGACGCCGCGCGGGTGGATCTCGGGGACCGCCTCGAGTTCCGCGTCCTCGCCTTCCCCGACAAGGTCTTCGAGGGGCGCATCAACTACATCGGCGCCTCCGTCGACCCGGCCACCCGGCGCATCACCGTGCGGGCCGACATCGACAATCCCCAGACCCTGCTCAAGCCCGAGATGTACGCCAGCGTGCGCATCATCAACGAGCGCGAGAGCCTGTCGCAATCGGTCCCCCGGGCCGCCGTCATCCTCGAGGGCGCCAAGGCGAGCGTCTGGGTGCTGGGGGCCGACAACGCGGTGGAGAGCCGCCGGGTGAAGACCGGCATCATCGACGGCGGCAACATCGAGATCCTCGACGGGCTGAAGGCCGGCGAGCGCGTGATCTCGCGGGGCTCCCTCTTCATCGACCGCATGCTGACGCGCAGCTGATCCGTCCGCGCAGAGCCGCCGGGAAAGACCCAACATGAACGGCCTCGTCGATCTCGCCCTGCGCCAGCGTGCGCTGGTGGTGCTCGCCTTCGTGCTCCTGCTCACCTGCGGGCTGGTGGCGTTCCGCACCCTCAACATCGAGGCCTATCCCGACCCGACGCCGCCGATGATCGACGTGATCACGCAGGCGAACGGGCTCTCGGGCGAGGAGATCGAGCGCTACGTCACCGTGCCCATCGAGGTCATCACCTCGGGGCTGCCCAACCTGAAGCAGGTCCGCTCCGTCTCCCTCTACGGCCTCTCGGACGTGAAGCTGCAGTTCGGGTTCGAGTTCAGCTACCGCGAGGCCGAGCAGCAGGTGCTCAACCGGCTGGCCCAGCTCGACGCCCTGCCCAACGGCGCCAAGCCCACCATCTCGCCCGTGAGCCCCATCGGCGAGATCTTCCGCTACAAGCTGACGGCGCCGGCCGGCTACAGCGTCCTCGATCTGAAATCCCTCCAGGACTGGGTGCTGCGCCGGCGCTTCCGCGCGGTGCCGGGCGTCATCGACGTCATCGGCTGGGGCGGCAAGACCAAGACCTTCGACATCTCCGTCGACCTCGACCGGCTCACCGCTTACGGCCTCACCCTGTCGGGCGTCGTGAAGACCCTGAACGACAGCAACCTCAACGTCGGCGGCAACCGGATCAATCTCGGCACCCAGTCCGCCGTGGTGCGCGGCGTCGGCCTGATCCGCTCCACCGACGACATCGGCGAGACGGTGCTGACCCAGTCGGGCGGCGCGCCCGTGCTGGTCCGCGACGTGGCCACCGTGACCATCGGGCACCAGCCCCGCCTCGGCATCGCGGGCATGAACGACGACGACGACATCGTGCAGGGCATCGTGCTGATGCGGCGCGGCGAGGAGAGCACGCCGACCATCGAGGCGGTCCAGGCGGAGGTGAGCCGCATCGAGGCCATGGGCCTGCTGCCGCCGGGCGTGAGGATCGAGCGGATCTACGACCGGGCCGACCTCATCGCGGTGACCACGCACACGGTGCTGCACAACATGCTGGTGGGCATCGTGCTGATCCTCGTGGTGCAGTGGCTGTTCCTCGGCAACCTGCGCAGCGCCCTCATCGTGGTGGCGACGATTCCCTTCGCGCTGTTCTTCGCGGTCATCATCCTCGTGGTGCGGGGGGAATCCGCCAATCTCCTCTCCGTCGGCGCCCTCGATTTCGGGCTGATCGTCGACGGCACCGTCATCATGGTCGAGGCGATCTTCCGGCGCCTGTCCGGCCACGGCGCGGCGCCGGGCGAGGTCGCGCGGCCCGGGCTCGCGGGCAAGCTCGCGCGCATCACCGAGGCCTCGGGCGACGTCAGCCGCTCCATCGTGTTCGCGGCGATCATCATCGTGACGGGCTTCCTGCCGCTCTTCACCCTCACGGGCGTCGAGGGCCACATCTTCGGGCCGATGGCGCAGACCTACGCCTACGCCCTGCTCGGCGGCCTCATCGCCACCTTCACGGTGACGCCGGTGCTCTCCGCCTACCTGCTGCCGGACCACGTGAAGGAGGTCGAGACCCTCCTGGTGCGCACCCTCGACCGGCTCTACCGCCCGGCGATCCGGGCCGCCCTCGGCAATCGCCTCCTCACCCTCGGCCTCGCGGCGATCCTCACGCTGGGCGTCGGCCTGGCGGGGCGCCAGCTCGGGCTCGAGTTCCTGCCCAAGCTCGAGGAGGGCAACCTCTGGCTGCGCGCGACGATGCCGGCGACGATCTCGCTCGAGGAGGGCAGCCTCTACGTCAACCGCATCCGGCGCATCATCGCGGCGGTGCCGGAGGTGGAGAGCGTGGTCTCGCAGCACGGCCGCCCCGACGACGGCACCGATGCGGCCGGCTTCTTCAACGGCGAGTTCTTCGCCCCCCTCAAGGCCCCCGAGAAGTGGCGCCCCGGCGTGACCAAGGAGCGGATGCTCGGCGACCTCCTCGACAAATTGCGCGTCGAGTTCCCCGGCATCGAGTTCAACGTCTCGCAGTACCTGCAGGACAACGTCGCCGAGGCGGTCTCGGGCATCAAGGGCGAGAACTCCTTCAAGGTGTTCGGCCCGGATCTCGAAACCCTCACCGAGGTCGCCAACCGCGTGGAGTCGACCCTGCGCAAGGTGCCCGGCGTCACCGACCTCGGCGTGTTCACCTCGCTCGGCCAGCCCACCGTGCAGATCGACGTCGACCGCACCCGCGCCGCGCGCTACGGCCTGACCCCCGGCGACATCAACGCCACGGTCCGGACCGCCATCGGCGGCGACAGCGCCGGCGACCTCTACGACAGCGGCTCCGACCGCCACTACCCCATCGTCATCCGGCTGGCCGAGCAGTTCCGCCAGAGCGTCGCCTCGATCCGCAACCTGCGCATCTCGGGCCAAGGGCCCAACGGCACGCTGATGCAGGTGCCCCTCGGCGAGGTCGCCCAGGTCGCCCTGGTCTCGGGCCCCGCCTACATCTACCGCGAAGGCCAGGAGCGCTACCTGCCGGTGAAGTTCAGCGTGCGCGACCGCGACCTCGGCAGCGCGATCGTGGAGGCGCGCCAGCGCGTCGATGCCGAGGTCGCGCTGCCGCGCGGCTACCGGCTCGAACTGGTGGGCGAGTTCAACAACATGCAGGGGGCGCTGGCCCGCCTCTCGGTGACGGTGCCCATCGCCATCGGCCTCATTGCGATCCTGCTGTTCGTGAACTTCGGATCGGTCATCGACACGCTGCTGGCGCTCAGCGTCATCCCCATGGCGGCGGCGGGCGGCGTGCTGGCCCTGGTGCTCACCGACACGCCCTTCAGCGTCTCCGCCGCGATCGGCTTCATCGCGCTCCTCGGCATCGCGGTGATGGACGGGATCATCGTGCTCTCGCACTACAACGGCCTGATCGCCGAGGGCGAGGAGCGCCTGCGCGCGATGATGCGGACCTGCCTCACGCAGATGCGCCCGGTGGTGATGACCTGCGTGGTGGCGGGCGTCGGCCTGCTGCCGGCGGCCTTCTCCAACGGCGTCGGCTCCCAGGTCCAGAAGCCCCTGGCGCTGGTGGTGGTCGGCGGCATGAGCCTGGCGCCGCTCCTCATCCTCCTCATCCTGCCGGTGCTGATCGTGACCCTGTCCCGACGCCGGCCCGGCACGGTCACGGAGCCGGACGTCGCCGTCGCGACGCCCCGGCCGGTCCACGTGCCGGTCTGAGGCCTGATGCCGGATCGGTTGATCGCTTCGCGGTGCTGCCCGACCGAACCCGATCGTCGTCGGCCCGTCTCTCCAGGGTAGGGATCGGCTCCGCATCAATCGGAGGACCCGCGGGTCCCCTCTCCCGAAGGAGAGGGAGCGCGGTCGTGCTCCACGACCGACTCCGGATATGCCTCACGACTCCGTTCGTCCCAAAAAGCTCGTGTCGCGAGACCTTTGGAGGGACCTGCGTCCGTCGTCTCGACCCTGCGAACCCCTCGACCGGAAGCCGTCGGAGCGGCCCGGACGGCCTCAGGGGCCGTCCGCATCCCCCTCGAGAAGGGCCTGCCAGAGGATCGCGGCGCGCTCCCAGGTCAGGGCCTCGCGCTGCAGCAGGGCGCCGGCGCTCAGTTGCGCCCAGAGGTCGTCGTTGACGGCGACCCCGGCGATCGCTTCGGCGAGATCCCGGTCGGTGGGGGCGATGAGGCCGTTCACCCCGTGCTGCACCCGTTCGGCGAGGGCGCCGATCCCGGCGGTGAGGACCGGCAGGCCCATGGCCTGGGCCTCGGCGGCGGCGAGGCAGAAGGTCTCGTCCACCGAGCCCGGGCAGACCATGGCGCGGGCGCCCGCGTAGAACGCCGCCAGGGCCTCGGCTCCGACCCGGGGATGGAAGACCACCGGGCCGGTCCCGTCGGGCGAAACCGGATGGTCCGAGCCGAAGACGTGGAGGCGCGCGCCGGAGGCGATCACCGCGGGCGCGGTCCGCCAGAGGGCGAGCACCCGTTCGAGGCCGCGCTGGGGCTGGGAGGCGTAGACGAAGTCCCGGCCCCGCCCCCGGCTCGGCTCGGGCTCGCGGAAGGCGGGCGCCACCCCGTGCGGGATCACCCGGCGGCGGCGATAGACGAAGACCCGCGAGAGCGTCGCGGCGGCCAGCGTTCCGACGAAGACCGCCTCCGGGCGCATCCGCAGGAGCGGCAGGAAGTAGCCCTTGCGCAGGGCCTTCTCGAGGTTGATCGGGTTGTGCACCCAGACGATGCGCCGTGCCCCGGGAAAGCCGAGGAGCGGCCGGGAGTCGTTGCTGGAGATCACCGCGTCGGCCCCGTGCCGGGCGGCCTCGGCGAGGGGAATGTTGAGGATTCCGTCCCGCTCCACCGTGCCGGTGCGGCGGGTCGCCAGCACCACCGCGCAGCCGCGCCGGGCGAGCGCCCGCGCCAGGGCGATGTTGGTGCTCTCGATGCCGCCGAGCCCGATGGCGGCGGGCGTGTCGATGCCGAAGGCCACGCGCGTGGCGCAGATGAACGTGATCCGGCGCATCCGCCCTCCCCTTCGATCCGTCAGGCCGCGATCCCGAACGCGCGGCAGCGCTGTCCGAGCCAGGAGGTGGGCGGCGGCGGCGCGTGGAGGCCCACCGACCAGAGCTTGCCGCGCCAGGCATGGACCGCGACCGTCTCGGGCGTGATCGCGGCGACCGCGCGCCGGTCGTCCGGCGCGGCGAGCTGCGGGGCATCCGTATCGTCGAGGGGGTAGAAGACGGGCTTGGCCCGCGCATGGTGGTCGAGGCCGAGCGCGCGCACGAAGTGGGTGAGCGCCCGCGGGCCGATCGCCAGGCGCTCCGGATGGCGCGGGAAGCGCCGGCCCACCAGGATCTCGAGCTCGCGCTTCACCCGGATGTGCCCGGTCGCCCAGGGAACCCGGATCGGCACGGCGGTGATCGCGTCCCAGTAGCGCGACAGCAGCGCCGAATCCGCCGGAACGGACAGGATGGCGTTGTTGATCCGGTCGGGGTTGAGCCAGCCGAACACGTGGTCGCTCCCGTCCGCCGCCGTCCGCAGGGGCTCGCGGAAGACGAAGTCGAGGTCCGACCAGATACCCCGGGCCTGCCGGAGCAGGCCGAGACGCACGTAGTCCGTATAGAACGCGTAGGATTTCCGGTCGCGATACAGGTCGGCCATGGGGTTGGGGCCGAGCACCGCGCGCACGTCCGTCACGGTCCCGGGCAGGCCCTGCCCGCGCAGCCCGGCAACGTCGTGGGTGAAGACCTGGAGGTCGTGGCCGGCGGCGACGATGGAGGCGGCGCTGAGCCGCTCCAGCCAGCTCACCCGTCCCTCCCAGTAGGTCACGATGGGCCGCAGCGGGGGGACGGAAGCGGGCAGAGGGGGCGTCATGCGGTGTGGCCGGGCCGTGGGATCGCGGTGCGAGGGCTGCTCTATCGCGCGGGCCTCGGAGTGGCCACCCGCGAAAACCGGTTCCGCACGCGATCCCGCCGCCCGGGGTGAACCCGGTCCGGGACGAGCGTTTTAATCCCGCCCAAGTTAATCAAATTTCCGTGATGATGGCGTAGCCCGGATGGCGTCGGGTGAGCGAGCCTTAGGTATCGGCTCGAAGACCGATCAACGAAAGAGGAAACCCCATGCGCCATACCCTGTTCGCGGCCCTCGTCGCCGTGCTGGTTCCCCTCTCCGCCCAGGCCGAGGGCGACGCGGCGGCGGGCGAGAAGGCCTTCGCCCCCTGCAAGGCCTGCCACGCCTTCGGCAAGAACGGCGTCGGCCCGAACCTCACCGGGGTCGTCGGACGCAAGGCCGCGTCCGAGGAGGGCTACACCTACTCGGCCGCCCTGAAGGGCTCGGGGCTCACCTGGGACGAGGCCAGCCTGCACGAATGGCTGAAGAACCCGAAGGCGAAGGTGCCCGGCACCAAGATGATCTTCGCCGGCTACCCCGACGACAAGAAGATCGACGACGTCATCGCCTACCTCGCCACGAAGAAGTAGCGCCTTCGGGCGGCGCGCCGCCGGACCCCCGGGCCCGGCGGCGCATTCCCCGCGGCTCCGCCGCTCATGGCGGCGCCGGGACGGGCGTCGCCTCCACCGTCTCGGTGGCCCTGGTCAGCTCGGGATAGGCCTCGACCACGTGGGCGCCGTTGAGGGGCTTGCTCTGGCCGTTGTGGCAGGTGGTGCAGTTCACCTTGGGCACGTCCCCGAGGGCGCCGAGCCGGTTCGGCGGGAAGGTGGAGGTCAGGGGTTCGAGGTAGTTGCCGTTGATGTCCCGCACCATGCGGATGCCGTGCCAGGCGGTGGTCCGCTGCGGTGTGCTCTGCGACCAGTCGGAGATCGCCCGGGTGTTGTGGCAGTAGGTGCAGTTGACGCCGAGGCCCTCCGACATGTGGATCATCAGGCCGTAGGTCTTCTCCGCGTCCTGGATCGGCTTGCCCCGGGTGGTGGGCAGCGCCGTGGTGGCGTTCACCCGGATCGCGTTGTTGTCGATGGTCTTGTCGGCGAGGTACTCGGTCAGGGTGTCGTAGGGCAGCGAGGCGAGCCCGACCGAGCTCTTGGCGAGGTTCTGGCCGTTGTTGCGGGCGATGAAGCCGCCGGGCCGGGTCGGGCCCGGATCGGTGAACCAGATGTTGGCCGGCACCGGCTGGCCGCGATGGCAGGTGTAGCAGGTCACGCCCGCGCCGCCGGTGTGGTTGTCCTTCCAGGTGCCGTTGAGATGCTGGGTCATCTGCAGCATCCGGCGGGCGACCTTCTTCTGGTAGAGGCTGTCGTCGGCCATGTTCTCGGTGTTGTGGCAGTAGGTGCAGCCCTGCTCCGGGCTGACCCACTCGGTCATCGAGACCATCAGCCGGTTGAACTCGTTCACGCTGACGTTCTTGAGGATCTGCACGTTCTCGTAGGTGGTGCCGGCCAGCTCCTCGCCGGGCTCGGCCGGGTCGGCGGGCGCCGGGGCCGCGTTGGCCTCCCGCGCCGCGGCGACGCGGTCGCGGGTGTGGACCTGGGCCATCGCGGTGCCGCGAAAGCCGTTCTGCGGGGTGGTGAGGGGCGGCCGGTCCCAATCCGTGAGACCGATCATCGCCACCGTGAGGAAGAACGCGAGGGCGCCGGACAGCACCGCGAGGAAGGTCTTCATGGCGTCCCCCCCGGGATGGCGGCGGGCGCAGCGGACAGGGGATCGACCACCGGCGGGAAGACCGCCGGGTAGGCCGGGGCGACGCCGTGCTTGACCGCCCAGAGGTACCAGTTGTCCACCACCGTGCCGGTGAGCAGGATGCCGATGCCGCCGGTGAGCGTGGTCAGCACCGCGAACCACCAGGCCCAGCGGTGGACTGATTCCATGGTGGCGTTGAAGCCCATGGTCCAGCGCCAGAACAGGGCGGCGCGCTCGGTGGCGGTGCCGCGATCGACGATCTGGTCGATCTCGCGCTCGCCGCCGAAGCGGCTCACCGCCAGGATGGTGCCGCCATGCATCGCGAAGAGCAGCGTCGACCCGTACAGGAAGACGATCGAGAGCATGTGGAACGGGTTGTAGAAGAGGTTGCCGTAGCGCAGCGAGAAGGCGGCGGTCCAGTCGAGGTGCGGGAAGATGCCGAAGGGCACCGCCTCGCTCCAGGAGCCCATCAGCAGCGGCCGGATGAAGCCGAGCACCAGGAACAGCCAGATCGCGGAGGCGAAGGCCCAGGGCACGTGGTAGCCGAGGCCCAGCGCCTTGGCCCGGCGGAACAGCCGCAGCCACCAGAGCAGGATCGAGGCGGTGAGGAAGAACCCCGCGATCAGCCACCAGCCGCCCTCGGCGAGGGGAGGCAGCACCCGCAGGCCGTATTGCGGGCGCGGCGGTTCCAGGGCGAGCCAGGGCAGCTGGCGCACGAACTGGACCGGATCCCAGTTCACGCTCGCCCACATGTTGAGGCCGATGATCTCGAAGGCGATCAGCCCGCAGGCGAAGGAGAGCGCGCCGAGATAGCCGATGTAGATCGGGCCGACCTGGGCGTTGCCGATGAGGCCGAACAGGTAGGAGTTGAACGGCGTGCCCCAGCGCTTGTCGACGTCGACGGGGATGCCGTGCTCCGGCTCGCGCGGGCGGATCTGCACTTCGGAGAAGATGTTCTGGTAGTAGGCCATGGGGTCACGAGCCTCCCGGGTTCCGAGGTCAGCGCCAGACGGGCAGGTTGAGCCACCAGCCCCACCATTCGGGCCAGCCGCGGGTCCAGAACGGGCCGCTGATGACGATGCAGACCGCGCTCCAGAACCCCGCCGAGAGCGCCAGGAACAGGCCGAGCCGGTGGATGCCGATCGTGCCGATCGAGTAGCCGATGGTGTCGCGGAAGAAGGTGTCCTCGTGCTCCGGGGTCTTCACCACCTGGCCCTTGCCCGGGTTGGTGGCCGACAGGATCAGCGAGCCGTGCAGCGAGAGCGCCAGCGTCGTGGTGAAGAAGAACGTCACCGCCAGCATGTGCGCCGGGTTGTAGTGGAAGTGCAGGTACTGGTAGCCGGTGTTCGAGACCCAATCGAGATGGGAGAGGATGCCGTAGGGGAAGCCGTGGCCCCAGGCGCCCATCAGCAGCGGGCGCACCACCACCAGGGTGACGTAGGCCAGGATCGCCACCGCGAAGGCGAAGGGCACGTGGTAGCCGATGCCGAGCTTGCGGCAGATCTCGACCTCGCGCAGGGCCCAGGACGAGAAGGCGCCCACCGCGCAGAAGGTGATGATCTGCCAGAGGCCGCCCTCCCGCAGGGGCGCCAGCGCCAGCCCGTACTTGAGGTCAGGGGGCGCGATGTTGATCTGCCAGACGTTCCAGGTCGGTCCCAGCGCCGCGCCGTAGAGGATCAGCGCGGTGCCCAGCACCGAGAAGAACAGCGTCGTGACACCGAAGAAGCCGACGTAGAAGGGCCCGACCCAGAAGTCGAACAGGTCGCCGCCCATCAGCGTGCCGCCCCGGATGCGGTATTTGCGCTCGAAACTCAGCATCGCCATCGCGACCTCCCCCGGCCCGCCGTCAGGTGCCTCGATGATCGACGGGTGGCGTGGCGCCCGCCGATCATCCGTGTGTGCGTGCCGCGCCCGTCAGGCGGGCATCGTCGGCAGAACCAGCGTCTGCGTGGCGGCGGCGCGCGGCGCCCTCGGGCCTTCCAGCCAGTTGAAGCGGTCGGTGCTGAGCAGGATGAAGTGGATCAGCAGCGCCAGGATGAACAGGAAAGTGAAGAGCGCCACCAGGGTGCGGCGCGGGTCGAACAGGAGCCAGACCTTGTGCATGGGAGGATCCTCCTCAGGAGAGCAGGGAGACGACGCCCTGGGCCGCCGTCTCGAGGGCGGCGTAGCCCTTCGGTCCGGGCAGCCACGGGCGCCACAGCCACACCAGGATGTGGGCGACCACGGCGATCGCCGTGAAGATGATGAAGCTCGTCAAGAAGATCGCGTGGAACTCCTTGGCTTCCGGTTCCGTCAGCCCGGACAGGCTGCTCGGTTTCTCGACAATGCCATTGGCCATCGGTTCAAACCTCCGCTGTGACTGGCCGCGCCCGGAGGTCCGGGGACGGCGCGTGTCGCCGGAGCCGCGCGGCGCGGCCTCGGCGCTCCTTCCCGCCGCATGACGGGAGGTCGGTCGGGGGCGCGGCGTCCGCCGCGCCCCGAGAGGCAGCCCTCATCCCATGAAGACGAAGGGGATGGCCGAGACGGCCATGGCCCGCGCCTCGGCGAAGACGGAGCGCCGCCGCGGCGCCAGGCCGTCCCGCCCGGGGCGCGCGTCGCGCGGACCTGGCGCCACGCGCTGCGCGAGGGCGGCGGCGAGGAAGAACGGGTAGGTCGTGGCCAGGATGATCCGGAACTGGACCGCGTCCTGATGCAGGCGCGACACCGGGTTCAGTGAACGTTGCATGGGGTCGGACTCCTGACGTTGCGCGGCGGGACGCATCCGGTTCGGGATGCGGGGCATCGGCCGGACGGCGCCGCGCCGCTCCAGCCGGAAGGGGAATGCGAGAAAGAGGGGGGAGAGGCGATGCGCGCTCATGCGGCGGCCCCGAGGCTCGCCTCGGCGCGGGCGCGCGCGACGTGGTCGGATGCGACGCGGGCCGCGCCCTCCCCGCGTGCCAGCCGCTCGGCGGCGTCGCGCAGGCGCTTGGCCGCCGAGATGCGCACCAGCACCGGGTGCGCCTCCACCAGCGCGTCGAGGCTGGTCCGCGCGGCCTCGTCCCAGGGCAGCTCGCGATGGAGCCGGGCGGGGGTCGCCTCCACGCGGTCCATGTCGCGCGCGAGCGGCAGGATGTGGAAGAGCATGTCGAAGAGCGCATTGCAGACCTCCTGCACGAGGTAGGTCGCGCCCGAGAACCCCATGAAGGGCGTGCCCGTGTGCCGGCGGATGATGGCGCCGGGAAAGGAGGCCGGCACGAAGACCGCGCGGGCATTCGCCTCGGCGGCGTACATGCGCTCGTTGAACGAGCCGAACAGCACCAGCGGCGGATTCTTGGCGATGAGCTCGCGGATCTCGGCGTTGTCGGTCTTGGCGCCGGCCCTGCGCGCCACCGCGAAATGGCAGGGCAGGCCCATCTCGTCCTCGAGGAAGTGCCGCACGCCCCGGGCGTAGGTCTCGGAGGCGACGATGCCGAAGCTCGCGGTCCCGAAGAAATCCTGGGTCACCGAGCGCCAGAGGTCCCAGACCGGCTTGATCGTGGTGTGCTTCTCCCGTTCGATGAACGGCTCCGGATCGAGGCCGAGCGCGACGCCCAGCGCCCGCAGGAACTTCGTGGTCGAGTGGAGGCCGATGGGGGCCTGGAAGTAGGGCCGCTCCAGGGCCTCGCAGAGCAGGCGGCCGAACTCGCGGTAGAGGCAGACATTGGCGTCCGCGTTCACGAGCGCCGGCACGTCGGCGAGGTGCGCGCCGAGGGGGAAGGCGAGGTTCACCTCCGCGCCGATGCCCTCGACGAGGCGACGGATCTCGGCGAGGTCGGACGGCATGTTGAAGGTGCCGTAGGCCGGGCCGATGAGGTTGACGCGCGGCTTCTCGCCGGCCTTGCGCGGGGGCCGCGCCGGGATGCCCTTCTTGGCGAACCGTTTCGCCCCGTATTCCTGCCAGAGCCAGGACATCGCCCGGTCGGCGGTCTGCCACTGGTCCTCGTCGATGGTGCGCGGCAGGAAGCGCTGGAGATTGGTTCCCTCCGGCGTCACCCCGCCGCCGATCATCTCGGCAATGGAGCCCGTCACCACCACGCTCGGCTGGGCCGGGTCGAGGGTGGCGTGCGCGCGCTTCATCGCGGCCTCGGTGCCGTGGCGGCCGAGTTCCTCTTCCGCCAGCCCCGTGACCACGATGGGCAGCTCATGCGGCGGCAGGGCGTCGGTGTAGTGCAGGACCGAGGTGACGGGCAGGTTCTCGCAGCCGACGGGACCGTCGATGACGACCTGCAGCCCCTTGATGGCGGTGAAGACGTAGACGGCGCCCCAGTAGCCGCCGGCCCGGTCGTGATCGAGGACGAGCATCAGGCCATCTCCCCGATCGGATCATGAGCGGGCTTGCCCCGCGTGACGGCGGCGACGTTCTGGCGGAGCTTCGGAACGTCCTCCCAGATGCCGGCGGTGTGGCCCTCGCCGACCCCGTCGAAGAAGTCCCGCATGGCGTCGAAGCGACCCCGGTTGCCGAGTGCCGCGTTGATCACCTTGGCCAGCGAGCCGGCGCCGGCGACGCCCATCAGGGGACGCGCCGAGATCAGGTTGGTGAAGTAGAGGGCGGGGATCCCCAGCGCCTTGGCCTTCTGCACCACCGGCGTGGTGCCGATGGCGAGGTCCGGGCGCGCATCCATCAGGGCGGCGAGGTCGTCCTCCAGCGAGGCGCGGAAGCGCACGCTGACGCCGCGCGCCTCCAGCCAGTCCCGGTCGGCCTCGCTCCAGGGGGTGCGCGGGCAGGCGGTGCCCACGTAGGCCAGGTCCGCGCCGCTCTCCACGAGCAGGCGCCCGACCAGAAGCTCGGACCCCTCGTAGCCCGAGAGCGTGATCCGCCCCCGGATCGGGTTGGCGGCGAGCGCGCCCCGGATCATCGGCAGCAGCCGGTTCTGGGCCGCCTCCACCGTGGCCTTCGGCACGGCGCAGGCCGCGCCGATCCGGTCGAGCCAGTCGGCGGTGCCGTCATGGCCCACGGGAGCGGAGCCCACGATGGGGCGCCCGGCGGCGGCGAATTCACGGATCGAGGCGGTGTAGAACGGGTGGATCGCCGCCACCGCCGCGCAATCGAGGGCCGCATAGAGTTCGCGCCATTCCCGGGTCGGCACCACGGGGCCGGCGGCGAGGCCTAGCGGCTCCAGCAGGCCGCCGATCACCACGGGGTCGGCCGGGAACATCTCGCCCAGCAGCGCCACGGTGGGACGCTCGGCGCGTCCGAGCCGGGGGGCCTGGACGGGGCCCTGCTCGGCCTCCGCGCGGGCGAATTTCAGCATCGCCCCGGCGAGCACGTCCTTGGCCTCGGCATGGGTCGGCACCCCGAAGCCCGGCACGTCGATGCCGATGATGCGGACCCCGTCGATCGCCTTCGGCAGCAGGCGCAAGGGCACCCCGGAGGCGGTGGGCACGCAGAGGTTGATGACCACCACGGCGTCGTAATCGGCGGGCTTGGCGACCGCGAACACCGCCTCGCGGATGTCCTCGAACAGTTTGCCGGTCACCAGCGTCTCGGAGTTGAAGGGCACGTAGCCCACGCTCCGCTTCGCCCCGTAGAAGTGCGAGGTGAAGGTCAGGCCGTAGACGCAGCAGGCCGAGCCCGACAGGATCGTGGCGGTGCGGCGCATGCGCAGGCCGACCCGGAGCGAGCCGAAGGCCGGGCACATGCTCTGGGGCTGGTCGTGCGGCCCCTGCGGGTAGTCGGTGCGCAGTTGCGCCATCGTGTCGGACAGGCCGGCGGCCTCGGCCGCCGCCCGCATCGCCGCCTTGCCAGCAGGCGTCCCCTTGCCGGAATGGCAGCCGAGCCCGTCCGCCTTCGCGGCTTCGAGGTTCACGGCCCCGGCCGGGACCGCGACGGTCGCTGGCGCCAGGGTCGAGGCCGGGCGCTCCTTGCGGGCGCGGAGATCCGCGATGTCGAGGGTGACGGCCATGATGCGTCAGACCTCGTCGTAGACGACTTCGAGGGAGGGCTTCGACACCTGCGCGGTGCCGCACATGTCCTCGAAGGTGGCGGGCACCAGGGTGACGCCCCGGCCCACCGCCTCGCCCTTGAACAGGCCGAGGAGACCGTCCTGCGAGAGCGGCGTCGGGTGGTTGGCCGCCGCGTCGTGGACGTTCTGCGCGAGGTCGGCGAACAGCGAGCCCCAGGGGCTCTCGGGCCGGCCGATGATCTCGTAATTCGCGCTCTTCCTGCGGATGTCGTCGTCGGCCGGGATCGAGGCCAGGACCGGGATGCCGACGGCGTGCGCGAAGGCCTGGGCCTCGCCGGTGCCGTCGTCCTTGTTGATGACGAGGCCGCCGACGCCGACGTTGCCGCCGAGCTTGCGGAAGTATTCCACCGCCGAGCAGACGTTGTTCGCCACATAGAGCGACTGGAGGTCGTTCGAGCCGACGACGATGACCTTCTGGCACATGTCCCGCGCGATCGGCAGGCCGAAGCCGCCGCAGACCACGTCGCCGAGGAAGTCGAGGAGGACGTAGTCGAAGCCCCATTCGTGGAAGCCGAGCTTCTCCAGGAGTTCGAAGCCGTGGATGATGCCGCGCCCGCCGCAGCCGCGCCCGACCTCGGGGCCGCCGAGCTCCATCGCGTAGACCCCGTCGCGCTTGAAGCAGACGTCGCCGATGGCGACCTGCTCGCCGGCGAGCTTCTTCTTCGTGGAGGTCTCGATGATGGTGGGGCAGGCACGTCCGCCGAAGAGCAGCGAGGTGGTGTCGCTCTTCGGGTCGCAGCCGATGAGGAGCACCTTCTTGCCCTGCTGGGCCATCATGTAGCTGAGGTTGGCCAGGGTGAACGACTTGCCGATGCCGCCCTTGCCGTAGATCGCGATGATCTGCGTCTCCTTGGTGGCCTTCACGGGCACGGGATCCGGCTCGATGCCGGCCTCCGCCCGCAGGGCCTCGGAGGCCGTCAGGGCGGCGCCGCTCATCTGCGGAGGCTTCACCGGAATGTTCATGCGGCGCTCCAGTCGAGGATCATCTTCAGGCATCCGGGGTCGCCGAAGGCCGTGCGATAGGCGTCGGGTGCGTCCGGGGCCGGGCGCCGATGGGTGACGAGGCCGTCGAGGGACAGGCGCCCCGCGCCGATCAGCGCCAGGGTCGCGGTCAGGTCCTCGGGGCGCCACTGCGCCGCGACCCGGATGCGGGCTTCGCGCAGGAAGGCGGGGGCGAAGTCGAAGCCGAGCCGCGCCTCGTAGAAGCCCGCCAGCACGATCTCGCCGCCGGGCGCGAGACGGGCGATCGCCGCATCGAGGATGCCGGCATCGCCGCTCACATCGAGGATCGTGGCGTAGTCGCGCCGGGTGTCGTCGTCGGGCGCGGCGACGGCGTAGTCCGTGGCCCCGTCCCGGCGCGCCGGGTCGATCTCCCAGACCTGGGGGTCAGCCCCCAGCGCCCCGGCGATGCGGGCGACGAGGCGGCCGAGCACCCCGTGGCCGACGACGAGGAGCGGCCGGCGCAGGTCGAGCCCCGCCAGGGCGTGATGGGCGGTGGCCGCCAGCGCGATCAGGGTGCCGCGCTCGGCCAGGGCCGGGTCGATGGGGACGAGGCGGGCGCCGGCGCTGACGAGGTGGGAGGCGGCGCCCCCGAACAGCCCGCGCACGGCCCCGAAGCAGCGCGCGCCGGGGACGAAGACGGTCTGGCCCGGCCGGACTCCCGATTCGGCGCCGGCCTCCACGACCACGCCCACCGATTCGTAGCCGGGCACGAGGGGATAGCCCATGCCGGGGAAGTCCGGCATCCGGCCCGACCAGAGCAGGCGCTCCGTGCCCGTGCTGATGCCGCTCCAGCGGATGGCGACCCGCGCGTCGGCGGCGCCGGGCGCGTCGAGGGTGACCGACTCGACGCTGATCCGCTCGGGGTGATGGAGGATGACGGCCTGCGCGTTCATCGAGCCTGTCCTCCCCGCCCCGGCGTTTCGGCCCGGTCGGTCCCGGGCGTTGTGTGTCATCTTAGATAGACACTTTTTTGCGTCAAGAGGAACTTACATCAACTGTCACTTTTGCTTGACACAAGCACACGGGTGAGGAGCGGCCGCCGGGTCGGTGCCTCGCGGATGCGCGTGAACCCCGCCTCGCGCAGCAGCGCCGTCAGCTCGGGCACGGTGCGGCAGCGACCGCTGCCCATGGCGAGGAGGTAGAGCCCGAAATACGCGTCCGTGATCGGCGCTGCATCGCGGGTGCCGCTCATCGGTTCGGCGACGATCAGGGTGCCGTTTGATGCAAGCGCGGCGTGGGCCGCGCGCAGGATGATGCGCACAGCCGCATCGTCGTGGTCATGCACCACACGCACGAGGGAGAGCACGTCCGCCCCGGCCGGCAGGGCGTCGCGCACGAAGCTGCCGCCGACGGTGCGGACCCGCCCGCCGAGCCCCTCGGCGGTGAGGTGGGCCTCGGCCCGGGCGGCCACCGCCGGCAGGTCGAACAGCATGAGGTCGAGGGCCGGGGCCGCCCGTCCCGCCGCCGCCAGGAAGGCGCCCTCCCCGCCGCCCACGTCGAGGAGGCAGCGGTGCCGGCCCAGCGGATAGGCCTCCAGGATGTCCTCGGCGATCAGGGCCTGGGAGGCCGCCATCAGGCCGCTGTAGGGGGCGACGGAGTCCGCCGCGAGGCCGCGCCCATCCCCGCCCGCATAGGGCCAGTAGCCGGAGAGCCGGGTCGGCCCCGCCTCTCCGCGCAGCAACGCCACGGGATCACGCAGGTCCTCGTAGAGCAGGGCGTGGTGCTCCACCATCCGGCCGATCGCCGGGTTGCCGATCAGGGCCGCGCCGAGATCCGCCAGGGCGAAGGTCTCGTCCGGCAGGGCCAGGATCAGGTCGAGGGCGGTCGCCGCCCGCAGGAGCCGGAGCGCGGCCTCGGGCGCCAGCCCCATCCGGCCCGCCAGGGTCCCGGCCGGGAGCGGGCCCTCCGCCAACAGGGCGAACAGGTCGAGGCGCAGGCAGGCGAACAGGGTCTGCGAGTAGGTGAAGCCCGCGCAGAGGTCGAACAGCGCCCGGGTGTTCGCCCGCGCGATGCGCCGGGTCAGGGGAAATCCGGCGGCCCAGCGCTGGAAGCGCGGATCCGCCACGGTCCGCGCCCGGAAGGCCCGCCAGCGCGCCCGCCACCCGCGCCCGCTCAGGGCGCGCGGGGGTTCGATCGCCGCGCCCCGCGCCACCTCAGGCCAGTTCCCGCGCGAGGCTCGCGGGCAGGAACAGGCGCGTCTGCGCCTCGATCTCGGCCCGCAGGACGTCGGCCCCTGGACAGGCGGGAATCACCTCGATCGCCTGGCGTACCAGGCCCTTCAGGCGGGCGAGCGCGCCGCCCATCCCGAGCAGGGCGGCAGCGTTCGGCCGGCCCAGCGTCGAATCGCGGCCCACCGGCTTGCCGACCTCCTCCTGCCGGCAGGCGACGTCGCGCAGGTCGTCGGCCACCTGATAGGCCTCGCCGAGGCATTCCCCGAGGAGGCGCCAGGGCAGCGACGGCACCCCGGCGGCGGCGGCCCCCGTCACCGTGGCGGCGGCGAACAGCGCCCCCGTCTTGGCCTGCTGGTACTCGGTGAGGGCTACGGTGGGCTCCGATTCCCAGGCCTGGCCCGCGACGATCCCCGCCGGCGCGCCGGCCGCGCGCGCGATCAGCCCGACCAGGGCGGCGAGGCGCCCGGGGCTGCGCGCCGCCCCCCGCGCCAGGGTCTCGAAGGACGCGACGATCAGGGCGTCGCCGGTCAGCACCGCGAGGGGCTCGCCGAAGGCGGCGTGGACCGAGGGCTGGCCCCGCCGCAGGGGCGCGTCGTCGAAGCAGGGCAGGTCGTCATGCACCAGGGAGGCGCAGTGCAGGAGTTCGATCGCGGAAGCCGCCGCGTCGGAGGCCCCCGGGTCGTCGTCCCCGCAGGCGAGGGCCACCGACAGGCAGAGGCGCGGACGGATGCGGTGTCCACCTGGGAAGACAGCGTAACGCAGGGCCTCGGCGAGTCGCGGTGGGGCTCCGGGGGCCTCGAGATGGGCGACGGCCGCATCCAGCGCCCGTTCGATCCGACGGTTGGCGTCCATGATCCGTCCCTCCGATGTCACTTGTTATTGTATATCCAAAGTGTCAGTATTTATTGACAGTCGTCAAGTTCGATCCGGATGGCGGAGGGGCTCTTGAAGGTCGTGGTCGTCGGCGCCGGAATCGGTGGACTGGTCGCGGCCCTGCGGCTGGCCCATGCGGGCCTCGACGTCACGGTGCTGGAGCAGGCCGCCCGCCCCGGCGGCAAGATGCGCAGCGTCGCGGTGGGCGGCAGTGCCGTGGAGGCCGGCCCCACCGTGTTCACCATGCGCTGGGTCTTCGAGGAGATCTTTTCCGAGTGCGGTGCGGATCTGGCGGCCCATGTGGGGCTGGAGCCGGCGGTGATCCTCGCCCGCCATGCCTGGGGCCGGGGCGAGCGCCTCGACCTCTTCGCCGATCCGGAGGCCTCGGAGGCGGCCATCGCCGCCTTCGCGGGCTCGGCCGCGCGGGACGGGTATCGCCGCTTCCGGGCGCGGGCGGCGGAGGTCTACGCGACCCTGGAGGGCCCGTTCATCCGGGGCGAGCGCCCGAGCCCCATCGACCTCACGCGGCGGGCCGGCCTCTCGGGACTCGGCGACCTCTGGCGCATCCAGCCCTTCACGACCCTCTGGAGCGCGCTCGGCACGTATTTTCCCGATCTGCGCCTGCGCCAGCTCTTCGGGCGCTACGCGACCTATTGCGGCTCCTCGCCGTTCGCCGCCCCCGCCACCCTGATGCTGGTGGCGCATGTGGAAGCCCAAGGCGTCTGGCACGTCGCCGGGGGCTTGAGCCGTCTGGCCGGCGCGGTGGCGGACCTGGCGGCGATGCGCGGTGCGCGGTTCCGATACGGTACGCCCGTCCGCGCGATCGCCGTGTCGGGCGGGCGCGCGGTCGGGGTCGATCTCGCGGATGGCGAACGGGTGCCCGCCGATGCGGTGGTCTGCAACGCCGATGTGGCCGCCCTGGCCGGGGGGCTACTGGGACGCGAGGCCGCCGGCGTCGCCGAGCCGGTGCCCGAGGCCGAGCGCTCCCTCTCGGCGGTGACGCTCTGCCTCAGCGCACGCGTGCGGGGATTCCCCCTCGAGCGGCACACGGTGTTCTTCTCCGCCGACTCCGCCGCCGAGTTCGCGCAGATCCGGCGCGGGCAGCTGCCCGACGATCCCACGATCTACGTCTGCGCCCAGGACCGCACCGGCCCCGCGAGCCCCGGCCCGGACGCGCCGGAGCGCCTGCTCTGCCTCGTCAACGCCCCGGCCCGTCCCTTCAGCCCCTCGGAGATCGAGACATGCGTGACCACGATGCGGCGGCGCCTCGGCGCGAGCGGTCTCGACCTCACGGAGGCGGCGGAGCCGGTGACGACGCAACCGGCGGATTTCGCGCGGCTCTTCCCGGGGACGGCGGGGGCGCTCTACGGCCGGGCCTCCCACGGTTGGATGGCCTCGTTCAAGCGGCCGGGGGCACGCACGAAGATCCCTGGGCTTTATCTCGCCGGGGGGAGCGTGCATCCGGGGCCGGGCGTGCCGATGGCGGCGCAATCGGGGCGGATCGCGGCGGACAGCCTGTTGCGGGACCGGAGCGGCGCCCGCGCTTCGACACGCGGGTGGACCGCGACGGCTACGTCTGGTGGTACGTCGATGCCCTGAGCGCGGACGGGCGCCAGGGCCTCACCATCATCGCCTTCATCGGCAGCGTGTTCTCGCCGTACTATGCCTGGGACCGCAGCCGCGACCCGTTCGACCACTGCGCCGTCAACGTCGTGCTCTACGGAGCGGGCGCCAACCGCTTCTGCATGACCGAGCGCGGACGCGGATCGCTCACCCGCGACGCCGACCACATCCGGATCGGCCCGAGCGGCCTCGACTGGGACGGGACCAGTCTGACGATCCGCCTCGACGAGGTCACGGCGCCGATCCCCGCGCGGGTGCGCGGCACGGTGCGGCTGCACCCACCGGGCTTCACACCGGGGCCGCACACGCTCGATGCGGCCGGGGGGCATCGCTGGTGGCCGATGGCCCCGTCCTCGCCCGTGGAGGTGACGCTCAGCGAGCCGGACCTGTCCTGGCGCGGCACCGCCTACTTCGACACGAACCACGGCGATTTCGCCCTGGAGGCCGCCTTCACGGACTGGACCTGGTGCCGGGCGGACCTCCGGGAAGGCGCCGCGATCCTCTACGACGTGCGCCGCCGCGACGGCAGCCGGCAGGACCTGACCCTGTGCTTTGCCGCCGACGGGACGCCCCGCGAGATCGCGCCGCCGTGCCGGGCCGCCCTGCCGCCCACCCGCCTGTGGCGGGTACCCCGCCACACCCGCAGCGACGACGGGCAGGCCCGGGTGCTGCGCACCTTCGAAGACACCCCGTTCTATGCGCGCTCGCATCTCGCCACGACCCTGCGCGGCGAGGCGGTGCGCCCCGTGCACGAGAGCCTGTCGCTGACCCGCTTCGCGAACCCGCTGGTCCGCCTGATGCTGCCGTTCCGGATGCCGCGCCGGACCCGCTGAGGCTCGATACCGGGTCTGCCTGATCCCTTCGGGGCCAGACCCGCAAAGCGCTCCTTCTCCCTTCAGGCGAGGCAGCCTGTCGCGCTTCAGGACCGAACCCGGGTTGCCGTCGTCCCTTCCCCACCGTGGGGTCCCGGCTTCACACCCCTCTCGGGGAACCTGCGGGTCCCCTCTCCTTCCGTGAGAGGGAGCCCCGCGTCTGTCGTCTCGACCTTGCGATCCCATCGAGCGGAAGCCGTGATACCGACGCTCACCGTCCGCGACTCCGGTCGAAGGCTGAGAGGAACGCGACCAGCCCGGGGGCTCGCCTTCCCCGACCCTTGCCGCCGCCTCGACCCTTGCCGCCGCCTCGGCCCTTGCCGCCGCCTCGGCCCGGTCGCGCCGGAGGCCGCGTTTGAGCGCCACCAGCTGCCAGCCGGCCAGCCCCAGGGCCAGGGCGAAGATCAGCCCGAGATCGAGGGCGGCGAAGAGCCCGTCGCTCACCAATCCGCCCTCACGGGCCGGCGGTCGCCGCGCCCTCGCGTTCGCGCAGGGCCTCGATGAGGTCGAGAAGCCGGACCGCCTGCCTGCCCACGTCCCACCAGGGCGCCTGGGCCGGGACGGGACGCGCGGTGACGGCGTCGACCAGAAAGGCGGTCTCGGTCAGCGGCGGGGCCGTGGCGTCGCGGGCGCCCGGGACGGGCAGGAGCGCGCGGGCCAGGAGCGCGGCCTTGCGGGCGCCGCCGACGCGGGCACGGCGCGAGATGGGATCGAGGCCCCCGGCCTCGAGGTCGCGGCCGATCTCCGCGTAGATCAGCCGCGCGGCCCGGATCGCGGGCCGGCAATCGAGGGGAAGCCCGCCGATGCCCGGTTCGGAGCGGGCATAGAGCCCCTCCGCCACCGCGAGGAGACGGGCGACGACGCCCTGCAGCGCCGGGCTCGGGCGCGGGTCGGCGAGGAATTGCTCCGGGTCGAGCCCGGCTTCCCGCATCCAGGCCAGCGGCAGGTAGAGCCGTCCGGCGCGGGCATCCTCGCCGACATCGCGGGCGATGTTGGTGAACTGCATCGCCACCCCGAGCTCGCAGGCACGGGCGAGGATGGGGGCCGCGCGCACACCCATCAGCACCGCCATCATCGCCCCGACGCTGCCGGCCACCCGCGCCGCGTAGGCGGTGAGGTCCGACAGGGTCTCGTAGCGGCGGCCGCCCGCATCCCAGGCCAGACCCTCGATCAGGGCCTGCGGCAGGGCTTGCGGCAGGTGATGGGCCACCACGAGGTCCGCCATGGCCCGGTCGGCGGGAGCGTCGCAGGGCGCGTCCTCGTAGATCCGGGCGAGTCGCGCCGCGAGTCGCGCGAGGGCGGCCGGCCGGTCGCGCGCGGCCGCGTCGTCCACCGCGTCGTCGGAGAGCCGGCAGAAGGCGTAGAGCCCGTAGGCCGGGCGCCGCACGCGCGCCGGCAGCAGGGCGGAGGCGGCAAAGAAGCTGCGCGAGCCGTTGCGGATCGCCGCCCGGCAGGCGGCGTGGTCGGCCACATCCGCATGGGGAATCGCCCAGAGGGGCGGCCTCGCGGCCGGATGTGTTGGAAGTTTCGGCCCTACGGCCTCATGTTTCGCAGGAGACGGCCTTGCGGCCTCAGGCATGAACGCGTGCATCCGGCACCACCGTGTCGAGGACCTTGGCCGAGGAGAGGACGCCGGGCAGGCCCGCGCCCGGATGGGTGCCGGCGCCGACGAGGTAGAGGTTGCGCACGGCCGACGAGGCGTTGTGGGGCCGGAACCACGCCGATTGCGTCAGGACCGGCTCCAGGCCGAAGCCGGAGCCGCGGAAGCTGAGGAAATCGCTCGCGAAATCGGCCGGCGTCGTCACCCGCGAGGTCACGATCGAGCCGGACAGGCCCGGCATCACGCTCGCCTCCAGATGGGCCTCGATGGCCTGCCGGTAGGGTTCGGCGAGGGCCGCCCAGTCCTGCCCGCCGGCGAGATTCGGCACCGGGGCCAGCACGTAGAAGGCGTCGCAGCCCGGTGGGGCGAGGCTCGGGTCGGTGGCGGTGGGCCGGTGCAGGTAGAGGCTGAAATCCGGCGCCAGCACCTTGCGCACGAAGATATCCGCGATCAGTTCGCGATAGCGCGGCCCCATCAGGATGGTGTGGTGGGCGATCCCGGGGAATTGCCGGTTCGTGCCGAAGTACCAGACGAACAGCCCCATCGAGGATCGCGAGGCCTTCAGCTTCGCCCGGCCCCAGGCCGGTCCCTCGTTCGGCAGGAGGTCGAGGTAGGTGTGGGCGGAATCGGCGTTCGAGACCACGATGTCGGCGGGGATCCGCGTCCCGTCCGTCAGCGTCACGCCGGTGGCGCGCCCGGACTCGACGTCGATGCGGGCGACCTCGGCCCCGCAGCGCACGGATCCGCCCTGCCCCGCGATCAGGCCGACGAGGCCGTCCACCAGCCGTCCCGTGCCCCCCATGGCGAAGTGCACGCCCCAGCGCTGCTCCAGGTGGGCGATCAGGCAGTAGATCGCGCTCGCCCGGAACGGCGAGCCGCCGATGAGCAGGGGGTGGAAGCTGAAGATCGTCCGCAGGCGCTCGTCGCGGATGTAGCGCGCGACGAGGTCGTAGACCGAGCGGTGCCCGCCGAGCCGCAGCAGCGCCGGCGTGATCCGCAGCATGTCGCGCACCGAGGAGAAGGCGACGTGGCCGAGTTCCTCGAACCCGAGCCGGCAGATCGCGGCGCTGCGCTCCATGAAGCGCTCGTAGCCCGCGACATCCGGCTCGGAGAACCGCGCGACCTCGGCCCGCATCGCCGCGCGGTCGCCGCTGTAGTCGAAGGTCGCCCCGTCCGGAAACCGGATGCGGTAGAACGGCGACATCGGCGCCAGGGTGACGTCGTCGGCCATGCGCCGGCCGCATAGGTTCCACAGTTCCTCGAACAGAAACGGCACCGTCACGATGGTCGGACCTGCATCGAAGATGAACCCATCCTGCCGATGCACCCGCGCCCGACCACCGGGTTGCTCCAGACGTTCCAGCACGCTGACACGGTAACCCCGTGCACCTAGCCGAATCGCCGCTGCGAGCCCGCCGAAACCGCTGCCGATCACGACGGCGTGCCGCTGTCGAGAGGCGTATTTAGAATGGTGGACATCGTTGATTGTCAACATTGTTTGACAGTAGCGTTGGAGCACGCTGAGGTGCAAGTACGGAGTTGCGTTCGCCGTCAGCTGGTCTCGCACCGCTCCGTCAGGGCAGTGCCAGCGGCCTCTAGAATGACTTCAGCAACTCGGTCAGGCGCTTCCTCGTGGGCGAGGTGCCCGAGGTTGCGAAGCAGGCGGACCCGCGCGTCCGCGAGCCGTTCCTTGAGCGCGAAAGCAGTCTCTGGGGCGATGGCCCGGTCGTCACCGCCCACGAGGAGCAGCGTCGGCACAGTGAGCCGGTCGATGTCGCGGTCGAGGGCGGCGAGGTCCCAGTTCGCCATCATTCCCAGCGCGCCGGCCACATGGCCAGGGTATCGGAACAGCCGCCGATAAAGATCCAGCGCCCGGGGATCGAGGCGGGATCCGGTGCCCCGAATCAGGCGCTCCACCGCTGGGCGATCGGCCGTCCAGGCGAAGATCCGTGGCGTGACCGGATTGAGGAACAGCATGCGGGCGAGGCCCGGGAACAGCACGGAGGCGAGACCCGGAAAGGGGGTGAGCGCGCCGTTGAGCGCCACCAGCAGATGCGGCCGCGCTCCGTCGAGGCAGAGGCGTGCGAGGATCGCGGCGCCCGCGGAATGCCCGACCACGATCGCCGGCTCCACGGCCAAAGTCGTGAGGAGATCGCGGATCGCCGAGGCCATGCCAGGCAGGGACAACCGGCCGGGGGGCAGCGGATCGGTGAAGCCGTGCCCCGGGAGATCCAGCGCGACCACCCGGAAGTGCGCGGCGAGGAGTGGCGCGAGGCCGGCCCAGGAATGGGTCGCCGCCCCCGTACCGTGGAGTAGCAGCAGGACCGGTGCCTCCGGCGCGCCGAGCTCCTGAACGTGCCAGGTCAGGTCGGAGGCCACGACGAAGCGGCTCGCCGAGCGGTTTGGCCAATCCGCGCCGTCGCGCTCCCAGAGGGGTCGGTCGCTCGCCGTCCGCATCGCACCAGCCCCTATCGCGCCGACCGGATCGCGGCGCTCATCACCGCCGCATCGGCGTAGGGAAGCGGCAGATAGCGCGCACCCATGGCCTCGGCGAGGCGGCGCGCGGAATCCTGCGGCCGCGCGGCGGTGTCGATGAGGATCGTGCGGATCGCCGAGGCGCGGAGCAGCCGGGCCGCCTGCAGGGCGTCCGCACCCGCTTCGACCCGGCCGGGCGCTCCGGAGCGTGTGATATTGGCGCGCCCGTCGGTGAGTACGACGAGGGTTGCGGAGCCCCCCGCCCGCTCGATCGCGCGGGCGAGGTCGCCAGCCTTGTCGAGGCCGGACGCGAGCGGTGTGCCCCCGCCCCCCGGCAAGGCGCCGAGGTCACGGCGAGCTCGTGCCAGGGCCCGGGTCGGGGGTAGGACGATCTCCGCACCTGTGCCCCGGAAGGCCACCAGGGCGACCCTGTCGCGACGGACGTATGCCTCCGCGAGAAGGCATTCGACAGCTCCCTTCACCTCGGCGAGACGCTCGAGGGCTGCAGAGCCAGAAGCGTCCACCGCGAAGATCGTGGTGGTTTCGCTGCGCTGACGGAAGCGGCTGATCCGGACATCCGACGCCCGCAGCCGGATGGCCCCGCTGCCCGCCCCGCCAGCTCCGCGCAGCCGCTGCCAGGGTGCGGCGGCGCGCAGGGTCTCGATGAGCGCGAGCCGTCCTTCGCGCAGATGGCCCGGGCGCGTTCCGGCCGGACGACCCGACCGGGTCGCAGCGCGCGGCGCACCCGCCTTCCCGGCTTTCGGGGCTGGTCCCCGATCCGTCATGCCCTGCAATTGCGCAAGGAGGCCCGCCGGGATCGCCGCCCGGGCCGCCGCAACCACGCTCTCGGCCGAAGCTTCGAGGCGTTCGGAACCCTGCGCCGACGACCCGTCCCGCGCCTCTCGGGTCGCGTCATCGGCGCCGGCATCCGTGTCATTCTCGGCGCCGGGAGGCATCCGCGTTGCACGGGGCGCCAGGACGAGGCAGGCCGCCTCCCGGATGTCGTCGGCGTTGAACGCGCCGCGACCGGCATGGGCCGCGGCGAGGCGAGCGACGCGCAGGGCAAGGAGCGGTGCGCGCAAGGATGCAATGCCGAGATGGGCGGCCGCCGCGCACAGGTCGCTGACGGCAGCCTCGGATGGATGCATGATCCCCCCGGCCCCAAACATCTCCTCCGGTGCCCCCGCGCCGGTTTCGCCCCAGGCGATGCCGGTTAGGTCGAGGTGGAAGGCGAGGCGATCCATTAGCGCCTCCGGAGCCCCTTCATCGCCCTCGCCCTCGTCGAGGAGGATCAGGCCGATCCTGGCGGGCGCGAGCCCGCCGCCCAGACTCTGTATCCGCCCCGTGTCGAGGGCGCCCGCAAGACGGGCGGCGGTGCCGGGCGTCAGGCGCTCGGCCATGGGCACGACGAGGAACCCGCCATCGGCCTGCGCCAGAAGGCCGGACTGCGGCACCGGCCGCCCGGCGGCGAGGGTCGCGGCGAGGTCGAGGCCGCCCAGCAGCCGTTCGTCAGAGATCCCGGGCGGCATGCGCCAGAGGCGCCGCCCGGGCGCCAGATGCGCGCGCAGGTGTTCGAGCCAGCGATCCCGAACCGGCCCTGCCCCAGCTCGGACCACGATGCCGCCGCAGCCATGGGGATCGGTGGCGGCCAGGCGTGCCGCTCGCAAGGCCAGGAACCACGGCGCGCTCACGGGGCGAGGATGTCCGCTACGGCGCGTACGACCCGCGCGGTGGAGCCGGATTCATCGAGGGGGTTACGGCGCAGACGGTGGCGCAGGGCCGAGGGGGCGATCCGGGCGAGGTGGTCCCGGCCCACGGTTTCGGCGCCTTCGTAGGCGGCGAGCGCGCGCGCGGTGCGCATCAGGGTGAGTTCGCCGCGCAGGCCGTCCGTGCCCAGCGCCAGGCAGAGCCGGGCCGCCGCCTCCAGTGTGGCGTCCGGGACGGTGAGGCCGGGCAATCGCGCGCGGGCGGCGGTGAGGGTCCGGCGGATGGCGCGGTCGGCTCCCGCATGGGCGGCACAGAACCCGGCTGGGTCACGCTCGTAGGCGTCGCGCCGGCGCACCACGTCGATGCGGGTCGGCAGGTCCGTGGGGGTCGTCACCTCGACGGCGAGGCCGAAACGATCGAGGAGTTGGGGCCGCAGTTCGCCCTCCTCCGGATTGCCGCTGCCGACGAGCACGAACCGCGCCGGATGGCGCAGGCTCAGGCCCTCGCGCTCCACGGTGTTCACGCCCGAGGCGGCCACGTCGAGGAGCAGATCCACGAGGTGATCGTCGAGGAGGTTGACCTCGTCGATGTAGAGGAAGCCCCGATTGGCCCTGGCGAGCAGACCCGGCTCGAAGGCCTTCTCGCCACGGGTCAGGGCGCGCTCGAGATCCAGGGCGCCGACCACCCGGTCCTCGGTGGCGCCGAGCGGAAGGTCCACCACGGGCACGGGGATCCTTTCCGTGCGCAGGGTCGCCTGCTCGCGGCAGCGATCGCAGAGGTCCGCCGGACGACCGGGATCGCAGGAATACGGACAGCCCGCCACCGCTGCCATCGGCGGCAACAGGGCAGCGAGCCCCCGGATGGCCGTGGATTTCCCGGTGCCCCGATCCCCGAACACCAGCACGCCGCCGACCGAGGGGTCCACGGCGGCGATGAGGAGCGCGCGGCGCATCTCGTCCTGGCCGACGATGGCCGAGAAGGGGAAGGTGGCTGGCGCGTGTACGCCTGTCTCTCGGCGCGATGCCTTCGTGCGTCCGGCGGCCCGGAGAATCGGGGTGTTCGCGTTCGAGGATGCAATGGCGGCGGGTTCGCCGGACATCGCTCGGCTCGATCCGTTGGCGATCATGGGCTTGGACTCCCCCTCGGGTCTGCGCCTGCCTTCCCCGCCGTACGGGGGAAGGACGAATGCGTGTCCTACTCGGCGGCGGCGCGCTGCATGCCCATTTGGCCCCAGATCGCGGTGAGAGCCCCGACGAGGTGATCGATGTCGGCGTCCGAGTGAAGCGGCGAGGGCGTGATGCGCAGGCGCTCGGTGCCGCGCGGGACGGTAGGATAGTTGATCGGCTGGACGTAGATGCCGAACGCGTCGAGCAGGGTGTCGCTGATCGCCTTGCAGAGCACCGGGTCGCAGACCATCACCGGCACGATGTGGCTGTCGTTGGCGAGGGTCGGGATGCCGGCGGCATCCAGCCGGGCCCGCACGGTGGCCACCCGCTCCCCATGCCGGGCGCGCTCGGCGCCGCTGGCCTTGAGATGGCGGATGCTCGCCGTGGCCCCGGCCGCCACGGCGGGCGGCAGCGAGGTGGTGAAGATGAAGCCCGAGGCGAAGCTGCGCACGAAGTCGCAGAGCCGGGCCGAGCCCGTGATGTAGCCGCCATGGACCGCGAAAGCCTTGCCCAGCGTGCCCTCGATGACGTCGATGCGGTGGGCGAGGCCCTCCCGCTCCGAGATGCCGCCGCCGCGCGCACCGTAGAGCCCGACCGCGTGGACCTCGTCGAGGTAGGTCAGGGCTCCGTGCGCCTCCGCCACGTCGCAGATCTCGGCGATCGGCGCGATGTCACCATCCATGGAGTAGACGGATTCGAAGGCCACGATCTTCGGGCGCCCGGGGTCCACGAGCCGCAGCTTGCGGTCGAGGTCGTCGGGGTCGTTGTGGCGGAAGATGTGCCGCTCGGCGCGGCTCGCCTTGATGCCCTCGATCATCGAGGCGTGGTTGCCGGCATCCGAGAAGATTGCGCAGCCGGGCATCTGCGCGCCGAGGGTGCCCAGCGCCGCCCAGTTCGAGACGTAGCCTGAGGTGAAAAGCAGCGCGGCCTCCTTGGCGTGAAGGTCGGCGAGCTCGCGCTCCAGGAGCACGTGGTAGTGGTTGGTGCCCGAGATGTTGCGGGTGCCGCCGGCGCCCGCCCCGCAGCGGTCGAGGGCCTCGTGCATGGCGCCGAGGACCGCAGGGTGCTGGCCCATGCCGAGATAGTCGTTCGAGCACCAGACGGTGACGGCCTTCGTGCCCTCCGGCGTGTGGTGGGTGGCGTGCGGGAAGCGGCCCGCCTGCCGTTCGAGGTCCGTGAAGACGCGGTAGCGTCCCTCGCGATGCAGGCCGGCCAAAGCGGAGCCGAAGATCTCGTCGTAGTTCATGCCCGTCCCCTTCCCTCGGTGATCGGCGGGTTCTGACTGCCCGCTCGCGTCGCGTGACCGCCGTGGCGGCGTCTCGGTGGCCGATCCGCCGGAGCGGATCGGGGAACTCAAGGGTGCTCGCCTTCCCCGCCCGCCGACGGGACCGGTGCGGGTATCGGCCCGGTGCGCGCGAGCTTCGGCAGGCTCCACTGCCAGAGGGCGGCCGAGGGCAGCGGCAGCATCAGGAAGCCGTGCTCCAGGGTGGCCAGCGCCATCAGGGTGGCGAGGATGCTCAGGCCCGCGACCTCGTGGGCCGTCGCTCCATCGCTGAAGGCTGCCAGCGCCAGGGCGGCGGTACCAAGTCCGGCGAAGCTTACCGAGACCGGAAACAGCGGGTTCATCGCGCGCACCCGCAGGTAGCCTCGCAGATAGGCTAGGTGCGCGGGCAGGAACTCGGCGTTGAGGTTGCGCACCCCGAGGAACAGGTTGAGGCGGGCCGAGAGGTTCATCCCCCACAGGACACCGTAGGTCCACAGGGCGAAGGGGTTCGGCTCGCCCCAGGTCAGGACCAGGATTGCCAGGCCTCCAGCGATGATGGCCGCCTCGTGCCACAGGCTGGTGGCCGCTGCGGCCTGGAAGCGCGCGAAGCCCCGGGCGCCGGGGGGACACCCGAATGGACGCGGGCCGGAGACGAAACCCATGTAGTAGCTCATCTCCTGCCAGCCCCAGACGAGGAGTGCCGCCGTGAAGGCCGTGTAGGCGCCGGCCTCGCTCGCATCTCCGGCCGAAGCGCCGATCGCCCAGAAGGCCAGTCCGAGCACCCCCGTGCCCGCCACCATGCTGGCCGGGTGCGTGGCGCGCGGGCGATGGTCGAGGAGCAGGATCAGCCCGGTGGAGAACCACCAGACCAGCACCGCGTAGAGGGCGGGGAGCGCGTAGGCCGCCATCCTACCAGACCGGCTCAAGGCGGATCTGTGCCGGCATCGGGTTGTCGAGGGTCGGCAGGGCGTAGAGCCGGGCAAAGTTCACCGCCGAGGCGGCGATCCAGGCGCCGTGCTTGAGGTTGCCGAGAAGGCCGCCCTCGGCCTTGGCGTCGGCGATCTTCTCCGAACAGACCAGGAGCCGGTCCAGGGCCTGCTTGAAGCGCGGGTTCTCGAGGTCGAGGGTCAGCGGGAAGGTCTGCTTGGAGATTTCCGAGGTGATCCGGAAGACCTGGAAGTCGTAATCGGTCGGGTCGACGCCCAAAGCCTCGTGGAAGGCCGGGCGGCAATGGTCGCGGACATACATCGTCGCAAAAACCGCCAGGAGGAAGAACTTGATCCAGTAGCGGTTGACGCCCGAGGTCAGCCTGGGGTTCGCCCGCATCAGCAGGGCGAAGGCCTCGCCGTGCCGGAACTCATCGTTGCACCACTTCTCGAACCACTTGAAGATCGGGTGGAAGCGCCGGTCCGGGTTGCGCTCGAGCTCGCGGAAGATCGTGATGTAGCGGGCGTAGCCGATCTTCTCGGAGAGATAGGTGGCGTAGAAGATGAACTTCGGCCGAAAGAAGGTATACTTCTTCGACTTCGTCAGGAAGCCGAGATCCACGCCGATACCGAAATCCTTCAGCACGTCGTTGATGAAACCGGCATGCCGCGCCTCGTCGCGGCTCATGAAGCCGAACAGCTCGCGGATGTCGGGATTCTTCGCCCGCTTGCGCATTTCCGCATAGAGCACGCAGCCCGAGAACTCGGCGGTGATCGACGAGACCAGGAAGTCCATGAACTCCTTGCGTAGAGCCGGGTCGAGCCCGGACATGTCGCAATCGAACTCGTCGTTGCGCGTGAAGTGGCGCTTGTTCGGGTCGGCGCGCAGTTCCGCGATGAGCTTGTTCCACTCCGCCCGCACGGGCTCGACGTCGGTCCTGTCGAGTTCCTCGAAATTGGTCGTGTAGAAGCGCGGGCTCAGGAACGTGGTTTCCTGCGCGGCCTTGGTCCCCTCGTTCATGGGGAGCTTCGGGGACAGTTTCGGGACGGGCTGCTGGATCGCTGCGGTCACAGGCGCCTCCTCTCGGAAAAGCTGACTTCGTAGAGTTCGGTGAGTTCGAGGTGGCCCGCGAGCTTGGTCCAGAGTCGTTCGAGGCGCCCCGCGCGGGTCACGGTGGCGGTCCGACGCACCACGAGGCGTTCGCCGTAGGGCACAGAAGTCGGGGCATCGTGGACCTGCACGGCGTCGCCGGGCTCGATCTCGAAGGCGGCGTCGAGGACCACATGGGCATGCAGGCTCTCGGGCGTCTGTTCGATCTCGACGGTGCAGGGGACGTCGACGCTGCGGCGTCCGGTCAACCAGGCCATCATCGGGTGCCTCCGGGTTCGGGCATCAGGCGGGCGAAGGCGGCGAAGTTCGTCGGCCCGAAGGCGCCGAAATCGACGCTGCGCCCGGTTAGCGCGTCGTCGAGGCGTAAGGCCCCGTCGTCGTAGCGGGTGAGATGGAACGGCGCTTCGCGCGGCAGGCCGGCGCGAAGCCGCCCCTGCGCGAACCCCCGCAGGGTGGCGCGGATGAAGTTGTCCGCGCCCGGCCGTACGGTGGCGACGAGGTCGCCTCCCTCGGCATCCCGCAAGGTGATCGAGCCGTCGCCCGCATCGTCTACCCGGAGCGCCAAGCTCTGGACGGCGCGGGCCGGCTCCATCCGGGTCAGGCCGACGCCCTCGACGCGGCCGACCGTGACAGCGAGGACGGCGAAGCCGAGGAGGAGGCCGGTCCCGGCCACCAGACTCCGAGAGGTGCGCCCGGCGGCGCGGGCCAAGGGATGCGGAGGCATGCCCATTCCTCCTCAGCTCGCGGCGGCGAGGCGCGGGCCTCGCGCGACGCGGGGGCGCAGCAGGACCGGGCCGGCGGCCTCCTCCGGCGTCTCGCGATGGGCGGCGAGCGCCCGAGCGAGGATCTGCGCCACCGCGCCGCCATCCGCGACGGAGCGCAGCATCGGCTCGGGACGATTCAGGTGCCAGGGGCGGGCATGGGGCCAGAGGTGGAGGTAGGCGACGCGGTTGCCCGGGCGCAGGCGCAAGGGCAGGTCGGCGCTGCCATCCCCATGGTCCCGGCAGGCGGCGGAATCCACCAGGGCGAAAGGCAGGTTCAGGGTCATCGGCAGGGCGATGCCGACCCGCATCACCACCCGGCGGTTGGTGATCGTGTACGTGGTGGTGCGGGCCGAGAGCCAGCCGAGCAAAGCGAGAAGCGCGAGGGCACCGACCCCGACGGCGAGGGTCGGCAGCGCGACGCTCAGGGCCTCTTGGCTCTCGCCTGCCAGGGCCGGCGGCAAGGCGGCCCAGAGGGCGAGACCCGCGAACCAGAGACCGACGGAGCGCAGGTGCAGGGCCCGGAATGCGAGGCCGAACCCGCAGGGGCGACCCTGCCACAGGATGCGCTCGCCCTGGGGCAGCGGAGCCGGCAGGCCGGGGGGCGCGTCGAAGGCGTTGGCGGGAAGGAAGTGAGCGGGACCGGTCACAGGAAAGCCTCCTGTCGGGTCGGGGTTGCGTAGAGGGTACCGCCGCCGAAGAAGGCCATGATCCGCTCCTCCTCGTTGAGGGTGACGGAGTCGGGATCTTTGGTCGGCGGCACGTCGGCGAACTGGTGCGCCAGCAGCGCTTCGCAGGTGACCGTGCGGGAGAAGCGGCCCGTCCGGGCGAAGGTGGCGGGCATGAGGACCCGGCGCCCACCGGCCCCGAGCTCGACTTCGTAGTAGCGCATCAGCGACTCACCCCGGTCGACCCAGAGATCGCAGACCGTGCCCGCGATCTGCCGGTCGGCGCCGAGCACCGGCATGCCGATCGGGTTCGGTCCGTCCTCGTGCACCACGAAGTGATCGGCCACCCGCAGGGGAACGATGCGCTTCTCGCGGTCCCAGGTCTCGTCGTGGGTGTCATCGCGGTGGGCGTAGGAGGCGGGGCCGATGGCGTCGTGCAGGCCGTCCGTATCGGGCTCCAGCGGCGCGCCGGGCCAGACCTCGTGCTTGTGGCCGCGGTAGTTCCACGGCGTGCGCTCCCCGGTCTGCGGCGCGTGCTTCACGTGGCCGTTGGAAAGCAGGAACGCTTTCGGCGACGGGATCAGGAAGGGATCCGGTGGCATGGCTCGGCCGCGCGCGGCCTCCGATTCCAACGGGTAGCCCTCGCGGCGGTCCTCCCGGCGCAGGTAGAAGACGAGGCCGGCAAAGAAGATCCAGAAAGCGTAGAGCACCACCTGCGCGACGTCGACGTAGCCCGTGATTTCACCCTTCGGCATGGCCGGTCTCCTTCAGGCTGATCGGGGGAGGGATCGAGGCGCGGGCATCCCGATGTCGCGGACGAGGGGGCCGATGGCCACCAGCGTCGCGAACAGGAGGGCGATCTCGAGGTGGTAGACGATGAGGTAGCCCGTGGAGGGCAGGTTCATCGCCTCGCCGAGGGTGCCGGTCTCGGCCAGATGCGCGCCGAGATCCCGTAGGATTCCGCTCATTGCGATGGCGAACCCGGCGGCGCTCGACTGCACGGCTCCCCAGGCGCCGAGCGCCAGCCCGGTCTCCTCCGGGCCCGCCTTGGCCATCGAGGCCGTCAGCGTCCCATGGGCGAACAGGCCGCCGCCGAGGCCGATCAGGCCGACCCCCACGGCGAAGAGCCGGGCGGAATCGAGGGGTGCGGCGAAGATCACCGTCGAGAAGGCCGCGATGCCGACCACCGCACCCGAGGCGGCGACCCGGAAGGCGTCCCCGCCCCGGTCGAGCCAGCGCGCGGCGACCAGCAGGCCGAGGCCACCGCCTGCGGCGAGCAGGGCCGTCAGCGCCGTGGTGGCGGCGACCGGCAGGTGCAGGATCTGCCCGCCATAGGGCTCCAGCAGGATGTCCTGCATGGAGAAGGCGGCGGTGCCGAGACCGGTGGCGACGAGGCGCCGGCGCGCGCGGCCCCTGCCGGCATAGAGCGCCCAGGATTCCGAGAAGGCCGGGCGGGCCCGGTCGCGCGCCGTCCGCCCGGGGCTGCGGGGCTCCTGCTTCCAGAGCGCGATCCCGTTGAGCACGAGGGTGACGAGGGCGGCGCCCTGGATCACCTTGATGAGGCGAAGCGCAGAGAAGTCGGCGAGCAGCAGCCCGAAGGCCACCGCGCTCACCACCATGCCGGCGAGGAGCATGGCGCAGAGGAGCGCCACCACGCGGGGCCGCGCATGGGCCGGGGCGAGGTCGGTGGCGAGCGCCAGGCCCACGGTCTGAGTGGTGTGGAGACCGGCCCCCACCATCACGAAGGCGAGCGCCGACGCGACCTGTCCGGGCCAAGTCGGTCCGGTGGTGTCGCCCGAGAGGATCAGCAGGGCGAAGGGCATGATGGCGAGCCCGCCGAACTGCAGCAGCGTGCCGAACCAGATGTAGGGCACCCGCCGCCAGCCCAGCACCGAGCGGTGCGTGTCCGAGCGGAAGCCGACCAACGCCCGGAACGGCGCGAAGATCAACGGCAGCGACAGCATCACGGCGACGATCCAGGCCGGCACCGCCAGTTCGACGATCATCACCCGGTTGAGCGTGCCGATGAGGAGCACGGCCGCCATGCCGACCGTGACCTGGAACAAGGCGAGCCGCAGCAGGCGCCCCATGGGCAACTCCGCCGTCGCCGCATCGGCGAAGGGGAGGAAGCCGGGGCCGACGCGCTGGAGGGCGCGGGCCATGGAGGCGCCGAGGCGGCTCATGGGGTCCGCCGGAGTTCGAAGGACTGGGAGAGGTAGAACCCGCTGTTCACCCGGTGGGATCGGCCGATGCGGACACCCGGCAGGGCAGCGGCCCGGCGGCGCAGATCCGCCTCACCCACCGGCACGATGGCCGGGGCCCGGTCGCCGCGCGGGAAGATCCGTCCGGCCCTGTGCATCAGGGTGAGGAGCGGCGTGCGTGGTGCGACCGTGAACAGGATCGCGGCATCGGTGCGAGCCGCGAAAGTCGCCAGCGCCTGGACGATGTCCGCCGTGGCGTAGTGGATCAGCGAATCCATCGCCACGACGTGGTCGAAGCGGCCGAGGCTCGGGTCGAGCATGTCACCCACCCGGAAGTCGATGTGGCCGGGGCCGACCCGGGCGGTGCGCTCCCGCGCCAGACCGATCAGAGTCGGCGAGACGTCGATGGCGACGACCTCGGCGCCCCGGCGGGCGGCTTCCAGGCTGAGCGCGCCGGTGCCGCATCCGGCATCGAGCAGACGCGTACCGGTGAGGTCGGCAGGCAGCCAGGAGAGGAGGTTCGTCCGCATCGCGTCGCGCCCGGCCCGCACCGTGGCGCGGATCCGCGAGACCGGAGCGTCCGAGGTCAGGCGCGCCCAGGCCTCGACGGCGGTGCGGTCGAAGTAGGTGGTGAGTTGCGAGCGGCGCGCGGCGTAGCTGGGGCTTGTCATCGCGGAGCCCTCAATCGAAGCCGAGGAATTCGAACAGGTCGCGGTCCTTCATGGGGATCGCGTTCAGCGGCTTGCCGCCGGCCCAGAGATGGGCGGCGAGGCGCATGTACTCGGTGGTGACGGCAACCAACTCGGGCGTCGGCTCCATCTCGAACAAGGTCGACTTCTTCAGGCGCGAGCGCCGCACGACGTCGAGGTCGGGGAAATGCGCGATGCGCTCCAGACCGACGGCGGCGTTGAAGCGGTCGATCTCGTCGGTCTTGGCGGAGCGATTGGCGATGACCCCGCCGAGCCGCACAGGATAGTTCTTCGCCTTGGCGTGGATCGCGGCGACGATCCGGTTCATGGCGAAGATCGAGTCGAAGTCGTTGGCGGTGACGATGAGGGCCTGGTCGGCGTGCTGGAGCGGCGAGGCGAAGCCGCCGCAGACCACGTCGCCGAGCACGTCGAAGATCACCACGTCGGTGTCCTCGAGGAGATGATGCTCCTTGAGGAGCTTCACGGTCTGGCCGACCACGTAGCCGCCACAACCGGTCCCGGCCGGGGGGCCGCCGGCCTCGACGCACATGACGCCGTTGTAGCCCTCGGCCACGAAATCCTCGATGCGCAGCTCCTCGGAGTGGAACTGCACGGCCTCCAGGGCATCGATGACCGTGGGGGCGAGACGCTTCGTCAGCGTGAACGTGGAATCGTGCTTCGGGTCGCAGCCGATCTGCAGCACGCGCTTGCCGAGCTTGGAGAACGCCACCGACAGGTTCGACGAGGTCGTCGACTTGCCGATGCCGCCCTTGCCGTAGACCGCGAACACCTTGGCGGTGCCGATCTTGAGGTTTGGGTCGAGTTCCACCTGAACGCTGCCCTCGGGCTGGCGTGCGGCGACGGGATTGCGGATGGCGATGTTCATGCGGCGACCCCTGCGGTGATGCCTTCGACGCGGTCCTCGAGTTCCTCCTCGGCGCGGTCGAGCGCGTCGCGCGTCGCCGCGTCGGGGGTCCAGAAGCCGCGCTGGTGCGCCTCGATCAGCCGGTGTGCGACCTTGGCCGAAGCGGTCGGGTTGAGGGCCGCCATGCGCTCGCGCATGGCGGGGTCGAGGACGTAGGTCTCGGTGATGCGCTGGTAGACCCAGGGCGCGACGCCGTCGGTGGTGGCCGACCAGCCCAGGGTGTTGGTGAGGTGTGCCTCGATCTGGCGCACGCCCTCGTAGCCGTGGCCGAGCATGCCCTCCGTCCATTTCGGGTTGAGCATCCGGGTGCGGGTCTCAAGCGAGACCTGCTCGGTGAGCGAGCGCACCACGCCCTCGCCCCGGGTCTGGTCGCTGATGAATATCGGCACCGCCGCGCCGCGAGCCTTGGCCACTGCCCGGCCCATGCCGCCGAGGCCGTCGAAGTAATGGTCCACGGAGGTGACGCCGACCTCGACGGAATCGAGGTTCTGGTACGCGAGATCGACGGTGGCGAGCACGGCACTCATCAGGGCGCGCTGGGCGCTCGGCACGCCGGTGCGGCCATAGGCGAAGGATTTGCGCCGGGCGAAGGTTTCGGAGATCTCGTCGGCTTCCTGCCAGCGCCCGGATTCCACCAGCGCGTTGACGTTGGCGCCGTAGGTCCCCTCCGCATTCGAGAACACCCGGAGCGCCGCCGTCTCGAGATCGATGCCGTGCTCGACCTGGAGGGCCAGGGCGTGCTTGCGGACGAAGTTCCACTCGGATGGCTCGTCGGCGGTGGCTGCGAGATAGGAGGCCTCCGCCAGGAGCTTCGTCTGCAGCGGCAGCAGATCGCGAAAGATGCCCGAGAGCGTGACCACCACGTCGATGCGCGGGCGCCCGAGGGTGTCCAGGGGAATCAGGGTGGCGCCGCTCAGGCGGCCGTAGCCGTCGAAGCGCGGGGCTGCGCCGATCAGCGCCAGGGCCTGGGCGATGGGGCCGCCCTCGCTCTTCAGGTTGTCGGTGCCCCAGAGCACCAGGGCGATGCTCTCGGGCAGCGCCGCACCTTCGTCGCGATAGCGGGCGAGCAGGCGGGCGGCCTGCCGGGCGCCGTCGGCGAGCGCGAAGGCGGAGGGCAGCCGGTAGGGATCGAAGCCGTGCAGGTTGCGCCCCGTCGGCAGGATGTCCGGGTTCCGCAGCAGGTCGCCGCCGGCGACGGGCGCGATGAAGCGTCCGTCCAGCGCCCGGAGCAGGCCCTGGATCTCGTGATCCTGGGACAACAGGAGATCGGTCGCCCGGAGGGCCACGAAGGCCGCGCGATGCGCATCGGTGAGGGCAATTCCGCCCTGGGCCAGGGCGATATCGATGGTGGCGCCGCCCACGAGAGCCTCGATACCGGCGCGGGCGGGTGCGAGGCTGTGGCTGGACTCCGCGAGGGCGAGGAGGATGTCGGTCCGCTCCTCCGACGGCGTGCCCCGCCCCGCCACGTGCAGGCCGTGCGGGATCAGGCTGTGCTCCAATTCGTGCAGCGCGGCGCCGAGGCGCTGGACCTGGCCGGCGAGATCGGCGCTCCAGGCGGGCTCGGCGGGTACCAGATCGAGGCCGGCTCCCTGGGCTTGGATCAGTTCGGCGAGGTCGCGGCGCTCGGCCACGGCGGCGGGCTCCAGGGCACGCCAGCGCTCGATGGAGGCCTTGAGGTCGATCAGCCCGCGATAGAGGCCGGCCTGGGCCAAGCTCGGGGTCAGGTAGCTGACCAGGGTGGCGGCGGAGCGGCGCTTGGCGAGCAGACCTTCGGAGGGATTGTTGGCGGCGTAGAGGTAGACGTGCGGCAGGGCGCCGATCAGGCGCTCGGGCCAGCAATCACCGGAGAGGCCGGTCTGCTTGCCAGGCATGAATTCCAGCGCCCCGTGGGTGCCGAAATGCAGGACCGCGTCGGCGCGGAAATCCTCGCGCAGGTAGCGATAGAAGGCCGAGAAAGCGTGGGTCGGGGCGAAACCGCGCTCGAACAGCAGCCGCATCGGGTCGCCCTCGTAGCCGAAGCCCGGCTGGACCCCGACGAAGACGTTCCCGAACTGGGCGCCGAGCACGAAGATCTGCGCGCCGTTGCTGTTCTGGCGCCCTGGTGCCGGCCCCCATTGCGCCTCGATCTCGGCCAGATGCCGCTCGCGCCGGACATGATCGTCGGCCGGAATCCGGTGATGGACGTTGGCGGGCGTGCCGAACCGGGTCGCGTTGCCGGCGAGCACCGCCTCGCGCAACGCGTCGACGCTCTCCGGCACCGCCACAGCGTAACCCTCGTCCTTCAGCGCGGTCAGCGTGTTGTGGAGCGAGTGGTAGACCGACAGGAAAGCGGCGGTGCCGATGCTGCCGGCGTTCGGCGGGAAGCCGAACAGCACGATCGCGACCCGGCGCTCGGCCTTCGCCTTCCTCCGCAGGCTCACGAGGCGCTCGATGCGGGCGGCGAGCATGTCGGCGCGTTCGGGATGCACGACCATGTCGCGGGCGCTGGCGCCGAGCGAGCGGCTTGAGCGGCCGCCGAACACCATGGGCGCGGTGGCGCCGTCGAGTTCGGGGATCGCCACCATCATGGTGGCCTCGACCGGCGAGAGGCCCCGGTCGGACGCCTCCCATTGCTCCAGGGTCTGGAACTCCAGGGCGTGCGCGGCGAGGTAGGGCACGTCGAGCTCTGCGAGCAGCGCCTGCGCGCTCGCGGCGTCGTTGTAGGCCGGACCGCCGACCAGGGAGAAGCCGGTCAGCGAGACCAGGGCGTCGATGCTGGGCCGCCCGTCGCGCCGGAAGAAGGCGTCGATGGCAGGGCGGTTGTCGAGGCCGCTGGCGAAGGCGGGGACGACGGCGAGGCCTCGTGCCTCCAGGGCCGCGATGACGCCGTCGTAATGGGCGGTGTTCCCGGCCAGCACGTAGGAGCGCATGACGAGGAGGCCGACGCGACCCTTCACCGGTCCGGCGGGGGCCGGCACCTTCGCGGCGTCCTCGCCGATCCGGCCGGCCATGCGCGGATGGTAGAGGCCGGTCTCGGGATAGCTCAAGGGGGCCGGCGCAGCCGCGATCCGGCGCCAGCCCTCGCGCGGGCCGGCGGCGTAGCGGCCGACGAGGAAGCGCACGAGGTTGGCGATGTTCTCGTCGGAGCCCGAGAGCCAGTATTGCAGGGTCAGGAAGTAGGCCCGCACGTCCTGAGCCGAGCCCGGGATGAAGCGCAGGATCTTGGGCAGCCGGCGGATCATCGCCATCTGGCGGGCGCCGTTGCCCTGTGCGCCGGGCTTGCCGCGCAGCTTCTTGAGAAAATCGAGGGCGCCGCGCTTGGTGCCGTCCATGTCGAATCGGTCGAGGCGCGTCGTTTTCACAACCTCGGACGCAGAGAGGCAGCCGATCATCGCGTCACAATGGGGACGCCGGGCCAGCAGCGCCGGCAGGATCGCCCGCACGTGCTCGTCCATGAACAGCATGGTCGAGATCACGATGTCGGCGCGGGCGATGTCGGCCTTGCAGGCGTCGAGGGCGGCAGGGTCGGTGTCCCAGGCGGCGGCCGCGTGAAAGTCGAGGGCGAGGCCCGGCAGGTCGCGGGTGAGGCGCTGGCGGGCGCGCTCGAGCGCGCTCGCCACGTGATTGTCCATCGTCACGAGGACGACCCGGAGCGCCGGGCGCTCAGCGACCGAAATGCGCTTTGGCATCGTATAAGGTCTCGACGGTGATGAGCGGCAGGGCGCGGTCCCGCGCGAAGCGCTCGGTGTTCGCGCGGGCCTTGCCCCGCACGAAGAACGGGATCTTCTTCAGTTCCTTCTCGGCATCGCTCGCCCAGGTCAGGAGGATCGGTTCGGCCGGTGAAGGGACCGCCTCGACGGCGACCGCCGCTGCCTCGACCGCGTGCCGCGGCAGGTGGGAGGGTGCGGCTGCGCCGTGGAACTCGGCATCCTCGCGGAACATGCCGAGCAGGTGCTCCTCCAGCCCCATCATCAGGGGGTGGACCCAGGTGTCGAAGAGGACGTTGGCGCCCTCAAACCCCATCTGCGGCGCGTAGCGCGCGGGGAAATCCTGGACGTGGACCGGCGCCGAGATCACCGCGCAGGGCAGGCCCAAGCGCTTGGCGATGTGGCGCTCCATCTGGGTGCCGAGCACGAGTTCGGGCGCCGCCGCCTGGATCGCCGCCTCGACGTCGAGGTAATCGTCGGTGATCGTGGCCTCGATGCCGTGGAGCGCGGCCTCGGCCCGGACCTCGCGGGCGAATTCACGGGTGTAGGTGCCGAGACCCACCACCCGGAAGCCGAGTTCGGTGGAAGCGATGCGAGCGGCGGCGAGCGCATGGGTGGCGTCGCCGAAGATAAAGACCCGCTTGTCCGTGAGATAGGTCGAATCGACCGAGCGCGAATACCAGGGCAGGCGCGAGGGCGCGCCGGCGAGAACGGGGGCCGGATCGACCTGCGCCAGGGCCGCGACCTCCTCGACGAATCGGATCGTGGCCTGGACGCCGATCGGCACGGTCTCGACCATCGGCTGGCCGAACGCCTTCTGCAGGTGCAGGCCGGCGGCGCGGGCGATCTCAGGATAGAGCACGACGTTGAAGTCGGCCGCGCCGAGGCGCCCCAGATCGGCGGGCGCCGCGCCGAGGGGCGCCACCACGTTCACGTCGATGCCGAGTGCTGCGAGGATCCGCGTGATCTCCACGAGATCGTCGCGGTGGCGAAAGCCGAGGGCCGTCGGGCCGAGGATGTTGCAGAGCGGGCGGCGCCCTGCGCGAGGCGTGGCCGTGCCGCCGGCCAGGGCCCGGACGAGGCGGTAGAGGGTCTCCGAGGCGCCCCAGTTCTCCTTCTTCTGGTAGGCCGGGAGTTCGAGGGGAATGACCGGGATCGGCAGGTCGAGGGCGCGGGCGAGGCCGCCCGGATCGTCCTGGATCAGCTCGGCGGTGCAGGAGGCGCCGACGATCATCGCTTGCGGATGAAAGCGCGCATAGGCTTCCGAAACGGCGTTCTGGAAGAGTGCGGCGGTGTCGGCGCCGAGGTCGCGGGCCTGGAAGGTGGTGTAGGTCACGGGCGGGCGGGCGTCGCGCCGCTCGATCATGGTGAAGAGGAGGTCCGCGTAGGTGTCGCCCTGGGGCGCGTGCAGCACGTAATGCAGGCCCCGCATGGCGGTGGCGACGCGCATCGCGCCGATATGGGGTGGGCCCTCGTAGGTCCAGAGGGTGAGCTGCATGGCGCTACACCTCCAGCCGGGCGCGGCGCGTCAGCGGCCGTGCGAAGAGTTCGGCCAGATCGCCGGCCTGGTCGTAGCCCTGGATCGGGGTGAACAGCAGCTCGATGGACCACTTGGTGGCCAGGCCCTCGGCCTCCAGCGGGTTGGCGAGGCCGAGGCCGCAGACCGTCAGGTCGGGGCGGGCCGTCCGGCAGCGGTCCATCTGCGCATCGAGGTCCTGGCCCTCCACGACCCGCGTGCCGGCGGGAAGCTGCGCCAGTTCGGCCGCATGGTGCTGGCGGTGCAGATAGGGTGTGCCGACCTCGACCAGCGCGGCGCCCATCTCCCGCGACAGGAAGCGGGCGAGCGGCAGTTCGAGTTGCGAATCGGGGAAGAAGAACACCCGCTTGCCCTCCAGCCGCTGCCGGAAGGGGGCGAGCGCCGTGGCGGCGCGCCCACGCCCCGGCGCCGTGACGCGGTCGAAGCGCTCGCGCGCGACCCCGAACGCCGTCGCGGCGGCCCGGAGCCAGGCCGTGGTGCCTTCGGAGCCGAGGGGGAACGGTGCGGTCAAGCGCGTGGCGCCCCGCGCCTCCAGGGCCCGCGCAGTATCGCCGAGGAAGGGCTGGGCGAGGAGATAGCGGGTGTTCTCGCCGAGTGCCGGCAGGTCCCCGGCCCGGCGCGCGGGTAGGAACGACACGTCGTCGAGCCCGAGTTGCGCGAAGATGCGGGCGAACTGATCCTCGACCACGTCGGCGAGCGCGCCGACCACGAGGAGCGCTGGCGCCGCGTCGACCGGCGCGCGGGGCATCTCCGGTACCAGGGCGGCGAGGCAGGCATCCTCCCCTTGCGTGAAGGTCGTCTCGATGCCGCTGCCGGAATAATTCAGCACCCGCACGGCCGGATGGAGGGTCGTGGAGAGGCGCTGCGCGGCGCGCGAGAGATCGAGCTTGATCACCTCCGAGGGGCAGGAGCCCACGAGGAAGAGCAGGCGGATGTCGGGGCGTCGGGCGATGAGGCGCTGCACCACCCGGTCGAGTTCCTCGTTGGCGTCGGCGAGACCGGCGAGATCGCGCTCGTCGAGGATGGCGGTGGCGAAGCGCGGCTCGGCGAAGATCATCACGCCGGCGGCCGATTGGATCAGGTGCGCGCAGGTCCGCGACCCGACCACGAGGAAGAAGGCGTCCTGGATCTTGCGGTGGAGCCAGACGATGCCGGTGAGCCCGCAGAACACCGCGCGCTGCCCCCGCTCCTGGCGGATATCGCAGCCCGTCTCCAGGGTCGGAAGCGGCGCGTGGGCGTTCATCGCGCGGCCTCCGCGACGAGGCCGGCGGGGGCCGCCTGGAGGCGTGCGGTGCGGAGCTTGAGGACGAACTGCGCCGCGTTGACCGCGTAGGTCGCGTAGGCCGCCAGCGCCAGCACCATCAGGCCGGTCGTATCGAGGGCACCGGTAGCCAGGGCGGCGAGGTAGGCGCTGTGCAGGGCCAGCACCAGCATGCTGACCATGTCCTCCCAGTAGAAGGCCGGGGCGAACAGGTAGCGCCCGAAGACCGCCTTCTCCCAAACCGAGCCCGTGACCATGATCGCGTAGAGCACCAGGGTCTTGGCAACGACCGATGCGTTGGCGGCTCCGGCGCCCTCCCCGGTCGCCAGGGTGCGCAGCACGAGGCCGAGGCTGATGGCGAAGACAAGGAATTGCAGCGGGGCCAGGACGCCCTGCACCAGGGTCCAGGGGGAAGCGTCGCGACGCGCACGCTCGGCGGTGTCGTAGAGCGGTCGCCTGGGCCTGTCCGTTCTCCGGATCATGCGGTCCGCCCCCTCCTGTGCGCCGTTCCGACCGGGTCGGGTGGGCTCGTTGAAGGGAGATTAGGAACACCCTCGAAAAGTGTCAAGCACGCTTTACGTCAAAACACATTTACGAACTTAATGCAGAATAGTTACAGGGATGGCATTGATCTGACAATTTTCGGGCGTATCGTGCCGCTTGTTTTCAACGTCGGCGATGCCGTTTTCCCGGCACGCCAAATGTCTCAGACGAAGCTCAGAACCGTCCGGAATTCGACAGGCAAGATCGAACCGCTCACCCCGCCGTCAGCGACATTGGAGAGGGACCAATGGATGATGTGAGGTCGTTCGGTGATTGCTTGCGCTACGAATCACCCCATCGGGACGTCATCGATCTTCGAGAGTTCGGGATCGGTGCGCAGATCGCGGAATTCAGCCGGAGCCTGCGCCTGCAGGACGATCTGGCCCGGGTCGTCGAGGCCGAGATCATTCCGCGCCTCATGCTCGCCCACCGGGCCGAAGTCTCCCCGCCAGCCTGCAACATACTGCCGAGCCCTGAACAGGTCGCGGCCTTCGCGAGCCTGATGCTGGAGCCGGCCGGGGACGACCTCGATGCCCGCCTGACCGGCATCCTGGCGAGCGGCCTGTCGCCCGACAGCCTCCTCCTCGACCTGCTGGCTCCGACCGCGCGCCATCTCGGTACTCTTTGGGAAGAGGACCTCTGCGACTTCGTCGAGGTGACCCGGGCCATGGGACGCCTGCAGCGCCTGCTGCGCGAGATCAACCGGCGCTTCGGCGCCGAGCCGGCCTGTCCGCGCGAGGGCCGGCGCATCCTGCTCCTGCCCTGTCCGGGCGAGTCCCACAGCTTCGGACTCACCATCGTGGAGCGCTTCTTCCGGGATGCCGGCTGGGACGTGACCTGCATGGCGGCGCAGACGGAGAACGAACTCTTCGCGCGCGTTCGCGACGGCGGGTTCGACGTCGTCGGTCTCTCGCTCGCCTGCGAGGTCCTGCTGTCCCGGATGGCCGAGATCATTGCTGCGATCAGGCGGCATTCGCGCAATCCCACGATCCGTGTCATCGTGGGCGGCCCGGCCTTTACGGCCGATCCCACCGCCGTGGGCCGAGTCGGAGCCGATGCCGGCACCGGCAATGCCCATCAGGCGCTCAATATCGCGGAAAGTCTCCTTGATCTGCCGGCCCGACCCTGCTGAAAGACGATCCGCTCGAAAGGTTCGCCTCACGAAAAAGGCTCGTCCGTTCGGACACTCCCGCCCGACCTCATCACGACGTGGTGACCTGTGACCAGCTTGGCGCTTCCTGCCGCGAGTCAGGCGCTCGCGGCGCTTCAACACTCCCTCGATCCCCTCGACGCGCAGGCGGCGGGGCTGTTGGTGGCCGCCGCCACGGACCTCTCCCTGGTGATCGATGCCGACGGCGTGATTCGCGACGCCACCTTCGGCAACGCGGACCTGGAGGGCGAGGGCTGCGAGACTTGGCTCGGGCGTCCCTGGGTCGACACGGTCACGGTGGAGAGCCGGCCGAAGATCGCCGCCCTCCTGAAGGACGCCGCCCCCGGGGCCGTGACGCGCTGGCGCCAGGTCAACCACATCTCGCCCACCGGCACGGACCTGCCCGTGCGCTACGCCGCCATGCGGCTCGCCAAGGACGGGCAGGTTCTGGTGCTCGGGCGCAACCTGCGCGCCATGGCGTCGCTTCAGCGGACGCTGGTGGAGACTCAGCAGGCCCTGGAGCGCGACTACCTGCGCATGCGCGGCGCCGAGACGCGCTACCGCCTCCTCTTTCAACTCGGCTCCGAGCCGGTCCTGGTGGTGGATGCCGGCACCCGCCGGGTCACCGAGGTCAATCCCGCCGCCGCGCGCCTCATCGGCCGGGCGGACAAGCGCATCGTCGGGCACGATGCCGTCGACCTCTTCGACGCCGGCAGCCTGCGCGACCTCGAAGCGCTCTTCGCCGGCCTGCGCGCCACCGGGCAAGCGGCGGACCTCGAAGCGAAGCTCGGACAGGGGCGCGGCGGTGTCCGGGTCGCGGCCTCGCTGTTCCGCCAGGAGAACGCCACCAGCGTGCTCCTGCGCCTCGCCCCCGGCGAGACGCGGAATGCGGAGCCCGGCTCCACGAGCGCCAATGCCCTCGACGTTCTCCGCAGCCTGCCAGAGGGCTTCGTCGTCACCGATCCGGGCCGGCGCATCCTTACCGCCAACGCCGCCTTCCTCGACCTCGTCCAGCTCGCGACGGAGGAGCAGGTGCGCGGCCAGCCCCTCGAGCGTTGGCTCGGCCGGGAGGAAAGCGAGGCGGGCGCCCTGTTCGCCACGCTGGCGCTGCACGGCTCCGTGCGCCACTTCCCGACCCATGTCCGGGGAACCTACGGCACCCTGGAGGAGGTGGAGGTCGCCGCCGTCTCGGTGACGGGAGGAAGCCAGCCCTGCCTCGGCTTCACCCTGCGCGCGACCCCGCGCCGGGCCGCCACGGTGACGGGCGGACGGGAGCTGCCGCGCTCCGTCGAGCAGATGACGGAACTCGTCGGCCGCGTCTCGATGAAGACCCTGGTGCGTGAATCGACGGACCTGATCGAGCGCCTCTGCATCGAGGCGGCGCTCCGCATCACCCGCGACAACCGCGCCTCGGCGGCGGAGATGCTCGGCCTCAGCCGCCAGGGCCTTTACGCCAAGATGCGCCGCTACGGCATCGGCGACCTCGATGCCCCTGACGACCTGAGCTGACGGACAGTCGGGAGCTGCTGCATCGCCGTTGCCCTACGGCATACGTGTAAATCAAACTTGACACTCGGTGTTGTTCATCTTTAGCGTCGCGGTCATGGCAACGCCTGCACCCAGCGCCCTTGTCGAACTCCTGAAGCCGATCACATGGTTTGCACCGATGTGGGCCTTCGCCTGCGGGGTGATCTCGTCGGGGGCCTCGCCGAGCGGGCAGTGGCCGGTGATCGCCGCCGGGGTCATCCTGGCCGGTCCCCTGGTCTGCGCCACCTCGCAGGCGGTGAACGACTGGTACGACCGCCACGTCGACGCGATCAACGAGCCGCACCGGCCGATCCCCTCAGGACGCATGCCGGGCCGCTGGGGCCTCTACGTCGCCGCGGGCTGGACCGGCCTCTCCCTCCTGGTCGCGGCGGCCCTCGGGCCCTGGATCCTCGGGGCCGCCCTGGTCGGCCTCGTGCTGGCCTGGATCTACAGCGCGCCTCCCCTGCGCCTGAAGCGCAACGGCTGGTGGGGCAACTCGGCGGTCGCCCTCTGCTACGAGGGCCTGCCCTGGTTCACCGGGGCGGCGGTGATGGCGGCGGCGGTGCCGGACGGGCGCGTGCTCCTCGTCGCCCTGCTCTATTCCATCGGCGCCCACGGCATCATGACCCTCAACGACTTCAAATCCGTGGAGGGGGACCGGCGCACCGGCATCCGCTCCCTGCCCGTGCAACTCGGGACGCTGGGCGCCGCGCGCCTCGCCTGCCTCGTCATGGCGGTGCCCCAACTTGCGGTGATTCTCGCGCTGTTCGCCTGGCAGCGGCCCTGGCACGGCGCGCTCATCGGCGCCCTTCTCCTCGGGCAGTTCGTGCTGATGGGCCGGCTGCTCGCCGCGCCCCGTGCGCGGGCGGCCTGGTACAACGGGACCGGGACCACGCTCTACGTGCTCGGCATGCTGGTGGCGGCCTTCGCCCTGCGGCCCCTCGCGATGGGAGCCCCGTGATGGCCGCCGCTCCCTTCGGCTGGGCTTCCATCGTCCGCCTCGGCCTCGTGCAGACGGCGCTGGGCGCCGTGGTGGTCCTGATGACCTCCACCATCAACCGCGTGATGGTGGTGGAACTGGCGCTGCCCGCCATCGTGCCCGGTGGCCTCGTCGCCCTGCACTACGCCGTGCAGGTCCTGCGCCCGCGCTGGGGCTACGGCTCGGACCGGACCGGCCGGCGCACGCCTTGGATCGTCGGCGGCATGGCGGCCCTGGCGCTCGGCGGCTTCGGGGCGGCCGTCGCCACGGCGCTCGCCGAGACGCATCCGGCCGCCGGCCTCGCCCTCGCGGTGCTCGCCTTCCTCACGGTGGGGATGGGCGCGGGAGCCGCCGGCACCTCGCTCCTCGTCCTCCTCGCCACCGGCGTCGCGGCGCAGCGGCGGGGCGCGGCCGCCACCATCGTCTGGGTGATGATGATCGCGGGCTTCGCGATCACCGCGCCGCTGGCCGGGCATTTCCTCGATCCGTTCTCGGGCGCCCGGCTGATGGCGGTCTCCGGCACCGTCTCGCTCATCGCCTTCGCGGTCGCCGTCCTGGCGGTGCGCGGCGTGGAGCCGGCCCGGACGGACCGGGGCGAGGCCGGGACGCCGAAGCGCCCCTTCGCGCAGGTTCTGGCCCAGGTCTGGGCCGAGCCGGAATCGCGCCGCTTCACGGTCTTCATCTTCGTGGCGATGCTCGCCTATAGCGGGCAGGAGCTCATCCTGGAGCCCTTCGCAGGCCTCGTCTTCGCGATGTCGCCGGGCGTCACCACCAAGCTCGCGGGCCTTCAGCACGGTGGCGTGCTTGCCGGGATGCTGATGGTGGCCGGGCTGACCATGGGCATCGGCGGCCCCGTCCTCGGCTCGCTCAAGCTCTGGACGGTGCTCGGCTGCGCCGGCTCGGCCCTGGCGCTCCTCGGCATCGCAGGGGCCGGCCTCCTCGGCGCGGACTTTCCTTTGCGGGTGCCGGTGTTCGCGCTCGGGCTGTTCAACGGCATCTTCGCGGTGGCCGCCATCGGCTCGATGATGGCGCTCGCCGGGGCCGGGGGCGAGGCCGAGCGCGGCACCCGCATGGGGGTCTGGGGCGCGGCGCAAGGGCTCGCCTTCGGGGCCGGCGGCTTCCTCGGCACCGTGGCGGTCGATGCGGCGCGCCTCGCCACGTCCCGCGTCGTCGACGCCTATGCGGGCGTGTTCGCGGCCGAAGCCGTGCTGTTCATGTTCGCCGCCGTCCTGGCGCTGCGCATCGCCCATGCCCCCGCGACGCGGGGGTCCGGGACCCGCCGCGCCGCATCCGCTTTCGAGGCAACGCTCACCGCGAGGTAACGTCATGGCACGAGGTGAAGGGATGTTGGCCATCAGGGACACCGACCTCGAGACCTACGACGTGGTGGTGGTGGGCGGCGGCCCGGCCGGCGCCACGGCGGCGACCGACCTGGCCCGCGCGGGCCGGCGCGTCCTGCTCCTCGACAAGCCCGGCCGGATCAAGCCCTGCGGCGGCGCGATCCCGCCTCGCCTGATCCGCGACTTCGCAATCCCCGACCACCTTCTCGTCGCCCGCATCCGTTCGGCCCGGATGGTCTCGCCCAAGGACAGGCGGGTGGACATGCCCATCGGCGACGGCTTCGTCGGCATGGTCGACCGGGCCGATTTCGATCCCTGGCTGCGCGCCCGCGCGGCGGAGGCCGGGGCGGTGCTGCGGGCGGCGACCTTCCGGCACATCGAGCGCGACGAGGACGCCACCACGGTGCATTACCTGGAGGATGGCTTCCCGCGCGCCGCGCGGACCCGCCTCGTGATCGGGGCGGACGGGGCGAGTTCCCCCGTGGGACGGGCCGAGATCCCCGGCCACGCGCACATGAAGCAGGTCTTCGCCTATCACGAGATCGTCCGTCTGCCTGAGACGGGCGGCCACGACGTCGAGGCGACGCGCTGCGACGTCTATTACCAGGGCCGGCTCTCGCCGGATTTCTACGCCTGGGTCTTTCCCCACGGCGACACCGTGAGCATCGGTACGGGGAGCGCCCGCAAGGGCTTCTCCCTGCGCGGTGCGATCCGGACCTTGCGCACCGCGACGGGCCTGGAGGGCGGCGAGACCGTACGCCGCGAAGGCGCCCCCCTCCCCCTCAAGCCCCTGCGCCGCTGGGACAACGGCCGCGACGTGCTCCTCACCGGGGACGCCGCCGGCATCGTCGCCCCCGCCTCCGGCGAAGGCATCTACTACGCGATGCTGGGTGGCCGTCTCGCCGCCGAAGCGGCGGGCGCGTTCCTCGCGACGGGCCAAGCCCGGGCCCTCGGCCTCGCCCGGCGCCGCTTCATGCGCCTGCACGGGCGGATCTTCCTCATCCTGCGGATCATGCAGGGGGTCTGGTACCGCAACGATGCCCTGCGCGAGCGCTTCGTCGCGATCTGCCGCGACCGCGACGTGCAGCAGCTGACCTGGGATTCCTACATGAACAAGGAGCTGGCCCGGGCCAAACCGGTCGCCCATGCCCGCATCTTCTTCAAGGACCTCGCCCACCTCTTCAGCTGGGTCTCGCCGTGACGGGGGCCATGGACGATTGGGGGCCGACCCTGGTGGCGGCCGGCGCGGCCTTGCTCGTGGCCCTGGCCGGCGGCCTGCTGACCACCACCGGCCCCTGGTATCACGCCCTGCGGCGCCCCGCCTGGAAGCCGCCGGACTGGGCCTTCGGCCCAGTCTGGACCACGATCTTCACCCTGACGGCGATCTCGGCGGTGCTGGCCTGGAACGCCGATGCGAGCGCGTCCGCCCGCGCCGCCCTGGTCGGTGCCTACGTGGTCAACGCCGTGCTCAACATCGCCTGGAGCGGGCTGTTCTTCCGCCTGAGGCGGCCGGACTGGGCCCTCTTCGAGGTCGTGTTCCTCTGGCTGTCGATCGCGGCGCTGATCCTCGTCACCGCGCGGGTTTCGAGCGGCGCCGCGCTCCTGCTCCTGCCCTATCTCGCCTGGGTCGCGGTCGCGGCCCTGCTGAACCGAGCGATCGTCCGGCTCAACGGCCCGTTCCGGAGGGCCTGAGCGATGGCGGACCTGTTCGCAAGCGGACGCATCGTCGACGCCATCCTGATCCTCGTCGCGATCGAGGGGCTCGGCCTGATGCTGTGGGCCCGACGCGGAGGCTGGCCGATCCTGTGCAACCTGACCTCCGGCGCCGCCCTGATGCTGGCCGTGCGCGCGGCGCTGACGGGCGCGCACTGGACCCTCGTCGCCGCCTGCCTCGCGGTCTCCGGCCTCGCGCACGGCACCGAGATGGTGCTGCGCCTCGGCGCTCCTCGCCTGAACCCGCGTCCCTGACGATCCCGAGCCTGACGATCCCCGCCCCATCCGGAGAGCTGTCATGAGGAATCGCCGCACCACGCTTCCCCTGGGGGCCGGGTTCAGCCTGGCGCTCGCGGTCGGCCCCGCCCTCGCGCAGGACGCGGACCTGATCCGGCGCGGCGCGTATCTCACCACGGCCGGCGATTGCGTCGCCTGCCACACGGCCCCGGGCGGCAAGCCCTTCGCGGGCAACTACGTGCTCAACACACCGATCGGAAAGATCCGGACCCCCAACCTCACCCCCGACAAGGAGACGGGGCTCGGCGACTGGAGCGCCGACGATTTCTACCGGGCCTTCCACGACGGCATCACCAAGGATGGCTCCTACCTCTACCCGGCCTTCCCCTTCGCCTGGTACACCAAGGTGACCCGCGCGGATGCGGATGCGATCTTCGCCTACCTGCAATCGCTGCCGGCCGTGCGCGAGCCGCGTCAGCCCTCCGAGATCCCGTTTCCCTTCAATATCCGCACTGCGCTCATCACCTGGCGCACCGCCTTCTTCACGGCGGGCGAGTTCAAGCCGGACCTGGAGGCGAGCGCCGCGGTCAATCGCGGGGGCTACCTCGTGGAGGGGCTCGGCCATTGCGGCATGTGTCACAACGCCAACAAGATCGTCGGCAACAGCGGCCTGGCGGGTAAGCTCGGCGGCGGCGTCATCGACGGTTGGTACGCGCCCAACATCACCCCCGACGACCACAGCGGCATCGGAGCCTGGAGCGACGACCAGGTCGTGACCTATCTCAAGACCGGGACCGCGCCCGGCACCCTGCCCGGCGTCGCCGCCGGGCCGATGCGCCAGACCATCGAGGAATCCCTCTCCAAGATGACCGAGGCCGACCTGAAGGCGATGGTGGCCTACCTGCGCACGCAGAAGGCCAAGGAGAGCTACAAGGTCAAGGATCTGCAGGCGTTCAACGCGGCCGGTGCCCCGGGGGCCGGCACCTATCTCAGCTACTGCTCCTCCTGCCACAAGCCGGACGGCAAGGGCGTCGAGGGGGCGATTCCGGCGCTGGCCGGCAACAGTTCGGTCCAGGCGAAGGGCCCGGAGACGGTGATCCGCGTCATCCTGGGCGGGCTCGCCGCCCAGAACGGCTACGCTCCGATGCCTGCGATCGGCGCCGGCATGACCGACCGGGAGGTCGCCGACGTCACGGACTACGTCCGCAACGCCTGGGGCAATGCCGCCCCGGTGATCTCGGAGGGCGGCGTCGTCGCCACGGCGCGGACCACGACCGAGACGATGATGGCCGGAACCGCGCCCTGCGCCGAGATCGCCCAGCCCGAGATCGCGAAGGCGATCGCCGATGCGGGCAGCGCGCAGCGCCTCAAGGGCTTGTCGCAGGAGAACTTCATCGCGGTGATCGATGCCCTCCTGCCCCCGATCCGCGCGGCGGTGCCGGACGCCAAGGGGGACGATGTGGTCAACGGCCTGACCACCGCCTTCTGTCAGGCGGCGCGCGACGAGCCGGCCTACGAGAAGGCCGGCTGGCACACGGTGATCGGTAGCTTCTCGAGCATCGTCTACAGCCAGCTCAAGAACCCCGAGATCCGAGCCTCCGCCGGCACGCCCGCCCGGAGGCCGTAAGGGGCCGGGGCGGCCGCGCGGCCGGTCAGTGCTCGGTCCCGGGCCGGTTCTCGCGGGGCGGACCCCCATGCGTCTCGACGAACGCGGATCGCTCCGGGCTCTTCTTGCGGGCGGCGACGCGGATACGCATCACCAGAAGCGCCGCGATGGCGATGGCGAACGTCGCGAGGGCGAGGCCGAAGATCAGGGATTGATCCTGCATGGTGGTCTCCGAGTTCCGGGTTCAGGTCGGAAGCCGTTTCGGAGGATGCAGGTTCCAGCTTGAGCTTGAGGATTTATTTGGACGTTGATGTATTTGGAATGCGAATGCCCAGCGATGCTGGTCGAAGGCGGGAAAATGAGGATTTGATAATTCCGATGTGCCGGGCTGAGCCGTGTCACGCCCTCGGCAGCATCCGGTCGCTGATGATCCGGCGCTGGATCTCGCTGGTGCCTTCGAAGATCGTGGTGAGGCGGGCGTCGCGCCAGTAGCGCTCCACCCGGCGCTCCGTGGTGTAGCCGTTGCCCCCGTGGAGCTGCATCGCCTGATTGGTCACCCGCACCGCCATCTCGGTGGCCACCAGCTTGACCATCGCGGATTCGCTCTCCGCCGGCTCGCCGGCATCGAGGAGGTGGGCCACCTGGTTCCAGAAGGCGCGGGCCTGGGTCACGTCGGCCGCCATGTCGGCGAGCGCGAAGCGCAGGGCCTGGAAGTCACCGATCGGGTGGCCGAACTGCTCGCGCTCCTGAAGGTAGAGCTGGGTGTCCTCCAGGGCGGCGCGGGCGACGCCCACGGCCCGGGCCGCCGTGTGGACCCGCGCGATGTTGAGCCCGCGCTGGACCGAGGCGAAGCCTCCCGAATCCGCGTCGGCGCCCTGGTCGCCGTAGAGGCCGGTGAGGCGGTCGCTCTCGGGCACCCGCACCCCGTCGAGGTCGAGCTCGAAGGTGAGGAAGCCGTGATAGCCGATCTTGTCGATCACCCGGCCGGTCATGCCCTTCGGGAAGGTTCCGGGCTCCTTGACCACGAGGAAGGGTTCGAGCCCGGCCGAGCGCGGCTCGCCCGGCTCCGGGTCGCGGGTGCGGGCGAGAACTTCGATGAAGTCGGCGGCCTTGGCGAAGCCCGCCCAGCGCTTGGTCCCGGTGAGCACCCAGGTGTCGCCCTCGCGCACCGCGCGGGTCTGCACGCCGGCGAGGTCCGAGCCCGCCGTCGGCTCCGACAGGGCGATGCCGCCGATCCACTGGCCCCGGGCCGACTTCTCGAGGAGGCCGCGCCGGCGGCCCGGATCGAGGGTCTGGGTGCCGAGGCCCTGCCCCCGGGCCAGGATGCTGCCCACCGACAGCCAGGCTCGCGCCAACTCCTCCGAGACGAGGCAGTACTCGAACACGCCGAGCCCGAGGCCGCCCTGTTCGGCCGGGATCGTGATGCCGAACCAGCCCTTGGCGGCCATCCGGTCGATGAGGTCGCGCGGCATCTCGGCCTTCTGCGGGTCGAGGGTGTCCGCGAGCGGCATCACGACCTCGTGGGCGAAGGCACGGGCCTCGGCCTGCAACGCGATCCGCGCGTCCGTCCGCCACGGCGTCAGGAGTTCGGGCGGGCGCGGGGCCACGCGATCGGACTTCGGCATCGGTAACCCCCTGATCGCTCGACGCGGAGCGCCCGCGCGCCGCATCTGCGTCCGGCGAAAGCTAGGGCGCGGAGGGCCGAAAGCGAAGGCAGCGGCGTCGCCAGCGTGGTGTCGGAGGCCGCGATCCACGGTCTGTCCCAGCCTCCCGACCCGCGTTGCGCCGTCCGTCCGTTCGGCGTAGGCACGGCCCGGACAGCCCGTCCCGGCTGTCGGTACGCCAGGGGGAGCGGACGTCTTGACCTCGACCGCATGGTCTCCGCGCGAGGCGGAGCTGACCGCCTGCGACCGCGAGCCGATCCACCGCCTCGGCACCCTTCAGCCCCATGGTTTCCTGGTCGCCTATCGGTCAGAGGACCGGCGCATCGTGCAGGCGAGCGCCAACGCGCCGATCCTGGCGGGTCGACCCGAGGCGTCGCTCCTTGGCGCCGACGTGGTCGAGGTCTTCCCCGACCTTCACCTGCGCGCCGCCGCCGAACTGGTGGCCGAGCGCGACGGCGCCCAGTTCCTGCGCACCGTGACGCTTGCGACCGTCGAAGGCCCCCGCGCCTACGATCTGGCGGTGCACCGCTCCGGCGACCTCGTCGTCCTGGAATTCGAGGCGGTGGCCAGCGAAACGGTCTCCGAACACAGCCTCGACGCGCTCTATCCCCGTCTCAACCGTTTCGTGGAAGGTCTCCACGAAGCTGGCTCCGTGGAAGAGCTGTGCCACCTGCTGGCCATCGACATCCGCCACATCACCGCGTTCGACCGCGCTCTCGTGTACCGGTTCGACCGCGACGGGCACGGCACCGTCGTGGCGGAGGACGGCAACGGCGTGCTGCCGTCCTACCTCGACCTGCGCTTTCCCGCCTCCGACATCCCGGCCCAGGCGCGCGAGCTCTACCGGCGCAACCGCCTGCGCATCATTCCGGACGCGGCCTATGTGCCGGTGCCGATCCTGCGGGCGCCGGAGGCCGCGGGCGACGAAGCCCCCGACCTGCCCCTGGACCTCAGCCAGTCGATCCTGCGCAGCGTCTCGCCGGTGCATGTCGCGTACATGCGCAACATGGGCACCATGGCCTCGATGTCGGTGTCGATCCTCGTCGACGGTGCGCTCTGGGGACTGATCTCCTGCCACAACCGCACGCCGCGCCGCGTGCCGCTCCAGGCTCGCAACGCCTGCGATTTCCTCACCCGGATCTTCGCGCTCCAGCTCGCGGCCAAGGAGCGCGGCGCCGAGTCCGAGCAGCGCCTGGCGCTCGGGGCGATCCAGGTTCGGCTGCTCGGTCACATGGCGGAGGAGGAGAACTTCCTCGACGGCCTCCTCAACCATGCCGACGACGTGCTCGCCCTGGCGGGAGCGTCCGGCGCGGCGGTAGTCACGGCCGAAGGTTGCCGGCTGATGGGCGCGACGCCCAGCGCGGCGGAGGTCCGGGGACTGTACCGCTGGCTCTCGGACGGTCCCGGCGGGGCCGACCTCGTCGCCACCGACGCCCTGGGCGAGGCCTATCCGCCGGCTCGGGATTTCTCAGACCGGGCGAGCGGGCTTCTCGCCATCTCGATCTCGCAGAAATATGCGAGCTACGTGCTCTGGTTCAGGCCGGAGGTCGTCCGCACCGTCAAGTGGGGCGGCGACCCGACCAAGGCGGCGATCCCCGATCCCGCGGGTGGGCCGGACCGGCTGCACCCGCGACAATCCTTCGAGATCTGGAAGGAGACGCTGCGGGGTCGCGCCCTGCCCTGGTCGACCGCCGAGACGGAGGCGGTCAAGGAACTGCGGGCCTCGGTGCTCGGCATCGTGCTGCGGCGCGCCGAGGAACTCGCCGCCCTCAGCGAGGAACTGCAGCGTTCCAACAAGGAACTGGAAGCGTTCTCCTACTCGGTGAGCCACGACCTGCGCGCGCCCTTCCGGCACATCGTCGGTTATTCCGAACTGCTGCGCACCCGCGAGGGCGCACGGCTTTCGGAGAAGGGACGTCACTACGTCGACACCATCGTCAAGGCCGCGTTCTCGGCCGGGACCCTCGTCGACAACCTGCTGCGCTTCTCGCAGATGGGGCGCAACGCCCTGAACCCGGCCACCGGCGACCTGAACCTCCTGGTGGAGGAGGTCCGCCGGACCACATTGCGTGACGTGCCCCCCGAGCGCGTGATCCACTGGACGATCGGCCCCCTCGGACAGGTCCATGCGGATCCGGCGATGCTGCGCCTCGTCATCGAGAACCTGCTCTCGAACGCGGTCAAGTACACCCGCGACCGTGACGAGGCCCGGATCGAGATCGGTCGCCTCGACCCGGTACCGCCGCCGGACGGGAGCCCCGAGGGCGAGGCCGGGCAGGAGGCGGTGTTCTACGTGCGCGACAACGGCGTCGGCTTCGACATGGCCTATGTCGGCAAGCTGTTCGGCGTGTTCCAGCGGCTGCACCGGGTCGAGGAGTTCGAGGGCACCGGTATCGGCCTTGCAAACGTCCGGCGCATCGTCGAACGACACGGCGGGCGGACCTGGGCCGAGGGTATCCTCGGAGAGGGCGCGACGTTCTACTTCACGCTGCCGTCGTCCCGGGCGCTGGCGAACCCGAGGGCCGTGCCGCGACCGCGCCCACCGTCGACGCCGAAGGAGGCGCATTGAACGATGTCGGACCTGAAGCCGATCCTCCTCGTGGAGGACAACCCGAATGACATCGAACTGACCCTCGCCGCCCTGGACAAGAGCCAGCTCGCCAACGAGATCGTGATCTGCCGGGACGGCGCGGAAGCCCTCGACTATCTCTATCGGCGCGGCGTGCACGAGGCGCGCGATGCCCGCGACCCCGCCGTGGTGCTCCTCGACCTCAAGCTGCCCAAGGTCGATGGGCTCGAGGTGCTGGCCAAGGTGAAGGGCGACATCCGCACCCGGTCGATCCCCGTCGTGGTGCTGACCTCCTCGCGCGAGGAAACCGACCTGGTGCGCTCCTACGATCTCGGGGTGAACGCTTTCGTGGTGAAGCCCGTTGGGTTCACGGAATTCTTCGAGGCGATTCAGGAACTCGGGGTGTTCTGGGCGGTGCTGAACGAACCGCCGCCGCACCGGGGGGGAGGCTGGCCATCGAACTCGTGAGAGACGGTGCTTGGGAGTCGGGCGCGCGCGAAGGGTTCGGCCCGACGCCGCTGCGGATCCTGCTTCTGGAGGACAGCGACCTCGACACGGAGCTTCTCGGCGCGGTGCTCGATGACCTCGGACATCCCTACAGCCTCGACCGGGTCATGACGCAAGCGGCCTTCACCCAGGCGATCGCGGGCGGCGGGCACGACCTGATCCTGGCCGATTACGTCCTGCCGACCTTCGACGGCCTCAGCGCCCTCGGCATCGCCCGGGCGCAATGCCCCGCGATTCCCTTCGTTTTCGTCTCGGGAACCCTCGGCGAGGACGTGGCGGTCGAGGCCCTGAAACGCGGGGCCACGGATTACGTCACCAAGCAGCGGCTCGACCGCTTGCCGCGCACCATCATGCGCGCGCTTGCCGAGGCGAAGGCCCGGGCCGAGCGTGAGCGCGCCCAGCGAGACCTGCGCGCGCTGAACGAAACCCTCGAGGCTCGGGTCGAGGCACGGACCCGCGAACTCGCCGAGGCCAATGCCGAGCTGCACCGGCAGATCAGCGAGCGTACGCGCGTCGAGGAGGCCCTGCGCCAGTCGCAGCGCCTGGAGGCGGTGGGACAGCTCACCAGCGGTGTCGCGCACGACTTCAACAACCTGCTCACGGTGATCTCGGGCAACATCGAGTTCCTGGGCCGTGCGGTAACCGACGACCGCTCGAAGCGTCGCCTGGAGATGATGCGGGGCGCGGCCGACCGGGGTGCGCGGCTGACCGCGCAACTCCTCGCCTTCTCGCGGCGCCAGCGACTGGAGCCGACGCCGGTGGCGTTGAACCAGACCGTCGCTTCGATGCGCGACCTCCTGCAGAGCTCCATCGGTGGCGGCGTCCGCATCGAGACGACGCTGCAGCCCGATCTCTGGTCGGCTCTGGTGGATGCCACCCAGATCGAGCTCGTGGTCCTGAACCTGGCGATCAACGCCCGCGACGCCATGGCGGTGGGCGGGTGTCTCACCATCGAGACCGCCAACGTCACCCTGACGGACCCGCCGACCCGACCCGAGGAGCCGACCCCCGGCGCCTACGTGATGGTGGCGGTGAGCGACACCGGGACCGGGATCGCGCCGGAGGTGCTGACCCGGGTCTTCGAGCCGTTCTTCACCACGAAGGCGGTGGACAAGGGTTCCGGGCTCGGGCTCGCCCAGGTCTACGGGTTCGTAAAGCAATCGGGGGGCGGGATCCGGATCGACACCCGGGTCGGGGAAGGCACCTCCGTCCGCGTCTATCTCCCGCGCGCCGAGGCTGGCGCCTCCCTGAACGAAGTCCCCCCGCCGGAGGTCGATTGCGTCGCCCGGCGCGCGCCGGACGAAGCGCCCGTCCTCCTCGTCGTGGACGACGACAGCGCGGTCCGGGAGGTCACGACCTCGATCCTCGCGGAACTCGGCTACGCGATCCGTCAGGCGAGCTCGGGCCTCGCGGCCCTGCAGGCCCTGGAAGCCGACCCGTGCGTCGATCTCATCCTGCTCGACTTCGCCATGCCGGGCATGAATGGTGCCGAGGCGGCCTGCGAGATCCGCCGACACTGGCCGCACCTGTCCGTGATGTTCGTCACCGGCTACGCCGACACCGATGCGCTGATGCGGGCCGGCGATGTCGGGGCCGAGCGGATCGTGCAGAAGCCGTTCCGGAACGGCGAACTCCAGCGCAAGGTCGCGGCGGTCCTGGCCCGCTCGCCCGCCGCCCCGGGCCTACGCCTCGTCTCGAGCCGTGCCGGCGCCTGAGCGGCACCGGATTGCGTAGGGCGGGGTAAAGAGAGCCGCGTTCCTCCCGCGGGGCAGTCAGGCTCCGCCGAGTACCTGCCGGACGCTGGTCCAGGGGTGGGGGCCGTAGCGATCGTTGTCCAGCGGCGCGAGCTTGCCGCGGCCGCTCGACATGTCGCGCAGGTATTGCAGGCCCTGCCAGATTGGAAAGACCGCGTCATTTCCGGGCGTCAGCCGGCGCAAGATCCGGATGATGAGGGACAGGCGGCCGAGGCCGCCGGCCCGCCAGAGGCCGAACGGCGTTCCGGTGATGTCGCTCATCGTTGCCGCGAGGTCACGTGGGGTCGCCACGTCCCCGGCGATCCGCAGGATGCGCGGAGCGGCCGGGTCGAGGGCCGCTGCGGCGGTGTAGTGGGCGACATCGTCCCGCGCGGTAAAATCGAGGGGCTGGTCGGCGTTGCCCCAGTACAGGACCTTGCGCGGCGCCTTCAGGATGATCGGGGCCTGACCCGTCAGCAGGTCCGAAAAGGCGCCGTTGAGGATCGAGGTGGCTCGGATCGGCGCGCGGTCGACCCGCTCCATGAAGGTCCGGCGCAGATCGAGATTGCGGTTGCCCCCGGGTTCGGTCCCGGTGAAGTCGAGGGAGAAGTCGGACGGGATGAAGCGGGGCACGCCCGCCGCTACGGCTGCATCGAGCAGCCTCCCCTGCGCCTCCAGGATGACGGGGGCGAGGCCGTTCAGGGACGAGACGACGCAGGCCGCACCCCGGCACGCCTCGGCCAGGGTGGCGGCATTCCCGTAATCGACCGTGACCCGCGTGAGCCCCGGGATGTCGGGCGCATGGCGCGGGCCGTCGCCCGCCGCTCGCACCAGCGCGCGGACCTCGCTTCCCTGAGCGATCAACGCCCGGGCGATCCGGCCGCCGAGGTCGCCCCCGAGACCGGCGAGGACGATGGTCTGCGTCTTGGGATCCGGGCTGTCCATGGAATTGCGTGTCCTGTCCGCCGCGACGGCCGCGTCACCGCCGGGCCTCGATCGATCCCGGTGGGGGACAACACCGCGCGCCGGCATCGGTGCCGCCGGGCCGTCGCAACGATCAAGCCTCCGGCTGCTCCCAGTCGAAGGCGCGCTCGACCGCCCGCCCCCAGGCGGCGGTGATCCGCCGGCGCTCGACCGCGTCCATGTTCGGTTCCCAGCGCCGCTCGACGCCCCAGTTGCCCACGAGGTCGTCGGTGCCGCGCCAGTATCCGGTGGCGAGCCCTGCTGCGTAGGCGGCGCCCAGCGCCGTGGTCTCGGTGACGCGCGGGCGCAGGACCGGCACGCCGAGGATGTCGGCTTGGAACTGCATCAGGGTGCCGTTGGCGACCATGCCGCCATCCGTGCGCAGTTCGCGCACGGGGATGCCGGAATCCGCTTCCATCGCCTCCAGCACTTCGTGGGTCTGGAAGGCGGTGGCCTCCAGGCAGGCCCGTGCGATGTGTCCCCGGTTGGCGAACCGGGTCAGGCCGATGATCAGTCCGCGCGCGCCCTCGTTCCAATGCGGCGCGTAGAGCCCCGAGAAGGCCGGCACGAAATAGACGCCGCCATTGTCCGCGACGGTGGTGGCGAGGTGTTCGACCTCGGCGCTGTCCCGGATCATCTGCAGGTTGTCGCGCAGCCACTGCACCAGGGCCCCCGTGATGGCGATGGAGCCTTCGAGGGCGTAGACCGCCGGCTCGCCGCCGCGCTGGTAGGCCACCGTCGTCACGAGACCGCAGGTGGAGGGGACCGGAGTTCCGCCGGTATTCATCAGGGCGAAGCAGCCGGTGCCGTAGGTGTTCTTGGCCTCGCCCGGGCGGAAGCAGGTCTGCCCGAACAGGGCCGCCTGCTGGTCCCCGAGGATACCGGCGATCGGCACGCCGGCGAAGGGCGTCCGGGTCTCGCCATAGACTTCGGAGGAGGAGACGATCGTGGGCAGCATCGCGGGCGGGATGCCGAAGGCGGCGAGCATGCCCGGGTCCCAGGCCAGGGTGTCGAGGGCCATCAGCTGCGTGCGGCTCGCGTTGGTCACGTCCGTGAGGTGCAGCCCGCCCTCCGGTCCGCCGGTCAGGTTCCAGACGAGCCAACTGTCGATGGTCCCGAACAGGACGTCGCCCACCTGCGCCCGCTCCGCCGCACCCTCCACGTGGTCGAGGAGCCAGCGCAGCTTGAGGCCCGAGAAGTAGCTCGCCAGGGGCAGGCCGGTGAGCGCGCGGAAGCGGTCGCGCCCGCCCGCCCGGGCGAACTCCGCCACGAGGCGGTCGTTGCGGGTGTCCTGCCAGACGAGGGCGTTGTGCAGGGGCGCGCCGGTCCGGCGGTCCCAGATCACCGTCGTCTCGCGCTGGTTCGTGATGCCGATGGCGAGGAGGTCGGACGGCGCAAGGCCCGCCGCCTCGAGGGCTTCGCGCATCACGGCCTGGACGTTGCGCCAGATCTCCGCCGGGTCGTGCTCCACCTGTCCCGGACGGGGATAGATCTGCGCGTGCTCGCGCTGCCGGCAGGCGACGATGCGTCCCGCCTGGTCGAAGACGATGAAGCGGCTGCTCGTGGTGCCCTGGTCGATGGCGCCGACATACCGGGTCATGGTGATCGTCCTGCCTTGCGGTTTCGGAGCGGTCGTCAGGCGGGCTGCGTGGGGACCGGCCCGGCGACCGCGTGGCGGGCGAGGTAGTCCGCGAGCCGCGCCGAACCCTCGGGCGAGGTCCGCAGGCCGAGCTTCGAGCGCCGCCATAGGATGTCCTCGGCCGTGCGGGCCCACTCGGCGCGCACGAGGTAATCGACCTCCGCCGCCGTGAGCCCCCCGTCGAAGGCTTGCCCCAGGTCCGCGAGGCTCCGTGCGTCGCCGAGGATGGTCCGGGCCTTGGTGCCGTAGGCTCGGGCGAGACGTCGGGCGGTCTCCGGCGGCAGGAACGGCGCAACGCGGGCGAACTCTGCCAGGAAAGCCTCGAAATCCCCGTACGCGAAATCTCCGCCCGGCAGGGGCGCGTCCCCGGTCCAGGCTGGACCGAGCGAGCGCGTGCCGCGCGCGAGCCGTTCGAGGGCGTGCTCGGCCAGGCGCCGATAGGTCGTGATCTTGCCGCCATACACCGAGAGGGCGGGCGCCTGCCCGGCCGGCGCATCGAGGTCCAGGAGGTAGTCGCGGCTCACCGCCGAGGCGTCGGCCGCCGCGTCGTCGTGGAGCGGGCGGATGCCGGCATAGCTCCAGACCACGTCCGCGGGTCCGATCGTGGTCCGGAAGGAGCGGTTGATCGCCGCGCAGAGGTAGCGGACCTCGTCCTGCGCGATCGCCACCGGGCCGGGCGGCCCGTCATGGGGCACGTCGGTAGTCCCGATCAGCGTGAAGTCGCGCTCGTAGGGGATCGCGAAGATGATGCGCCGGTCGGGCTGCTGCAGGATGTAGGCCTGATCGCCCGCGTAGAGCGCCTTCACGACGATGTGGCTGCCCTTGACCAGCCGCACGGCCGCGCGGGCGTCGAGCCCCAGGTTCGTCTCCAGCGTCTGCCCGACCCAGGGGCCGGCGGCATTGACGAGGGCGCGGGCCCGGACGTGCGCGCGTCGGCCCGTCGCACCATCGCGCAACTCGGCGTCCCAGACGTTCCCGACCCTCCGCGCAGCGCGCAACTCGGTGCGGGTGCGGATCTCCGCGCCGCGTGCCTGGGCGTCCATGGCGTTCAGCACCACGAGGCGGCTGTCCTCCACCCAGCAATCCGAATAGGCGAAGCCCCGCGTCAGGCGTGCCTGCAGGGGCGCGCCGAGGCCGGATCGCGTCAGGTCGACCATCGCCGAGCGGGGCAACGTCCGCAGGCGGGCGAGGTGGTCGTAGAGGAAGAGCCCGAGGCGCAGCATCCAGGCGGGCCGCAGGCCGGCCTCGTGCGGGAGCACGAAGCGCAGGGGCCAGATGATGTGGGGCGCCAGGCGGAGCAGGCGTTCGCGCTCGGCCAGCGCCTCGCGCACGAGGCGGAACGCGTAGGTTTCGAGATAGCGCAGGCCGCCGTGGATCAGCTTGGTGCTGGACGAGGAGGTGAATTCGGCCAGATCCCCCCGCTCGCAGAGCAGGACCGTCAGCCCCCGGCCGGCGGCGTCGCGGGCGATGCCGGCGCCGTTGATGCCGCCTCCGATGACGAGGAGGTCGTAGGTCGGCACCCGCTCCCCGGCGGTCGCATCCGGCGCCATGCTTCGCTCCCGCCCCCGGCGATTCGACCGGATGCCGGAGGATAGCGCAGGCCAGATCATGCAGGAATGCCCGAGTGCCACAGGCGTGACCCGGTCGCCGTAAACGCGCTGGGGCGCCATGTCTGTGCTGGGGCGCCATGTCTGCGCGGGGGCGCCATGTCCGCGCGGCGCTGGCCCACGCGCCCGCAATCCCCTATGGCACCGCACGCGCCACGCCCGGCCCCTTGATGGCCTCACGACGCCGTGGCCCGTGCGCGGCCGATCGACGGCGCCGGGCGCCATCGACGACGCTTGAGGCTCGTTCCGTGAAGCCGCCCGAGGATTCCATGCCGTCCGCTTCCGACTCACGCCCGCGCGCGTTCCTGCGTGACGCCCTGGCCGGGCTCGTCTCCACCTTCGCGCTGATTCCCGAGGTCATCGCCTTCTCCTACGTGGCGGGGGTGCCGCCGCAGGTCGGTCTCTACGCGTCCTTCGTGATCGCCCTCGTGATCGCCTTCACGGGCGGGCGCACGGCCATGATCTCCGCCGCCGCCGGCTCGATCGCCCTCGTGGTCGGCAGCCTCGTGCGCACGCACGGCCTGGATTACCTCCTCGCCGCGACCGTGCTCGCCGGCCTGATCCAGGTCGTCTGCGGCCTCTGCCGACTCGGCATCCTGATGCGTTTCGTCTCGCGCTCGGTTGTGGCGGGCTTCCTCAATGCCCTCGCGATCCTGATCTTCGCCGCCCAGCTACCCGAGCTGATCGGGGTCGGCTGGTCGGTCTATGTCCTCGTGGCGCTCGGCGTCGCGATCATCTACGGCCTGCCCCGGATCACCAGCGCGGTGCCCTCCCCCCTCGTGGCGATCCTCGTGCTCACCCTCATCAGCATCGGGCTCGGCCTCGACATCCGGCGGGTCGGCGACCTCGGCGACCTGCCCACGAGCCTGCCCGCCTTCGCCCTGCCGGCGGTGCCGCTGACGCTGGAGACCCTGCGCATCATCGCGCCCTATGCCTTCGCCATCGCCTTCGTGGGCATCCTCGAATCCCTGATGACGGCGAGCGTCGTCGACGAGATGACCGGCACTCCCTCGAACAAGAACCGCGAGACCAGCGGCCTCGGGATCGCCAACGTGGCCGCCGGCCTGTTCGGCGGGATCGGCGGCTGCGCGATGATCGGCCAGACGGTCTCGAACGTGAAGTACGGGGGGCGCGGGCGGCTCTCGACGGCGTGCTCCGGGATCTTCCTGCTGCTGCTCATGGTGGTGCTGAAGCCCTGGGTCGCGCAGATCCCGATGGCGGCCCTGGTGGCGGTCATGATCACGGTCTCGATCGCGACCTTCTCGTGGTCGTCCCTGCGGGACGTGGTGCGCCACCCGAAGCTCTCCTCCACGGTGATGCTCGCCACGGTCGCCGTCGTCGTCGCCACCCACAACCTGGCGCTGGGAGTCGGCGTCGGCGTCCTGCTCAGCGGCCTGTTCTTCGCCTTCAAGGTGTCCCAGCTCGTGCGGGTGACCTCGACCCTCAGCCCGGACGGCGCGACGCGCACCGACACCGTCGTCGGGCAGATCTTCTTCGCCTCCGCCGATGCGGTCGCCGAGGCGATCGACGCGGCGCCGGCCGCGCCCGTGGTCCGGATCGATGTCGGCCAAGCCCACATCTGGGACGTTTCGGCGATCGGGGCCCTCGAACGGGTGGCGGGCCGCCTGCGCGCGCGCGGGTCGCGGGTGGAACTGATCGGCCTGAACGAGGCCAGCGCCAGCATCATGGGCCGTCTCTCGCCCGACATGGCGGGTCCGTCGGGACCGCTGGTCGGCTGAGTCCGGCCAGCCCGCTGGATTAAGCGACCACGAGATTGAGGGCGCGGGCGGCGGGGGCGAGCTCCACCCGCCGGCCCCACTCGAAGGCGAGGAAGTCCTGCTCGATCCCGTCGGCGAACACAACGCCGCCCTCGTTCATTCTTGAGGTGACCGCGAGCGCCGCCCCGGCGACCTTGCCCGCCCGCAGGGTCGTCCCGGTGGCCACGCTCGCGAAGGGCTCGCGCACCCAGTAGCCGACCGCCGGCTCCCCGGCCCCGATCGGAAGGGTGAGGTGCGTCGCCTCGCCGATCGAGCGGGCCCAGCCGGTCAGCCCCGTGCCGGACGCGACGATAAGCCCGCTCGACGACTGGTCCTCGGCCACACCATCCGCCTCGATCCGGTAGCGCGCGGATTGGTGGCTGCGGTGGCCGACGAAGATCTCGTTGAGGGCGACGAGGCGCTGCCCGGTATCGAGGACCGCCTGCACCATGGTGCGCCGCTCGATCGCGGCCGCGCCCGCGACGCTGGCGGGGAGCAGCGCGCCGAGCCGCTCCACCGTGACCCGCGCCAGCACGCCGTCGTGCAGGTCAGGGGCCGGATTGACGCCGATCACAGGCTGGTCGCCGAGGTATTTCGCCACGTTGGCGACGAGGCCGTCCTGCCCGACCGCGATGATGACGTCGTCGGGCGCGAACAGGAAGCGGTCGAGGTCGCCGCGCCGCGCCATCGTCTGGCGCCAGTCCGCCGGAACGGCGGCCCGGGCCTGCCCGAGCACCGCGTGGAAGCGCGCATGGCGCGCCTCGATCTCGGACAGGCTCTGGCCCCGGCTCTCCAGGAAGAAGCGGACCTGGCCGCGCGTGGCATGCCGGGCGACCAGCGCCTCGTAATCGGTGTCACGGGTCACGAACACGGCGCGCGGGGTCTGGGCCGGCATGGGAGCGTCTCAGCGTGGGGCTGCGAGCGGCGCCGTCCGGCGGAACTCGCCGAGGACGGAGGCCAGCAGGTCGGGCGTGATGTTGACGTGCTCGATCGTGTCGAGCTTGCCCGCGAGCTCGCGGGCGGCGAGCCCGAGGAGGACGGCCGGCGGAAGGTCGCGATAGATGCCGGCGCGCCGCTGCTCGGCCTCGGCCCGCGCACCCTCGACGAGGCGGATGCGTTCGGCGTCCGCCGCCGCCTCCAGCCCCTGCGCCTCGGCGAGGCCGGCCGCGCGGCCGCGGGCATTCTCCGCCTCCTGCGCGATGAGCAGCGTCTCCCGCCGCGCGAGCTCCGTGCGCGTCTCCAGCTCGTTCTCCGCGATGGCCCGCTCCTTCTCCACCGCGAGGGCGCGGCGGGCGAAGGTCGCCGCATCGGCCTTCTGCTGCAGACCCTCGAAGGTCGGCGTCTGCAGCGCGCGCTCCAGTTCGCTCGACGGCGCGAGGTGGTCGAGGCGGACCGAGACCACCGCGACGCCGATCTCGGCCAGGGCTGGGGCCGCCCGGAGGATGTCGTCGAGGATGATGCGCAGGGGCGCCGGCCCGGCATCCAGCAGCGTCCCGACCGGGCTCGCGCCGATCGCCTGCAGGACGGTCTGCCCCGCGATGCCGCTGAGGCGCGCCTCGATACGCTCGACGGGCTCGGCCCGCAGCCGGCCGGTGCGCAGGTCGATGGAGAAGTCGACGCGGCTCGCCAGCATCTCCGGATCGACGACGCGCCACCCGATCGTCCCCTGCGCAACGACCGTCTGGAAGTCCCGGCTGCGGGCGCGCACGAACAGCGTCATCTCGCGATCGTCCATCGGCACCTCGCTGATGCTCGCGGTCTCCGGCCGAAACCAGAAGACCAGGCCCCGGCCGCTCTGCCGGATCTGGCCGTTGCGGTAGCGGATGACGTGGGCGCTCGCCTCGCTCCTCAGCTGGGCGACCGGACCGAGATTGCGGATCGTGGCCATGGATTCTTCTCCAGGGTTCAGAGCGGCTTGGTGAAACGGAAGCGTTCGGCCGGGCGGAACGAGGTCCCAGCCTCGCGTTCGCCCGTGGGCGCGAGCCAGCCCCGGTCGAGCATCCGGCGGCGGAAGGCCGGCTTGTTGAGGGTGCTGCCGAGGATCGCCTCGTGCACGTCCTGCAACTGGCGCAGGGTGAATGCCTCCGGCAGCAGCGCGAAGCCGACCTCGGAATAGTCGAGCTTGCCTCGCAGCCGGAGGATCGCCTGGGCCAGGATGTCGGCGTGATCGAAGGCGAGGGACAGGGGGGCGCACCGCTCCCGGTCGCCCTCGGCGAACGCCGCGACCGGTCCGCCCGCCTCGCCGGACCAGGGCACCTCGATGATCGCCGCCGACAGCTCCGCCAGCCCTTCCAGGGCTTGGACGAAGGCGGCCTCCGGCATGAGCGCCAGATAGGCCACGGTGACGATGCGCATGCGCGGATCCCGGTCGACCGCACCGAAGGTGTAGAGCTGCTCCAGGTGCGCACCGGAGGAGCGCATGGGGACGAGGCCCGCCTTCTCGCGAAGGACGCGCTCGGCCGCTGCCTCGAGGGGCTCCTCAAGTCCGACGAAGCCACCCGGCAGCGCCCATCGTCCCGCATGTGGGTGCTCCCTGCGCTGGAGCAGGAGCACGGCCGGACGTCCCGCGCGCACCCCCAGGAGGACCAAGTCCACCGTGAGCGCCGGGCGCGCGAAGGCGTTCGGATCGTACGCGTCGAGAAAGTCGTCCTCGCCCATGGCAGCACCATATATCCAACTTGCATCTAACTAAGATGCAGGTTGGATATATGTCAAGCTCCGAGGTGGCCTCACATCCGCGGGGGCTCGCTGGGCAGCACCCGCGCCTCAGACCGGCAGCACGTTCGTGTACTTGACCTGTCCGAGGGCGAAGCTCGACTCGATCGATCCCACGCCGCTCAGGCGCGTGAGCTTGTCCTTCAGGAAGCGCTCGTAGGCGGAGAGGTCCGGGACCACGACCCGCACGAGGTAATCGTGTCGCCCGGTCATCAGGTAGCACTCGACGACCTCCGGCCAGCGCGCCACGGCTTCGGCGAACCGGTCGAGTTCCTCCTCCCGCTGCCGCTCCAGCTTGACCGACGCGAACACGCTGATGGCGAGGCCCACCTTGGCCTGATCGACTAGCGCGACGTAGCCCTTCAGGATGCCGGCCTCCTCCAGCATGCGCACGCGGCGCAAGCACGGCGAAGCCGACAGGCCGATGCGGCCGGCGAGATCCTGGATCGTCATCCGCCCGTCGCGCTGGAGTTCGGTCAGGATCTTCCGGTCGATCGTGTCGATCCGTCGTTCTGGCATGATCGTCCTCATAAAAGGGGTCGTGTTGGTGGATCCTGCCAAAGTCTTCCACCTCAGCGGCGAATTTGACAAATGGCGCCCCAGGACCGGTGGCAGGATCACAGCCTCTTCGACGAGGCCGACACGATGCACAGCGATCCGCGCCTGCCCTACCTGTCCGAGCTGGAGCGCAAGGCGCTGTGGCTCTCGACCTGGATGATCCACAACGCCAATCACGTCAGGCCGAACCCGGACGGCATGAAGGTCGGCGGGCATCAGGCCTCTTCGGCCTCGATGGCGACGATCCTGACGGCACTCTACTTCGCCGTGCTGCGTCCGGAGGACCGGGTCGCGGTCAAGCCTCATGCCAGCCCCGTCTTCCACGCGATCCAGTACCTCGCCGGCCAGCAGACGCGCGCGAAGCTCGAGAATTTCCGAGGGTTCGGCGGCGCGCAATCCTACCCGTCGCGGACCAAGGACAGCGACGACGTGGATTTCTCCACGGGCTCGGTCGGCCTCGGCGTCGCCCAGACGCTGTTCGGCGCCATGGTGCGCGACTACGTCCGCGCCCACGGCTGGGGCCTCGACCGGCCGGAGGGGCGAATGGTGGCGCTGGTGGGCGACGCCGAGATGGACGAGGGCAACATCTTCGAGGCGCTGATGGAGGGCTGGAAGCACGGCCTGCGCCGGACCTGGTGGATCATCGACTACAACCGCCAGAGCCTGGACGCAGTCATCCGGGAGGGTCTCTACACCCGCTTCGAGGAGATCTTCCGCTCCTTCGGCTGGGATGTCGTCGTCCTGAAATACGGAAGCCTCATGGACGCCGCCTTCGCGGAGCCCGGCGGCCCGCGTCTGCGGGACTGGATCGACACCGCCCCCAACCAGCTCTACGCGGCCCTGACCTTCCAGGGCGGCGCGGCTTGGCGCCGGCGGTTGGAGGCCGACCTCGCCGACGATGCGGAGGCGCTGGCGCTGATCGGCCGCCGGTCCGACGCCGACCTCGCGGCCCTGATGGGCAACCTCGGCGGCCACGACCTCACGAACCTGGTCCGCGCCTTTGAGGCGGCCGACGGCGACCGGCCCACCGTGTTCATCGCCTACACCGTGAAGGGCTTCGGACTGCCGCTCGCCGGCCACAAGGACAACCATTCCGGCCTGCTGACACCGGCCCAGACGGGCCTCTTGCGCGACAGCATGAACGTGAGGGCGGGCCACGAATGGGAGCCCTTCGAGGGGCTCGGGCGCTCGCCCGAGGACCTGCGGCGTTTCATCGAGGCTGCGCCGTTCTTCCGGGAGGGGCCGCGCCTGCGCGATGCGCCCGTATTGCCGGTGCCGGCGGACTTCCCCTGCCCGCGCCAGCCGCTGCAATCGACGCAGGCGGGGTTCGGGCTGATCCTGAACGAACTGGCTCGCTCCGATGCGCCGATCGTGGAGCGCATCGTCACGACGTCGCCGGACGTCACGGTCTCGACCAACCTCGGCGGCTGGGTGAACCGGCGCGGCCTGTTCGCCCGCGAGGAACTGCGCGACCTGTTCAAGTCCGAGCGCATCCCCTCGACCTTCACTTGGGATTTCTCGGCCAAGGGCCAGCACATCGAACTCGGCATCGCCGAGATGAATCTCTTCCTCCTGCTCTCCGGGCTCGGGTTGTCGCACAGCCTGTTCGGCGAGCGCCTGATCCCGATCGGTACGCTCTACGACCCGTTCATCAGCCGTGGGCTCGATGCGCTGAACTACGCCTGCTACCAGGATGCGCGCTTCATCCTCGCCGCGACCCCGTCGGGCGTGACCCTGGCGCCGGAGGGCGGCGCGCACCAATCGATCGGTACGCCGCTGATCGGGCTTGCCCAGGACGGCCTGTCGAGCTTCGAGCCGGCCTTCGTGGACGAGTTGTCCGTGCTGATGGCGCATGCCCTCGACCATGTGCAGGTCGAGGGGCCGGGGGGCGGTTCGGTCTATTTCCGCCTGTCGACGCGAAGCCTCGCCCAGCCGCAGCGCACGATGTCGCCGGCCCTGTCCGACGCCATCGTGGCGGGCGCCTACTGGCTGCGCGAACCCGGACCGAACGCCGAGGTCGTCGTTGCCTATACGGGTGCGGTGGCGCCCGAGGCCATCGAGGCCGTGGGGCTGATGGCGGAGGACCGGCGCGATATCGGGCTCCTCGCCATCACGTCGGCCGACCGCCTGCATGCCGGCTGGACGGCCGCGCAGCGCGCCCGCGAGGCGGGGCATCCGGGGGCCCGCAGCCATGTCGAGGCCCTCCTCGCGGGCCTGCCGCGGCATTGCGGGCTGGTGACCGTGATCGACGCGCATCCGGCGACCCTGGGCTGGCTCGGCGCGGTCGCGGGCCACCGCACCCGCGCGCTCGGCGTCGAACGCTTCGGACAGACCGGCACGGTCGCCGACCTCTACCGACACTACGGAATCGACGCACGTGGGATCGCCAACGCAGCCCACGCGCTGGCGCCCGAACGCCCGATCCGTCTGCGAGCCGTGTGACTGCGATTCCCGCCAGGTTCTCCGCCGATCCGCCCGGCACCCCGCACGGATCCGGCGGACGGTCCGTCTCCTCGGCGGCGGAGCGGCTGGCGACCCCGGTTGGGGCGCCAAGATGTCGATGCATCAAGCCCTTACGGAAAAGTTGGACCCGATTGACTCCAACGGGATTGCTAGGCTTTTTCGGCTTCAGTCCAACACACTTAGCCCGGCTTGCGTGCCTCGCCGGCCCTAGCAGCCCTCCCCCCGATCCCCCTATCCCGTCCGCCCCGCATCAGCCTCCGGACACCATGCCCGCCACGCCCAAGATCGTCCCCGCCGACCCGAAGCTTTGGCGCGAGGGCTTCCTCGCGCTCAGTCCTGGCGTGTCGCCCTGCCCTGGCCTCACGGGCACGAACTGAACCCCCATTCACGCGAAGGGCATCGAGTTTCTTGACCGGTGGGCGGATCAGGCCGTGCCACTCGGCTGGACGACGCTGGATTGCTGAGGCGTTCACCCCGATGCCGGCGCCATCCGCGGGGATTTCTGCGGCGCCCTGCTGATAAGCACCGAGCTTGTGACGGCGGTTGCCGATCAGCGGATGAGGCTCAAGAACACGACGTTCTACCGGAATACGCCTGCCCGGCCGGCGGGCGCGGTGCCGCTGTGGCAGCGCGGCCGGTGACGCGAGAGCGGCATCAGATCCGCCTGCCTCGTCTCCGAGAATGGCGCGATCGGTGCGATGTTCGGCCCGCCGGAAACGCGGCAGCCCTCGTCGATTGCGCGAATATGGCAGCACACGCCCATGTGTCGGCGCGGCTCGCGCCTGACGGCCGACGGTTCTCTCAAGGTTTCGCGAAGACCGGGACATCGCGGCTTGGAGTTACCGCTTCGGTTGGGCGTCGGAAGCTCGATCTTGGCGCAGCCAGGTCGAGATACCGTCGCTGCGAAAGGAAGCGCTGGCGTGAGGGGTGGCAAGCGCAGGATTGCTGCCGACGATGGAACTGCTGCCGACCGGCGAGCGAACTGCGATGGGGGTGGTCGATGACACGACGCCAGCGCGATCGTGCACCGTGACCACGGTTCCGGCGGGATACTGGTTCGGGTGCGAAAGGTTCACACGTCGCCCAGCCGAAAGGGGGTGAGCGGTGACGAGACGGGTGTTCGGAGGCGGCAGGGTGTAATCCGCATCCGGCATCGCGGTAAACACACCGGGCGCGTACCGGACATCCAGCTTTCCAGCGAGTCCGCGCGATGTCCCGAATCCCTGGTTGTGGATCGGATCGGTGACCGTCGCGTCATGGCGCAGGTCGTCGATCCGGTTCCCTCTGGTGCCCGCCGCGAGATCGCCGATCAGAACACCCATCGGTGCATCGGGAGCGCTCTTGGTGATGCTGACGCCCGTCACGGTGTTCTCGATCACGTTACCGCGGGTCACGCCGTCGGCCGTATCATCAAAGCGAATGGCCGAAGGTGGAAGGAAGCGTACCATCTTCCCTGTCGATGTATCACCCACGCGTCGGATATCGATATTCTTGATCAAGTTGTGTTGAGTGGGGGCTCGGGACTGACTGCCTCCGAAGACGACGGCGCCGCCGCCGCCAATCCCATCGACGGTAATGTCGTGCGCTTCATTGTACTGAGCACCGTGAACGTACTTCAGTGCCCAGAGCTGGATATCCTTGAAGCCCAAACCCACAATCTTCAGGCGGCAGCCGCTCGGATGGTCGACACCCTCATCGCATTCCGAAATCATTCCGCCGAGGATGAGACCACCGCCGGCATTCGGATCCTTCGGATAGCCGATGAAGGTTATCCCGTCGGTCTGATATCCCGGCCCTGTCGCGATCGTTGCGGCACTACTTTTCAGACGGTGGATCTGCGGGTTCCGAATGATGAAATTCTCCGAAACCGAATACCGTCCATCGATGGATAGCTTGTCGTCGTCGATACCGATGCCGGTCAGCTGACCGCTATTCGGATCCTTGGGCGACGGTACGTCGAGGGTGCAATCGTGGATGTGCGGGTTCTCGACGATCCAATCCCGGGCGCTGTCGATCTTGAGCACGAAGCCCGCGCAGAAGCCGGTGGCCTCGAAGCCGACGATGCGCTGGCCACGTCCTCCCCGGATGCACAATCCATGAACCCAGCTTCGCTGCTCGGCATGGAAGACGAGCTTGATGTTCTCCCAACGGAAGCCGTCGATACGCTCCACGTAGATCAGATGGCCGTCCGCAGCCGCGGGGTCCGTTGGACGCGTCTTGCTCGTGAAGGTGTCGGCGGCATGGAAATGGAACTCGCTGCCGTCCCCCGGATCGGCGACGAAGCCCGGAAAACCGGTGGGAGGGCGGATCTGCGCGCGCCAGCGATAGGCTTTCCCCGCCTCGAGCTTGATCGGTTGCGCAAAGCCCGCTGCCGCACGCATCGCCCGCGCAAGCCGCTCCATGTCGTCGAGCGAGCCGTCGCCCGTGAGGTATCCCGAAGCTTGGACGAAACCAAACTCCGAGCGAGGAGCAAGGGGCCTCGCCGGCGCGGGCTCCGCCCGAACCGTGCGCGCGTCCAGTCCGAGCAACGTTGCGGCGACCGCACCCGTGGCCGCTCTTCCGAGATCGCGCTTCGTAAGCCGTCCGCTCGCTATGCCAGCCTCCATCGATTCCGAACGCCGTCTCACCGAACGGCACCGGTCTCCCCTGTGCTGAGCGATAACGCGTCGGTAACGCATTCTGTCGAATGCGGACCGCTTATGTCAAAAGAAGGTGCTAGGTTCGAGCCGGTGGCAAAGCCACCAGAATAGTAGCTGATCACAGAAGTCTGAAGATGCCAGAAGCCCGTTCGTCTTACGGGTTCAGCGATCGTTCAGTGCCGCGTGAGGACATCGGACATATTTCGGGGACAATTAATATGAATAGAACTTTCATTTGCGTGAGTACGCTTGATTTCATGCTGTCTCTGAGTGGCGCACTCGCATCTCCCCTGCCTGTCGCCAAGGTTCCACCCCGGAAACCTGAGCTCGCACAGTTTTATGGCGGCTACGGGGGCTATGATCGCTACCGGGAGGAACGACGTATCGAACGTCGTATTTCCAAGGACCGTTGGAACGAAGAACGACGTATCGAACGTCGTATTTCCAAAGATCGGTGGAACGAAGAGCGAGCGATCCATAGGCGAATACAGAAAGATCGCTACAACGCCGAGCGTTCTCGATACAGATATTGAATTGCCAGTATTCGCGGGAGCAGCGGAAGAGACCGGCGCCGCAGCGAGCCAGGTGCTCGGCGCGGCCTCGGAGCTGTCGCGGCAATCAGAGCACCTCAACACCGAGGTGGACGTTTTTGGCCACGGTTCGTGCGGTCTGAGACGGCCCGATGAAGCAGGGGCAGCATTCTGCCGCCTCGCCTCACCGGCTCTCCCGGCGGACGCCTCGAGGAGCGTTCAGGCGTGCGCCGTCGGCAGCTCGGACACCTGCGTGGTGTAGCGCGGGTTGCGCATCTCGACCTTCGTTGACCCGTTGCTCTTCTCAATAAGCTCCGCCCGGGCCGGCACAATGAAGCCCCGGCCAAAACGTGCGTCGTAGGTATCCATAACCGACAGCGGTGCGGTACGCTCGCGGTCGAGTTGGCCGATCAGCGTACCGGGCGCCATGGCGAGCGTCATCGGGTCCGGTGTGACCACGGCCTTGCTGTAGCGCCAGGGCCGAGCAACGGGCGCCTCGCGTCAGATGGACGACACACCATGGGCGATTGATCCGAGCCGGTCCTTACCCTGGCCGAGCTTCTCGGTTACTGGCGTATCATGACGCCAGTGCATCGACGAACGCGTCCCACCCGTCGGAACTGTGCATCAGCCTGACCGCAACGAGGTCATGCCAGGACTGGTAGGGCCGCGACGCCTCAGCTGGCAGTACCTCACCGGTTCGGGTCTCAAGTTCGAGATAGCGCTGCCATTCCTGCCCGTTCTGAGCGTATTCCCGCCGGGCGATTTCCTCGCGAGCCCGGTCGAAGAAATCCGGGCGGAATTTGTAGTGAAGGAGTGCGCAGGACAGATCCGCTAGGGCCACTGGAGAGCATCGGTGAGATCCGAGCCGTTCGACCCGGCCACCGCCGCGAAGTCCCGGAACCTTGCCGAGCGTCTGCTGCTTCCCGCCGAGGCTCCGCGAGCGCACTCCACCTGCATACTCGCGGTAGGGAGGTGTCACCGTGGGGCAACGACTCACATCGGCATCGAAGTACCGGCTCGCTTCAACGTGATCCGGGAAGGAGCTGATCGTCGCGAGGCTTTCGGGAAACAGGTCGATCATCGGCCCCGCGATACCGTCAAAGCCTCGGCCCCGCAGGTAGGTCCAAAGATCCGACACCGTGGCACGGTCGCAATGGGGGTAAACAAACCGCTCATCGGCATCCAGCCGCAGGCACAGCGTGTCGGCGTACTCGGGGCGGCGCGCGATCGGATCCAGCCATTCCACGCCCGCGCCCGCACGACGATAGGACGCACGGGTCATGAGCAGTTCAACGTCGTTCATCGCGGCCAGATACTCGGCGGTACCATCTTCCGAGCCGTTGTCGACGATCACGAACCGGCGGACCCCAAGCTGGCGGTGATGATCGAGGAACGAGGGCAGGTTGGGCATCTCGTTGCGGACCTGCGTCAGAACAATGACGTCGGCCATCTCGGCGACGCGTGTCACCGGGGCCAGTTCGTGGCTGCGATCGGCCGTGTGCAGCCTGCGGCGACGGGTCCAGTACCGCGCTTGCGCACCGGCGACGTCTCCCAATTGAACATCGCGCCATTCCAGAACTGTGGAGAGTGTCTCCGGCACCGCAGGCCAGTCCTGCGTATCGCGCGCGATCGCGCCTACCTCCGCGAGCGCTTCTTCGCGGCGATCGAGGCGGACGAGGGCAGTGGCCCGCTGTGCTCGCAGGCGCAGTGCGTTCGGTCCTTGGGCGGGCAGTGAGCCGTCGGCAAGCTGCGCCTCAACCACCGCTATTTCTTCCGATAGTGTATGGGTTTGGGATGCGCGAAGCTCATTAATGAGGGTGGCTACCGCGGGGCGGTCCGTGAACAGGAGCGTCAAGGCGTTCCAGGTGTCGGGACTGAAATAAGCAGAGCGGTTGTGGAGTACGCGCCGCAGATGCGACCCGGCGCTCGCGTCATCTAAGCAATTCCGAGCGAGCATCTGACCGAAGGCCAGAAGACTGGGCACGTCGCCGGAGGCCCGCACCAGCGTCTCGTCCATCTGTATCAGAGCGTTGCTATCGAGGGATGGGGGTACGTGCACCGACAAGCGTGCAGCATCGTCCCGGACCGCACGGGCGGCACCGAAGGCCCGCATAGCGCAGAGCGCTCGGATCAGGCCGAGATGACCCGCTGGACTGCTGGGCTGGCGGAGACGCAACTCAAGGTAGTCTGAGCACGCATCCTCGAGCAGTCCGGCGCGCAGGTAGACGCTCCCTCGGGAGGCGAGAATGTCATCGAACCTCGGCGTGTCCCTGAACTCCTCCATTGCTTCGGTCCAGGTCAGGATCGCCCGCGGCCAGTCCTCGATCGTCTGATGCAGACGCGCGGTGTAACGGAAGAAGTGCCAGCGCCAGCGCGGTTTCTGCGAAAGCGCCCGGTAAGCGTCGAGCGCCTCGCCGATGCGGCCGCAAGCGAGCAGATGGTTTCCGTAGGCAATCCATTGCTGGGGATCGAGCGTGAAGGCGGAGGCGCAGCGCTGCCACAGCGCAGTCTCATCCTCCTGCCCAGCGATCAGATCGGGTAGGGGGCTTCCAAGTTCCGGGCGCACGGATGTTGGAGCCCCCTCAGCCTCGTGCAGGGCGGCCCGAAGCGCGTCGAGGTCGGCAATCACGATCCGTGTCAGCGCCCCTCCCGCGGTCACCGTCGTTTCCATGCTCGTTCCCATTCAGCCGTCCAGGGCGGCGTCCGCAGCGTCGAAGATGTGCCTGCCTGCGAAATCGCCTTCAAGGGCGCGGGTTACATCCAGGTCGGGCGCCGCACCGAAGACGCCGAACTGCTTCCGCCACCTTTCTGGGTGGCGGCTCGCAATGCAGAAAACGTAGACGGCGCAGCCCCGATCTGTGTTCCACGACAGGTAGAGCGGCGTGAAGCCTTGCTCGGCGAGCAAGCGGGCCGTCGCGTGCGGCGAGAAACGCCAATAGTCGCCGTACGTTGTGTGCAAGGGTTGTAGCCATGGCACAACCAGTATGACGGTGTCCCGCGACAACTCGGTGAGCGTCCGCACAGCGATGCGAAAATCCCATACATGCTCGAGCGTCGTATGGTTGAACACCACATCATAACGCAGCCGATGCTCCTCGGGGCTTGGCTTCTCCAGATTAAGGAAGATTTCGTTCTGCCAGCCCTGCAGGCCACCCTGATGACCATTGAAATTGCTGATCATGTAGCCAGCACAAGAGGAAAAATATTGACTATAGGTACTTCCCTCTTTGTCTTTGTCTTGCCACGCGCTAACCTTAATGACTTCGCCAGTATAGATCGATGCGAAGCGAGAGAGTTCGCGATTTGACCAAATTCTGGGAGTTCGGAACGCACGGGCTGCGAAATTCATTGGAAATGCATCCGCTTTAGGATGAGCCGGTTTAGAAACTATTGAATGCGGCAGCAAGCCCAGAGGCGATAGGCAGGGTGGGTTCGGGCAGATCATCGAACAGCGCTCATAGGGCATCGAACACGCATCCGCGACCTCATCGTCGCGGAAGGGGTGTGGCGAGGTCGCCTGTTCCGCCCGTGGATGGAAGGTTCAGCACGCTCGTGGACCGGCATCAACCGTGATCGGTCAGCATGTTGGAAGCATAAATTGATGCCCCGGCGTCTGCGTGCCGAGGCGCGGGCGAAAGCCGCGGGTCTGATTGAAGCCCGTAGTCCTAAGGCTGACGCCATCGCGGATGCGGAAGCCCGGAGCGAGTCGCTCGGGGCGCGGGATAGCCAAGACCAGTTCTGGACCGCGGTGGCGATAGCCATCGCTGAGGTCAAGGGCGAGGAGATCGGCGCCGGCGAGGCGCATCGGTGGCCTGATGCCTTGGCGCCTGCGCGACGAGGCTCGAGCGAAGTCCGCGGACCTAATCGCGTCCCATGGCCCCGAGGACTACGCCATCGCGCGCGGGCAGGCCCGAAGCGGAGCGCGAGGCGCGCGCGGCAGCCGCGACCGCTTCTGGACCGCCGTGGCCATCGCCATCGCTGACGCCGAGGGACGGGAGATCGGCGTGCGCGGAGCGGATCGTTGGCCGGGCCCGGAAACGCAAAAGCCCGGCGCGCCATGACGGCGGCCGGGCTGATTACCCTTCCGCACGTTAATTCTTCCTGCCAAGATCGTGGGAGAAATAATTAACGTGAGGCCCATTGAGATGGCTGTTGCCCGGATTGCCAGGGACGAATGGGAGGTCGAGCAACGCTTGGCCGAGTTGGGTACGAACAAGGCCGAGATGATCGACATCGCGCAGCGGGCTGTCGCCGCTCGTGCGGACTCGACGGAGGATGATCCCCTCGCTGGACCGGGATTGCTGTCGTGGATTTTTGGAACGCGCGCGATGCGGCGGACCTTCCGGGCGTAGGCATGGAAGCGCAACAGCGCTCACAACATCCCGTCCGTCGTGAACCGGGCCACTCGTATCAAACTGATCTTCCAGAATGCGGACAGCGCGTGCGACCCCCTGCGCGACCCGAGGTCGATCTCGGACAAGAAGAAAGCTTCGGAGCGGCTGGTAGCGGGGTCGCAACTCAACTTGTTCCCCGAGGACGAGGAGGCTGGCGAAGAGTTCGCCGACGTTCCGAGCACTGCCTTTTATTACTTCTTGGCGGTCGGCGAGGATGGGACGGTAACGGCAGAGCTTTCATCGCCGCGGGCGATCGAAGGTGGCCAGTTCGCCGGTTTTCATGAGCGGATCTTCATCGTCAATCCGGGCGATATTAATCGGCTTCAGATCTTCGATGACTCAGGCGACATTCCCGATCAAGACTTTGACGTAGTTGTAACCAGCAAGTGATATGTTCAATCCATCAAGACTGGTCATCGCACGGCATCGGCGGCGGATGTCGAGTAAGGGGCTGGCGGAGGCCGTTGGCCTCACGCTGGTTCATGTCTCGCGGCTTGAGAACGGGAACCATGAGCCTGAGCAAGAAACGTTGTCTGCCATAGCGAAGGCACTCGGCTTCCCAGTCGAGTTCTTCTGTGGCGACGAGATCGATCCCGTCACGAAGGAAGGGGTGAGCTTTCGCAGTATGACGGCGATGAAGGCTGCCGAGCGGGACGCGGCCATTGCCGCTGGGCATATCGCCTATCTCTTAGCGGATTGGACCGCCGCTCGATACAATTTGCCCGCGACTGATCTCATGGAGGCCTCCGAAGAGCGTGATCCTGCTCGCGCGGCACGGTGGCTCCGGCAACACTGGGGTTTAGGTGAACAGCCGATCAAGCACATGATCAAGATGCTTGAAGCCAAGGGCATTCGCGTATTCTCGCTGGCTGAGAACACTGCAACGCTCGACGCTTTTTCATGTTGGCGCGGCGATACCCCGTACATCTTCTTGAATACGGCCAAGTCAGCGGAGCGGAGTCGGTTCGACGCGGCACATGAGCTTGGGCACCTGGTGATGCACAAGCATGGGGGGCCACAGCAAGGGAAGTCGGCAGAGCACGAAGCACAGCTATTTGCTGCTTCATTCATGATGCCGCAGTCGGATATTGAAGCCAAAATCCCTCGTGCGCTCACGCTAGACCAGATTGTCGTAGCAAAGCGGCGCTGGGGTGTTTCCGGCGCAGCGTTGGCCTATCGTCTTAACAAAGTCGGCATCCTTTCGGATTGGCTCTATCGAGGCATGGTCATCGAGATGGGCCGGCGGGATTATAGAAAGAACGAGCCCAACGAGATGGAGCGCGAAGAGTCTGTGGTCTGGCAGAAAGTGTTTAGCGATCTGTGGTCGAAAAAAATTACTAAAGACACGATTGCTAAAGAACTTCACGTGCCGATATCCGAAATTGAGAATCTCATATTTGGGCTTGTGATCAGGAAGGGCGCCAATCCTGAACAGCGCAAGGAGAGCGGGCCGCCCCCTGGCTTGAAGCTGGTGGGCTAGGCGCAAACGAAGAACCCGCCACGGCCGGAGCCGGGCGGGTGAAGGCAGTGCAGATTAACTGCCCTGTCGGGCTACATGCCGCCGCCGGGGCTGCCGCCGCCCGCGCTGCCCGTGCTACCGGCGCGCGACGGCTGCGCCGCGTTGCCTCCTGCCGCTGAGTTCGAGGTGATCGTATCGGCGCCAGTGGCACCGCGTGATCTCACGCGTGTCGGACGGCCGCCCGTATTGTTCTGCATGCTGGTGACGACGCCGCCGCCCCGCTTCTTCGTGCGCGAGCGAGCATCAGCCTCTGTGCTCATTTGCACGAGGACGAAGGAGGACAGCGCCAAGGCGCATGTCGAAAGCATCAGCGTTTTCATGGTGGCTCCTGTGTTCGATAGGGAGAACTCGGATCGACGCTGAGAGTATCCGCGCCTCAGGAGCAATTTACGGCGGCTACGAAAAACCCGCCTCGGATTGCTCCGGGCGGGCCTGATCGGGATGGGTCGAGCCGAGGGCGACTGGAACGGTGTCCCCTCCACCCGGAAGCGGATCACCGTCTCGTTGCGGGAGAGCGGCCAGAGATACTGGGGCACGAGGTTGCAGGCGTAGACCGGCACGGCTCGGTATGAGGCAGCCCCGGGCTCGAAGTAGCTCGGCACGTCCTCCACGAAGGTGACCACGTGCTCGCCCAGGCCGCGCGGCGGGCGCTCGTAGTCGACATCGGCCAGCTACTTCCGGTGCGTGGCGCTGTCGTACATCACCCGGTCCACGTGCCCCCGGCAGTCCCGGGTGTAGCGGATCGTCTGCCGGATGATGAGCTTGCCGCCCGGCTTCACGATGGGGGTCACCACCTCCGTCTTGAGTACGTCGACCGGGATGTGCCGGTCGGCGAGCCACCAGCAGATCAGCGCCAAGGGGATCAGGATTCCGGCGCAGATGACCCCGAGGCAGGCATAGCCGATCACGCGCAGGCTCATTTGCCACCCCGGAAGATCTGGAAGAGGCCCATCCCGTTTTTGGCCGCCGTGACGACGTGGCCGAACGCCGTCGCGGCCGTCACGAAGCACCAGGCCAGGATCTTCGCGGCGGTCCGGGACGAGGTGACGAAGTCCACCGCGCCATCGAGGTTCATGAGCTCGCGCGGGTTCTTCTCGGAGATCCACGCGACCGTCTTCGGGTTTAGGCTCAGCAGCGCCTGGAGCTTTGCCGCGTCGGCCTCGTCGATTGAGTTCAGCAGGGACCGCAGGTGCTTCGGCAGCCGCATGGTCGGGGTCATGGCCGCCTACGAAGCAGGAATGGCTCAGACCGCCTCCGCGCCAAAGTGCGAATGCAGCGGCGCGGCTGAAGGCTCCTGGCGATGGCTGTGCCAGCAGTACTTCGCGTCTGTCGCATTTGGGGGGGTGGATGCGGCCACCAGATCGCGACGGCGCGCTTCACTTGAGGCAACGTTCGCTGAGCCCGTGCAACCTGGGTCAGCCCAAACCTATGCGCATTTTCCTCTGTCACGGATGACGGCGATGGCCATTCGCGTCCTTCGAGATCGAAAAGCCGCGACGCCAGAAGGGGCAAACAATCGGTTGAAGGCCATTCGAGGCGTCTTCAGATGGGCCACGTCGAAAGAGATCGAACTGGTCGCAACAAATCCGGCCCGCGACGTCAGCAAGATCATCGTCGCCACGGACGGTCACCACACTTGGTCAATCGCCGAGGTCAAGCATTACATCAAGCGCCACCCGAAGGGGACCAAGGCAAACCTCGCGCTCTGCTTGCTGCTGTTCGCGGGTGGCTGACGCTCGGACGTCGTCCTGTTCGGGCCTCAGCATTTTGAGGGCGGCTGGCTGCGCTACACGCAGCACAAGGGCCGCAACAAGAACCCGATGACTTTGGAGGTTCCGGTCCTGCCTGTCCTGGCTGCCGCGATCAGCGCCACGCCCGTGATCGGCACAACAGCCTTCCTCGTGACACACGCCGGCAAGCCGTTCACGTCAAACGGCTTCGGCAACTGGCTGAAGGATCGATGCGTAGAAACAGGTCTGCCGCACTGTTCTGCGCACGGCCTACGGAAGGCTGGCGCAACGATCGCTGCCGAGAATGGGGTGACCGTGAAGCAGCTCATGGCGATGTTCGGATGGCGCACATCGCAGATGGCCGAACTCTACACGAAGAAGGCCGAGCAGAAGCGCCTGGCGCACGGCGGCATGGCTTTCATCGACTTAGAGCGAACGGGCGACCTGTTCCTAAAATGAGAAGTACGGCGCCCCACTCCGAGCCCCTGCGTCCAATTCCGCTGTCCCACTGCTGAATAATGCAATAAGATCAACCACATAGCACAGTGGCTGGCGACCCCGGTTGGGCTCGAACCAACGACCTGCCGCTTAGAAGGCGAGTGGTCTAAAAGACGTTCCCGGCCCGTTCCACTCCCGCTTCACAGGGGAAAAGCCTCTCCCCTCGCCTCGCCAACTGACTGCGTCCCAAGGCGAAAGCGTAGGAATTGCCTGTTTACTTCCAAGCGCCCCTTAACCGTTTCGGGCAAAAACTGTTGCGCGCCAGATTCTTGTTCGGTTCTCTGATGTCGTCCTAGCGTCGTCCTAGCTCGGACGACCGGGAGGGCACCTTGGCCAGCGAGCGCATCGACATCCGCCAGACGACCATCGACAAGGCGAAGCGCGACGCCGCGGCCGGGGTGAGGCGAGAGATCAACGACACCGAGTGCAAGGGGCTCGTCCTGCGGGTCCAGCCGACGGGGTGCGTCTGGCAGTACCGGCTGCAGCACCAGGGCAAGGACCGGCGCATCACCATCGGGCCCGTCGACCTCTGGCCGCTCGCCTGGGCCCGCTCGACCGGGGGTCAGATCCGGTGGCACGTGACCTCGAACCATGGCGTGCCCGACCCCTACTGGATCAAGTCCGAGCGCGACCATCACGTCTGGGCCGAGCGGGTCAAGCGCAAGGGGCCAGCCGCGAAGGCGGCCGATCCGGAGCCGAGGGGTCCCATTGTCATGGCGCGCACGGAGCGGGTGACGACATGGACCTACCGCAGGGCCCGCGAGGAATGGGGCCAGCACCTCAGGGTCGAATGCGCCGCCGGGCACCTCGTCGAGGAGACGGTGACGAACTACCTCGGCATCGTCGGGTCCCCGGCCATGCGTACGCTCGACGACCTGCCGGTGGCGCGCATCAACGCGGCAGACGTCGCCAAGGTCGTGAAGGGCCTGGTGGCGGCCGGGAAGCGAAGCCAGGGTAATGACGTCGTCCGGGTCGGGAAGCGCATGTTCGGCTGGCTGGCCCAACCCGACCAGGAAGTGGAATCAGGGGTTGCACCCGGCGTCCTCGACCGGCTCAAGGCGCCGCGTCTCGGCAACGTAAAGGCGCGGCAGACCTTTCCGGATCTCGACCGTCTCGGCATCGTCGTGGCCACCTGCCGGAGCGGCGTGATGAAGCCGGTCGTCGGGACCGCCATCGAGCTCCTGGCTTGGACGTCGCAGCGCCGGCTCGCCATTGTCCGGGCCCGCCGCGAGGAGTTCGAGCCCTGGCCGCTGCATCCTGGCTGGGGCCTATGGCGCTGCGGCCACCGGAAGACCCCGGGCGCCAAGGCGACCGGCATGCCGCACACCATCCCCCTGCCCCCGACGGCGTGGACCCGGATGCAGGCCCACCTCGCCTGGCTGGACGAGCACGAGCCGGAGACGGAGTGGATGTTCCCGAACCGCCGGGCCCGCCGCGCCGGGCAGCCGACGAAGAACGGTCACGTCGGCAAGGACACGATCACCCATGGCGTGCCCGTCATCCCCGGCGCCGACATGACCCCGCACGCCATGCGCCGCTGCTTCTCCTCAGCGCTCGCCGATTCCGGAATCCACCTGGCGTTCATCGGCTACATCCTCGACCACGCCAGCAGGGGCTCGGACTCGACCCAGGACGAGAACCGTATGACCCGGCGCTACACCGAGGCGGACCTCTTGGTGTTCAAGCAGCCTGTGATGGCGCGGTGGGAGGAGCTCCTTAAGCCGGCTGCGGCAGCCGCCGTCCTGCTCCCCCCGAAGGAGCTCAAGGCCGAGCTCGTCCGGCTGCGCGCCCTGCGCAAGGGCGTCGACCTGACGAAGGAGAAGGTCCGGATGAAGGGGATCAACGCGAAGATGTGGGCCGAGGGGAAGACGACGAAGCAGCGCGCCCGGGCAGCGAAGGCGTCCTGACGCGACCGCGCCGGAGCAGGACGGCGACGTCCCTCGGGCGCACCACCGGACGGGATAGCTCATAGTCCTCGGCCAGCGACCGCCACAGGGCGTCCCGTTCCTCGCCGGCGGCTGCGGCCGCGATGTCCTCATAGCTCAGCATTGATTTGACGCCTCCATCTATGAGAACAGATAGGGAACGTACGGTGCGGGTCAACGGCTGGGACAGGATGGACGAACCTCGGACGCTGATCGAATTCCCGTACCGGCGCATCCGCGTCGCATGTCGATGGTGCCCCCACCGGCGCGGGGATTACGACACAGAACGGATGCTGGCCCGGATCGGGCCCCGTGTCAGCCTCGACGTGCTGCTGGCGGCCATCTCGGCGTCATGCCCGCGCCCGAAGCCCTGGGGACGTCGGGGGCCATCGCAGTATCTCCCGTGGTGCCGGGCGTTCTATGACGACCTTCACAACAACAGGCCGCCGGATAAAGGTCTGTGACCATGAAATTCCGCGATAGGGCTCCGTATGCGCAGTATTTCTACGATATCCAAGAAAATGGGCTCGCTTATGTTCAATGATGACAATTTGATGCATTAGTAGTCCATTAACTTTGGAGTTAACCAATCTAGTTTAACTCACTGATATGCGGGGTAATTTCGATCCTTGAAAGTAAACACTCCGATTTATACCTACTGGGCAATTTTTCGAGAAAAATACCGACTTGGGTATAGCCGCTTCCCTATCTGCCCAGGGAATCCGTAACCCTGCCCGAAGGCTCCGCTTGCCCCCGGTTCGGCGAGCTGCGATCCCGTCGATTCCCCACCGCCCCATGAGGCATTCCGTGAAACGAATATCGCGCCCCCAGACCGAGAGACCCATCCCCGGGGCGTGACGCCGTGTGCGCAGCTCCATCACGGAGGCTGCCCCGATGCATACCTTTTTCACCGCCGACACCCATTTTGGACACAAGGGCGTCCTCGCGATGTCCGCGCGCCCCTTCGCCTCCATCGAGGAGCACGACGAGGCTCTGATCGCGGCCTGGAACGCCGTCGTCGGTCCCAAGGACGAGGTCTGGCACCTTGGCGATTTCGCCATGGGGTCCACGCCAGAGCGGTGTGCGCAGATTTTTAAGCGCTTGCGCGGCCGAAAGTGCCTTGTCCGGGGCAATCACGACAAGAAGCGCGTCCTCGATTTGCCGTGGCACGAGCAGCACGACATCCTCAGCCGGAAGATTGAGGGCCAGCGAGTCATCGCCTGCCACTACCCGATGAGAGCCTGGCCTGGCGCCTGGAGGGGGGCCGTCCACTTGTTCGGGCACTGCCACGGCAAGCTGCCGGACACCGCGCAGTCCTGCGACGCCGGCGTCGACCGTTGGTCGTACAGGCCCGTGACGCTGGGCGAGATCCGCGAGAGGCTGGCCGCGACGCTGGAGGTCCCGGAGGAGCTACGCCTCGGGCAAGCGGGCGAGGACGAAGCCGACACTGGGGAGATCTGAAACGATGACGGCCCCGGGGTGATCCGGGGCCGTCATTCGAAGTAGGGGTCGAGCCTTAGGCGGACCGGACGATTCCCATAACCCGATTCATGATCAGGCCCAGGGTGTCCGACGCTTCCTTCATCCCGTTCCAATCCCGAACGGTAGCGCCCGGGCCGGTCAGGAGGCGGCCGCCGGGGGTCATGCACTCCCAGAAAGCGGTGATCTGGGGGCTGACCTTCCCCTGAGTGCGGATTTCGGTCTGGCGCCATCCGTAGATCTCGGCGAACGCCTGGGCCTCGGCGGCGTTCGCCACGCTGAACGCCGTCGCCCGGACGCGACTAGCGTCGAAGTTCTTCCGCCCCTGCAGTTCCGAGTAGCTCCCCTTCACGTAGGAGAGTTCAACGGACCTGACGATTCCCATGTGGGTGTGGGTGGCGAACACCAGGTCGTGAGTGTCGAAGATCTTCGCCATCTCGACACCCTGCTTCTTGAGCGGGTAGGTGAGCAGAAGCTGGCTGTTCCTGTTGGCCTTCTCGGCCATGTCAAACGCGAGCTCTTCCGGACCAGCGTACTTCATGTCGTGTCACCTCCTGCAGGGGAAATCCCTCGCTGGCAGGACAGAAACACATGCGACCATGACTCCGCGAGTCATAGATTGCGCTGAGGTTAACAACACTCAGTGGACTAATTTGCACCCAGCGATGGTTAAAGACAAGCGGCGATGGCTGGCTTGGTTAATTCTGAGTTAATCTGTGTGCTAAGCGATACGACGGAGGCGTTCCATTGCCCCGGGCGTGATCGCCTCGACAGACATGGCCAACATCAGGGCCTGCGCCCGGAGGACCTCTACGAGGGCGAGTTCCTCGCCAGGCGGGGGGCCGGCCTCGGGCAGCGGAACTACAGTGTGAACGGCCCGACATGCGCCGACGACGACGGCCGGCAGGCGGCGGGGGATGAACGGGCTCATCGCTATCTCGGAGGTTAGGCGGTCGGCCTGGTTGATGAGGCAACGCCAGCGTGAGTGCGGGGGTGCCAGTCGGAGAAGAAGGCGGCGAGTAGATCCGCTGCGGCTCTGCGTCCCGGATCGGCCCCGATCAGGGCCCTGACGGCGCTCGGAGAACCGAGGCACACCGTTTCGAATCCGGCCTCGTCGAGCTCGCCCAAGGCGGCCTCGGCCTGCCCGAGGCGGTGCTCGAACTCACGGGGGACCACGTACTCGAAGGACGGGGATTCCCCGGCGTCCTCGGCCACGACCCCGAATGCCCTGTGCACGTGGGGATGCGAAAGGACGGTCACCCGCGTAGCCGGCGCCGCCTTTCCCCGGGCAAGGGCTGCGTTGGCGCTGGAGAGGGGCACGACCATGTGCTTGGCCGCCCACGCCGTCAGGACGATGCGGCCGCCCTGACGCACGGTCCCGTGTCCACGCCATGCCTTCTTGGCGAGGATCAAGAACCGGTGCCTGGAGACGATCAGGCCCGTCCCCCGGTCGACGATGGCGTGCGTCAGCGCCATCAGGCCGCCTCGAGGACCGGCTCGGGCAGGTTGCGCATCAGCGTGTCGACCGCCTCGTGCCCGAGCGTCGCGACCGCCATCCCCAGGAGCCTGTTCGCCTCTATCGTATCGCGCACCGCCAGGGCGCGCGGATCGACTGCATGGTCCCGTCCGGAGACGTCGCGGAGGTATCGATCAGGGTCCGCCTCGATCCGGCGCTCCAGATCGGCACCGCCGGCTGAGACGGCATCCTGGGTGAGATCGACCGCATCGACGAACCGTCGGATCGCGTCCTCGCCGGCGGGCGTCAGGGCAACGACGTTACCCATGGCGGCCTTCGGCACGACCTCGTAGCCCGACTTGTCGAGGGCCCGGACGAACGTGTCGGCGCTGTCCTTGAACGTGCGGCCATGCTCGCCGACCGCATGGAGGATCGCACTGGCAATCGCGGTCGCGCGATTGATGTCTTCGATGTCGCTGACGCTGAGCTGGCGCACGGGGCGCTCTCCTTCATGCTGGGGATGCTTAATTGTGGCGCCCCTGCCGCCGGGCGCGTCGACGTCGACCTTCAGCAGCCTGGCGGCGGAGCCTCGCTGCGCCGGCCGAACGCGCCAGAGACGAATCCGGACCTGCTCGGCCTGACGGGCGTGATCGGGTCGTCGTCACGGTCGAGGGCGGCCACGACGGCGGCGTGGGCCTCCGCCAGCGTCTCCTGCCGGGCAGGTGCGGAGCGGGACGCCAGCAGGGCATCGTCGAGGCGTTTGATTGCCCAGCGCGCGCTTTCGAGCAGGACCGAATCGACGTGCCGGATGGCCTCGGCGATGCCGTCGCCGCTCTGACCCGCGGTCCACTGAGCGTGGAGGCGCGCCTCGGCCAACGCCGCGGCAAGGCGCTTGCGCGTCTGGGAAGCGTCCAGGGCCACGAGCCCGTCCACGAACGAGGGTGCATTGACGGGCATCGGGGATTCCTGCTGCTCGGACCGAAGGCGGTCGAGGTGCTTCTTGTGGAAGGGGGCCGCGGCGGCCCCGATGACGAGGGCGCGGACGCTCCACGCCCGCCCGGTCCCGCCGGAGACGGCGTACGCCCGGGCCGGCGCCTCGGCGTCGATTAGGGGCGCGATCTCGGCAGCCACCGGGCGCGGAAGGTGGCCGAGGCGGCAGGAATTCTTCCACCACACCTCGATGGCGTTCGAGTCGTACGGGTTGGTCGGCTCCCGGACGAGGTGGAGCCGGTCGCCGGCCTCGGGGCGGAGGCGGGCGCCGGTCAGGTCGTCGACGACGTCGTAGGAGTGAAACTGGAGCCCGGCGATCTGACACTCGAACCAGGCCTCCCCCTTTGCGAGGGAGGCCTGCTCGATGGCGATGTCGGTGCCAGCCAGCGTGCTGAGGTTGGGGATGGCGCCGTCGGTCATGGATGCCTCCTCAGGCGGCCAGGGCCTGGGGAGCCGGTTCGACCCCGGCAGCGCCGGGACCGGCGTAGCCGGGGTGCCGGAGCTCGGCCGGGAGCCAGCCGAGCGGCAGGACCGAGGCGACGGCGAACTCAACGAGCTCCTTCTTCTTCTTGTCCTTGACGCGCCTGGCCTCAGCGTCGCCGAGGATCTCCGCGACGATCTGCAGGGTGATGGCCTTGGGGGCCGACTTGAAGAAGGCCTCACCATCGAACTTGAAAATCAGCGCGTCCTGCATCGCCATCGGGTCCGGTAGCCCCATCAGCGCCTGAACGCTCGCACGCTCCGACGGGGCGAGGGGCCGGGTCCCGTGCTCGCGGTGCAGCGTCTGGACGCCCCGGGCGGCGACACCGGCCGCGACCACGAGAAGCTCGTCGACCGTCATCGTGGACAGCCGGGCGACGAGGTCCTGGAACGATTCCTTGTCGTGGAGCGATGAGGCCTGCCCCCCGACGCCGTCGAGCCGAACCTTCATCGGGGCCGACCAATGGCCCGCGCACATCGCCCCGGCCAGCAGCGCTACCAGTCCAGCGGTCGGAGACGATCCGAGCGCCGCCTGCACGGCTTCGGTCGCAGTCCCGCAAAGGGTCTCGACCAAGGAAATCGGCAAGCCCTTCTCCTCGGGCTCGGCCGGCTTTTCGTCCTTCGGCGCGGCCGCGGGGACGTCCTCGGGACGGATGACGTACTCGGTGACGTCGATCTTGCCGTCGCGACCGAGCAGGATCACACTCCCGGAGCGGGCACGATCGGCGGCACCAGGCTGGATGAAGCCCTTGGCCCGAAGCGCATCGGCCTCGGCGTGCGCGGCATGGATCTCCTCGTCGGTCGCCTCGTCGTCGGAATCCAGCCACGCATCGATCTCGTCGAGACGGGCCTGATCCTCGTCCGACAGCGGACGCTCCGCCGGCTCCACCTTGGCCCACGACCAGCGCCAGCTCGTCGGCAAGTCCGACGCCTTGGCCACCCACGCCCAACCCTCGCGGCGCCGGCGCTCGCACTCGGCCTCCAGGCGCTCATCCGCGAGGCGCGCGAGCAGGACCGGGTCGGACACCGCGTTGCTTCCGCCGAACAGGTCCTCGACGACATGGCCGCCGGCGGCCTTGAACGCCTTGGGCCCGACGTAGGCGAGCAGCCCCGAGACATCCTGATCGAGCCCGAGCTCGCGGCGGACGAAATGGGGATAGACGCAGTGTTCCTGGAGGACCTTCGCAAGGACCCTTTCTTGATCGGCGTGAGGCGCCATCGTGAAGACCCGTGCCACATCCTCGCTGATCTTACCGGCGCGCCATGCATCGAGAACCCCGGGGGACACGCCACCAAGGGCGAGCAGCTTCCGGACATGTGCGAGCGGCTGTCCGAACCGGGCGGCGATGTCCTTCTCTTTGGCGCCTGAGCGCCTCAACTCGGCGAACGCCTGCACCCGGTCAGCATCGTGCATCGGGGCCTGCATCACGTTGGCGGCGAGGCCGGCCTCACGGGCGGTGTCCGCGTCGCGCACCGTGACGGGGACCAGATCGTCGGGCTGGAACTTCCCGTCGGCGACAAGGGCCCGCACCGCCGCAAGACGACGATTGCCATCGACGACGTAGGCGAGGTCGCCCTCGCCGGGGACGACGACAAGCGCGTGGAGCAGGCCCAGCGACTGGATCGACGCGGCGAGCGCATCGAGCCCGGCCTCGCGGCCGGAGACGCGGACGTTGACCACGCCCTCGGGCGCACCGGGCTCATGGCCGAAACGGAGATTCTGGATCGAGACTTCTTTCACGGTGCACCTCTGCTGATCTGGTCGGTGTGGGGAGTTCAGTCGAAGACGCGCTGGGCGATCACGAGCGTCAGGCCGTCGGCGTCGTAAAGAGTGACGTCCTCCGGCCCCCTGGGGACGTACATCGGCTCCGCACGCTGCAGCCCGAGTCCCCGGAGGATGGCATTCGCAGGCGGACGACGACCGTGGAGGACGTCACTTACGTACTGCGCGCTGATACCCTGTGACTTTGCCCAGTTAGTCTGCCCACCCGCATCCGCACATGCCGTCCTCAGCTTGAGGATAACTTCGCCAGTGCGTAGGACGTCGTGCTTCATGGCGTGACCGGAAGATGCGGTGGGGGACGAATCAGATGTTAGACCTGACCCGCTGATCCGCAAGGCCCATACCGATGTTGAGTTGCAATTTTTTCTGATGAAGGCGAGGTCTGTCAATTTGACATGTCAATTTGACATCATGGCAATCCGACATGGTATCGAGATGGCATCTTAAAAAATACTTCAGTAGACCCCTTACTTCTTGCTGGGCCGAGTGGGAGAATCCGTCAATCAGCGGATATGACGGAGCGCTCCCGACGATGACCACGTTCAACACCCCCAATTTCGTCACCCTCCACCCCGTCGCCCTCAGGAACGGCCGGCTCGACGTCGGGCAGGCGTTCCCGACCGTGGAGATCACACGGACGGAGGACGAGCGCTCGATCACGTACCGCCGAATCACCTCGGTCGACGCGGTCGATGGCAGCTTCATTTTCATGCGCGACCCCGTCTGCCACGGGGGCTCCCATCACCGCCTCGTAGGCGGCGAGCTCGTGCCTGACGTACGCCGAGGCCCTGGACGAGCTCGATCCGGAGGGCGTCCCGCGACGCAGATACGAGGCGCGCTTGGGCACCCTCCCGCGCAAGCCGAAGCGCATGATCCTGCCCGTAGACAGCGACGACGAGTGGGTGGCGGGCGACACGTATCCGGACGTCCTCTGGGAGGGCGCGTTCGTCACGTGCACCGCCAGGAAGGGCCGCCAAGTCTGGTTCAGGGCGACGACCTACGAGGAAATCGTCGCCCTCGGCGTCAGCCCCTGATCGCGCTGGTCGTTTTCGTCCCCGTCCCGAAAATCGAACTCCACCTCCCGAGAGCAGGATCACCCACCCCTCATGATCAGAGCATCCATCCGTTATTTCGCCCTCGTCATGGCCATGCTGGCCGCCGTCACCGTCAAGGCCGTCTGGGAGGGCGGCAAGTGGGTCCTCCGGAGTGTCCGGGACAGCCTCCGCCCGCCCGTCGGCGCCGGCGCGGACATCGAGGGCGCATTCGACACCATCGCCGCCAAGGCCGAAGCCGCCACCGCCGCCGTCCCGGTCCCCGCAGCGGAATCCCCCGTCGCCGCGAAGCCTGTGCCGGCGCCGATTCCCCTCGACCCGATTTTGGCCCGGGGTCGCATCGCCGAGAAGTTCGCCCACGACATGATGACCATCGACGACGAGCCGTCGACTGAAGGTCTCGACGAGGCAGCGGCCGCCTGGCTGAACAGCCTCAACGCGGCCGAGCTTCTCAAGCTGGACCAGCATGGGGCTCACCGCATCGGCAGCCACATGGCCGGCCTCCGTCTGATCGAGGGCTTGCCGCTCACGCCGACGATGACGGAGTACCGGTCCGCCCTGTGCGCGGCTGCTCAGGTCACCCCCGAGCAGCGGGCCAGCGTGAAGGAACACGAGGAAACCCTGAGGAGGGTCATCGACGAACTCCTTGAGGAGGACCCGATGCGGTACGCCCCGGCGATGTGATTCAGCCCACTCAGTAAACAGGCCCGCCCGGGTGACCGGAGCGGGCCTTTTTCACGCCTGGATGCCCGGGTGCGACATGTTGTCCAAGGCATCCGATTTTCGTTGCGCCTTTCCCAGTGCACACACGGAAGCATGACGTGCGCACACCGAATACCGCGTCAGGCGGCCCGCATGTGGCGGACCAAAAGGCCCTTCGCGCGGAGGGTTTCCGCCTTTGAGGACGCGAGCTCGCGCTGGAGGCGCGCGTTCTCAGCGACGAGGGCGACGTTCTCGGCCTGGGTCGCAAAGAGCACCTGACGCAGGGCTTCGACTGCCCGGGCGGCACGCTGGGATGCTGTGATGTTCCGGTTTGCCTGCACGGCATCGGCGTGGGCCTGAGCGGCGACGCGATCCTGACGGGCCCTGTGAAGGACGCCGGCAAGACCGAGGCCCGCTGCGTCAAAACCCGAGCTGATGTTGTGGGCTGAAATGGACATCGGGGGGTCTCCTCGGGCTCGCTTGCTGGGGTGACGATCTCAGCTCGCGGACTCGACGTCGAGGGGGAGTCAACACCTGTTCCTGGCCCGTACACCAAAACAGGTCGACGATTTCGAGGGCGGTTAGCGACCCGTTACTCCTATTGTAAGAATCGAATTATCCGCTGGATGGCGTCACCGGCTTCGGGCCCCATGTGTGGGCGGATGCACCATGGCGGCGCACGCTCGCGGGCATGCCTTTCACACTCGATTTCGACAGCGCGGAGTTCACGCGGCAGGCCAAGGCCTACGTAGCGAAAACCGTGCGACCTGCCCTCGACGAGGCGGTTCTCTACATCGCGGCGTCAGCCCGGAAACGCCTGTCCGAGGCGACCCCGATATATTTCGACCGCCCCATCGAGTGGACGGTCGACGGCTTCGCTTACAAGAAGGTCGAGGGCGCCACGGCGGCGGAGGCCTTCGTCTACGTCCTGCCAGGACGCGCCCGGTACCTCGGCCTGGAAGTGTATGGCGGCGAGCGCGTCGCGGGCGATTTCGCGACGACGGATCAGGGCCCCCTCGTCCCCGGGCGTGACGCCGTCCTCGACGAGCACGGCAACCTTCCCCGGGGCTATATCTCCGACGCCGTGTCACGCGGCGCCCGGTGGATCGAGGCGAAACCCGGCCGCCCGCCCATCCTGGTGCTGCCCGGGCGCGACCGAGTGGAGGTCCTCGCGGTCATCACCGAGAAGACCACCTACAAGGCGCGATTCCCGTTCCACGACCTCGTCGAGAAGGTCGTCTTCGAGAAAGGCGCGGCCGCCGTGGCCAAGTACCTGAAGTGACGCGGACGGAGCACGCCGCGTCACGCTAGCTCGGGCACAGGGGCAGCAGCGCGTAGTCCGAGACGTTGTCCTGCTGGGCTGTCGGGAACTGGGGCGAGGCCTTGAATGTCTTGATCGGGCCCCGCCACGAGGCCCCGCCGTCGAACGACGCGTAGGCCTGCCCGAACCGAGTCGCGGAACCGTCGACGTAAGTGGGAACGACGATGGCTCCGAGGCCGGGCATCGGGAACGCTCGCGAGAACGCGTTGGCGACGACGGCCGGCGGGGCCAGGACGTAGGCGCCCGTGCCGTCCGCGTGGATGATCTGCGCGCTGGGGTTGCTCGCCACGAGGCCGTCGGGTGTCATCCGCAATTAAGCGTCCAAATCATATTGCGGTTTCTGATCACGACTTTGGCCCATGAGGCGGCATGGCACCAAGCTTCAGGGTCCGTCCGGATAGTAATGCGGCTCGACCGTGCCCTCGGACGGGGATCATGACGGCAGCGGCGTTGAAGAAGGCCTGGAAAATCCGATCCCGGGCGATGTCACCGGCCCACTTCCGCAACGCTTTGGCCCCCGGGCGCTATCAATGTCGCGAACCGCTGTACAGCTTCGCGTAGGTTCTCAGGTGGGAACCCGCCAAACCCGAGCATTAGGCCGGGACGGCCGGGCAGAGCGGCGTACATGGTCGAGATTGGGCGGGCCACAAGCCTCGCCGAAAGCATCCGACGGGCAAGCTCCACGTCATCGGTCCCATCCGGCAGCCACAGGACGATATGCATCCCTTGGTCGCTGGCCTGGACGCGGAAGCCTGCCGGCAACTCTCGCGTAAGTGCATCCATCAGAATGGAGCGTCGTTCGGCGTAGATGCCTCGTATGCGTCGGATGTGCGCTTCGAAGAATCCTTCCCGCATGTAGGCCGCGAGCACGTGCTGTTCGGTGGTGGGCGAGTGCCGGTCGAGGATGGCCCTGGCCCCTGCGAAAGCTTCTGTCAGGGGTTCGGGTGCGATGACATAGCCGAGACGCAGTGAAGGGAACAGGACCTTGCTGAGCGTGCCGAGATAGACAACTCGTGATGGATCGAGTCCCTGCATCGAGGGGAAGGGGTGGCCGGCATAGCGAAGCTCGCTGTCGTAATCGTCCTCGACGATCCAGGCGTCGTGCTGACGGGCCCAGGCGATAAGAGCCATCCGCCGGGCCATGCTGAGAGGCATCCCAAGCGGATACTGGTGCGACGGCGTCACGAAAGCTGCGCGGGCTCCACCGTAGGGCGGACGGACGGGTCCCGACCCAACTTGGTCGTACAGACGGTTCTCCCATCTACTCTGAAGCGGACATGCAACGTCATGCTGTTCTGGCGATGACGGCAAGCCACCGTGTTACCAGCCTTGTAATCCGTTCAAGGAAACCGGCATCCCAAACCGAGTTCGCAAGTCGTCGAGAAGCCAACGACCCGCCCGGCCGAGCGGGCGTGCGCGCATGTGTGCAGCGTACACCGTCAACGTGCCGGTGGAAGCAGAGGGCTCCTCATCAACACGAAGTGTCACGAGGCGACCGTTCTTCAGGAACGGCGCGACGAGATCTTCCGGCATCCGACACCAGCCCAGCCCGGCAAGGAGGAAGTCCAGCCGGCGACCAAGGTCGACGAAGCGCCAAACCCTTGTTCCGATGATGCCGTAGCTCGCCCCGTCCGGCGTGGCCGGATCGGACAGGACCAACTGGATGTGCTCCTCGATGTCCGCCCACGTCGCCGCACGACCGAGCTGCGCCAGGGTGTGTGTCGGTGCGACCACCGGAATAAGTCGCGCCTCGACCAGCGGTAGGGCGACAATGTCTTCCGGTACGCTCGGGAGCAGTAGGCAGAAAGCAAGTGCAGCCTCGCCCCGACGCAGGCGTCGCTCGGCCCCGCGCAATCCCTCCGTCGAGAAGCTGACCGGCAGATGGGGAAAAGCGTCACGGAGCGCGCGCAGGCTCTCGATAAGAGGAGCCGTGGGCACCAGTGGGTCGATTGCGACCGCGAGTTCGGGCTCGATCCCCTCGCGGGCCCCCGCCGCCACCGCTTCGAAGCGGCTGGCGCTTGCCAGTATGAAGCGTGCCTGCACCACGAGCGCTCGGCCGACGTCCGTCAACCGTGGGCGATGGCCGGAGCGGTCAAATAGCGTGACGCCCTGTACGCCCTCCAGCGTCGCCACGGTCTGACTGATCGCCGACTGAGCGCGCTTCAAACGCCGACCGGCAGCCGAGAAGCTTCCGAGCTCGGCGATGGTCACCAGCACACGAAGCTGATCAAGGGTAAGGCTGCCGATCATCCATCACCTGGGCTGATAGAAAGTATCGTCTTTTAATCGCTTCCGAGCGGGACATCCAACGGGCAAATACGTGTCACTCGACCCGTTCAAACGGCACCGATTCCCATCCCAGGCACCCATCGTGGAGACTTACATGCGCCGCCTCCTCATCGTAGAGGCTAGCCCCCGCGGCGACCACTCGATCTCGCGCAATCTCACCAGTCGCTTCGTCGCCCGGTGGCAATCCGCTCACCCGAACGGAGAGATCGTCGAACGCGACCTGATGCAGACGGATCTGCCTTTCGTAACCGCACCCTGGCTCCAGGCCTACTTCACCCCGCCGGAACGCCATTCGGCGGAGATGAAGTCGGTGCTGCGCCTCTCAGATGAGTTGGTCGCTGAGCTGTTGGCGGCTGATCATCTCGTCATCGCGACGCCTGTCTACAACTACAACGTCCCAGCAGTGCTGAAGGCTTGGATCGATCACATCGTCCGCAAGGGCATGACGCTTGGGATGGATGGCAAGGGTCTTGTCACCGGTAGGAAGGCGACCGTCTTGCTCGCCTCCGGCGGAGTCTACGCAGAAGGCTCGCCAATCCGGGACCGGGACATCGCTACCCAGTACCTGCGCCTGATCTTGAACGTGATCGGCATCACTGACGTGACGTTCGTGGCTGCAGGAAACGCCAAGTCCGTCGACATGGGCGAAACTGTGATGGATTCGTTCATCGACCGCTTTCAGGCCGAAATCGACGCTGAAGCGGCTTGAACGGCACGATGCTGCAGCGGCCTAAGAGGGATGAAAAATAGCGCGGCGACCGTCCGTCAGTTCGCCCCGCACGCTTTGGGAAGCTCATGGCCGAAAACGCCGCCTTGCAGTTACACGCTGCGGCAGAGTGTAAGGGTGAACCCCTCCGGATCATGCCGACGAAGGTTGTGAACTCACTCGACCTTTGTGAAGCCCGAACGAACGAGAAGGCCTGTCTTCGTCGAATGGACGGATTGCCGCCGCAGGGATAGCTTCGTCTCATGCTTAGGTCGCTCGACCTCCTCAGACAAACGGCACAGCCTTCGTGCGTCATCGCCGACGGCGACGAACACATCATCCTCTTCGACGGGGGCGTCGGCTACGCCAAGCCTTGGCACTGGCACGATGGCCTCATGCTGTTGCTGCCCTGGGTCGGTATCCTCAAGCTCAAGCACGAGGGTCAGCGTGACGGCGCCTGGCTCACCGACGACCGCTTTGCCGTCGTCCCCGCCTCGCACGCTCACGACACGAGTGCTTTCCGGTCCGACCAGACACACATCGCCGTCTACGTCAGGGATGCGGCGTTACGGCGTATCGAGGCGCAGCTTGGCTCGCTCAATCGTTTCCGAGCCGCGATCCGCACGAGCGCCATGTTCTCGGTCTCCCCGGAGATCCGCACCCTGCATGCCTTATGTCGCGAGGGCAGCGGGGACCCTGTGGGCCGAGACGCTGTTCGCGCCCATCTCTCCGCGGCGCTTCTCATCCGGTGCCTTGGTGCCATCGAGAGAGGCGCGCCCCTCCCGACTGCCTCACGTCACGGACATGGCGCTGCGCTGATCCGTGAGGCAAAAGCCTTCGTTGCCGCACGGCTGGACCAGGACGTCCCGCTCGACCTCCTTGCCGCGAATCTCCGTGTCTCGCGGCGGCACATCACCCGCCTGTTCCAGGCGGAGGTCGGACAATCGGTCGGTGCGTTCCAGCGAGCCAAGCGCCTCGACGCAGCACGTGCCATGCTGACCACGACGGACCTGTCGGTCGACGAGATCGCGAGCCGAGTCGGTTTCGAGAGCGGCTCGGCTCTATCCCGGGCCCTGCGTCGAGAGGGCGGTTTGGCCGCTACGGGCATCCGCACCTCATCCTCCAAGTCGATGGCCCGCTCGGTCGCGACGTAGGGCCCGCACGGCCGCGCACGTGGCACCCGTTCCGGCGAGTATGGGGATCACGGCGCCGAAGAGATCCGGCGCGCTCCGAGCCAGGGATAGGAGTCATGAGCGAAGTCGAAGTCGTCCGCGTCTTTACCTGTGACGGCGCGGGAGGGAATCCGTGCCCCGTCTTCGCGGAGGCCAACGCCCTTGATGCAGACGCGATGCAGGCGGTGGCGCGGCGATACGGCCACGAGAGTGGTTTCGTGCTGTCGCCCGCGGACGATGCGCACGAGTTGGCGTTCCGGTTCTTCGTACCGAATCATGAAATGGAGATGTGCGCGCATGCCACTATCGGCGCACTCTGGGTGCTCGCGCGCCGGGGGCGGCTGACGAATGCACCAGTCCGGATCGCAACGGCGAGCGGAACCGTCACAGGCTTCGTGCAGAAGCGGGATGACGGGTCGTGGCGCGTGGAGATCACCCAGCCTGCCGGGCGAGTGGCACCGCTCACGTCGGATGCGGTGGAGGCGGTCTGCGCCGCCCTAGGCATCGGCCGCGAAGCCCTTGCTGACCTTCCGCTGCACAACGCAGCCACATCACGGGTGAAGACCCTGGTTCCGATGCGCCTCCCGGCGGGTCTCCACGCTCTCGGCCCCGATCCGGCCGCCGTCGAGGCCGTCTGTCGCAGCATCGGTTCGACTGGGCTCTACCCCTACGCGGTCGTGGACGGGCCGGGACGGGTGTTCGAGGCTCGCCAGTTCCCGCGGTCGTCCGGCTACCTGGAAGATGCTGCAACGGGCATCGCCGCGGCAGCCCTGGCGTTCGGCCTCCTGCACGACGGCACCATCGAAGCAGACGACAGCCCAATCCTGATCCACCAGGGTCGAGCGATGGGTCATCTGTCGGAGATCCGGGTCCGGATCGGCTTCGCCGGCGACCGCGCCCTGGGTTGCCTACTCGGCGGAGAGGTCGCATCCGGCGCTGATCTCAGCATAACTCCTGCGGGGGTGTCCGCATGAACGCGGCGATCCTTTCCCGGTTGGCCGCCGCTGGCCTTGCTCTGCCGCGACCGACGGTGCCGGCAGCCAACTACGTGCCGTTCACGCGCGCCGGCGCCCTGCTGTTCGTCGCTGGGCAGACGCCTATTCGGGACAGCGAGCCGCTGTATCGTGGCGTCGTCGGCGAAGACGTCACCGTCGAGGAGGCGCAGGCCGCGGCGCGTGCCTGTGCGCTGAACATCCTCGCCCAGGTTGGCATCGCAGTGGGGGACGAACCCCATCGGGTGCGATGCCTGCGCCTCACCGGCTTCGTTCGCTGTCGCGATGACTTCAGGCACCAGGCGCGGGTGATGGACGGCGCCTCCGACCTCATGGTGCTCGCGCTGGAAGAGGATGGGCGGCACGCGCGAACCTCCGTCGGGACCAACGCTCTACCACGCGGCGTCCCCGTTGAGGTCGAGGGCCTATTCGAGCTGGTGTGACCGCTTTCGTCCCCCAACGGGGACGTCCCGCCTCGTCAAGCGACTATGCTACCGCCCCGCTTACGGACGAAGGAAATCGAAAAATGTATGCCTCGAAACGCGCGGCTGCAGCCGCAACGGTGACGCTTGCCTTGTGTTCAACTTCCGGCGCCCTGGCCGATGAGCTGACGGGCACCCTGAAGAAGGTCAAAGAAACGGGCGTGATCACGCTTGGCTTTCGCGACGCCTCGGTGCCCTTCTCCTACCTAGACGGGGATCAGAAGCCGGTCGGCTACGCACTCGACATCTGCCGTCACATCGTCGACGCCGTGAAGGTGCGGCTCGGGCTCGCGCAGCTTGAGGTTCGTCTGAACGGGGTGACCTCGGCGACCCGCCTCCCGCTGATCGCCAATGGCACCATCGACCTCGAATGCGGCTCGACGACAAACACCTTCGAGCGCCGCAACCAGGTTGCGTTCACCAACACCAACTTCCTGACCGCGACGCGCTACGTGGCGAAGAAGGGCGCCGGCCTGCACACCATCGACGATCTGCGGGGCCGGACCGTGGTCTCGACCTCCGGGACGATCAACCTGCGGCAGATCAACGAAGCCAACGTCGCGCGCAACCTCGGGCTGACGATCCTGCCGGCCGTCGATCACGCCGAAGCGTTCCTGATGGTCCAGAGTGGTCGAGCGGCGGGCTTCGTGATGGACGACGTGCTGCTCGCCTCCCTTGTGGCAGCCGCGCGGGACCCCGGGGCGTACGAGATCTCGACGGAGGCGCTGTCGAAGCCCGAACCCTACGCCGTCATGCTACGCAGGGACGACGCGCCGTTCAAGGCTGTTGCCGATGCTGCGACGGCCAAACTCTACGCCAGCCCCGAGGGCAGGAAACTCTATGACCAGTGGTTTACCCAATCGATTCCACCACGCAGCATCAATCTGAACCTGCCGATGAGCGACGCGCTTTCGAAGGCGTACGCTCGTCCGAGCGACAGTCACGACCCGAACTCGTATTGAGTGCCATCCGTAGCCGGGTTTTGATGGCCAACCGCTATGCGCTCCCGTTGGCCTTTGCCATCCGACCCAGGTGGCTCACACCGAAGCCCTCCGGGTATTTGAGTCCGTAGCCGAGGCTGCGGTCGAAGCCGATATGCGCGGCCCAGATAAGACCTATCTGCAAGGCCTGCGGCGCATGGCCGGAGCCACCCCAGACGAGGCACGCGAGCGGCAGGACGTACCAGTGAGCGAGGTTGTACAACACCGCGCCCGGCTTGCTCCCCGCAACGTAGCCGATCATGCTCAAGTCGGGCACGAAGAAGAGGGCAGCGAATAGCCACCAGCTACCGCCCTGCCAAGCGTAGGCCATAGATGCGGCAACCAGGACGGCGAAGCCTTCGGATCGCACGAGCACCCTCGGCCATCCGCTGACGATCCCGTTCATCGTACGCTCCCCAAAACAATGCACACTCCCGAAGATCCGGCACTCAACAATATGCGTTAAGCTGCCTCCGCGTAGCCGCGCCTGCGATCTCACAAGAGTAGGATCACTCGCATCCCTGAAGGTCCGCTCCTCCTTTGCAGGGGCAAAAAGCGGACCGTCCGAGAAGCACCCGCCCTAGTCGTAGGTCTTTGGCCGCGAGGTCGCCCGGAAGCGGACTTTCCCGGGGCCTGCAACGGGTGGGCAGCGGACGCTGACCCTTTAGCCTGAAGCGGACGTTCCGCCTCCGATCAGATCTTACAGTTGAGGCCGGTCTAAGCCGTCCTCAAAAGCTTCCATCGGCCAGCTGGGTGTTGTGCAACCGCGCTCTGTGTGAATGCTCGATTGGCGCTGAAGCAGGGGGTTCAACCCGCTGCTGAAGATCCACCGCCTTCGCTCCGCAGATCCATCTCCGCAGCTTCCGCGAAGGGCAAGACGGCAACCTGTCGACCCTCCTCGTCCGTGATCTCGAAGGTCCGGCTCAGAGCACATCGAAGGGACGTGCCGGTTCTAAGGGCTTCACCGATGATGTGCTTGGCACTCAGCACCGCATCACGCCACGCAGCATCGAGGCTGGGGTACTCCCCTCCTTCAGGGTCCTCCACGTAGGTCTGCTCCGACCGGATGTGGGAGTAGAACATCGGCATTCGGAGGCTACTTTCGTTACCAGAAATTAAAAACCCTAACTTACAATAAAACGTTCCGTCGCAAGGTACTTAGAACGATATCGTACACTTGTCCTACAGGTGGAGCTGGCTACACACTTACGAGAAATGCGGAGGTGCCTCGCCTCTGAATGGACCGATGAGGCGCTCGTACTCTGCCTCTGGGAAGCCGTAGCTGTCACCGGCGAGTGCAAGCAGCCCATCCCGATCCAGCAATTTGAGGTGCCCGCGCGTTGCTCGGATCAAGCCCAAGCCTTCGACCTCCTGGATGGCAAGGGTGACACCGGAGCGTTGGACGCCTAGCATCAAGGAGAGGAACTCGTGCGTAAGGGCGAGATCGTCGCCTTCCAATCGGTCGTGAGCCATCAACAGCCACCGCGCGAGACGTTCCCTCATCCGATAGGCACCGTTCGCCAGCGCTGAGTGACTGAGGGTCAAAATCTGGAACTGGACGTACCGCAGCAGCACGCCTTGCAGGGTAGAACTTGCCTGCGTGGCCTCGACCAGAACGTCGGTGCGTACCCGGAGCCAGGGTGCGCCGACTTGAACGAGGATGTCATGGGATGCCCGATCTGATCCCAGCACAGCCGCTGTGCTGACCATGCCCTCGAACCCGAAGCACCCAACTTCGATCTTGCGGCCGTCGCTCGTAACCGCAAGGTTCGATGAGAGGCCGCCTTCCGGGAAGTATGTGAACTCCAGCGGCTGGCCCTGATGGATCAAGACCTCGCCCTTGTGAACGTTGACGCGTTCTAGGTGTGGCAGCAACCGGCCAAGATCATCCAACGACAGCGCCTGAAGTAGCCGATTGCAGGTTGTCGTCACACTCATTGCGGCACTCCGAATTACCTGATGTCGAGGCGAAAGCAGCCCTTTCCCGGTCCAGCTTCAGGGCGTGACCGATTATCGGCTGAAGCGAGGAGGCTACAAGAGCTGGTCTGAGATCTACCTCTGCGCTCCTTCAAGATTGGGGAACGTGGGCGCGTGGGTGATCAAGGCGGCCAAAAACCTACTTCCAGGCACCACCGGCCCGCCTCGTCCGCGTGCTAGTTCGAGAGGCGCACGAACACTGCCACGAGGAAGCCATCGGCGAACACGAGCTGCCTCTCGGTGTCCTTGCTGCCGGTCGCGACCTACACGGGCTGGAGTTGAAGGTTCATGCCGCCGTTCGGTTTCCCAGATGCAGGTAGTTCGACCGGAACTCGCCGACCGCCTTGAGCCGAGGCAGATTGAGGATCGTCAGGCGCCGACCCTTCAGCTCAATCAGCCCCTGGCGCCTGAGTTCCTGCAGGGAGCGGTTCACGTGGACGTTCGAGAGCCCGGTTGCGTCTGCCAACTCCCCCTGAGTCACAGATAGGTCGAAGCTGTCGCCCTCGGTCCGGTCGACCGCGCGCAGCCGGACGAGAAGCTCGCAGAACAGATGGGCGAGCCGTTCCACGGCTGAGCGGCAGCCGACGTTCACCAACCACTCGCGCAGGGTTGCCTCGTCCACAAGCGTACTCATGCGTAGCGCCCGCGCGACCTGCGGATGATGCTGGGTCAAATGGGCGATGATTTCAGGGGAGACATGCACCACCCGGCAGGCCGACACCGTACTGATGGTGTGGTCCATGGTGTCGAGGAGGGCCACGTCGTGGTCGCCGAGATCCCCCGGCAGCAGGTAGGCCAGGATCTGACGGGCACCGGTCTGGCGCACCTTGTGCCGGCAGGCCATGCCGTCGAGGATCAGGAACACGCCCTCGGGCCGGTCGCCCTCGCGGATCAGGTCGATGCGCGGCCCGATCAGGCGGGGATTGGCGCTGATCTGGGCCAGGATTGCACGATCCGCCTCCGAGAGCACCCCGAAGCCTTCAAGCTTGCGGATGAGCGGGTTGCGTCGGGCTTCGGACGGTTCCAGCAAGCGGTAGCCCGCCTGCTGCGGAGCGTCGGTGAGATGGATACCCACCAGGGCATCGTCCTCGGAGAGCAGTGCGAAACGTTGCTGAGCGAAGGGGGGCATGCATGGCTCCTCGAAGAAAGGCTGTCTGCCACCTCAAGGACGCAGGGCTGTATGCCGCAAGCTATAAACATGTATTCGATTGCGCGTAAGGTAATGGAACCCTCCGGAGCGGTATCGAACGCCTGAATGTCCGCTACCGAACTTTTGAACGTTCGACACCGAACATAAGTACAAAATGGTTGTTTGGCTTATAATAACTTGCAAACATGGGTTATTGAACCTACAAGATATGCATTGCCTGCTGGTATGAACTGAGCGCAGGCGACTGAGAGACCGTGTGCGCTCTTGCTCCAGCATGGGGACAAGAGCCCGTGGCTCACATTGAACAATCGAGCGTACGCAATCGCCTGCTCAAGGCCATGCTGTCCGAGGATTTCGCCCGGCTTCAGCCTCACCTGGAGCCGATCGACCTGCAGTCCGGCCAGACCCTGATCAAGCCCAATGGCCACATTGAGCACCTCCACTTCATGGAAAGCGGCATCGCCTCGATCACGGCTGAGAGTGCGAACGGCCGGGTCGAGATCGGGATGATCGGCCGCGAAGGTGTGGTGGGCGCCACGCCCGTGCTCCTCGGCTCGGATCGGGTGCCGTACGACCACTTCATCCAGCTGCCCGGCGTTGCCCTGCGCATCCGTGCGGGGACCGTGAGCGGCGCGATGGAGGAGAGCCCAGCGCTGCGCAAGCTGCTCCTGCGCTACATTCTCACCGAGATGATCCAGGTCCGGCAGACGGCTCTGGCCAATGCGACCCAGGAGATCGAGGCGCGCCTCGCCCGCTGGCTGCTGATGTGCCACGACCGGGTCGACGGAGACGAGCTCCTGCTCAAGCACGAGTTCCTCTCGATGATGCTGGGGGTGCGGCGCTCCGGGGTGACCCTGGCGATGCAGCAGCTCGAGGGCGCTGGCCGCATCCGGGCCAAGCGCGGGCGCGTGACCGTGATCAACCGCGAACTCCTGGAGGACATGGCGGACGGCAGCTACGGGACCCCGGAGGCCGAGTACGTGCGGCTGATCGAAGGAGCCTGAGGATGCCTCGCTACTTCTTCAATCTTCGCTACGGCCCCGGCGCCGACAAGCTGGCGGTCGATCCCGAAGGGGATGAACTCGCCGATGATGAGGCCGCGCATCAGTACGCATTGCGGGAAGCGCGTGGCCTGATCGCTGGGCCGCCTTCCCTCGTCGTGCGGGATTGGTTTGTGTGCTCGTTCGAGATCGAGGACGAGAATGGCCGATGCGTCCGCATGGTGCCGTTCAGCGAACTCGTGACTGAAGAGGATAACGAGGCGCAAGCGGGCTGAACGCAAGGTCTGCATCAGCCAGAAGGCGCCCGAACGCGGGCGGGTCGGAAAACACCCTTTACGGTCGTAGATTTTCATCTACCAAGCTGCCGGGAAGCGAACCTCTCTAAGGCCTGAGAAGGGTGGGGAGCGGACCCTGACCCTTCGCCCTGAAGCAGGCGTACCGTCTCCGACCCAACGCGGATGTTTGCGCCGATAGGTTGCAACGACTTGAGATAATGGAAATTAGAACATCAACCGTGGGCTCAAAACTGCTGCGGTGGCCTTGGGTTACCGACGAGGATAAAGCGGCTCGAACCGCTCAATGAACCGCATGCCGTCCCAAAGATCGACGGCATACCCATCAGCAAGGGCTCGCGCCTTGTCCTTGGCTTCATCGTCTTCCAAAGCAGAAATCGGCGTGTTCAGAACCTCGCCTCCGCAGGCGTTGCGCATCACGGCCCGGTAGCACGGTGTCCCATCCGGCTCGGCAGATGGGGGCCCGCTCACCGGATGAGCCACGTGCCTGTGTAGGTCACAGCGGCCGAGTAGATGGGATGCCCTTCCTCGTTGGTCACCAGCACCGAAAAGGCTTGGTGTTCGCCGTCCTTCGGCACCTCGTGCGCTGCGATCCCGGGCAAGATCTTCTTCGCATAACGAGCCGCCTCCTCAGGGCCCGGAAGGACCGTGCCCTCTTCGTCGCGAAGCGTCTGGCCGTCATGGATATCGAAGAAGTAGCGAGGCACAGGGCTCTCCGCGCAGCAGGCGGGAGCACACAAGGTCTCACAGGCGCGGAAGGCCGAGGGAAGGGCCGCGATGCACTACGTTATAGACGCTATGCCTACCGGGAATTTAACAAATGGGTGTGATTTCTCGTCCCTGCGGAACGGTCGGGTATCTCACATAACAGGGTACGGGGGAGCCTTCGGGTTTAGGTGAAGGTAGTTCGGATCGAAGCCCGCATAGGCCTTGATGGCTGCCACGTCGGGTAGGGTGACATACCTCTCCTTGAGCACGACCAACCCTAGACCCCGCAACGCCTGAAGCACGCGGTTGACGTGCACGTTCGAGAGCCCGGTTGCGTCGCCGAGATCAAGCTGCGTTAGGGGGAACGCGTAGCTGTTCTCTGTCGCAAGCCCGACCGCTTGAAGGCGGATGAGGAACTCGCAGAACAGGTGCGCGACCTGCTCGTCAGCGGAGCGACGACCCATGCACACCAACCACTCCCGCAGGATCGCCTCATCAACCAGGCCAGCCCACTGCAAGGCGCGGTTCAGGACCGGGTAATTCCCCGTGAGGTCGTTCATCACCGAACGTGGGATACGCACCACGTCGCAGGAGCTGATCGTTCCGATGCAGTGGTCCATCGCGCCGAGGATCGACACGTTCAGGTCGCAGAAGTCCCCGGGAATGAGAAAGGCGACGATTGATCGCCCGCCGTTCGGAAGGGCCTTGTAGCGGCAGGCAAAACCTTTCTGGATCAGGTGAACGTGATCCGGCACGTCTCCCTCCGAAATGAGGTTGGTGCGAGGATTAGTTACGCGAAGGTGGGCACTCGCATCCCTAAGGGCTCTTTCGTCGGGCTCGGAGAGCGAGAAACGGCGTCCAAGCTTCTGGATGAGCGGATTGAGCATGTGCCCCCCTGGGCCATGCCCTCTGGTCGGTGTGACGTCCTAAGCAACGACAATCCAGAAAGTTGCGCTGAACGTTGGAATATAATCTGTGAGGTTATCGCAATCTGATCGGTTCAACGACGAAAATTATGATGAGAAGAGCTTTCGCTAAAAGCTTCCACCCGGTACGCCGTAGAAACAAGCATAGAAGCTAACTTTAACGATCCTACTCGCTATGCAAAAGCTTAGCTGTTTCTGAGAGCGATATGTGGGATTTCGGACGATTTCGTTAGGTCGATTGTGCGCAATCCATCATCGGTTTATAGGCTGCACGATGATCTCTGCCGTGTCGGAAGGAAGCGGCAATTGCACCGGAGCCATTCATGACACAGGTTACATCGTCTGCGGTAAGCTCCTCCAGCCCCTTCATCCGTAAGCTGGAAGCGTTCGCCGTGCTGTCGGACGAAGACCGCCTGATGCTAGAGCGGATCAGCACCGAACCTTATGTCGTCGACCCGCAGACCGACCTCGTACGGGAAGGCGACAAGCCTGATGGCGTTTACCTCATCATGGAGGGCATGGCCTGTCGCCATAAGCGGCTGGTGAGCGGCGCGCGCCAAATCATGGCCTACCTCGTGCCGGGCGACCTGTGCGACCTCGACGTGGCTCTGCTGGACCAGATGGATCACACCATCACGACGCTGTCTGACTGCAAGGTCGTTCGCCTCTCCCCGAAGACTGTCGCAGACATCATGGAGGACCACCCGGCCGTTGCACGCGGACTGCGTATCGGCACCCTGGTCGACGAGGCCACCTTGCGCGAGTGGCTGCTCAATGTCGGCCGCCGGACGCCGATCCAGCGGCTCGCCCACCTGTTCTGCGAACTATTCGAGCGCTTGGCAGTCGTCGGCCAGGTCCGACATGACAGCTTCAGCCTGCCGCTCGCGCACACGGATCTGGCCGACACCACGGGCCTGACCAAGGTGCATGTCACGCGCTCTATCCAGGAACTCAGGCGGCAGCGGCTGATTGACCTTACGGATGGTGACCTGAAGATACTGGACCTTCCTCGACTGCGGGAAATAGCCGGCTTCAGGGCGAACTATCTGCACCTCGGAGACGCTGCTGCCGCATGAACCTTCGTCTACAGCCAGTTCAGGTTGCCACGGGCAGCGATGACCAGGAAAGCCGCCTCGTCTTCGCGAGCGGCTTTCTCATCGCAGTGCTGGTCTGCCTCTCGGCCCAGCACGAGGCGGATGCAGGCAAGTGGTACCTGGAGGCCGGGTTCGGCCTTATTCAGGATGTCACCGCACCGCTTTTCGCCGACTTGGATGAAGCCCAAGCCTGGATCAGGGATCAGCTTACCGTTCAGTCTTGACGTCACAGGCTGACCTCGCCGATCACGTGGTTTATGCCACTACCTGCAAACTAGGTCGTCCTACACCAAGCTGACCCTAAGCGGACCTTTCAAGTGCCTGTGAAGGGTCGAGAGCACGCTCACCGACGATGTTCGCTTCCGTGGATCTCCGCCCCAAAAGCAGATGGGGTGGATGGCTCCCGCTCCAACTGACGGCATCGCGGTGCCAAGATGTGGTTGCTGTCGAAGCAGCAGCGACGCAGATGTAGGAGCCATCCCCATGGAGATCACCACCGTCGGCATCGATCTGGCCAAGAGCATCTTCCAGGTTCACGCCATCGACGCAGCTGGGCAGGTCGTCGTTCGCAAGGCGCTGAGGCGGGCGCAGGTCGTGCCGTTCTTCGCCAAGCTGCCGCGCTGCCTGGTTGGCATGGAGGCGTGCGGAACGTCCCACCACTGGGCCCGGGAACTGATGAGGCTCGGCCACGACGTGCGGCTGATGCCGCCGGCTTACGTGAAGCCATACGTCAAGCGCGGCAAAACCGATGCGAACGATGCCGCCGCCATCTGCGAGGCGGTGACGCGCCCCAGCATGCGGTTCGTGCCGGTGAAGTCGACTGAGCAGCAGGCGGCGCTGGCGCTGCACCGGACGCGCGACCTGCTGGTCAAGCAACGCACCCAGTTGGTGAACATGATCCGCGGCCTGCTCGCCGAGTTCGGGATCGAGATGGCGCGGGGCCTGCGCCATGCGCTCGAACTGGCGGCCAGGCTCTCAGCCGGAGACGCGGCCGAGGTGCCGCCGTTAGCCCATCGTGTGGTAACCGGGCTGGCCGATCAGATCGGCGCCGTGCAGATCCAGCTCACCCGGCTGGAGAAGGAGTTGCTGGCCTGGCATCGGGACAACGACCTGTCGCAGCGCCTAGCGACGATCCCCGGGATCGGCATCGTCTCGGCGACAGCGCTGGCCGCCTCGGTGAGCGAGCCCGAGCGCTTCCGCTCCGGTCGGCAGTTCGCGGCCTCGTTGGGCCTGACACCGCTGCAGAACTGCAGCGGCGGCAAGGAGCGCCTGGGCCGGATCTCGCGCATGGGCGACCGTTATCTGCGACGCCTGCTCGTGGTCGGCATGACCTCTCTGATCCGGCGTGCGAAGGCGACGCCGACGTCGGTCGACCCACGGCTGCCGGCGCTGCTCCAGCGCAAGCCAGTGCGTGTCGTGACCGTGGCAGCGGCCAATCGCACGGCGCGGGTCGCCTGGGCGATCATGACCCGCGGCGGCACCTACCGCGCACCCGCGGCCACGGCCGCCTGACCGGAGGAAGCGGAGCACTTTTCCAGGTTGCGAGGACGATGAGAGTTGATGGCGAACCGGTCAGACCGGGAGCCGGGACACCCCGCCGCCAGTCCAGGGCATCATAGCCCGCAAAGCAGAGTGGGACCCAGCTCGCGGATACCATCAGGGCCAGCGGTCAACATGAACGACTGCATCAACAGGCCGGACACAAGACTGCACCCGACCAACGCGTCAGAACCTCAATTCGTCACTTGCAATGCGGGAGCCATCCACACAGGACAGGCAGAAATCCACCCGGTGCAGAAAGGCTGGGTCGGCCCAAGAACGTCTATATCCAAGACAGTCAAATGCCGGTTTGACAACGACATTGGACGCGCTGCGGTTGTAAAGTCTGAATGGCCCCCTCAACGTTGCCGCCGAGGAGGCCGGCTTTCAGATTTCGGTCGCTTCTGCCAGAGCGAGCGCGTCTTCAACGTCCACGCCGAGGTATCGTACCGTGCTCTCGATTTTTGTATGCCCGAGCAGAATTTGCACAGCGCGTAAGTTGCCGGTTCGCTTGTAGATCAATGACGCCTTTGTTCGACGTAGAGAATGAGTACCGTAGTCCTCACGCCGTAGTCCTATGCCCGTCACCCATTCATCTACCAGACGGGCGTACTGCCGGGTGCTTATGTGCGCCTCATGGTTGATCCGGCTGGGAAAGGCGTAATCGTCAAGCCCGCCACCTCGGCACCCCAACCAAGTCAAAATGCTGGTACGTGCTGGTTCAAGCAGTTCGAACTGTACAGGCCGTCCGGTCTTTCGCTGAACGACGATGACGCGTGGACGGACGTGCCCACCGCTGACAAGCTCACCGATCTTCAATTTGACGATGTCACAACCGCGCAGCTTGCTGTCGATAGCAAGGTCGAACATGGCGCGGTCGCGTACACGTCGCTGCCCGTCAAGCCAGAAACGGATGGCCCAAACCTGCTGTGGTTTGAGAGCGCGTTTGGCACCGAGCTTCTGTCCTGCGTTCCACGGTCGACAGTTTTTGAAGGCTGGGTCGTGCTCTGAATGTCCCATCTCTCATCTCCCAACCGGTCCATGCCGGTAGATAGAAAGGGTGCTTCGAAACTAGCCTGCGCATCATCGGTTCGACGTTCGGTATGTGAGCCACAGAGCTGCCAAGCTTAAATTGCAGCCATGCTGCGTCCGATCCAACCCCGTCATAGCGAGGGATCTGGCCGTTGCCCGACAGCAGAACTTTGCCGCGCAGTTCAAATTACTTCGACGGGACGCATCGTAGATGTCTCGCGCACTCGTACAGAACCCAGGCATGCTAAATTCTCAGGCCATCCCGGGTAGCTACTAGGCCCATCGGATATGGCCTCGTTCCTGGCACGGCGACCTCCACGTCTACGGATATTTTCAAGGCAGCATTCTGCCCCCCTCAAACACTACTCGACGTCGGCGTCGATTGCGGGGAGTGGCGTCCTGTGACGTTGGGGGAAATCATGTTGAGGATGGCGGACGCCCCTTCACCCAACCCCGGTGCGGTGATGCCCGCAAGCCGGCGGCGGTATAATAGGGTCCGGAACCATGACACCGCAACGATTGGCCGGGCCTGTTTCAGGGCGGCGCCGTATCCTCGGCCTGCTCGGCTTCCACCAGGGAGAACACCACGGTCTCAAGCGCTACCGACTTCGAAAACGCGTTTCGCGACACGCGCCGTCCGATCGCTTGGCACATGAGGTGGATCTCGGGGCCCCTACCCGCCTCCGACGGGTAGAGGCGGCCCGTCCAACTCTTGATCCCATGCGGCACCACCGAGGCCGTCACGAACCCGATGAGGTCTCCCTCCGCCGTGCCGACCAGGATGCGGCCACGATGCGGCATCGGCATCTCGGTGGGGCCGGCTTCATACGTGCCGGACACCGCCTCCCCGAATTGCCAGAGTCGGATTTCGGCACCGGTCGCGCTGCGCCACGTCCCCTCAAACATTGAAACGTCCACACCTGCTCGCTCGGCCGGCTCCGGTCGGCGGCGCGCGATATCTATGCATGGCTATATCGCCATAGCCAACGCCTCCGACGATCGCGAAAAGTCCCGTCCCGATACGAGACCTCCCTCAGTCATGGGCTCGGGCGAGGTCACAGAACACAAAGTCGATGGGCTCGGCCACATCGTGCATCAGCCTGGGTACCGCCTCAGCATCGTCCAGGTCCACCACCGGAACGCTGGCACGCTCTGAGGGGACGTCACTGGCCACGCCGACGATCAGCGAATCGCCTCGATAGAGGGCTGCCCGTTCGCATTGCGAAAGACCTGGATTTTCGGGATGGCCCTGCGCTTGAAGCCTCCGACCCCGACGAGGTTGCAAGGGCTCACCAGCCGGAGCAACTCAGCGAGGGTCGCCTCCGGCTCGTTGTCCAGCTCGTGGGCTTGGGCCCAGCGACGACCCGAGGAGACCAACACACCGCTCGCGCCGGCCCTGGGGTGCTTGTAGGAGTCCTTCCCCGGACGGTCGGTGTCGAAGTCGTGGTGGGCGGCTTAAGGTTCGCCACCTTCAGGCTACGTCCGACAAGAAAAGGGATGTCCCGCACCCGTAAGGTCCTCTTCCCGGCACCGCTCCATCCGGCAAGCCCTATCACCCGCATCCCGAATATCGCCTGCTACCCTGCTCCCGAACGCCGACACCGTGGCGCTCCAACTTCGTTGGCAAGCCGGAGCCATGCTTCCAAGGCTCGCCCCCCGCGTCACGCCGGCAGTTTCAAACGATTGCAAATAAGATATACCACCTGAACTATATCGCGTATCGACGGTCAGCCTTAGGCTAAACGCCAGGCCACCGACAGAACGGGCACGCCATGCACCGCCTCACCGCTCCTTCGCGAGCCCGACCATGACCGGACATCCCACCTTCGCTGCGACCGGCCGGGCGGATGCGGTCACGCAAGCCTACGTCGATCAGGCGAAGCCGCCGCTCACGCAGGAGCTCGTCGAGCGGGTCCGCAAAGCGTTGGCTGAGACGCTCGATCCCCCGGACGGGACCGGGTCGGAAGGAGACCTGCCTGGTCGTCTCAACGCCGCCCTGGACGCCTTCGAGGCGGAACTCCGGTCCATCGTCGGGCCGCGGGTCGCGTCGTTGGATACGGCCACCGGTGCCGTGACGATGGAACACCGCTCTGAAGCCGGCCAGCCGCTCCGGGCATTCGGCGGCCAATAGACCGAGCCCTGCCCGCACCCATCACCCGCACGAACACACGGAACCGGATCGCCCATGAGTGAGGCCGCAGGGACAGTCAGGAATTTCTCCCACCCCGGCAAGGGCCGCAACAAGGCCCGCCCGGTGCCGAAGGGCCGCCAGGTCGAGCCGCGCGCCAAGGTCGAGATCGAGGAACTTCTCGGAACGCGCCCCCGCCAACGCGATCTGCTGATCGAGCATCTCCACTTGATCCAGGACACCTACGGGCAGATCGGGGCGGACCACCTTGCGGCGCTGGCCGACGAGATGGGCCTCGCCTTCGCCGAGGTGTTCGAGACGGCGACGTTCTACGCCCACTTCGACGTGGTGAAGGAGGGCGACGCCGACATCCCGCGCCTGACCGTCCGCGTCTGCGACAGCATCACCTGCGCGATGTTCGGGGCCGACGAATTGCTTACGACGCTCCAGTGCGAGCTGGCATCGGACCAGGTCCGCGTCGTGCGCGCCCCGTGTGTCGGGTTGTGCGACCACGCGCCCGCCGTCGAGGTCGGGCACAATTTCCTGCGCAAGGCCGATCTGGCATCCGTGCGGGCCGCGGTGGAAGCCGGCGACACCCATGCCCACCTGCCCGACTACATCGATTACGACGCTTACCGGGCGACTGGTGGATACGCGACGCTCGACCGTCTTCGCAGCGGTGAACTCTCCGTCGACGACGTCTTCCAGGTGCTCGACGATGGCGGCTTGCGCGGCCTCGGCGGCGCCGGCTTCCCGACCGGACGCAAGTGGAGGTCGGTACGCGGCGAGCCTGGCCCGCGGCTGATGGCGGTCAACGGCGACGAAGGCGAGCCCGGCACGTTCAAGGACCAGCTTTACCTCAACACCGATCCGCACCGCTTCCTCGAAGGCATGCTGATCGGCGCCCATGTGGTCGAGGCGCCGGACGTCTACATCTACCTACGCGACGAGTACCCGATCTCGCGCGAGATCCTGACCCGTGAAATCGCACGGATTCCTGCCGGAGGACCAAGCATCCATCTCCGCCGCGGGGCCGGGGCCTACATCTGCGGCGAGGAATCCTCGCTGATCGAGTCGCTCGAAGGCAAGCGCGGGCTCCCGCGGCACAAGCCGCCGTTCCCGTTCCAAGTTGGCCTGTTCAATCGCCCGACCCTCATCAACAACATCGAGACGCTTTTTTGGGTTCGCGACCTTATCGGGCGCGGCGCCGGCTGGTGGAAGGGTCACGGCCGCAACGACCGCGTTGGCCTGCGCTCCTATTCGGTGTCGGGGCGCGTGAGGCAGCCCGGCGTGAAGCTGGCGCCCGCCGGCCTCACCATCCAGGAACTCATCGATGAGCACTGCGGCGGCATGCTGGAGGGGCACGCCTTCGCGGCATACCTGCCAGGTGGCGCGTCCGGTGGCATCCTGCCAGCGTCGATGAACGACATCCCGCTCGATTTCGGCACCCTCGAAAAATATGGGTGCTTCATCGGTTCGGCGGCCGTCGTGGTGATGTCTGACCGGGACGACGTGCGCGGGGCCGCTCTGAACCTAATGCGGTTCTTTGAAGACGAGAGCTGCGGGCAGTGTACGCCCTGCCGCTCTGGCACCCAGAAGGCCCGCATCCTAATGGAGGACCGTGTCTGGGACACCGAGCTTTTGGGGGAGCTTGCTCAATGCATGCGCGACTCCTCGATCTGTGGGTTGGGCCAGGCGGCCTCGAACCCCCTGAGCAGCGTCATCCGGTTCTTCCCCGACCTCTTCCCGGCCTCCCGGGCGCTGGCTGCCGAATGACTGTCGAGATCACCCTTTCCACGCCTAAGCCCGGAGCGGACGCATGAGCAATGCCCCCGAAACGTACGGCGAAAAGTCCGCAAGCCCCGAGGTCCGAGCCGACGCTGCGCAGGATGCCGGCGGCCAGGCGCAGGGCTCGAAGCCGGAAGCGGGCGGCGCCTACTCGCAGGGGGCGAAGTCCGGGGGGCAGGCCGCCCCCGAGCCGTCCGGGACGTTCGGCTTAAGGGACGGCCCGGTCGCCCCGCCGTCGATCGCGTTCGAGTTCGACGGCCGGCAGGTCGAAGCCCGGCCGGGCGAGACGATCTGGGCGGTGGCCAAGCGTATCGGGACGCACATCCCGCACCTCTGTCACAAGCCCGATCCCGGCTATCGCCCGGACGGCAACTGCCGTGCCTGCATGGTCGAGATCGAGGGCGAGCGCGTGCTAGCTGCCTCGTGCAAGCGGACCCCTGCCATCGGCATGAAGGTGAAGTCGGCATCCGAGCGGGCCACCAAGGCGCGAGCGATGGTGCTCGAACTGCTGGTCGCCGACCAGCCCGAGCGCGAGACCTCACATGACCCAACCTCACACTTCTGGGTTCAGGCCGACTTTCTAGACGTTACCGAAAGCCGCTTCCCGGCGGCCGAGCGATGGACCGGGGACTTCAGCCACCCGGCGATGAGCGTCAACCTCGACGCCTGCATCCAGTGCAATCTCTGCGTCCGGGCCTGCCGCGAGGTCCAGGTCAACGACGTCATCGGCATGGCCTACCGCTCCGCCGAGGCCAAAATTGTGTTCGACTTCGACGACCCGATGGGCGGCTCGACCTGCGTCGCCTGTGGCGAATGCGTTCAGGCCTGCCCGACCGGGGCGCTGATGCCGTCCGCTTACCTCGACGCCGAGCACAAGACCCGCACGGTCTATCCCGACCGCGAGGTGACGTCGCTGTGCCCGTATTGCGGCGTCGGCTGCCAGGTCTCCTACAAGGTCAAGAACGAGCGGATCGTCTACGCTGAAGGCGTGGACGGGCCTGCGAACCACAACCGGCTCTGCGTGAAGGGTCGCTTCGGATTCGATTACATCCACCACCCCCATCGCCTGACGGCGCCGTTGATCCGGCTCGACAACGTCCCGAAGGACGCCAACGACCAGGTCGATCCCGCCAACCCGTGGACCCACTTCCGCGAGGCGACCTGGGAAGAGGCCCTCGACCGCGCCGCAGGCGGCCTGACGACCGTCCGCGACACCCACGGGCGCAGGTCCCTCGCCGGCTTCGGCTCGGCCAAGGGCTCGAACGAGGAGGCTTACCTCTTCCAGAAGCTCGTCCGGCTCGGCTTCGGCTCCAATAACGTCGACCACTGCACGCGCCTGTGCCACGCGTCCTCGGTCGCCGCACTGATGGAAGGCCTGAATTCCGGCGCCGTCACGGCGCCGTTCTCGGCGGCGCTCGACGCCGAGGTCATCATCGTGATCGGTGCCAACCCGACCGTGAACCATCCGGTCGCGGCGACCTTCCTCAAGAATGCCGTGAAGCAGCACGGTGCCAAGCTGATCGTCATGGACCCTCGGCGGCAGGTCCTGTCTCGGCATGCCTTCAAGCACCTCGCCTTCAAGCCGGGCTCGGACGTCGCGATGCTGAACGCGATGCTCAACGTCATTGTCACGGAGCGGCTCTACGACGAGCAGTACATCGCCGGCTACACCGAGAACTTCGAGGCGCTGAAAGAGAAGATTGTCGACTTCACGCCGGAGAGGATGGCCCCGGTCTGCGGTATCGACGCTGAGACCCTGCGCGAGGTCGCCCGGCTCTACGCCCGGGCCAAGTCCTCGATCATCTTCTGGGGCATGGGCGTCAGCCAGCACGTTCACGGCACCGACAACGCGCGGTGCCTCATCGCGCTCGCCCTCATCACCGGTCAGATCGGGCGCCCGGGTACGGGGCTGCACCCGCTTCGGGGCCAGAATAACGTCCAGGGCGCGTCCGATGCAGGCCTGATCCCGATGGTCTATCCTGACTACCAGTCGGTTGAGAAGGAGGCGGTGCGCAAGCTCTTCGAGGAGTTCTGGGGCCAGTCCCTCGACCCGAAGAACGGGCTGACGGTCGTCGAGATCATGCGCGCAATCCACGCCGGCGAGATCAAGGGCATGTTCGTCGAAGGCGAGAATCCGGCGATGTCGGACCCGGATCTCAACCACGCCCGACACGCGCTGGCGATGCTGGACCACCTCGTCGTGCAGGACCTGTTCTTGACCGAGACCGCGTTCCACGCCGACGTAGTGCTGCCAGCCTCGGCTTTTGCCGAGAAGGCTGGTACGTTCACCAACACCGACCGTCGGGTGCAGATCGCCCAGCCGGTGGTGTCGCCGCCGGGCGATGCCCGCCAGGATTGGTGGATCATCCAGGAACTCGCCAACCGGATGGGGCTGGTCTGGAACTACCGCGGGCCGGCCGACATCTTCGCCGAGATGGCCCGAGTGATGCCCTCGTTCAACAACATCACCTGGGAGCGCCTGGAACGAGAGGGGGCGGTGACCTACCCGGTCGACGCGCCCGACAAGCCGGGCAACGAGATCATCTTCTACGCCGGCTTCCCGACCGAGAGCGGCCGGGCCAAGATCGTGCCGGCGGCCATCGTCCCGCCTGACGAGGTGCCGGACGCTGAATTCCCGATGGTACTGTCAACCGGCCGGGTGCTGGAGCACTGGCACACTGGCTCGATGACGCGGCGCGCCGGCGTCCTCGATGCGCTCGAACCGGAGGCGGTGGCCTTCCTGGCGCCAAAGGAGCTCTACCGCCTCGGCCTCGAACCGGGTGACACGATGAAACTGGAGACCCGTCGGGGGGCCGTCCACTTAAAGGTGCGATCCGACCGCGACGTGCCGGCTGGCATGATCTTCATGCCGTTCTGCTACGCCGAGGCCGCCGCCAACCTGTTGACCAACCCGGCGCTTGATCCGATGGGCAAGATCCCGGAGTTCAAGTTCTGTGCCGCCCGGGCCTCCGCGGTCAATGTGACTCATATGGCGGCCGAATAGCCGCCGGCAGTCCTATATGGCGGTCGGCTTCATGAGCGTGGCGAGCTGGTCGAACTCGCCCGCGACGGCCTCGTACTCCAGCCGCTCCATGCGGAGGTAACCGTCGAGGAACTCCAATTCCCAGACGTTGCCGTCCGTTCAGTGGGCGGTCTGCGGCGCATCCTCGGCTTGTAGGCCGGCGAGGGGGGCATCAATCGTGCAAACGACACCGCCAGCCGGGTAGGACAGGTCGACATCGCCTCCGAAGTTGCCGGCCAGGCCCCGCCCGATCAAACGCGAGCCGAACCCGGTGCGCGTCGGCGGCACTACGGCGGGACCACCCGCTTCCGACCAACGCAAGGCGCAATGGAGCTCGCCGTCTACGTCGCGAAGCTGCCAGGTGATCGACACCTGTCCGTTCGCCGTCGAGAGCGCCCCGTACTTGGCCGCGTTGGTCGCGAGCTCGTGCAGCATGAGCGACAACGACATCGCCGCCTTGGCCCCGACGGTGAAGGTCGGGCCGTCCAACACGAAACGGCTCGGGTTGTCCTCGTGGGTCTGCAGGGCGCTTCCGATCAGGGTCTTGATGGGTGCCGCACCCATCTCGCCCCCGAGGAGCAGGTCGTGAGACTTGCTAAGCGCGATCAGGCGACCGGCCAAGACTTCCTTGGCGGTGTCCAGGTCGGTGGCCGTGCGCATGGTCTGGGTGGCGATGGACTGGACCATCGCCAGCATGTTCTTCATGCGATGGCTGAGTTCGAGGTTCAGAGTCTTCTGCCGTTCCTCCGCCTCGATCCTCGCCAAGGCCGCGCGCGTCCTGTCCGCGATGTTGTTGGCGAAGCTGATCTCCTCCGGTTTCCAGGCGTATGGGACATCTTTCAGGGCGTAGAGCAGGGCGACGAACCGCCCGTGTTCCATCAAGGGCAGGTTGAGCAGCGAACGCACGTGGATGGCCGCGAGGGCGTCTTCATCCGAGGCGGTCCGAGGGTCCCCGCCCACGTCGTCGATGATCACGGCGTGTCCGCCCTTCAGGGCGTCAATGTACGAGCCGTAGTCCCGGAAGCCGTGCAGGCCGCCGATGCTCGGCAGTCCCGGCGCCGTCCATCCCCGTTCCACGAGGATGGTCTCGCGGTCATGGTCCACCGCGCCGTAGCCGGCATGGGACAGGTACAAGGTCCGACCAAGGATCTCGGCCGCGACCCTTGCGATCTCGGACGGATCGCTAGTGTTGCGCAGCCGGTCGCCGAGTTCGACCAGGGCCGTACGCCTGGCATCGGCGCGCTTGCGGTCGGAGACGTCGATGAACATGGCTGCGAACCGAAGTTCGGTCTCGCGGTACGCCCGGACCTCGAACACGCGTCCGAGTTCGGGCACCTCGATGTCGAAGACCTCCGGCGTGCCGGTCTCAACGACTCGGGCGTAGACCTGGATCACCCAATCCGGGACGCTGGGGATGACCTCGCGCACGGTTCGGCCCACGGTCTCGATTGGCAGGCCGGACTGCGAGGCGAAGGCCGGGTTGATCTCCACGAACCGGCAATCGATTGCCCTACCTTCCGCATCGCGGATGATCTCGCCGCTGAAGAAGCCCTCCTGCATCCCCTCGAACAGCCCGCGCCAGCGCTTCTCGCTGTCCGCGATCAGTTGCTCGGAGGCCCGCTGCCGGGTGATGTCCCGCGAGACCACCAGCAGCCGCTCGGGCCGGCCGTCGGCTCCCCGGATCGGCGTGACCTGCACGTCCCACCACTTCGGGGTTCCCTTCAGCGTGTCGGCTGGGGCCTGGAAGTGGCCGGTGCCGCCGGCCAGCGCTTCCCAGAACGCCGACTTGGCATCGGCCCTGGCCTGCCCGTGCCAGAACCCGGTCCAGTCGCAGCCCCTGACCTGATTGAAATCCTCGGCCTCCATCACTGCGAGGCCGCCCTCGTTCATGAAGGTCAGCTTGGCATCGGGATCGAGTACCTTGATGCAGTCGGCCGAGGAAGCCAGCACGCCTCGCATGAACGCGGCGTCGGCCTGCTCCTTGGCGGCGGCGTCACGCTGTACCGTTCGGTCGCGTAGGATCTTGAGGAAGCCCTCGTGCCGCCCATCCTCGTCGCGCAGCGGCATCATCTCGCCGTTGGCCCAGAACAGGCTACCGTCCTTGCGCAGGTGCCAGCGCTCGTCGGTGCCGCGCCCATGCAGCAGGGCCGAGGCCATCTCCTGCTCGGGGATGCCGGCCGCGACGTCCTCCTCGGTGAAGAAGACATGGGCGGGCTTGCCGCACATGTCGGCCTGGTCCCAGCCGAGGATGAGTTCGGCACCCGGGGACCAGCTCGTCACCATCCCCTTCAGGTCCATCGAGACGATGGCGTAGTCGACCGCGCTCTCCAGGATGGCTTTGTTGCGCCGGTCGCTCTCCTTGCGCAGCCTCAGCGACCGCCTCAGTTCGAGGGTGGTGACGACCTGGTGCGCCAACGTCCGCAACACGAACGCCTGCGCCGGCGTGAGCTTGTTGGGTTTGGTGTCCAAGACGCACAGCGCACCGAGGGCCACACCATCCGGGGTCTTGAGCGGGGCGCCGGCGTAGAACCGGACTTGAGGCCCCTCGGTCACCAGGGGATTGGCCGCCGTTCGTTCGTCCCGGGTCAGGTCCTCGATCTGGAAGACGTCGTCCTGTTGCACGGCATAGGCGCAGATCGACTGCGACAGCGGCGTTTCGCTCTGCCCGAAACCCGTCTCGGCCTTGAACCATTGCCGGTCGCCGTCGAGGAGCGAGATCAGGGACACCGGCATGCCGCAGGCATCGGACGCCACCTTCACGATGTCGTCGAACTCCGACTCCGCAGGCGTGTCGAGAATGGCGTAGCTGGCCATCTCGGCCTGCCTATGCTTCTCGATCCGCTCGTCCCGACCGAACATCAGCCCGCCCATCGTTTCCTTAGTGCCACTCCGGATACGAGGCCGGCTCAAGAGGGGTTTGCCCGCATTCGCCAGAGCCTTCAATGGCATGCCATCTCCCGGCCCGACCGGATCCCCATGGCATGCGGCCGGACCACACCATGCTTCCGGTGGAAAGGCCTTCGGGCACTCAGGCCGTGCCGAACGGTCGCGTGCCGGCAGCCTCGCTGAACGATGTGAAGCGGTCCGGCTCGTCGAGGGGAACGTCGAGGCTGCAGCGTAGTCCCTGCGATGCAAACTCCAGCCGGACCATGCCGCCAAGCTCGCGGCTGACCCCGCCCGTGATCAGGCGTGTGCCGAAGCCGCGCTTGCCCGGCTCTCGCACCGGCGGACCTCCGCTCTCGCACCACTCCATGATGAGGCGCCTGGCGCCGCTCTCGCCGGTGACTACGTCCCAGGAAACATCGACGCGCCCCGCCTCGCTGGACAGTGCGCCGTACTTGGCCGCGTTGGTGGTCAACTCGTGAACGGTCATGCCGAGCGCCAGGACGTAGCGCGGCGGCAGGTCGAGGTCGGCCCCCTCAAGGGCGAAGCGGTGCGCCTGGTCGCCCCGGAAGGGGGCGAGCTCGTTCTCCAGCACCGTCCGCAGCGACGCGCCGCCCCAGTCGTCGCGCGACAGCAGGTCGTGGGTCTTGGACAGGGAAAGGATGCGCCCTTCTAGCCGCTCGCCCTTGTCGTCGTCGCGGCGGGTCTGCCGGGCGAGGGATTGCACGGTGGTCAGGGTGTTGCGAACGCGGTGGTTCAGCTCGTGCAGCATCATCGTCTGGCGTTCCTGTAGGACGTGGCTGCGGGCGACCTCGTCGCGCAACTCGCCCTCGTGCCGCTGCAGCGAGGCGGCCATGGCATCGAACGCCTCTCCGAGCTGCCCGAACTCGCCGCTTCCGGAGATCCCAGTGCGCGCCCCCAACTCGCCGGCACGCCAGGCGCTGGCCGCCGCGAGCAGGCGTCGCACGGGTCGGCGGATGAAGGCACGTCCGGCCAGGAGGGCGGCCATGATAGCCATGGCGGCCCCGAGGCCGATCAGCACGATCCCGCGCCGGGTCGCGGCGTCGATGTCCGCGAAGACGGTGGCAGGCGAGAGGCCCACCGCCACGGTGATGGAATCGAGGGCGTCGGACGAGGCTCCGGCCACCGCCGTGATGCGGGTGTCACCAAGCAAGCCGGTAAGGTCGGCCACGCCCCCACGGTGTTCCTTCAGGGCCGTCCAGAAGGTCGGAGGCAGCGGCTTGCCCGCCCATAGCTCGTGGTCCGGCAGACGGGCCAGGATCGTGCCATTCCGGTCCGCGACCGTGAGCGCCGCGTCGGGCGGCAGCCCGGCGGTGGCCTGCCGGGCCGCGAGGTAGGACAGGTCGATGCTCGTGATCACCATTCCGTCGGGGCGACCGTCTCCGTCGCTGTCACCGATGGCCTGCGCGAACTGGATGGTCGGGCGGTGGGTGACCCGCCCCGTCACGACCTCCCCGACGGCGAACCCGCCGGTGCGCATCGCATCCTTGAAATACGAACGGTCGGCGACCGAGTAGGACCCCGCCGGAGACCCGATTGTGTTGCATCGGATGCGCCCGTCCGCTTCGACCACGCCGAAGAAGAAGGAGCCTGGTACCTGCCCGACGACCGTGGACAGGTACGCGGTGCAGGCCCGTTCGTCCTTGCCTCGGATCTCCGGCAGGCCTGCCAAGATGCCGAGAACTTGCCTTGCCCCGCGTCCGAACTGCCCGAGGTCGGCCGCGACGCTCCGGGCCGCACGCATCGCCTCGTTACGGACGGCCTCGGCGCGGGCGGCGCGCAGCGCGTACTCGTTGTAGCCCTGGACGGCCAATGCCGGGATGAGGGCCAGGACGACCAGGCCCACGATCCGCTTCGTCAATGACATCGAGAGCTTCGTCCTGAGCCTAGGTACCCCCGTCGCGCGTCTCGGGATCTGCCCATTGAAGTAGGCAGGGCTCCCGGGATGGCCATGGCGATCCTGCCGATCCGTGAAGGACGCGGCATCACGTGCGCTCCGCCGGCTCCTTGCGCCCCTCGATCATCGAGCGGATGCGGGCGGCCATAGCCTCTATTGGGAACGGCTTGGTCAGGACCGCCATGCCGGGTGCGAGTTGCCCGTTCCCGAGGATCGCGTTCTCGGCGTAGCCGGTGATGAACAGGACCTTCAGGTCGGGCCGCGACACCTGGGCGGCATCGGCCATCTGCCGACCGTTCATCCCGCCGGGCAGGCCGACGTCGGTCACCAGCAGGTCGATGCGCACGTTGGACTGCAGCAGCTTGAGCCCCGCCGCGCTGTCGCCCGCCTCGATGGCGGTGTAGCCGAGCTCCTCCAGGATGTCGGTCACGAGCATCCGCACGGTGGGCTCGTCATCGACCACCAGGACGGTTTCGCCCTGCTCCGAGCGGGGCAGCGGGTCGATCCCAGCCGAGCTTTCCTCGTCCTCGACCTCGCCGTAGTGGCGGGGCAGGTAGATGCAAACGGTCGTTCCCTGGCCCACTTCGGAGTAGATCCGCACCTGTCCGCCAGACTGCTGCGCAAACCCGTAGATCATCGACAGCCCGAGCCCCGTGCCCTCGCCGATGGGCTTGGTGGTGAAGAACGGCTCGAACACCCGTGCGATCACCTCCGGCGACATGCCGGTGCCGGTGTCGGTGACGGAGAGCGACAGGTACTGCCCCGCCGGGATGTCGTGCTTCCTGGCGGCCTGCTCGTCGAGCCACTTGTTGGCGGTCTCGACCGTGATGCGCCCGCCGTCCGGCATGGCGTCTCGGGCGTTGATGCACAGGTTCAGCAGCGCGTTCTCAAGCTGCGACGGGTCCACCAAGGTCGGCCAGAGGCCGGACGCCCCCACCACCTCGACGGGAATGCCGGGGCCGACAGTGCGCTGGACCATCTCCTGCATGCCGGCGACGAGCTTGTTCACGTCGGTCGGCTTGGGGTCGAGGGTCTGGCGACGCGAGAAGGCGAGCAGGCGGTGGGTCAGGGCCGCGGCGCGCTTCGAGGCGCCCTGGGCGGCGGCCATGTAGCGTTCGATGTCGGTGAAGCGCCCCTGCTGCATGCGGTTCTGCATCATCTCCAGGGAGCCGCAGATGCCGGCGAGAAGGTTGTTGAAGTCGTGCGCCAGGCCGCCGGTCAACTGGCCGACCGCCTCCATCTTCTGGGATTGCCGCAGCCTCTCCTCGGTCTCGACCAGGACGGCCGACCGCTCGGCGACCCGCTGTTCGAGCGTATCGTTCAGGCTCCGCAATGCGGCGAGGGCGCGGTCGCGCTCCGCCTCGACCGTGCGGCGCGTCTCGACGTCGAGGAGGACGCCCGGGAAGCTCTGGGGCGTGCCGTCCGGTGCGTGCTCGACGCGCCCGTTCGCCTCCAGCCAGTAGTATTTTCCGTCTGTGCGCCGGACCCGGTACTGGTGGGCGTAGGCGCCGCCCCGGGCGATGACCTCGTCGATGGCCTCGGCGAGGCCCGCCTGGTCGTCGGGGTGGACGGTTGCCACGATCTGCGCCAGCGGGATGCCGTCCCTGCCGAGCGCCGGGTCGAGACCGAAGGCCTCGGCGAACGCCTCGTCCACCGTGAAGCGGTCCGTCGTGAGGTCCCAGTTCCAGGTTCCGATGATGGCGCCCGCCGCGAGCGCGAGTTGGACCCGCTGGACGTTCTGCCGGGCGAGGGCCTCGCTGGCGCGCAGGCGTTCCTCGGCCGTACGACGCTCGGTGACGTCGTTGAAGATGATCGCGATCTGCCGGTCGACTGCGTCCCCGACCGGGACGGCCCGGACGTCGAACCAGCGTCCGAACGCCTTGGCGTAGCTCTCGAAGTTCTCGGGCTCCCGGGTCCTGGCGACGCGGCCGTAGGTCTCGAACCAGAAGCGCTCCAGGTCGGGGGCGAACTCGGTGACCCACTTGCCGCGCAGGTTGACCCCGGCCTCGCGCTCGAAGGCGGGATTGGCCTCCACGAACAGGTAGTCCACCGGCACGTCGTCGGCATCGAACTTGACCTGCACGATGGCGAAGGCGGCCTGCACGGTGTCGATGATCGTCCGGAAGCGCTCCTCGCCCTTCCGCAGCGCGTCCTCGACCCGTCGCCGCTCGGTCTCGTCCCGGGCGATCTTCAGAAAGCCTAGCTCCCTTCCGTCCGCGTCGCGCAGCACCCGCAACGACCCGTTGAGGAAGACCCTGCCGCCGTCCTTGCGAGCGTGCCAGCGGACGTCCGGCGACTGGCCGTCCAGGCGCGCGCGGGCCATTTCCTTGGCCGGTTGGCCCGCCTGGATATCCTTCGGCGTGAACAGCATGTCGGCGCTCCGCCCCATGATCTCCCCGGCGTCGTAGCCGAAGATCTCTGCGGCGCCGGCCGACCAGCTCGTGACGGCCCGCTCGCCGTCGAGGGTCAGAATGGCATAGTCGGTGGCGGCCTCGACGATGAGGCTCAGGCGCTGCTCGCGCTCGCGCAGTTCCTCGGTCGCCGCATGCATTTCGGTGACGTCGTTGCCCTCGACGAAGATGCCGGTGACGTCACCGGACCCGTCGCGGATCGGCTGGTAGATGAAGTCGATGATCCGGCGCTCGCTCGACCCCCCGGGCGTACGCTCCAGCCAGATCTCGACGCCGCGTCCGATGAACGGCTCCCCGGTCGTGTAGACCCGGTCGAGCAGGTCGAAGAACGGCTGGCCGTCGATGTCCTTGAGGGCCTCCCGAACGGTGAGGCCGATCACGTCGCGGTCGCCGATCAGGCGCCGGTAGGCGTCGTTGGTCAGCTCGAAGCGATGGCTCGGCTCGCGCACCACCGCCATGAAGCTCGGGGCCTGCTCGAACATCTCGCGCAGGCGGTCCCCCTCGGCCCTGAGGGATACGTTGATCCCTCGCAAGCTGCCTTCCAGCGCCTTGCGCTTCGTGGTCTCGGTCAGGATCGAGATGACCCCGCCGATACCGTTCGATGCGGTGTCATCGTCGATGGGGCTGAAGCCATAGGTCCAGTAGGCGTCCTCAAGCCGACCCTGGCGCAGGATTGGCACGTGCTGGTCCTCGTACCAGGTGTGGCCACCGCCATTGCGGACCTTGTCGACCTCGGAGCCGATGACGGGCCAGATCTCGCCCCAACTCTCGGCAGCTGGCCGCCCGAGGGCAGAGGGGTGGCGCTCCGGACCGGCCGAGGGCACGAATCCGTCGTTGTAGAAAAAGGTCGCTTCCGGGCCCCAGAAGATCTGCATGGGGTGGTGGTTGTTCAGCAGCAGCCGAACCGCGGTCCGCAGGCCTGCGGGCCAACCCTCCGGGCTGCCGAGCGAGGTCGTGGTCCAGTCGAAGGCACGCATCCGCGTCGCCATCTCGCCGGGGCCGGCCAGGAAGGACATCATCGGCCCGTTCCCCGGGCTTCGGGCAGGATGGCATCCGGCCGTGCCTTCGGCGGCGTGCCGGGTTCCGTCGCCTCGACGGCAACGATCTTACCGTCCCTCGCGTAGGTCGCCCCGAGAACGGTCCGAAAGTGCTTTCGCACGCGAGCGTGGCAGTCGCAGGCAGCCGCTTCGGTGCGTCCCCTGTCGAGCATGTGGATGCGGCCATGCCCGAGATGGATCAGGCCCTGGCGTTGGAGCTCGGCGAGTACCGCGGCGATGTGCGAGCGCCCGACCCCCAACATGCTGCCCACGACGACCTGGGTGACCGGCAGGGCATCGGTCCCGAGCCGGTCCTGAAGGCCGAGGAGCCAGCGCAGCACACGCTGCTCAATGGGATGGCCGGCGTTGCAGGCTACCGACTGCAGGACCTGGGCGAGCATGCAGTCGGCGTAGCGCACGAACAGGTCGTTCATCGTCGGCGATGCCTGCTTGGCCTCGCGGAGGCGATCGGCATCCATGCGGAGGGCCGAGCCCTCGACGAGGACGACGCAGCGGGTGAAGGCCGGCAGGTACCCTTGGCTCACCACTCCGCCAATGGCGCCTTCGTGCCCGACCGTCGCGGTCTCGACGGTGCGGTCCCCGCCCAGTCGAACGACGAGGGTCGCCACGGTCTGGTCGAGGGGGAACGTGACGTGCGAGACGTCCTCGTCCACGTCGAACAGCGTGTCCCCGCGAGAATGGTCGCGTCGCACGACATGCGGTTCCAGCAGCGCCGTGTCCGTGGCGCCGAGCGCCGACAGGAGCAGGTTTCCCTCGAAGGGATGTGTTGAATGGCTCGACATGAGGCTCGGTGTTCGAAGCCGGCCCATGCGCGTCCGGAGGACGGCGTATGCCATGCCCATCGGTTGTCCACAATCGGACGATTGCCTTCTTTCGTGAGCGTGATGCTACCCCTGCCTTTGCCCTGCGTTCGACGGCTGGGCACTTGCCTGCTTGAGCCCGAACCGGCCTCGCAGGGACCACGCACTTTGCGGACGGCGTTCCGCTTTATCATCACGGGATTTCGCAGCCACCTTCGAGACGTCCGGCCGGATCTGGTCGGAACACGGGAAGGCACCGCCGCCTTGCCCCGGTGGGGCAAGTCTCATGTGGAAGGGCATCCAGGATGCAGGGCTACGTAACTTCTTTCGGTCTGGGTTTCGTTGCGGGGATGCGCAACATGACGGCCTGCGCTGCCTTGGCTTGGGCCGCCTCCGACGGTCGTACGCGGGGTAACCTCATCCCTGCCGGTCCCGGTGCCCGCATGCTCGCCACAGGGGCGGCAATCGCCGAGATGGCTGGGGACAAGATGCCGTTCGCTCCGGATCGGCGCATCCCGCCGTCCTTCGCGTTACGGATCGCCGTCGGCGCGTTCGGTGGGTGGGCGTTGGCCGGGCAGCGTTCGTCCCCCGAGGTCGGGGCCTTGGCCGGCGTTGCCGGTGCTGTCGCTGGGACGCTCCTCGGACGCGCCGCTCGGGGCCCCGACTCCCGCACGACGCCCGGCCGCGCCAAGGGCCTCGCCGAAGATGCCGCCGCCGTCGGCCTCGCCGTCCTGGTGATCTCCTCAGCCGAACGCCAACACCGGACGACCGATGCGATCTTCCCAACCCGCGGCACCTAGGACCACCGTGCCTTGCGTGGTGGCGCATGCCCCTCATCATGGAGGGCGAACGCTACCGTGTCAGGTCGCCGGGGGGAGACGCTTCGCACGGTTTGAGATGAGCGAGGCGACCCATGGCTGAGGGTCGCCTCTCTTTACTCTAGGTTGATTGCGCACATAACTTCGGTGTCAAAAAGCGGATCTTTGGGTCGGCTATCATCAAGCGGGCGTATCAGAACTGCCGTAGTGCAGGACGACCATGATGTTGGTGATATTAATCGCCGGGTTCGCGCCATGTGTAGTAGCGCCCCTGTATCGGTCGCTAGTTCCTGCAGCGTCGTAGTATTCTCGGCTTTGACGATGAGAGCGGCTGAGCGGAGGGGTAGGCCTCTGTCGATAGGACCTATGTCTGCTTGAAGAAATTAGCCACCGAAAGCAGCCAGACCGCTACCCACCCAACCCGGTCATAGAGCGGACGGTTGGGACCCGACCCTACGTTACCGTTGATCGGCACAATTGCGCATCTGAAAAGTGGTCGTTCATCGATGGATATTGTTACGGTCGGGGTGTCCGTAGGTTCCGTGTCCTGGCTTGATCGAGTGCTTCGTAGCGACGCTCGACCATCGGGTGAGGCAGCCGGTGTTCAGTGATATGAACCGTGCGAAGCCGAGGTTCTGAAAGGGGCTGCGAGGAAACTTGCACCCCATGTCACATCGGACAGCACTGCGTCGTCACTCACGTGAACCAATCATGTGGGGAGAGCTCGATGACCAAAGCCATTCCGGTACTCGCCGGTATCCTCGGCGCGGGACTGGCCGGAAACGGCATCTTCATGCTCACCGCGCCCGAGGCATGGTATTTCGCGGTGCCAGGCGTGACGACGACAGGCCCATTCAATCAGCACTTCCTACGCGATATCGGCCTGATTTTCGTGCTGATCGGGTCGGGGTTCGCGTACGGCGCGTTCCGACCCGGACCGCGCTCGCTGCTCTGGAGCATGGGTGCGATCTGGCTCTCGGGCCATGCGCTCTTCCATTTTTGGGAGGTTGTGGTGGGCATTTGCGCGCCGGAGGTTCTACCCCGCGACTTCCCCGCGGTAACACTTCCTGCGCTTGTTGCTGTCGCCCTCAGCGTCTGGTCGTTCCGCCATGCCGACCATCGATGATCCGACCCGCGTGTTCGAGGAGGAGCGGGCGCGGCTCGTCCGCCTCGCCTACCGCATGCTCGGGTCCCTCGGCGAAGCCGAGGATGTCGTACAGGACGCCTGGCTGCGCTGGCGGCACGTCGACCATCCTGGGGTCGCCTCGCCCGGCGCCTTCCTGTCACGGACGGTGACGCGGCTTTGCCTTGACGTCATGAAGTCCGCTCGGGTCCGTCGTGAGACCTATCTTGGAACCTGGCTGCCCGAGCCCGTTGCCCTGGTTGCGGACGAAGCCCCCGGCGATGACCTCACGTTCACGCTGATGCTCGCCCTGGAGAGGCTCTCGCCACTGGAGCGGGCCGCGTTCCTCCTGCACGACGTCTTTGCGGTCCCGCTTGATGAGATTGCCGAGACGCTTCGGCGAGAGCCCCCGGCGGTCCGTCAACTCGCGGCGAGAGCCAGGAAGCACGTGCAAGCCGCACGTCCCCGCTTCCCCGTCGAGAGGGAAGAGGGCGCGCGCATCGCCAAGGCCTTCTTCGAGGCATCTACGACGGGCGACGTCGCAGCGCTGCGCAGCATGCTCGCCGATGCCGTCGTGGTGCACTCCGACGGAGGCGGAAAGGTGCTCGCTTTCCCGCGGCCGATCATCGGAATCGACAAGGTCACGCGCATGTTCGAGGGGGTCGTGCGCAAGTCGTGGATCCAGCATGCCCGGAAGCTGCGGGACCTCTGGATCGATGGCCTGCCCGGCTACCTCAGCATGGAGCCGGGCGGGATGCTTCAGACCGTCGCCCTGGATATCCAGGGCGGTATGATCGTCGGCATCTACTTTATCCGCAACCCGGACAAGCTCCAGCGAATGGCGCTGTCGTTCGGAGGGGCGGCGGGAGCGCCGACCCCTCACTGAGCCTCAACGGCGGGCGATTGCCAGCTCCCTTCGGCAGGCCGTCGAGAACGCGCAGAGCGGATCGAGGTCGCTGGCGTGGCGGATGTCGGCGAAGGCGGCGAGATCCTTGTTCGGGGCGAAGTAGGTCTCGCCGATGCACTGCATGACTCGCTCGGCTTGCTAGAGCGTCTCCGGCTCTCCGAAGAGCCGAATCTTATTCACGATGGCATAGAGGTTCACCAGCTTGGCCGGGTCGTCGAGTTCGTGCCGGAAGGCATCGCCGAACAAGGTCGACGCCTCCCTGATGAACTCGCCATAGAGCGCTTCCCGCCGCGCCCGGTCCTGCACCAGGAGGGTCGCGCGCTCCTGGCTGTGTTGCGTCAGCCAAGTGGTCGCGAAAGAGGCCATCGCGCCGATGGCCGAACCAGCCAGCGCAGACAGCGCCGGAAAATAGGCTGCATCCATCGGCGGGGGGCCTCAGGCCGTGCGCTTCGGCTGTGCCGCCAGCCAGTCGCCGTAGCGCCGCTGCGAGAGCCACGCGTCACCGGCGGGCGTCAGCCAGGGGCCGCCGAGGACCACCCCGAAATACGGTGCGGTGTCGTCCGCGCGGACGTCGTGCGTCTCGCCGAGGCCCTGAAAATGACGCTTCACCAACTCGACCATCGGCAGCCGCTCGGGCCCGGCGATCTCGACCATGCCGTTTCGCGGTGGCGCCAGCGCGGCCTCGGCGACCTTCGCGGCCACGTCGGCCGACGCGATGGGCTGGATCGACGCGGAGGTCACGCGCGCGACGCCATCGACGAGCGCGGCTCCCGCGATGGCGGCGACGAACTCGAAGAACTGGGTGGCGCGGACGAGCGTCCAGGGCACACCCGCCGAGGCGATCAACTCCTCCTGAGCAAGCTTGGCGCGGAAGTAGCCGCTTTCGAGCAGGAGCTCGGTGCCGACGACCGAGAGCGCGACGTGGTGGGAGACGCCGGCATCCTTCTCGGCGGCGGCGAGGTTCCGTCCGGCGCGGACGAAGAAGTCCATTGCCGCCTCGTCGGCGAACGATGGCGAGTTGGCGACGTCGACCACCACAGTGGCGCCCTTCAACGCTTCCGCGAGGCCTTCGCCCGTGACGGCGTTGACGCCGGTGTTCGGCGAGGCCGCGAGAACCTCGTGGCTGGCGGCTTTCAGGGTGGTGACAACCTGAGAGCCTATCAGCCCCGTGCCGCCGATGACGACGATCTTCATGTGACGCTCCACTTCAAGTCCGGTCCCAGCGGGACGGTCAGAGTGATGACGAGGAGCGCCCCTGTAATGTGACATAGACAGTGAGAATCGATGCTTTCGACTTCGACCCCGGCGAGGGCATGATATTCCGGGATGCTCGGTCTGGGGGCGGCTCTGAGAGAAGAGCCGTTCCGGGACGAACCTGCCGGAACAGCGCGCGACCTCACGGAAGCGCATCCTCGGAATAAATTTCGGGGATGAACAAGTTTCGATGGGTCATCCGTGTACCAGTCCCAGTCGAATGGAGGACCCGGCCGGGACGAACCCCATGCAGTCAGTAGTCCCAGAAAACGGGAACCCATCGAAAAGCGTCGCCATCAACCGCGACCCGGCCGACCGACGGGAACGGCAGGTGCGTCGCGATCAACTGCTCGCCGGTCGCCGCCAATTCTCTCAGGAGTCGAACGCGAACACGCTCTGCCTCCTCGGGATCGTGTTCGAAGCCGTTGTGCCAGTCGGGATGCTCAAACCCGACCGAGAACACGGCGTCACCAGCGAAGGTCAGCCGGTCGCTGCCGGATGCCAAGCGTACCACGCTGTGTCCCGGGGTGTGGCCGCCGGTACGATGGACGACCACCCCTGGCGCGACCTCGTTCTCCTCTTCGAAGAGATAAATTTGACTGCGGTACTCTCGCGTGAACCGCTGGGCTGCTGCTCGAAGTGCCTCAGGGAAACCCTCTGGCATGTTAACATGGGTAAAATCGGGCGCTTCCCAGAACTTGACCTCAGCAGCCGCCACGTGGATCCGCAGGTCCGAGCGCAGTCGCTCTTTCACTCCATCGACGAGGAGCCCCCCGACATGGTCCATGTGCATGTGGGTTAGAACCACGTCCGTCACGGACCCTAGGTCAATGCCTACGGCGTCCAATCGCCTGACCAGTTGCCCAGCCCGCGGCAGGTTCAGGTTTGGATCAAATCCCAGCCCGGCGTCTATGAGAATAGTCTGGCCTGCGCTGCGAACCACGACCACGTTCAACGACCAGTCGAACGCGTCCTGCGGCAGGAACATGTCGTTCAGCCAGACAGCCCTTACCGCCGGTTCGACGTTGTGTCCCAGCATCTTGGTCGGGAGCGGCAGCACCCCATCGCTGACGACCAGTACGTCAATGTCGCCGATCCGTAACGCGTAGCGCGAGGACACCAACTCCTCGCCCCCCGCACGCGCAGAGCCAGCACATCCCCGATCCGGCTCCCAAGTGTCGGCATGTGCTGCACCAGTCATCGTCATCCCTTTCGTGGGACGCGCGTGCGTCTGTTCCGGCAATCGCGAAACGCGCGTCATGCCACTAGGACGAAACTGGGTCAGCAGATGTGACATGAGCGCTGAGAATTTGGATTTAGGGGCGATGTACGCTTCTATGCATCGCCACCCACAAGCGAGCTGGCAGAAAGTCACCCGTCACGGTCGTAGACCTGACAGGTGGGTCCCAACCCTGAGCGGTCATTCGAACATCCTGCCGAACCGCTTGGAAACGGACATTGCCGCTGTTCCCATCGTGCGGGTGGCCGGATTGCCAGCGCGGTCGTGATCCAGGCACGAAGCGCCTCGCTACCGTGCAGCTAGCCTTCACCGGTCTGACCGATCAGCACCGCATGGGAGGACCTCGTTCACGATCAGCGTGTCCAGCGGGCCAACATCCTCATTCCAAAATGTCAGCCAACGCTGAATGATCCCACTGTCGCGGCCCTGTCAGCCGCCCTTGGCGAACGCGTGGACGGTGGCCGGAACGCCCACCTCGAAGGGTGTTGGTTCAAAGCCGAAGCGGCGGGTGAACTTACTACCGTCGACGACATAGGGGCGGTCCCAGGTAAATCCGACGTCGGCCACTTCCCAGGCGAATCGGTAGAAGAGGCCCAGCGGCCGTAGCAGCGCATAGGGGACTGCCCAGATCCTAAGCCGCTTGTTCAGGGCCGACGCGCCCAGCGTCAGGAGAGCTCGCGGAGTCCGCGTCGGCGCGCACGGCATATTCCACGCCTGACCAAAATCCTCGTCACTGGTATCTAGGAGCAGCACCGCCGCACGAGCGATGTCGGGCACATAGGCAAAATCGTGCGGCGTGTTGGCCGGAACCAAGAGCTGTGCTGGCTTGCCCTTCGCCAGTTCGCCGAACGCGTTCGCACCGAGATGGGAGACGGCGACGCCGGGTCCATAGAAGTCGGAGCAGCGCAGGGCCGCGACATGCACGCGCTCACGCGCCGCCTGCCAGATCCGTGTGACCTCGGCCAGAATGACCGGCTTCTCGGCCGTGGTTGCCAGCGGCATGTCCTCGGTGCGCGACACCGTCTGCGGCCCGAGCTGGTAGAGATTGTCGATGAACACCAGCCGCGCGCCTGCCCTCGCACAGCCCTCGACCAAGTTGTGCATCGTCTGGGGCCAGACCCGCCGCCATAGCCGCGCGTCGTAGGCGAAGCCGACTGCAAGCACCGCCTGTGCCGAGCCAGCCAACGCGCGGCGCACGTCTCCGGCGTCCAGCACGTCGCAGACCAAGTGCTCGACGTTCGGCGGCAGGGCAGAGGGCCGCGTGCGCGTGGCAATCCGCACGCGATCGCCACGCGCCGTCAGTTGCTCGACGATCGGCCGTCCCACCGCGCCATATCCAAACACCGTGATCTGCTGCATCATTGTCCTGTCCCTTGCTTCTGAGGGGGGAGAATGGACGCCCATTTCACAACCGAAAATTGCCGAATTCCGTAGCTCTGCTATACGGAAAGGAATGAGTACCGATCCTGACTGGGCCCTGTACCGCACCCTCCTCTCCGTTCTCGACGAAGGGTCTTTGTCTGCCGCTGCGCGGGCACTGGGCCTCACCCAGCCCACGGTCGCACGGCATGTCGATGCCCTTGAGGCCGCGCTGGGCGCCGATCTGTTCGTGCGATCGCAGCGCGGGCTGGAACCGACCGATCTCGCCTTGTCGGTGCGCCCACACGCAAGAATCATGGCCACCACCGCGGCTGCCTTGTTGCGCACAGCAAGCGGCGGGGATGGCGCGGTCAGCGGAATCGTCCGGATTACGGCTAGCGACGTCGTCGGCGTCGAGCACCTGCCCCCAGTTCTGACCCAGCTGCGACGTGCTCATCCAGGGCTGGTGATTGAACTGTCACTGTCGGATCGGGTCAGCGATCTGCTCGCACGGGAGGCGGACATAGCTATCCGCATGACCGAGCCGACCCAGAGCGCGCTGCTGGCGCGCCGCCTGCCATCGGTCGAACTCGGCTTACACGCGCATCGCGATTATTTGGCGGACCGCGGCATGCCCGACACCGCAGACGATCTCAGTGGGCATGACCTGATCGGCTACGACACCCGGACGCCGGCGCTTCGGACCATGGCGGCGCGCCTGCCGTGGCTCGACTGGCGCGGTTTTGCGCTGCGTACGGACAGCAATCTCGCCCAACTCGCCGCTATTCGAGCAGGATTTGGCATCGGCATGTGCCAAGTCGTGGTCGCCCGCCGCGAACCAGTGCTGACCCGCGTTCTGCCAGACATCACCTTGCCGCTTCCGCTTTGGATCGTGATGCACGAGGACCTCAAGACGAACACGCGCTACCGGGTGGTATTTAACGCCTTGGCACACGGCCTTGGCACCTCAACCGATCCAATCAACACAAATGGCACCGTTACTTGAGCGTCCGGTTCGGCGACACCGGCATTCAGAACTGGACAGACCACTTCCCACCCAACTCAGCCCTAGAGCGGACCGTCCAGTCCCGACCCAAGGTAGTCGTACAAGTTGCTGCAAGAGCTGCCCGGAAGCGGACATAAGGCTGAGTCTTGATCGGCGTCGAAAATTGAGCCCTTCCGGACCTTTCACCATGTCTCTTTGAGGGTCCGCTTCAAGGCAGGAAGGAGACACCGTTCAGGCGGCCATATCGTCAGCATGTCGTGGCCCATTATGCGGCTAAAACCGAGCAGCTCTGGCAGGTACGCCGACCACCTTCTGGGAACGCAAGACGGCCCGACGCTGCCGGGAAGCGGAACGTCGGGCCGTCCGACTTGCTCGAAGACGCCAGCGACGTCAGGGAGCGGTGCCCATCGCTAGGCTGGGATGGCGGCAGCGAGCGAGGCGTCGGGTGGTGCCTTGGGACGTGGCATCGCCATCACCGGACACGGCGGCGGATCGTCGTCATCGTCATGCCATCCCGGACGGACATACCGGTGTAGGTCCGCAAGACGGCGTAGACGGCGCGGCCTGGCCTGCCTCGGCTGGGCGGCGACCTTAAGCGGAGCGGGCCTGCGGTCGAGTTCGCCTAGCGCAGCGAGGACGGCATCGACCGGTACTGGTTCGGCCCTGCTGCCGATGAGGCAGCGCAGGCTCGGAGCATTCTCCACGGCGTATGCATCCGACGCCCAGGACGCCAGGATCGCTCGCTTGTCGCCTTGGGACAGCGCCGGGTGGGCCAACACCTCCCTTGGGTGACGAAATACGTCGCCGGGAGCGATGAATGCCTGCCACGCCTCGAAGGAAGCCGGGGGTGCGCCAACTGGGTTCGTGGCGCTCGTACGGGAAAGGTGGGTCTCCATCATCGACATCGATCATCCTTCCTGAAGATGGGTTGGATGGGCGGCGCCTCCCTCACGGGTGCATAAGGGAGGCGTTCGACGGTAAGTCGGCTTCAGGCCGCTTGACGCTCGGCCTCGATCCGAGGCCGAGCATTGTCCTGCCCAACGGCAGCCTGCGTGCCGCCAATGGGAATGCGCCTCGGCTTCAAGGTCTCCGGCACCTCGCGCTTGAGGTCGACGGTTAGCAGGCCGTTCTCAAGCGTCGCGCCGACGACCTTCACGTGGTCGGCTAGGTTAAAGGTCTGGCGGAACGCGCGGGCCGCAATCCCGCGATGCAGTATCTGGCGCCCGCCCTCCGAGGACTTCCTCTGGCCAGTGACCAGAAGGGTGGTGTCGTGCTGGGTCAGATCGATCTCGTCGGGCGCGAAGCCGGCGACGGCCATCGTGATCCGGTACGCATCGTCCGCCACCCTCTCGATGTCGTAGGGCGGCCACGCCGAGGAAGCCTCGGTCTGCGTGGCCTGATCCAGCAGCGAGAACAGGCGGTCGAAGCCGACGGTGGAACGGTAGAGTGGGGCGAAATCGAGGGTCCTCATGACCACATCCTCCTACGAGCAACGTGATGACAAGGGTCGCCGGATGCCTGTCCCGGCGCCCGTTCAGCGAGCCAGTCGATGGCCTCGCGCGCACTGAACGCGTACGTCGCATTCAGGTTCCGCAAAAATTAGCATCCCCGGGATAGGCGCCTTCCCATGGGTGGTGGCAGCGCCCTGGGGGCGTGCGCCCCACCTGAAGCCTCGTTACGCATCGCCCTTTTTCCTTGGGCTTGGTTTCGGCCAAGGAGAATGACCGAGGGTGCGTTGGCAGGCGACCGATGACGTCCCATCTGCGCAATCCACGAGGAGCGTTCACCCGATGATAGCCACGGCAGTCCATCCTTACCCCTGACCGAGGAGCGCCGCGCCGACAGCCTGGCCTCAGCCGATTTCGGAGGCCATCGTGGCTAACAGTTTCTTCACGGCCGATACCATTTCGGGCCCAAGAGCATGCTCAAGGAGACGATGGGACGTCTCTATCTCTTCGCGTCCCTCAAGGAGCATTACGAGTCCTTGATCCGCGCCTGGAACGCGGTCGTCCGACCTCAGGACATCGTCTGGCACCTGGGGGATTTCGCCTACAAGTGCACCATCGAGTACGCCGAGTCCGTCAGGGCTCGCCTGAACGGGCGCATCCGCCTGATCCGCGGCAATCACGACGAGCTTGCCGAGCGCCTCGAATGGGACGCACCCATTGTCGACGTGCAGAGGGTGTTCGTCCAGGATCCGGGTATGCCGAAGCCCGTTGCGCTATGGGCCAGTCATTATGGTCATCGTGTATGGCCGCTCGCGTGGCACGGCGACCTGCACCTCTATGGTCATTCCCACGGCAGCCTGCCGGGTACCAAGACGAGCCTGGACGTCGGTGTCGATTGCTGGGACTGGGCGCCCGTGCGCTTGGGCGCCATCCGGGAGCGGATGGCGGGGACGCCGAAAACCACCCTCGTCGCCTGAACCCGTATCGGTCGGTCAAGGTTCGCCCTGGCGGAAGTCACTGACCGATACGGACCAAGATTGATGGATGCCTGGGCCATGGACGACGATCCCACTCCCGTTGCCGTCACCGTGGAGGCCTGCGGCCAGGATCACACGCGCTACCGGTGGCACCTGACCGACGCGGACAGCGTGTCCGTCCGGGTCTCGCCGGAAGCCTACGCTACGCCGGAGGATGCGGGATCGGCTGGGGACAAGGCCCTGAAGGCGTTCGGGTCAGCCTTCCAAGCCTGAGCCTTCGGCATCGGAGGGTCCCTTCGCGGAATAGGGAGGCGCCTGGTAAACTGGAGCCTGGAGCAGGGTGCCTACGATACGGACGGAAGAACCAAAAACGCTTTCCGGGAGCTCAATGCTGGGATGTGCGCAGCGGGGCACGGATGGATACCCGCATCCCATCGGGATGGTAGGCGACATCAACCTGTGCTTCCGCCTGAAGCGTCAGAACTTTCCTGAGGATGCGCGAACCGTAGCCCTCGCGCGTCGGGATGGCGACGGGTGGCCCGCCGCGTTCGTTCCAGGTCCAATGCAGAACCGTGCCGCCTGAGCCTTCCACCAGTGCCCACGTCACCTCGATCCGGCCATTCGGGTACCCTAGGGACCCGTGCCGAAGCGCGTTGGTCGTCATCTCGTGCAGCGCCATCCCGAACGGCACCGCAAGCTCGGAGGGAAGGATGACCAGCGGGCCGGATAGCGTGAGGCGACCGCGCTCGTCGTAGGGCCCGAGCTCGGCCCTCAGCAGTCCCTCGAATGACACGGCCTGGTCGACATCCTCGGTGATCAGCGCATGGGTCTTGGCCAGCGAGGCGATGCGGCCGGAGAAGGCACGGGTGAACTCGGCGATGGACGACGAAGAGCGCGCGGTGGCGTTCAGCACGGCTTGGACCGTAGCGAGGGTGTTCTTCACCCGGTGGTGAAGCTCGCGGACCATCAGGCCCTGGCGGTCCTCGGCGGCGCGGCGATGGGTGACATCCCGCTGGGCCGAGATCCAGCGCAAGATGCTGCCGTCCGCCTCGCGCACCGGCGTGATCAGCCACTCGACCATGTAGGTCGAGCCGTCCTTGCGGTAGTTGAGGGCCTCGCCCTGGAAGCCCTCACCGGCGCCGAGAGCCGCACGCATCCGATCGATGACCGCGCGCTCGGTCGCAGGTCCTTGCAGCATCCGGGGCGTGCGACCGACGACCTCGCGCGCCGCGTAACCGGTCATGCGGGTGAAGGCCGGGTTGACGTACTCAATGCGGGGGCCAGGCTCATGGAGGTCCGCCGAGGTGATAAGGATGGCCTCGCCGGAAGCCTCGACCGCTGCGAAGAGGACGCCAAGATCGGGGCGGACCGGCTCGACGTCATCCTGTCCGTCCAAAGCGCATTACCCCCGGGGTGCCAAGAGGCAGTCCGGACACAGTGCCCAGGTCCCACCTCCCTCTTATCGGGTAAACCCATGTTTAGCGGCGGTGGTTTCCCCGATGGCCCAAGTGCCTGTGGGCGAACCCGCGTCAGACCTTCTTGGTGTGCGAATCGCGAAGCATTCGACGTGAAGTCGTTTCCTGTGGGCAAGTGTCGCCGTCCGCACCGGCACTGGAACGACGGTCGAACAACGCCGTTGCCGAGTCCCGCGACGGTCAAAAGATGCTTTCGTGGGCACCTCTTTGCAGCAAGTGCCGAGTAAACATGCAATTCCCCCGAGACGACCGCACCCATCCCAAGGCTGAGGAGTTCCGTTCCTTCATCCGGGACGCGGGCTTTCCCTGCGTGGGTGCCAAGTCGGCGCTGTCCAAGGGACAGATGCGGATCATGGTGGCCCGGGACATCACCTCGGCCTGGGACGACATGCGCATCTACCCGGGCCTTCTGGCCTTCGCGGCGCGCTACCGTCGGCAGCCCGATCTGTTCCAAAGCTTCGCCGTCGTCTTCGAGGGACCAGGCACGCTGGATGAGGAAGGCTTCGAGCGTCACCTCTGGGAGCGGGTCCAGTCCCTCTCCGACAAGGATGCCTGGCTCGGACACCCCTTGGACGAGAGCGTGGCCTCGGAACCGGACAGCCCGCACTTCTCGCTGAGCTTCGCGGGCGAAGCGTTCTTCGTGGTCGGCCTTCACCCCAAGGCCAGCCGGCCGGCTCGGCGCTTCTCCTCGCCGGCCCTGGTGTTCAACCTGCATGCGCAGTTCGAGGAGCTGCGGGAGGCCGGGCGTTACGAGAAGCTGCGCTCCTCCATCCTGCAGCGGGACGAGGTACTGGCCGGCTCGGCCAACCCGATGCTGGCACGGCACGGCGAGGTGTCCGAAGCGCGCCAGTACAGCGGTCGCGCCGTCGACGAGGGCTGGCGCTGCCCCTTCAGACCACGCAACGCGAACGGCGAGGTCCCGAACGTCCGCTAGCGTCCGGAGTACCGTTCGCAGGATCTCGCAACGGATTGGCTCCTCACGCGTACCTCCTCGCCCCCGCCTTGAGCGGAGGATAACGGAGCATGCCGACATGAGACACAAGCCGCTGCACGAGCAGGTCATCGTCATCACCGGCGCGTCGAGCGGCATCGGGCTGGCGACCGCTCGCATGGCCGCCAAGCGCGGCGCCCGTGTCGTGCTTGCTGCCCGCAGCGGCGACGTGCTGGCCGAGGTCGCAGCCGAACTCGGTCCCAGGGCAGCTTACGTCGTCGCCGATGTCGGTCGGCGCGAGGACGTCCAGGCGATTGCGGACGAGGCACGGGCGAGCTTCGGCGGCTTCGACACCTGGGTCAACGTCGCCGGCCTGACTGTCTACGGTCCCTTGAGCGAGATCGACTACGCCGACCACGAGCGCCTGATCCAGACCAACCTCTGGGGTACGGTGAACGGCTCCCTGGTGGCGGTCGAGGAGTTGCGCAAGCACGGGGGCGCCCTCATCAACGTCGGCAGCGTCGCCTCCGATCTCGCCTTTCCCTTCCAGGGGCTCTACGCCACCTCGAAGCACGCGGTGAAGGGGTTCACCGACACCTTGCGCATGGAGCTGATCGCCGAGGGCGCCCCGGTCTCTGTCACCCTGGTCAAGCCCGCTTCCATCGACACGCCGCTACCGAACCGGGCTCGCAACTACATGGACCGGGAGCCGACGCTGCCACCACCGATCTACCCGCCGGCCGAGGTCGCCAACGCCATCCTGCACGCCGCCGTGCACCCGCAGCGCGACATCTTCGTGGGTGGCGGCGGCAAGATGTTCGTGATGGGCAAGGAGTTCGTGCCCGGCGCCTACGATGAGCTCGCGCCCGCCATCATCGCCCTGCAGAAGCGCTCGGAGGCTCCGCGGAACCCCACGGGGGCCCTCCATGCTCCCGTCGATGCCGGTAAGGAGCGCGGGGATGCGCCGATCTACGTCATGCGCACGAGCGCCTACACCCGCGCCACGCTTCATCCGCTGACAACGACGGCGATTGCGGTCGGCTTGGCTGCCACGGCAGCCTTGGTTCTCGGAAGCCAGCGAGCCAAGCGTCAGCTCTGATGAACGTCGAGCCCGGGACGCCGTGCCGCTGCGGTTCGACACGGCACCGGCGATGTCCCGGGAAAGCCGACCCACCCGACCACCACCGTTCGCCTGTGGGTACGTCGGACGTCAGGGCTTCGGCTTACCGCGATGGTCCCATCGCTTGCCAAACACGCGTAGACTCAATCGAACCATCCGTTGGAAACGGAGCCTGAGCCCATCGACAGAGGCGTCGGCGAGCATCCGGACCGTCGCCGCGGATAGGGACGTCAGGGGACGGCCACGGACACGAAGGGCAACCCGGCCCGATGCCGGCTCAAATGCAAATAGTCGGGCTTGAACTCGGCCAGTGCCCGGAGCGCAGGCATGTCGAGGATGGTCAGCGTCTTGCCGCCGAGATGGATCAAGCCCCGCCGCCTGAGTTCCTGCAGCGAGCGATTGACGTGCACGTTGCTCAACCCGGTCGTGTCACCGAGTTCCGCCTGGTTGACGGGCAACGCATACCCGTTCCCCGTGACCAACCCGACGACGTCCATGCGAAGGAAAAGCTCGCAGAACAGGTGCGCCAACCGCTCGACGGCCGTGCGGCAGCCGACGTTCATGACCCATTCCCGCAAGGTCGCCTCGTCCACGAGCGTACCCAGGCGCAAGGTGCGATCAATTTTAGGATGGCTTCGCCGAATGCCTGTAAGCAGCGCCGGCTCGATCCATGTCACCCTGCAGGCCGAGAACGTGGCGATGCCATGGTCCATCCGGTCGAGGAGCCCTGCATCGAGATCGCCGAGATCCCCGGGCACCAAGTAGGCTACGATCTGGCGCGCCCCACCCACGCGCATCTTGTAGCGGTACGCCATGCCTTCCAGGACCAGGAGGATGCCCCGGGGCTTGTCGCCCTCCAGAACCAGGTCCGTACCGGACGGCACGGTCTCGCTCGATGCGCCCAGCGCCTCAAGCGCGACGCATTCGACCTCGGACAAGGAGGTGAAGGCTTCGAGCTTGCGAACCAAAGGGTTCGCGGAGCGACGGGCTTGCATCATTCAGGGCGGTGGACCCTCGGTGAAAGGCGAGTTTTTCACTCACGTGGAAGAAGAAAACCGCTCGATACAGCGAGTATCCGAGAACGCTTCCGCGCTTCAAGACATCATTTTCGTGGCCCCATGGGTAATTCACATCGAGGAGGCTAACCTCGACGTGAAAATACATCGGTAGGCTTCTTCAGGGTTCCAAGACGACCGGACCCAGGCCCTCAAGACGTACTGAATCGGCCTCGGCAGAAACTTCGGTTACGTACCGGACGGCCGCTTGCGTCGGTGACTTCGGGTGCATCCCGACACGTGGAATGCATCGCCGCAATCCGGGGCGCGTACTTCCGCTTCGGCGCGCAAGAGGGCCGGGGCACGGACAGCGGCCCCTCGTGGCGAGAGCGTCCGTGTCGCCGTCGGACCGGCCGCGAGGTGCCAAGCAGGGGCCTCTCCGCTCGCTTGGCGCGCAGGCTTTCGAACGCGCGCAACCAAGGTGCAAGCCACCTTAGGACACGCTATGACCGGATATGGCCGTTCGCGATCCCACCACCATTTCCGGCCCGGGCGAGATCCACACCATCCTCGGGGAACGGGCATGGTCCGGCCCCTTCGTCATCGGGGGTGAGGCATCGAATGCCGGTTTTCGCTTCGTTTCCCCGCGTAGGGAAGCCGCGAACCGCCACAGCGCTTCGCACGCCGAGGACGCGACCGCGTCATGAGTAACACCGAAGGCAGGCCGATGCGGGCCCACGATTTCGCCGCCGACCTCGTGGACATCGCGAGCATCGAGGCGATCCCGACCCTCCTCGACGTCGTCTGCCGCACGACCGGCATGGGGTTCGCGGCCGTCGCCCGTGTCACGGAACATCGCTGGGTCGCCTGCGCCGTCCGCGACGACATCGCCTTCGGGCTCCAGCCGGGCGGCGAGCTGAAGGTCGCCACCACGATCTGCCATGAGATCCGGCAATCGCGAACCGCCGTGATGATCGACCACGTGGCAGCGGACGAGGCGTATTGCGGGCATCTCACCCCGGCGCTCTACGAATTCCAGAGCTACGTCTCGATGCCCATCGTGATGCCGGACGGCACGTTCTTCGGGACCCTGTGCGCCATCGACCCGAAGCCGGCGCAGGTGAGCAGGCCGGAGGTGGTCGGCATGTTCAAGCTGTTCGCCGATCTCATCGCGTTCCACCTCGACGCGCACCGACGCGTCGCGATGAGCGCGGTCCGGCGCGACCTGGCCTGGAGGAACTCACAGGATCTCCAGGCGGTGGTGGATGGGTCGGGGATCATCCGCGCGGCGAACCAGGCATGGCACGCCATCCTTGGCTGGCAGCCCGAGGAGGTCATCGGACGGAGCCACCTCGACTTCAACCATCCCGACCATCAGGCCGCGAGCGAGAAGGTCCTGGCGGACAGCGCGACGCAGGCCATTCCGGCCTATGAAACGCGTAACCTCCACAAGGATGGTAGCGACCGTTGGATCGCCTGGGTCGCGGCGCCGGAGGGCGGGCTCATCTATGCCAGCGGCCGTGACGTGACCCGCGAGAAATCCGCGGCGGCCGAGCTTCTCGGAATGCAGGAGCAGCTCCGCCAGGCGCAGAAGATGGAGGCGGTCGGCCAGTTGACCGGAGGCGTCGCGCACGACTTCAACAACCTGCTGACCGTCATCAAGTCCTCCACGGACCTGCTGAAGCGACCGGATCTCGCGGAGGAACGTCGCCAGCGCTACATCGGCGCGATCTCCGACACGGTCGACCGTGCCGCCAGGCTCACGGGACAGTTGCTGGCCTTCGCCCGTCGACAGGCGCTGAAGCCCGAGGTGTTCGCCGTCGGCGACAGCGTCCGGGCTATCGGCGAGATGATGGGCACGCTGACCGGCTCGCGCATCGGGATCACCACCGACCTGTCGGAGGAGACATGCCTCGTCGACGCCGACCCGAGCCAGTTCGACACGGCCCTCGTGAACATGGCCGTCAACGCCCGCGATGCCATGGGCGGGGAAGGCCGGCTCGTCATCGGCGTGCGTCCGGTCGAGCTCATGCCCGCCGTGCGCCGGCAGCCCGCCGTCAGGGGCGCCTTCGTCGCGGTCTCGGTCACCGACACCGGCTGCGGCATCCCGGCCGGCAAGCTCGAACAGATCTTCGAGCCGTTCTACACCACCAAGGGCGTGGGCGAGGGCACGGGCCTCGGCCTGAGCCAGGTCTTCGGCTTCGCCAAGCAGTCGGGAGGCGAGGTCACCGTCGAGAGCGAGGAGGGCCGCGGCACCACCTTCACCCTCTATCTTCCGCGTGTGCATGAGAAGGGGCAGGCAGCGGACGTCGGCGAGCCCGAACCGTTGGTGGATGGCCATGGAACCTGCGTGCTCGTGGTCGAGGACAACGTCGACGTCGGCACCTTCGCCACCCAGACCCTGGCCGAGCTCGGCTACCGGGCGACCTGGGCGGCCGGCGCCGACGAGGCCCTCACCCGACTGGCCGAGGACGCGGACCGCTTCGACGTGGTGTTCTCGGACGTGGTGATGCCGGGCATGAACGGCGTCGACCTCGCCCAGGAGATCCGCCGTCGGCATCCGGGCCTTCCGGTGGTCCTGACCTCCGGCTACAGCCACGTGCTGGCGCAGAACGGCACCTATGGTTTCGAGCTGCTGCACAAGCCCTACTCGGTCGAACAGCTCTCGCGCGTCCTGCGGAAAGCCGCCACGTGGCAACGGCGCAAGCGCATCCTGGAACGGTAGACCAGTCCGATGCCTCCCTGACCGGGAACCGTGCAGCCTTCGGCACGGACAGCCTTCGCCCCACCACGCACGAACGGTCGAGTACCCGACCGTCACGGTCGGGTGCCAGGCCGTGCAACCTATGTCATGGCAAGCCGGAGCCCCGTCGCCCATCGTTCGACCATCGCGGTTCCATCCATGGCCTTCCGCGCCTGCGAGACCTGTGCGCTCCCGCCTCATGATGCGTGGAGCGTCACATGCCTCGGTATTTCTTCGACATCCACGACGGTCACACCGAGCACGACATCGAAGGGACGGAATTTTCCGGTCCCGAGGAAGCCGTGCGGCACGCCAAGAGGATCCTGCCCGAGATCGCCGTCCACGAGGTGCCGGCGGACGGCGAGCACCATGCCATGTCGGTCCTCGTGACAAACGAGGACAGCCATCCCATCTACTCAGCAGCCTTGTCCTATGTCGGGATCTGGCTGGTCCGATAGGCCTGGGACGCAATGATCTCGTTCATGGGACGGGGCCCTGGGCGATGCCCGTGCGGAGATCCTTGGGGACCTATCGCGACACGCTGCGTTGAACCATGAATGTCCTTTCGGACGCCCGTAGGCCATTCCCCTCGCGGATGGCTTCGGGACAGGTCCATCCCCTATCATGGTGCCCATGCCTGACGAGAGTCCAAGCCCCGCCCCGACCGGTTGCCGCAACGTCGTGTCCACGGGTATTCCTGGCCTCGACGACATCCTTTCGGGTGGCCTGACCCGGGGACGGCTCTTCCTGGTCGAGGGCACGCCCGGCACCGGCAAGACGACCCTCTCGCTGCAGTTCCTGCTCGAAGGCGTCAGCCAGGGCGAGAAAGGGCTCTACGTCACCCTGTCGGAGAGCGCCGACGAACTCCACGCCGGTGCCGCGTCTCATGGCTGGAGCCTGGACGGCATCGAGGTCTATGAGCTTGTCAACGAGCTCGGCCTCGACCCTGACAGCGAGCAATCCATCCTGCACCCGTCCGAGGTCGAACTCGGCGAGACCGTGCGCGAAGTCATGGAGCGCGTCGACGCGCTCAAGCCAACCCGCGTGGTGTTCGACAGCCTCTCCGAGCTCCGCCTTCTCGCCCAGAACCCGCTGCGGTACCGGCGCCAGATCCTGGCCCTGAAGCAGTTCTTCGCTTCGCGTCGCTGCACGGTGCTGATGCTCGACGACAACACGGCGGACGTCCAGCTTCACAGCATCGCGCATGGCGTGCTTGTCTTGGAGCAGATGGAGCGCGAGTTCGGGTCCGAGCGTCGGCGCATCCGTGTGGCCAAGATGCGTGGCGTAAAGTTTCGGGGCGGCTTCCACGATCTTGCGCTCGACACCGGTGGCGTCACCGTCTTCCCCCGGCTCATCGCGGCCGAGCACGGCGCGGACTTCGAGCCGGTCACAACCTCGACCGGTCTTCCCGAACTCGACCTGCTGCTCGGCGGCGGCCTCGTGCAGGGTACCAACACCCTGCTCATGGGCCCGTCCGGCTCCGGCAAGACGACCACCGCCGTCCGCTGCCTGCTCGCGGCGCTGGAGCGGGGCGCACGCGCGACCTATTTCCTGTTCGACGAGGGCAAGGCGACCTTGCTCGCCAGGTCCGCACTCCTCGGCATGGACCTGCGGCCGTACGTCAAGACCGGCGCACTCAACCTCATGCAGATCGACCCGGCCGAGATCTCGCCGGGCGAGTTCGCCTGCCGGGCCCGCGAGGCCGTCGAGGACCATGGCTCGACCTTCGTGGCCATCGACAGCCTCAACGCCTACGTCCACGCCATGCCGGACGAGCAGTACCTCGTCCTGCAGATGCACGAGCTGCTGAGCTACCTCAACCAGAAGGGGGTGACGACCGTCCTTGTCCTTGGGCAGCACGGGGTCATCGGCGAGGTCCGCAGCGACGTCGACCTGAGCTACCTCAGCGACGGCATCGTGCTGTTCCGGTACTTCGAGGCCGAAGGCGCGGTCCGGACCGCCTTGTCCGTGGTGAAGAGCCGGGTGAATGCACATGAGCGCACCATCCGCGAACTTATGATCTCGGGCACGGGCCTGCAGGTCGGCGAGGCTCTGACCGACTTCCAGGGCGTTCTCACCGGGTTGCCCGCCTACGGCGGAAAGGTCGCCATGCTGAAAGCCGACACCCCCACGGCGCCCGGCGCAAGCGCAAGATGCCCTTAGCCTTGGCGGACACCGAGAACCGGGTCCTGATCCTGGCGCCGCGCGGGCGCGACGCGGGGGTCATCGAGCAGTTGCTCGCCAAGGCGAGCACTCCCGTCCGCATCTGCCCGGATGTCGCGACCTGGGTCGGCGAACTCGCAAATGGCGCGGCCGCCGCCATCGTCACCGAGGAGGCCCTGGTCGAGGCCGATACGGCCACACTGAACGAGTGGGTCGACCATCAACCGCCGTGGTCCGATTTCCCCTTCGTCATGCTGGCGACCCGCCAAGTCGGACGTCGGCCCGCGCGCGCCGCCGCCATCATCGAGCGCCTTGGCAACGTCGTCTTGCTGGAGCGGCCGATCAACGCCGAGACGCTGGCGAGCGCGGTCGCGTCCGCCTTGCGCGTGCGGCGCCGCCAGTACCAGGCACGCGGGCACATCCTCGAACGCGAGCAGGCGCAGGAGCGTCTCAGGATCGCCAACGAAACGCTGGAGCGTCGCGTCGAGGAGCGCACGCGAGAGGTGGAAGCGGCGCGCGAGACGCTGGCCTTCGCGCTCGATTCCGCTGGCATGGGCTCTTGGGACCTCGATCTCGTGAACGACACCGCTCGGCGTTCCGGGCGCTACGACGCGATCTTCGGCTACGACAAGCCGGTGGCCTCCTGGGGACGCGCCGACCTTCTCGGCCATGCCGTCCCGGAGGACCGGCCCCTCGTGGAGGCAGCTTTCGCGCGAGCGGTGGAGACCGGCCTCCTCGACATCGAGTGCCGCATCCTACGCCCAGATGGCGCCGTCCGATGGATCGCCGCGAAGGGCCGGGCGGAATATGACCGTAACGGGCTGCCGGTGCGCATGGCGGGCATCGTCCTTGACCGGTCCGATCAACGCGTGACCGAGGATGCCCTGCGGCAGGCCCAGAAGATGGAGGCCATCGGGCAGTTGACCGGGGGCGTGGCGCACGACTTCAACAACCTGCTAACTGTCATCGTCGGCGGTCTCGACATGGTAATCCGCAAGCCGGAGAACACCGAGCGGGTCGTGCGCCTGGCCGAGGCTGCCATGGGGGCCGCGCGCAGGGGCGAGCAGCTCACCCAACAGCTCCTGGCCTTTTCCCGCCGCCAGATGCTGCGGCCCCAGACCCTCAACCCGAACCGTCTCCTCCTCGACTTCCGGCCCTTGGCCGAGAGGGCCGCCGGCGGCGCCATCGAGATGGTCTTCGATCTCGATCCCGCCATCGACCCCATCCGCATCGACCCGTCCCAATTCGAGGCGGCCGTACTGAACCTGGTGGTCAACGCCCGTGATGCGATGGAGGGTGGCGATCGTGTGGCGCGCATCGCGGTGCGAAGCCGCAACGTCCGCCTCGACACAGCTGCCGTCGCGGACAAGGGCGTGCCACCCGGAGACTATGTCGAAGTCTCCGTCTCCGACCTCGGCAGCGGCATCCCGGCGGACTTGCTCGCCCGCATCTTCGAGCCGTTCTTCACGACGAAGGAAGTCGGCAAGGGAACCGGTCTGGGCCTGTCCCAGGTCTATGGCTTCACCCGCAGCGCCGGTGGCTACGTCGACATCCAGTCCGAGGTCGGAGCAGGCACAACGTTCCGCATCCGCATCCCCCGTTCCGCCGATGCGGCCGGGGAGGAAGTCGGCACCGGCCCTGCGAGCGTACTTCCCCTGCGCCGCGCCGTCGAAGGCGACACCGTGCTCCTGGTGGAGGATGACGAGGGGGTGCTCGGCATGGCGGTCGAGAGCCTGGAGGAGTTGCGCTACAGGGTCGTGGTCGCCCGCAATGCCGCGGAAGCGCTGGACCACCTCAGAGGCGTCGAGCGCATCGACATCCTGTTCTCCGACGTGGTGATGCCCGGTGGGATGAACGGCTCGCAACTCGCGGTCGAGGCGCAGCGCCTGCGTCCCGGCTTGAAGGTCCTGCTGACCTCCGGCTACGTCGCTAACCTCGACGAGGGCCAGGTCATCGGAAAGGGCGAACTCCCGGTCCTGAACAAGCCTTATCGACGCGATGAGCTCGCGCGCTCCCTCCGGCTCGTCCTCTCGGGCGAATAGGGACCGCTCAAGTATCACCACGACGTCGCCCGCAAGCGGGTCAGGGTCCCCTTGGGAGGCTGCCAATCCGTTCGCGGTAGGGATGGTACGCCTTGCCTTGCTCAAATCCCATCGATGACGATGCCAGACGGCCTCAGGACGTCGCCGATGGGATCGTGGAGGGTGTCGGTTCGCCGCCACGTTCGGCGTAGGGGGGCCTATCGACCAGCGTTCCGATGAGGCGAAGCAGGGCTTGCTGCTCAGGCTTACCTGAACCATCGCTCAGGAAGGCTCCGAGCTCGATATGACGAAGCTGTCCCCCGGAGGGGCCGTTGGGCTGGTGGATGACGAAGGCGCGACCGTTCGTCGGCTCACGGCCGAGGTGCCAGGTGTCGCCGCTCGGGCTCTGGTAGAGTTCCCGTCGGTTCGACATGCGCTAGCCCTTCCTCTTGGCTCGGGCCCATGCCTACCGGGAGGGTCACGCGAGAGGCCGTTTCAGAATGCCGGTTCGTCAGACCGTAATCATATAACACACGACGAGCCAACGAACTGTATCCTTTTACACAACTGGCGGTCCCGCGATGGTAAGGACTTGGGCCGGCATTGTTCGGCGGGAGCCGATCAATGACCATGAGGTCTCGAAGACTGACGCATCGTAGACGGGCCGACTGCCTTGCGGAGGTGTCCGCCTGCATCGCCGAGGCGGAGACCTCCACCTCCGCCCAGGCCCTCACCGTCATGCTCCTGGCGAGGACCGGCTTCGACGCGTCCGAGGCCGTCCAAGGACTCTGGGTCGACATGGATGCCCTGGCGGTCCTGCGGGATGTCCGACGTTGCCTTCAGGGCTGACATCGGACGGCGAGGCTGGCTCGAACGATCCGACCGCCGCAAGACGAAGCCATTCCGGAGAAGAACGGCGAAACACCTCCGATGCTCGGACGCCCCCGACGGCATCGCGGAACAATGCCGGGCCCGAGGCGTCTCGGCTTCGAGGTCATCGAAGCCGAATGCGCCTGCCTGACCTTCATTACCCGCCCGGACGTGCCGTTTCACGAACCTCAAGGCTTAATCGCGCTTGTCATCGAACCCGAACGATCACGGTCCGGCGGTCCACGAAACCAGCGTCGGACCGTACGATGCATCCACGAGCGATGCGGTCAGCCGTTACCCGGATGCGACGGCCCCGTCGGACAGGGGCGACGTCGCCTTGGTCCTGAGCGGGGGCAATGCGCTCGGCGCCTATCATGCGGGCGTGTACGAGGTCCTGCACGAGCGCGGCATCCGTCCGGGTTGGATCGTGGGCGCCTCGATGGGGGCGGTCACGGCCGCCATCGTCGCCGGGAACGCTCCCGAGGACCGCGTCTCCCAGCTTCGCCGGTTCTGGAGCGAGGCGACCCAGCACACCGCCCCCAGCGTCTCCGGTATGCTGAAGCCGCGGCAGGTCTATAATGGCCTGCATGCCGTCCTGACGCTCATGTGGGGACGGCCCAACATCTTCCAGCATCGCTGGCCCGGCCTGTGGTCGGCCTTGCCCGGGGTGCCGAACGACGTCGCGATGTTCGATCATGCGCCACTGCTGGCCAGCATCAACCGGTACGTCGACTTCGAGCGGCTCAATCGGGGCGACATCCGCGTGACGATAGGCTGCGTCGATGTCGCGTCGGGCGAGGAGGTGTACTTCGACACCGCGCACGGGACGGTGCGTGCCGAGCATGTCCTCGCCAGCACCTCGCTTCTCCCGGCCTTCCCACCGGTTGAGATCGATGGACGGCTGCTATGCGACCTCGGATACACCAACAACCTGCCTCTTGACCCAATCTTCGCGGACGAGCCGAAACGCGACCTCCTCTGCATCGCCTCGGACCTCTTCAACCTGCAGGCGCCCCGCCCAGGCTCGCTCGATGCCGTGCTGGAACGGGCCAACGACCTCATCTTCGCCAGTGCGGGCCGCCGGGCCATCTCGGCCCTTGAGCGGGAGTACGAGCTGAGACGGAGGTTGGAGCCGAACGGGCCGACCGTGACGTTCCTTCATACCGTCTACAAGGCGGCTGCCGACCAACTTTCAGCGAAGAGCTTCGACTTCTCGCCGTCCTCAATCCAGGACCGATGGGCTGCTGGAGAGCGGGACATGACACATGGCCTGGCAGGTCTGGCAGACCATGCCTCCGATGGCCGGCGCTTCGTCTACGAAGCGGTCTGACGGGATGACGATGGCACGCCGGCACCTCCCGCGCCCGAAGACGCCATAGATAACATCCTACGGAGACGGGGAAAGACACCATTGTGGTTCGCTTTTCAGCCAACCCGATCCCCCCCGCTGCACGGTCAGCGTGGAAGTAAATTCCTCGTTCGCCGGATCACGCCCGCGTGACGGACATTACCTCCTGGTGGAAGCGGTAGCGGGTCATCCGTGCCGACACACCTCGAACCAGGAGCGTCGACAGGATGAAAGCACTCACGTGGCAGAGCCGGGGCAAGATCTCCTGCGAGACTGTACCCGATCCGAAGATCGAGCATGGGCGAGATGTCATCATCAAGGTGACCGCCTGCGCGATCTGCGGCTCTGACCTCCACCTCATGGGCGGCTTCATGCCCACGATGGAGTGCGGCGACGTCCTCGGCCACGAGACCATGGGCGAAGTCATCGAGGTCGGACGCGACAACCAGAAGCTCAAGGTCGGCGACCGCATCGTGGTGCCTTTCACCATCTGCTGCGGCGAGTGCCGCCAGTGCAAGTGGGGCAACTGGAGCTGCTGCGAGCGTACCAACCCCAATGGCAAGCTCCAGGCGGAGACCTACGGTTACCCGCTAGCCGGGTTGTTCGGCTTCTCGCACATCACCGGAGGGTTCGCCGGCGGCCAAGCCGAGTACCTGCGAGTGCCCTATGCCGACGTCGGCCCCATTGTGGTGCCCGAGGGTCTCACCGACGAGCAGGTCCTGTTCCTCAGCGACATCTTCCCGACCGCCTACCAAGCCGCCGAGCATTGCGACATCGGTCCGGAGGACACCGTAGCAATCTGGGGTTGCGGCCCGGTCGGCGTGCTCGCCGTCAAGTGCTGCCTGATGCTGGGCGCCAAGCGCGTCATTGCCATCGACAGCGTTCCCGAGCGCCTCGCCCTGGCGCGGGAAGCGGGCGCCGAGACCATCGACCTGTCCAAGGAGAACATCCAGGACACGCTGATGGAGATGACCCACGGCCTCGGCCCGGACTCGGTCATCGAGGCGGTCGGTATGGAGTCCCACGGCGCCGACACCACCCTGCAGAAGGTGTCCTCCGCCATCATGGAGCACACCGTCAGCCTGGAACGCCCCTTCGCCCTGAACCAGGCGATCCTGGCCTGCCGTCCCGGCGGCAACGTCTCGATGCCGGGCGTGTTCGCGGGGCCGGTCGGTCCAGTTGCCCTCGGCATCCTGATGAACAAGGGCCTGACCCTGAAGACCGGCCAGACCCACATGGTGCGTTACATGAAGCCGCTGATGGAGCGCATCCAGAACGGCGACATCGACCCGTCCTTCATCATCAGCCACCGCTCCACCAACTTGGAGGACGGCCCGGCTCTGTACGACATGTTCCGGGACAAGAAGGACAACTGCACCAAGGTCGTGTTCAAGCCGCACGGGTAGGCTACGTCCGGCTCAGGGCCGACACCGGACCTGAGGCGATACTCTGATCCCATCGGCCGTCCGGATCGATGGGACACGGGGCAGGGAAACGGCACCGGCCCGTCACGTCACGAGGAAAGCCTTGTTCATCCGGAGGATGACCACGACGCCGTCCGGGTCCCACTCGCGCTCGATGGACCCGTCCAGCTGCTGGGTCATCGCCCGCTTGAGCAACTTGCTCCCGTACCCTCCGGGAACGGTCGGCGCGGTCACCGGGGGACCTCCGCGCTCCGTCCAGGAAATCACCACCACGTCCTCGTGGGTGGGAGACGAGACATCCAGCGTACCGGTCGGAACCGAGAGGGCGCCGTACTTCAGGGAGTTCGTCGCCAGTTCGTGCACGACGAGGGCCAGCGTCGTGGCCGCCGCCTCGCCGACGCCCATGCGCGGGACCGAGACGCGGATGCGGCCGCTGAAGGCGCCCATGTCGTCGTAGGGTGCCAGCAGGATGGCGAGGAGGTCGCCAAGCAGCGCGGCCTTGCCCTCTCCGCCGGGGAGCGGCCGGACGAGGTCGTGGGCCCGGCCCAGAGCGGTGAGCCGCTGGGTCAACTCGCGGGCCATGTCGACGGTGGTGGTGGTCGAGCGGGACGTGATGGCGGTCAGGGCCGTGGCGATGGCCAGCAGGTTCTTGACCCGATGGCTCATCTCGCCGGCGAGGAGCTCGTGGCCCTCCTCGGCCTGCTTGCGTCCGGTCGCATCGAGGAAGACACCGAACATCACCGCTCCGACGATGCCCTGGTCGTCGCCCTGACCCCGGGCGGAGATCCATCGGACCTCGTTGCCATCCATGATGCGGAAGTCGGTCTCATAGGGACCGAGGATGGCGCGCGTCGCCGAGAAGGCCGCCCTGACCCGGTCCCGGTCGGCCGGATGGATGCGCGAGGAGAGGTCCTCGAAGGTCACGTGGGGGCTCGGGGCAAGGCCCCATAGCCCGAAGCCGCGGGCGTCCATGGAAAAGGTATCGTCGTCGACATTCCAGGACCAAAGGGCGACCCCGGCGGCCTCGATGGCCAATCGCAGGTGCTTTGCGGTCCAGGAAGGCGCGCAGTAAGCCCCCGGTGACGCTTCGACCTTTCCCATCGAGCCTGCCTCGGTGCCGTGACATCGTCCCCTGCTCGAAGGGACCGGATGCGGAAACCTAACGTGGTTCTTCGGGGACGTCCCGGGACTTATGTGTCCTTTCGGTCACATCGAAGGCCGGTTTTCGGATTCCGGATGCATCGGACCTGGGACGAACGGAGCCTTGCGGCACATCCGACCGGCCGTCGGACACGTTGGGCACGACCTACGGCTTCCACAAGCTGATGGGCACGGTGGCATGCCGTCCTCGAAGCACAGGAGCCGTCAGCGTCCCCCAAGGGTGGAACGCAATACCGTTTCCAGGTCCGCGACGCCGAACGGCTTTCGCAGCAGGACCGCGGACGGACCGACGGCCTTCTCGATGGCGTCCGTCTCGGAATAGCCGCTCGCGAAGATGATGGGCAGCGTCGGACGCTGCCTCCGCACGACCTCCGCCATCTGTGCACCGGTCATTCCCGGCATCGCGAAGTCGAGCAAGAGAAGGTCCGGATCGACCTCCTCCAGCATCGAGAGGCCCTGTTGGGCATCCTCTGCGGCCGTCACCTGGAAGCCGAGGGTCTCCAGAGATACGGTGAGGAACAGCCGCACATCCGGGTCGTCGTCCACCAAGAGGACCTTTTGGGCGGCATAGGATGCCGAAGGAGCTTGGTCACCGGCGGCGGCATCAACCCCGGCCTTCACCGGAACGAACGGGAGGCTGAGGACGATGGTGGTGCCTCGCGGGAGATCCCGTTCGATCCGTGCGGTGCCTCCGGCCTGCCTTGCCATGGCATAGACCTGGCTCAGGCCCAGACCTGTGCCCTGGCCGACGCCCTTGGTGGTGAAGAATGGCTCGAAGGCACGGGCGGCGACGGCCGTCGTCATGCCTGTCCCCGTGTCGGCGACGCTAATCTCGACGTACATGCCGGGCGGCAGGTCGTGGTCCTCGGCGACCTTGCGCTCGGTTACGGCGACGATGAGGTCGCCTCCGTCCGGCATGGCATCGCGCGCGTTGATGGCGAGGTTCAGCAGCGCCATCTCAAGCTGGGTCGGATCGGTCAGCACGCCGAGATCCTCGGGGCCGCTGTCTAGGGTCAGACGGACGAGGGGGCCGGCGGAGGTCTGGAGGATCTCGGTCAGGCCCGCGACTAGGCTCGTGACGTTCGTGGGTCGCAGCTCAAGCTTCTGCGCACGCGAGAAGGCCAGCAACTGGGCGGTGAGCTTGGCTCCGCGCTCCGCTGCCTGCAGGCCGTTCCGAGCCAGGCGTGCGACGCGCGGCGCGTCGTCGGGCTTGCGCAGGATCAGGTCGAAGCTTCCCAGGGCGGCTTGGAGGAGGTTGTTGAAGTCGTGCGCCAGGCCGCCCGTGAGCTGTCGCAGGGCCTCCATCTTGTGTCCTTGGCGCAGGGCCTCCTCGCGACGCAGGTCTTCGGTGACGTCGCGCCCGACTGTGTAGAAGCTGCTGCCTTCCGCGTCCGCTTCTGGAACGGCGGACCAGGCGAAGGGAATGGCCGTGCCGTCCGACCTCAAGAGCCGGACATGGAACTGGTGCACGGCCTGGCCGCTTCGGAGCGTAGCGACGACCTCGCCGGTCAGCGTGAGGTCGTCCGGATGGATGATCTCCGAGAAGGGCCTTGCCAGCAGGTCCGCTTCCGGACGTCCGAGCTGGCGCGACCAAGCCGGGTTGATCGACGTCAGGTAGCCCTCGAAGGTGGCAACCCCGAACAGGTCGCGGCTCGCCTCGAACAGGCGGTCGCGCTCGCGCTTCGCCTTGGCGACCTGACGGCGTTCGCCGATAACCCGGTCGGTCGTCTCGGTGCAGGCGCAGAACAGGCCGGCGATGCCGCCGCCCTTGTCCGGCACCGGGGTGTACGAGAACGAGAAGTGGGTCTCCTCGGGATAGCCGTTCCTGTGGAGCGTCAGGGTGAGGTCATCCATGTGGATCGGCTCGCCGGCGAACACGCGGTCCATCAGTCCGCCGACCGTCTCGATGACTTCTGGTCAGACCTCGAAGAAGGGCCGCGAGAGTGCGGCCGGATGCCGGGTCCCGAGCATCTCGGAGTAGCCGTCGTTGTAGAGGAGCGTGCGCTCCGGCCCCCAGGCGACGAACATGGGCTGGCCGGAACCGAGCATCACCCGGACCAGGGTGAGCAAGGACTGGGGCCAATCGCCCGGGGGGCCGAGGGGCGTTCGGCTCCAATCCTGTTCGCGCAGGAGCGACCCTGTTTCGCCGCCATCGGGAAACGACCCGCACTTCGCTTGGAATACCGTGGAACTCAACGTCTGGCGCCTTCCCTGTGACGCCCACGACCGCGCCTGGTCGGTGGGTGCTGACTTGCCTATCCTTGCCTTCGGAACCGTCCTGTCGCTTCACGCGACCCGTCACCGCCGGTACGAGGGTCCCCGCGGTCCGCGACGTAGATGTGGCGGACAATCCGGCCGTCAAGCGACGCGTCGCGGCATCGTCCCGAGCGGGGACATGTGCGTTCGGGCGCTGCTCGGGCGCTCTCGCGAGGCAAGCGGACGCCCGCCTTTCCACCCATCGGGCCGGTGACCGGGCGATCCGGGATGCGACGTCGAAGCCTGTCGAGGAGCGGACCCTGGCCCGTTACGCGAGGTTCGATGGATACGACCGGCCCAATGATCGGAGCTTTCCGACCATGCCAGACGACGGGATCACCTTCGAACGCATTCGGGAACGTGCCTACGACATCTGGGACTGCAACCATCGGCCGGATGGATTCGACGTGGAGTTCTGGCTCATGGCCAAACGCGAGCTCAATGCCGAGGCGGCCGCGGCGACGACGGCCCGCCGCGAGGACCTCAGCGAACTTGCGTCGTGAGAAGGTCCGGGCTCGCTCAGCCCCCGACGACGCGCAAGGGCTGCCTTTCGCCGGACCGCACGACGGCGGACGCTGCGCAACGGGTCTGGTTGCGACCGCCCGCCTTGGCCTCGTAGAGGGCCGCATCCGCGCGGGCAAGGAGGTCGGCGGCATCGGCGACACCGGATGCCAGCCCGATGCTGACCGTGACGGCACCCGCACCGATTCCGACGGATGCGACGGCCAGCGTCCTGACCTGGGCATGCACTTCCCCCGCGACGCGCAGGGCGCCGGCCTCGTCCGTGTCGGGCAGCAGGAGAACGAACTCCTCGCCGCCGACCCGGCAGACGAGATCCGAGGGGCGGTGCACGCATGCGGTCAGGCCCCGGGCGAGCCCCTTCAGCACCTCGTCGCCGACCGCGTGGCCATAGCGGTCGTTGTAGCGCTTGAAGTGGTCCGCATCGACGACGAGCAGCGAGAGCGGCCTGCCCGTGCGGCCTGCATCGGCGCAGGCTCGCCGGTACGCTTCCTCGAAGCGCCGGCGGTTGGCCAGCCCGGTCAGGGCGTCGGTCTCTGAGAGCCTCGCGAGTTCGGCCTGCATCGCGGCACGGCGGCGGAGCTCACGCCCGAACAGCACCGACAGGACGACCGTCAGCCCGCACAGGATCAGCACGACCGTGCCTATCACCAGGGCCTTGGCCCTCCAGCTGGCCTCCACCTCGTCGACCGAGAGTGCCACGTTCAGGATCAGCGGCAACTCGCCGACGCGGGTGAAGGTGTAGAGCCGCCGCACGCCGTCACGGACGGAAGTTTCGACGAACGTACCCGCTCCCTCGCGAGCGAACCGGTCGAAGGTCCGGGAGCCGGCGATGTTCACGCCGACGTCGGCCTCCAGGAAGGGGTGGCGGGTGATGCGCGTGCCGTCCTTCAGGTAGAGGTTGATCGCACCCTCGTTGCCGAGACCGATCTGGTCGAAGAGGCGCCCGAAGTAGGTCAGCTTCAGGCTGCCCAGCACCAACCCGCCGAAGGAGCCATCGGGCTTGTCGATACGGCGACTGAAGTTGACCATGCGCTCGCCGGTCAGGCGCGAGACGATAGGCCGTCCGACGTAAAGCCCGAGATGGCGGTTGGCCTTGTGGGCCTGGAAGTAGTCACGGTCGGCGTAGTTGCCCTTGCGCGGGGGCGAGGCGGCGAGGTCCTCGATGACGTCGCCGTTCTCGTCGAGGACGAACATCACGCCGAGGTCGCGCGCGCTCGCGGCGCGGTCGAACAGGACGAGCTGGCGCATGGTCGCGTCGAGTCGCGCCAGGCCAGGCGCCCGCAGGTTGTCCTGGACGGCCTGGAGCGTGAGGTCGATGACCTCGACGTTCCGGGCGATGTCGCGCTCGATGACCTGCAGAAGGTTGCGGGAGGTCTGCTCGGCCTTGTCCCAGGCGTCACGCCGCAGGTCCATCAGCATCAGGCCCGAGATGACGAGCATGCCGACAGGCGCGAGCACGCCGAGTGCGATCCAGGTGTGGGCGGAGCGAAGCCGTCGCGCGAGACGAAGCGGCATGGACATCGACGGCCTTTCGCAAGCAGGGTTCTTCGTTGCTTGGTATCTGGCATGCCGAGGCCTAACGCGAGTTTGAGCCAACCCCGAAAGGTTTGCCGAACGCACTCTTGGCTAACGATTTCCCTACCGGATCGCACGAACAGGGGACCGGAGGCAGGAACCTTGTCGGACCGGCGATTGGCAACGGAATCGACTTTTCGAGATCGCCGGTGCTTGCTTCGGGTCGCGACTTCCGATCCGCGGGCACCCGTTCAAGCCCCCGCCTCGGGAACGGCATACCGTATCCCGGGAATGTAGCCTTAAGGTCCGTCGTTTGATCCAAGTGCGAGCCGACGAACCATGGGAGCCGACAAAGGTGCATCCTCCGCCGGCTTATTCCGGTCGGCGACGGGATGGATGCAAGGGCGGGTTTTCACGGTCTCGCAGTCATTGACTTCGGAAGGTGTGGATCCGGATGTTTGCCTGCGCCGCGACGCGGAGGCGATGTGCCATTCCCCCACGACCTGTCGTATGCATTCGTCAGATGCGTCGTGCGAAGGGTCCAAGCCCGGGGGCCTTCGCGGAGACACTCGATTGCAAGGCAACCCTGAACTGACGGCGGCCATGCCCGGCGCTCCGCCCCAAGCGGGCGCTGCCCCCGTCGTCACCTGGCCTGCCGGGAGCGGTCCGTCGATCCGCGCGGTGCTGGCGCTTTCGCTCGCGGGTATCGCCCTGGCGGCGACCATCGCCCTCGCGGCTTTCGTGACGCGTTACGCGACGGGGCGCATGGAGGCGGAGGTCGGGACGCAGCTTGCTGAGGTCGCCGGGCACATGGCGTCCAATCTCGACCAAGGCATGTTCGAGCGCTGGCGTGACATCCAGATCGCCGCCTCCCTCGACACCCTCCGCTCGCCCTCAGGCGCGCTCGCCGACAAGCGTGCCGTCCTGAGGAGCATCCAGGAGACCTATTCGAACTACTCCATCGTCGGCCTGATCGACGCCTCCGGACGGGTCGTCGCCACCAGCCTCGGGCTCCTGGAAGGCGTGGACGTCTCGGGGCGAAGCTATTTCAGCGACAGCCGGAACGGGCCCTACGTCGGCGACCTGCACGACGCGGTTCTCCTCGCCAAGCAGCTTCCCCGCCAGTCGCGCGAACCGCTCCGGCTCCTCGACGTGGCCGCCCCCGTCCGGGACGGCGCGGGCAACTTCGCGGGCGTGGTCGTCGCCCATCTCGACTGGACCTGGGCGCGCGAACTCGCGAGCGGCCTGGCGCGCTCCCTCAGGGGCCACCGTGCCGGTTCCGAGATCATCATCCTGGGCAAGGACGGGACGGTGCTCCTCGGTCCGGAGGCGCTCCGGGGCAAGCCGCTTCCGCCCGGGTCCGACGCGGCGGAAGCCGGCGTAGGCCGCATCGGCGCGTGGCCCGACGACGGCAAGGTCTACCTCAGCGCCACCGCTGCGACGGCTGGCTATCGCGACTACCCGGGGCTGGGCTGGCGGGTGGTCGTCCGCCAGGACGCGGTCCGGGCGCTGGCCTCCGTCGACGAGCTCAGGCGGGGCATCCTGGCGGCGGGCGGGCTCGTCTCGCTCATCGCCGGCCTTGCGGCCTGGCTCCTTGCCGGCCGCATCGCGCGGCCCATGCGCAACCTCGCCTCGGCCGCCGAGGCCCTGGGACGCGGCGAGCCGCTGCCCCCCATCGCCGACCCCATCGTCCGGGAAGGTCGATGCATCGCGGACGCCCTTGCCGGCGCATCGGACGGCATCCGTCGTCGGGACGCGACGCAGCGCCTCCTCATCGACGAGCTGAACCACCGGGTGAAGAACACGCTGGCGACGGTCCAATCGATGGCGGTCCAGAGTTTCCGCGGCATCGGCGAGGAAGCGGCCCACCCGCGGCGGACATTCGAGGCGCGTCTGCTCGCCCTCTCGGCGACGCACAACATCCTCACCCAGGAAGGCTGGCACGGGGCCGACGTGGGGACCCTCTCCGCCGAGGCGGTCAGGCCGTTCGACGACGGGCGCGGACGCATCGTCCGCTCGGGACCCACGGTCTACCTGCGCCCGCAGCAAGCCCTGGCCCTCTCGCTTGCGCTGCACGAGTTGGCGACCAACGCCACCAAGCACGGGGCGCTGTCCGTCGATGCGGGACGCGTGGAGGTCACCTGGGCAATCACCGAAGCGGAGGGTGGCACGGCCCTGACCGTCTCGTGGATCGAGCGGAACGGGCCGGCGGTGCGGGCGCCCGCCCGGTCGGGGTTCGGGACCCGGCTGCTCCGTCGCGGTCTCGACGACCATGCTGGGCCGGAGATCGCGTTCGCTCCGGAGGGGCTGCGGTACGTCGCCAGCCTGCGCATCGACATGCCATCCCACGGGGCGTCCTGAACGGACGGGACCGCGGTCTTGGCCCGGCTGACGCACGGCTCTGCAGCTGGCCTTTCGAGTGGCTGCCTAGCCCGGCCCGTGGGCCTCGTCCGCCTTCGAGGGGCTTAGGCCGTCCGGCTAGCCATCACGTCGAGGTCTCAGCTCCACGACGTTGGGCATCTCGTGGCCGGCCGTACCGGACGGCCCGAGCACCTCTGCGACCTTGCGGGCGAGTTGCTCGCGCTTGAACGGCTTGCCGATGAGCTGCACCCCGTCGTCGAGGCGACCGTGATGGACGATGGAGTTCTCGGTGTAGCCCGACATGAAGATCACTTTCACCTCCGGGCGGATGGCGGTGATGCTCTCGGACAGCTCCCGTCCGCGCACCTTGCCTGGCAGCACCACGTCGGTCAGCAGCAGGTCGACCTGCGCCGCATGGAGCCCGAACATCCGGAGGCCCTCCTCGCCGTCGGGGGCCTCCAGAACCCGGTAGCCAAGGTCTGAGAGGATGGCGCAGGCGACCTCGCGCACGGCCGCTTCGTCCTCGACCACCAGCACCGTCGCCGACCCGCGCGGCAGGTCGATGGGGGCGGAGGAGCGTGTCGCAGCGGCGGAGACGGCCATGAGGGCGCGCGGCAGGTAGATCTTCACCGTCGTGCCCTGCCCCGGCTCGGAGTAAACCTTCACGTGTCCGCCGGACTGCTTGACGAAGCCGAACACCATGGCGAGGCCGAGCCCCGTGCCCTTGCCGTCGGGCTTGGTCGTGAAGAAGGGCTCGAACACCCGCTTCACCACGTCCGGAGCCATGCCGTGCCCCGTGTCCGAGACAGCCACCATGGCGTAATCCCCCGGCGTCACCTCGGCGTGGTCGCGGGCATACGCCTCATCCAGCACCTTGTTGCCCAGCTCGATGGTGAGGCGCCCGCCGCCCGGCATCGCGTCCCGGGCGTTCAGGGCGAGGTTGAGGACTGCGCTTTCCAACTGTGCCGGATCGGCCATGGCGGGCCAGAGCCCTGCGGTCTCGACGTAGCGCACGTCGATGTGCTCGCCGAGCGTGCGGCGCAGGAGCGGCACGAGGTCCGGCATGGTGGCGGAAAGGTCGATGGCCGAGGGGGCCAGGGGCTGCTTCCGGGCAAAGGCGAGGAGCTGTCCGGTCAGGGTCGCCCCGCGCTGGGCCGCCCAGGCTGCGCGCTCGATCCTCTGCTGGAGCTTGGGGTCGTCGGCGAGCTTGGAGCGCACAATCTCCAGGTTCCCGAGGATGACCTGCAGCAGGTTGTTGAAGTCGTGCGCGATGCCCCCGGTTAGTTGCCCGATGGCCTGCATCTTCTGGGCTTCCCGCAGCACGCCCTCGGCCTGGGCACGCTTGGTCATGTCGGAGATGGTCAGCACGAACCCGCCGTCCGGCATCGGGGTGCGCCGGATCTCCAGGTGGTGGCTGTCGGCGCGCTCGCGCTCGTAGGTGACCGCCTCGCCGGCCTTGCGGCTGCCGTGTCGGACCTGCTCCTCGGTCTCCAGGGCGGGGCGGCCCGGCTCTGCCGTGTGCTCGACGAAGGTGCCGTAGGCGGTGCCGGGGCGGACCATGGCCTTGGGCAGGTCGAGCAGGACCTGGAAGCAGTGGTTCCAGTTCTTGAGCTTGCGGTCCGGGCCAAACACGCCGACGCCCTGGCTCAGGCTGTCGAGGGTGGTGCGCAGGCGCAGGACGAGATCGCGTTGGGCGATCTCCGCCTTGTAGGAGCGCGACCATGCTTGGTTCAGCAGGCGGGCTGCCGTCACCAGGATGAGGACGGCGAGCCCGGAGCCGCCGATGACCATCCAGCGCACCCAGGCGGCGCGGGCGTCGTTCTGGGCGACACGCTCGGCCAGCAGCGTCTCCTCGTCGGCGAGCATCGTTGCGAGTGTCGTCTCCGCGTCTCGCATGTAGGAGCGGCCGGCATCGGAGTTGACGATGCGCAGGGCCGTTTCCAGGCCGGAATCCCTGCGTGCCTGCACGGTCTGGGCGAGTTCCTCAAGCTTGCGCTGGATGACCGGCGCCAGGTCGCGCAAACGCTTCTGCTGGACCTCGTTGTCACCCGTGAGCTTCTGCATCTCGCCTTGGAGCACGCCGATGCGGTCGCGGGCGGCGTCGTAGGGAGCGAGGTACTCGTCCCTGCCGGTGAGGACGTAGCCGCGCTGGCCGGTCTCGGCGTCGCGCAGGGCGATGGCGAGGTCCTTGAGGGTGCCAAGGACGTGATAGCTGTGCTGCGACCACTGGCGTGCCTCGCGGGAGGCGTTGAGGCGTTCCCAGGTCACCGCGCCGACCAAGGCGAGGATGGCGAGCAGAACGGCGAGAACGAGGACATTCGCGCGCGCCACGAGGTGCTTGGTCATGACGTCCGTTCCGGTGCTCGCCGTTCGGGATAGGCCCTCGCGCCCCGGCACCCAAACGGCCGCTGCCCGAATGCCGGATACCCCGTGCCCCGTAAACCTACGCGAGGAGTATGGCACATCACAGGACGATTGCGGCGATTATCGATGACCTCAGGGTTGCGATGACCTTCGCGAAGCTGATGCCGGCACCGACCCATGGATATACCGGACGGCCCTCCCTCCCGAGCCTTGGCGGTCGTCGCATCCCGCAGGTCGCCCGACGGCCATGCGCCGGCTGGCCGGGCCCGACCCGATGGTCCGTCAGGTATCGGATCGGAAAGCATCATGGTTGTCCGACGTCAGCACCTGTGGGACAGATCGCGGGTCTTCACGAACGGAGGATGGCTGGTTCATCGTAGCCCCTGAGGAGCGAAGATGAAGCAGACATCCGGACCGGCCAAGAAGCCGGCAGAAGCGGTGATCAAGGACCTCCGTCGGGCCACGCGTCGGCAGTTCCACGCGGTCACGGGCCTGGTGGCGGGCGGGGGGCTCTTCTTCCTCGCCGCGACGGGCCTGCCCTGGTCGATCTGGTGGGACCAACAGGTCCGGACCCTGTCGAACGAGGCCGGTGTCGGGCAACCGCAGGCGCTGTGGGCGAACAAGCCCGTCTCGAACGTCCCTATGCGGGAGATGCTCACCACCACGGGGTGGGCGATGGAGGATGCGCCGGTCCCGGTCTCGAACCCGAGCGCGGCATCCGCCATCGGGCTCGCCCGTGCGGTCGAAGTCCTGCGCGGCCTCGGGATGCCGCCCGGGTTCGAGATCTCGCTGCCGGTGGGCGAGACCGGCGTCTACGCCGCGGCGGCCTACCCGAAGGACGTCACCGCCCAGCGCATGATCACGCTGGACCAGTACACCGGCAAGCCGCTGGTCGACGTGCGCTTCGCCGATCTCGGCGGCGTCGCCCGAGCCGTCCAGTATGGCATCGGCATCCACAAGGGCGAACACTGGGGCCGGGCCAACCATCTCGCCATGCTGGCCTTCTGCCTCGCCACCATCCTGCTCTCCGGTCACGGCCGCGGTGATGTGGTGGAAGCGTCGGCCGGCCGGCCGCCTCGGCGTCCCGCCCTAGCCGCGCGACCGTCGCGTCGCCGTGACGGTGACGGGCATCGTGCTCGTCCTCGGCGCCCTGTTCCCGCTGACCGGCCTCGCCGTTCTCGGCATGATCGCGCTCGATCTCGCTGTCCAGGCCTTGCGCCCGCGCCTAGCGCCCTGAGCGAGCGGCCGGGGCGGGATGCGCCCCGACCCCCGCACACATCCATTCCCTTCTCTCGGTGGTGGCGGTCGCGTCCGCCTGCCGCCCACAGACGAGCCACCGCCATGCCCCGTCGCCGTCCTAGCCATCGCGTCCGTGCCCTGGCACTGATCCTCGTCGCCGGCCCGCCGGCCCGCCGGCCATTGCCACCGCCCATGCCCAGGGCGGTGGACCGGTCGTCGCCCTCGACGAGATCTCGGTCACCTCCGAGGGCAACGGCACGCAGGGGCCCGCATCCACTCCCCGCACCGGCGCTCCTCGGCCTGGGCTGCCGCCTGTCTCAGCCCCGACGCCGCTGGACAGGCCGGTCGGCGAGGTTGTGACCAGCGTCGGGCGTGAGGGCGTGATCGACAATCGCGCCGCCACGACCGTGGGCGACATCCTGCGCAACAGCCCTGGCGTGACGGTGCGACAGGGCAACGGCCCCCGTGACGTCGTGGTCTCGATCCGCGGCAACAACGCCCGCGCCACCGGCGTCTCGCGCAACTTCATCGTCCTGGAGGACGGCTTCCCCGTCACCCACGCTGCCGTGAAGCGGACATTCCGAGGGTCTGTGAAGGGTCGATCGCGACCTCTGGCGTCACCTCCTCGAGCCAATCCTGCGCGCTGCGGGCGTCGAGGAACGCCAGGACGTCGAATCCGTCCGACGCCAGCGCCTTGCAACTGCGTTCGCGTCGTCCCTCGTCGTCGGACAGGACCATGCCGAAGGGGCGGCCGATCTGTTCGTCCACCCGGCGGGTCATGCCGCCTTCCGGGTCCGGCCGGCGGCGGCCTTGCCCGCACCACGCTTCCGCGCAGGCGTCGATGGCTTCGTCTCCGTCTTGCGCGGCTGCGCCTTCGCCGGCGAACCGCCCTTCTCGGAGGCGATGCTACGCTTCAGGGCTTCCATCAGGTTCACGACGTTGCCGGAGGTCGGCGCGCCGGCCTTCGCCTTGCCCTTGCCCTTCGCGGGCTTCGGCGCCTTGCCCTTCACCAGGGCGATCAGCGCCTCCTCGTAGCGGTCCTCGAACTTCGAGGGATCGAACTTCCGGGTGGAGCGCGCGATCAGCTCTTCGGCGAGCGCCCGCATCTCGGCCGTCGGATCACCGTCGGGCATGTCCTCGAAGTAGGCCGTCGGCGAGCGAACCTCGTCCTGGTAGCGCAGCAAAGTCGCCAGCAGGCCCTTGCCGTAGGGTTCGAGCAGGACCACCCGCTCGCGCTTGTAGATGACGATGCGGCCGAGCCCGGCCATGCCCTTCTTCTTCATCGCATCCCGGATGACGGCGAAGGCTTCGCGCGAGACCTTGTCCTCGGCCGCGAGGTAGTACGGCTTGTCGAGGTAGCGCTCGTCGACCTCCTCGCGCTTGCAGAACGCCTCGATGTTGATCGTGTGCGTGCTCTCCAGGGCGATCTCGCTGAGCTCGTCGTCCTCGACGGGGACGAGCTCGTCCTTGGCGATTTCGCAGCCCTTCACCTGATCGTCGCGATCGACGGTGTCGCCGGTGACGGAGTCGACCATCAGCTGCTTGAGACGGTTGCCGGTCTCGCGGTTGATCGTGTGGCACTTCAGCTCTCTCGACGAGCTGACCGCCGGATACAGTCCGACCGCGCAGGAGACGAGTGAAAGTCGAAGATGACCTTTCCAGTTGGCGCGGGCTGCCACGTCGGTCTCCTGTGTCCGTCGAAGTATTGTCGCCCGCCGATGTAGCCGTAATTCGGCTTACCGGGAGCTTGACGGTTCAACGAGAGTCCAACTCGACTCGTTCCTCCACAGGCACACCTGTGGATAACTTGCTGACTATTGTAGTTTCCTCCTCCGTTCCTCCCCCGTCCCGGCCCGCCCAGGAACTCGATCCCGCTGGTCCCGTTTCCTCGAAACGATGACCGAGCTCCTCAAACCGTATCGGGAAAAGCGGGACTTCGAGGCGTCCCCCGAGCCCAAGGGAAAGCGCGGCCGCAAGGCGGCGAAGGCGCGGTTCGTCGTCCAGAAGCACGATGCGCGGCGCCTGCACTACGACCTGCGTCTGGAGATGGACGGCGTGCTGAAGAGCTGGGCCGTGACGCGCGGACCGAGCCTGTCGCCCGCCGAGAAGCGGCTCGCCGTCTCGACCGAGGATCACCCGGTCGACTACCTGGCCTGGGAAGGATCGATCCCGAAGGGCCAGTACGGCGGCGGGACCATGATCGTCTGGGACACCGGGTCCTGGGAGCCGGTCGGCGATCCGGCCGCCGGGCTGGCGAAGGGCCACCTCGAATTCACCCTACACGGCGAGCGGCTCGCGGGCCGCTGGCATCTCGTGCGGATGAAGGGCCGCGGCGGCGAGAAGAAGCAGCCCTGGCTTCTCATGAAGGTCGACGACGAGCACGCCCGGCGCGACGGCGACATCCTGGTCGAGCAAGAGGCCTCGGTCCTGTCGGGCCGGACCAACCGGGATCTCGCGGGCGGCGGAGCCGTGAGAGCCGATCACGCCGCCCGGGCCGATGTGGTGGCGGAACGGAAGACGAAGCCCCCTGCGTCCCGGTCCAAGGCCGCCCGCAAGGCGATCCTGCCGCCCTTCGTCGAGCCGGCGTTGGCGACCCTCGTCGACGACGTGCCCACCGGCGACGGCTGGCTGTACGAGATCAAGCACGACGGCTACCGCATGCAGGCCCGCATCGACGGCGGCTCGGTGAAGCTCCTGACGCGCTCGGGCCTCGATTGGACCGCGAAGTTCGAAGCGACGGCCCTGGCCCTGAAGGCCATGAAGCTGCCATCGGCCCTGATCGACGGCGAGATCGTCGTCGAGACGGTGGCCGGCGTCTCCAGCTTCTCCGCCCTGCAGCAGGCCCTCGCCACCGGCGATACCGGATCGGCGGCCTTTTACGCCTTCGACCTGCTCTACCTCGACGGCAGGGATCTGCGCGCGCTGCCCCTGGCTGAGCGCAAGGACCTGCTGCTGCAGAGCCTCGACGACGCTCAGCCGGGCGGCCTCGTTCGGTTCAGCGAGCACTTGGCCGCCGACGGCGCGGCCATGGCGCGCCATGCCTGCAGGCTCGGCCTGGAAGGCATCGTCGCGAAGCGCGCGGACGCGCCCTACCAGTCGGGCCGGACCGACGCCTGGCGCAAGATCAAGTGCAGCTCGTCGGAGGAGTTCGTGGTCGCCGGCTTCATGCCGTCGACCACGGCGCCGAAGTGCGTGGGATCGCTGATCCTCGGGACGCACGAGGACGGCACTCTCGTCCATGTCGGGCGGGTCGGCACCGGCTTCCGCGACGCGGTCGCGCGGGATCTCTGGACGCAGCTGGAGCCGCTGCGCCTTCCGGCGCCGCCCTTCGAGGCCGAGCTGCCGCCGCTGGCGCGCCGGAACGCACGCTGGGTCGAACCCAGGCTCGTCTGCGAGGTGACGTTCCGCGGATGGACGGGCGACCGCCAGCTCCGTCACGCGTCCTTCAAGACGCTCCGCACCGACGTGCGTCCGGACGAGGTGATGCGGGAGGCGAAGCCGAAGCCGGCGAGGGCGCGGACGCGAAAGCTAGTCCGAGCGGTCTCGAAGCTGACGCATCCGGATCGCGTGCTCTGGCCCGACGTCGGCCTGACCAAGGAGGGTCTCGCCGAGTACTACGCGGAGGTCGCCGACGGCATCCTGCCGCACGTCGTGGACCGGCCGCTGTCGCTTCTCCGGTGCCCGGACGGTCTCGGGTCCTGCTTTTACCAGAAGCATGCCTGGGCCGGGCTCGAAGAGCGCTACATCCGGCTCGTGGGCGATGAGAAGGCTGTCGTCGTCGGCGACCCCGAAGGCCTCCGCGCTCTGGTCCAGTCGAGCGTCCTTGAGATCCATCCCTGGGGCGCGTCGGCCTCCGACCCAGATCGGCCGGATCGTCTGGTCTTCGACCTGGACCCGGGCGACGGCGTCGCGTGGGCCGATCTCGTGGCCGGCGCCCTGGATGTGCGCGAGCGGATGTCGGCCGCCGGCCTCTCCAGCTTCGTGAAGACCACCGGCGGCAAGGGGCTGCACGTCGTCGTGCCGCTCGAACCGAAGGCCGGCTGGGACGAGGCGAAGGCCTTCGTTAAGCGGATCGCATCCGAGATGGCGAAGGACGCCCCCGACAGCTTCGTCGCCACCGTGTCGAAGAAGGCCAGGGACGGCCGCATCTACCTGGATTACCTGCGCAACCAGCGCGGAGCGACGGCCGTCGCGGCCTTCTCGACCCGGGCCCGACCCGGTGCGCCCGTATCCGTTCCCGTCGATTGGGACCAGCTCCCGTCGCTCGGGTCCGGCGCGCGCTTCGACGTCGCCAGTCTGCCTGGCCGCCTGTCCGCCTTGGGTCGCGATCCCTGGGCCGGGTTCGAACGCGCGGCCCGGCCGTTGGATGCTGCAGGGCGTCGGCCACGTCGGAGGACCTAGTGGTCGAGATCCTGCGCTCGGCACTCATCGCAAGGGGCTGCTTGCGACCCAACACTGCCATTCGAGATCTCTTTGTCGATACCCTGAAGCGGACACGACATTCGTTGGGCATGATCAGGCAGCCAAGCGCCAGTACGATGGACTGGTGGACCGGAACACCCGCCGTGACGCCGTCCGCCGCAGCCCAACTCACGCCGTGGGGCGCCCGCGCGATGTCCCCGGCCGCATACACCCCCGCCTCCGTCATCAGATTGGCGGCATCCGTGCGGATGACCGGACCGAACGGTCCTTCGTTGAGCGCGCAGCCGAGCCGTTCCGCCAGCGGGCTGTTCATCTGCGTTCGCGGGACTTCGTGAACTCCGGCTCCTCCGTCCCCCAGGGGGCGATCAGGGTGGCAATGGTCATGCCCTGAAGGGTCATGGTTGGCTCCTCTATCGGTGGCGGATAAGGGGTCGGCCTCAGGCCGGAATGCTCTCCGGCGAGGCGGTGTTCTCGGCGGTCACGCCGTTCTCCCGGTGTCGGAAGTCGCTCAGCGCCCGGTAGACCTGGAGCCGCGCCCGCATCACCGAACCGAGCGGCTGGTGCGCCACGAGGCTGTGCGCGGGGCGGAAGGTCATCACCTCGTCGAAGTAACGCACCCGTTCAGGAGAGTAGGCGTCCTGCCGGGGTAGGTGGAGCGTCGCCACCGTACGGTACGGGCTGACCGCGACCGGCCAGTCGACCGACGCGTCCTCAATGGGCTGGCGCTCGGCGTCAGCCCACAGTTAAGCCTTCAATTCGAACACCACCTCAGTCTCGCTAAAGAACGCAGCCGCCGCATGGCGGAAACCATCCTCGTCCCCGTGCGGATCAAGGCGCCATTCGGCGAGGTCCCTTTGGGCAGGCGAAGCCGGGACCGCCCCGAGCTTGGCAACGTAGTCGCCGAACCGCATCGGGGCCTGGCTGAAGTAGCTGTCGGCGAGCGGATGGCTGTAGGGATGGCCGAGAAAATCGGCCATGGCGCTTTCTGTGCCGAAGGCGTGCAGCATTCGGTTGAGGTTGCGGGCTGTGGCCGCGACAGCGCTCTTCACGCCCTCCGGCAGGCCCGTCGATTTTCCAATGACCGTGCCGTCCCGCAGGAAGCCCGCCGCCGTGCCCGACGGGAAGGTCGTGCCGGTGGCGAGCACGAAGTCCTGGGTCTCGACATCGTGGCCCGGCAACTTCTCGCCGGGCACCTCGAAGACCTTGATCGACATGCCGCGGTGGGTCGACACCCGGTCGCCCAGGATCTCCCCGGGCCCTTGCGCGAAGCGCACCGCCACCTTGTGCGTCCCCGATTTGGCGAACAGGCCCTGTGCAAGTTCCGGAGGCAGGTTCTCCGGAACGACCAACTCCCCGACGACGCAGGCCGAACTCTTGGCGTGGCTCGCGCGTACCGCGTGGCGCTCGCGCTTCTCCACGACCTGCGACTGCTGCGTCATCCCCTGAATGATGCCGTCGATGGACTTCTGCTCGTCCGGGGCAGGCGTCTCGATGTCGGGGGCGTAGCGAAGGTATGTCATCGGCGTCTCCTCGACGTGTCGTCCGCCTGCGGGATGGTTTGACGAAAGCAGGGATCGGGACGTGGGGTCCGAAAGCCGCCGGATCGCGGCCGCGCCTGGGCGGAAAGAATGACCGCACCGCCGAAAAGCCGCGCCAGCCCCCTGCCGTTCCACACCTCGTTCAGGGGCGATTGAATGCCGCACAACCCGGAACGTCGCCGGGTTAACGGGTGTTCTGTCCTGGCCGCCAGCGGGAGACAGACCTTGCGATCACCGGTGCGATACACTCCCGACGTCGAGGCAATGATGCCGAACGAAGGGCAGACCATCGAGCAGCTCAACCAGACCTTCGATAAGATCCTGAACCGGGTCGCGGAAGATTCCGGGCACGCCGTGCGTTCAGTTCACGCCAAGTCCCACGGCATCCTCGAAGGTGTGCTCAACATCGATGCCGGGCTTCCGCCGGACCTGGCCCAGGGGCTGTTCGCCAATCCCGGCGAGCACAAGGTCTACATGCGGTTGTCGACCAACGCCGGCGACATCCTCCCCGATGCGGTCTCCCTGCCCCGAGGCCTCGCACTCAAGGTGCTGGACGTCGATGGCGAGCGCCTGGCGGATGCAGAGGGGACGACGCAGAACTTCATCATGGTCAACGGCAAGGTGTTCCAGGCGCCGAACACGGAGAAGTTCCTGGGCAGCCTCAAGCTGCTGGCCGGTACCACGGACCGCGCCGAGGGGCTGAAGGTCGCCGCCTCTACGGTCCTGCGCGGCGTCAACAAGGCTTTGCAGGCGGTGGGCATCGACAGCCCCACCATCGGTTCCCTGGGCGGTGCGCTCAATGTCGATCCGCTCGGCGAGACCTATTACAGCCTGACTCCGTTCCGGTACGGTGACTACATCGCCAAATTCTCGCTGGCCCCCGTCGCGCCGGCTCTGACCGCCCTGACCGGCACTGAGATCGACGCCTCCGGCCGCCCGAATGCCATCCGCGAGACAGTGCAGTCCAAGATGATCGGCATCGCCGGCGAATGGGAGTTCCGGGTCCAACTCTGTCGCAACCTCGAACGCCAGCCGGTCGAGGACCCGACGGTGGAGTGGAAGGAGGACGAGGCACCGTTCCAGCGGGTTGGGATTGTCCGGGTTCAGCCGCAGGACAGTTGGGACCCCGCCCGGGTCCAAGCGGTGGATGAGGAGATGCGCTTCAGCGTGTGGACCGGCCTCGCAGCGCACCGACCTCTCGGCAACATCAATCGCGCCCGCAACGCCCCCTACAGGCATTCGGCCGAGTTCCGCGAGCGGTTCAACCGCTGCCCGATCCACGAGCCGGGCGCGGTGATCTGAAGCGACATCCTGAGGTCGCAACTACTGTAGGTATCAGGATAGGGCGCGACGGCGATGTCTGTTTCATCGCTAATCCGCTCGAAAGCCGACAGGCAGAAATCCGCCCAACATGGTCGTACAGGTTACAGCAGGCGCCTCCCGGGAGTGGACACAGACCCAAGCTTGTGGACGCAACATTAGCGTAAATCCTATGGACTGGTCATGAAAACACCCGCCGCGGCCGTTTCGACCTTGACCGCGACTGCCATCGTCGTAGCCGACATGATCGGTGTCGGCGTCTTCACCAGCCTTGGGTTCCAGGTCACCGACATCACGTCCGGCTTCACACTGCTGCTGCTCTGGTTCATCGGGGGCGTCGTCGCCCTATGCGGCGCGTTCTGCTACGCTGAACTCGCGACAATGTTTCCCCGCTCCAGCGGCGAGTACAATTTTCTCACCCGCGTCTACGGCCCGGCGTTCGGGTTCATGGCTGGCTGGCTCTCCGCCACCGTCGGTTTCGCGGCACCTGTGGCCCTCGCCGGTATGGCGTTCGGGCAGTATGCCAAGGCCGTCCTGCCCGGTGCGCCGCCGCTCCTCCTCGGCCTTGGGGTCATCTGGATCGTCACCGCCGTCCACCTCCGAGGCACACGCCACGGCAGCGTCCTCCAGGTTGGTTCCACGCTGCTGAAGCTGGCGCTGATCGTCGCCCTTATCGTCGCGGGCTTCACTTACGGCGAGGCTCAGCCCATCGACTTTGCGCCGCACGCCTTCGACGTCGGGCAACTCTTCAGCGCTAGCTTCGCGGTCAGCTTGGTCTTCGTGATGTACGCCTACACCGGCTGGAACGCGGCAACCTACATCGTCGGCGAACTTGCGGATCCACCCCGCAGCCTGCCACGGGCTCTGTTCGTGGGGACTGGCATCGTCGTCGTGCTCTATGTCGCCCTAAACGCGATGTTCCTCTACACCACGCCGCTCCCCGCCCTCGCCGGCCAAGTCGAAGTCGCGCTGATTGCCGGGCGCCACATCTTCGGCGAAACAGGTGGTCGTCTCGTTGGCGCGCTAATCTGCTTAGGGCTTATCCCAACGATCAGCGCGATGATGTGGATCGGCCCCCGCGTGACGGTAGCCATGGGCGAGGACATGCCGGTGCTCGGGGCACTCGCCCGCCACTCAAGCCGCGGGGTCCCAACGGCCGCAATCCTTCTTCAATGCGCGGTCGCCAGCCTGCTCCTGCTGACGCAGAGCTTCGAGGCGGTACTGGACTTCATCCAGTTCGCCCTGACCTTCTGCTCGTTCCTGACGGTGCTCGGTCTCGTCAAGCTGCGGATCACACGGCCCGACTTGCCGCGATCGTGCCGGGCCTGGGGCTACCCGGTCACCCCGCTGATCTTCCTGTCCATCACGCTGCTGATGATGGTCCACCTTCTGACGGTCCGGCCGTTCCAGTCGCTAGCAGGCTCCCTGCTGATGCTGGCCGGGCTCCTGCTTCACGTCCTTGCAAGGCGTCAGGATCAGGAAGGAACTCGGCCGACGTCTCCGGAGTAAGCGAGGCTCTTCAGGATTTAGCAGCCCGCAGGACGTCGAGCCGGTATTTGTCGGTCCGCTCCTGCTTCAGGATCTGGGCGAAGCCGCGCGCGCCAGCGATGAACCCTTCGGCAGCCTCGTCACCGGACAGGGGATAGTGGGTCACACCGGTCCAGTGCACCAGTACGATATCAGCCTCCGGCAGCAGAGCATTCCCGACCCGTGCGACTAGACGGGCGAGGTCGGGACGGTCGAGGTAGTACGCAACTTCCGAAATCAGGATCAGGTCGAATTTGCCCTCGGGCCACTCGCCGGGAACAGCACTGAGCTTGAAGCTGGTGTTCGGGCAGTCAGCGCAGCGTGTACGGGCCTGCTCAAGTACCGATGGCACAACGTCGAGCCCCAGGAGAACCTCGCAGCGAGGGCAGAGCTGATGAGTGAACACGCCGATCGAGCAGCCTACCTCAAGCGCTGAGGTGTAACGGGACCGCGGCAGGGCCGCCAAGGTGGCCGCGTACTTGTCCCGCTCGTAGGCGCTCGTTGCGAACTGCCATGGATCGGAATCTGTGGCGTACATGCCTTTGAAATAGTCGGTATCAAGCGTTTTTGACCGCCGACCCGTCGGTGTCTCGGCCGGGCTGGCATTACCTGATTCGGCGCTCAATGATCCGTTCATTCCCAACAACATAGCGGTAGCCACACCGCCGCCGGATTGTAGCAGCCGGCGACGCGAAGACGTCTTCGTTTCGCTCATGTCACGCCTTATGAATTCCACGGGTGAGCCAGAATGCAACCTCGCTTGGACGCAGTAGTTCCAGAGCGAGGCCGGAGATAAGCGATACGCTTACGGATGGAAATTTCATCTTGCGTAGAAACCTGACGGTCGCCTTCCAACTCAAACTAGACATACAGGATACTGCAAGCATCATTCGGAAGCCGGCATAGTCCCAAACTTTGCTCTATGCCACAAAATGACCCTTCGCGGACTTCAAGCGCCTGTCAGTTGAAGGTCTGTTCACGTGCGAAATTGAACGCTACGCGAAGCGGCACAGCGTCCCCGAAGGTCTACTTGCTAACGACGCTGTCCCTTCAACCGCATCATGTCATCCGAGCGAGCACGTCCTCCTTCTGGAGCTTGCGGTGCAGGAAGGCCATGACGACGTGGCCGACCAGCACCACTAGGAGCGTGAAGGCCAGCCAATGATGGAGCAGGTCGCCGGGGGCAACCATCCAGGCGACCTTGTCGTCGCGCCCGGGCATCAGCGGGATGCCGTAAGGCGTGAACGGCTTGCCCGACCCGTACTGGCGCAGCAGCGCGAGACTGGGCACGACGACCATCAGCGCGTAGATGAGAAGGTGGCCGGCTACCGCAGCGCGGCCCAGGCGCCCCGGATGCGGCGGGCGCCGGGCCAGGTTCGCTAAGCCCCAAGCGCCGCGCAGTAGCACCAGCATGAACAGGGTGAAGCCCAAGGTGAAGTGGCTGCCGCCGACGATGCGCGTCACCGCATTGTCTCCGGTGACGACGTACAGCAGCGCGCCTGCGAACTGCCACGCGAACAGCGCCGCCATGAGCCAGTGAAACGCACGGCTCACGCGGCCGTAGCGCCGTGGCGTGTCGAGCCACCCGTCTTCGACCGGGGCTGTGTCGGTGCCCCCGGCCGTGGTCATGGCGCCGTCCCGTCCCATAGGTCCCCCACCATGCCTCCGGCACCGAGGATCTCCTGGGCGGCCGCGGTAAGGGCCCGGTCCGGCCCGGGCTGGCGCAGGTAGGTGGCAAGGTCGCGCGAAAGCCGCTCGAGGGGATGCGGGCGCAGGAAGCCCTGCAGGCCAACCGAGCGCTGGGCGAGTTGCAGCACGTCGAGTCCGGCCCGCTCCACGGCGAGCCGTGCAAGGTTGACGAAGGCAACGATGCGCTCCGGCGGCAGGACGTCCTTGGACACCGCTTCCGCGGCGCGTTCCACCCACAACCTGGCCCCTTCCACCGCGATGGCACCCTCGCCGAGGCGCGCGAGTTGGTGCGGGTCGCCGCTACGGCCGGCCACCGCGAGATGCCCGCGCCAGGCGTCGAACACGGACTCGATGCCGCCGAGTTGCACAGCTGCAAACCGCCAAGCGCCGCCTGAGAAATCCGGTTGGCGGAAGTAGGCGTCCGGATCGCCTACAATGTCCCCCGCCATGACGGCGATGCCAGTAAAGTCGAGGGTGCCGGTGGCCGAGGCGCGCATGCCGTGGGGCCGCCACGCAGACAAGTCGGCCCGGCTCCCAGGCTGCAGCGGCACAACCAGCATCACTGTGCCGCTTCCGCCTGGACCACGACTCGTCACCAGGGCACGGGTGACGTAGCCCGCCCCAGAAGCGAAGGTCTTCACACCGGTCAGCCGCATGCCGTCGGCGCCGTCCTCCAGGCTGAGGCCGCCGCCGTTAGGCTCGGTGTTCCAGACGCCGAACAGGTGGCCATCACGGGCGTCTTCGAAGAGCCGTTCCCGCTGTTCGGGCGCGCCGTAGCGGGCGACGAGCTGCAACGCGTTGACGTGTCCCTCGTAGAGCCGCCCCAGCGGCAGGCTGCCGTAGCCTACCAGTCGCAGCACCGCCGCGAGCTTGCGTGCGCCCGGCTCCTCGCCGAGCCCGGCGCCGCCAGCCAGAGACGGCACAGGCGCTGCGAGCAGGCCCAGGCGGCCGAGGTCAACGACGTCCTCGGTTGGGAAGCCGTCGTCGTGGTCTTGGGCCCTGGCGCGCGTCGCCGCGGTCGCAGCAATTTGGCGGGCGGCTGCGACGGCATCGTAGGACAGGGCGAGCGGGGTCACTTGATCCATATGCGTTCCCCCTCGAACCCCGGCGGGGTGCAGCCCGCTTCGATAGGTCCGATCCTGGCATGATGCCCAGCCCGGCCGTAGGGCGACATATGGTCCGCAAGCCGAAATACCTTGCACTCGGCATGTCGGGACCGCGCCATGAGCCGAAGCTCGCCGACTTCCCTGAAGCGGACGTACCGCCTCCGACCCGACCCGGGCGAAGTAGCCCATCTCCGTCCTCGCCGACATCGGACGTTCGAAGATCCTAGAACCGACCCGCCAGGGTCAGCCTTACCGCTGTCGGCTCGACCGAATGGAAGTGCCGGTCGGCGACACCGTCCGCTGCCTCGCCGGGTAGACGCGAGGTGTAGAAGTAGGTGATCTGGTCGGCATTGGCGTTGGTGAGGTTGAGGACGTCGAGGGACAGGCTGATCCCGTTCTCGAAATTGTAGCCAACGCGGCCGTTGAGCAGCGCGGTCGGCTTGGAGCGGACTGAGTTGTCCTCGATCAGGGGGCGCGGTCCGAAGTAGCGAAAGCGCATCGAGCCGAACCAGCCCAGGCCCTCGCCGAAGGTGAACCCGGCCGACGCGATGGTGGTCGGGGCCTCGGGTACCCGGTTGCCGGCAGGGTCCCGGTCCGCAAAGCGGGCGTTGGTGACCGTCAGGTCCCCTTCCAGCGAGAGCCAGGGTGTGACCGCGTAGCGGTTAATCCACTCGACGCCGAAGCGACGGGTGGGGCGGCTCGGCTCGGTGGTGCCGGTGTCGCCCTGGAACAGGTTCTCGGAGGCGAAATCGAGTTGGAACAGCGTCACCGCCGTCTCCAGGCCGGCGATGCTGCGGTTGCGCAGGCCGATCTCAGACCCCGTCGAGGGCACCAGGAAGGGCGAGCGGCTGATGTTGAACAGCGGGCTTGCCGGATCGACGGTGGCGGTCACGCCGCGAGCGTCGTTCGAGTGGAAGCCGCCGCCGTAGTTCACGAACAACTCGGTATCGAACCAGGGGCCCAGCACGAGGCCGAGCTTCGGATTGACGATGCTATCGCGCGCCTTGCCGGAGTTTGCCGCAGTGTCGGATACGACATCGGCGTAGTAGGTATCCGCCCGGAGGCCGACGCTGGTGCGGAGCCAGTCGGTCCAGCGTAGCCGGTTCTCGTAGTAGAACGCCCCGCTCGCCTCCAGCACGCGGTCGTCGAGGACGGTCGAGCGATACTGCCGGTTCGTGGTGTTGAACAGGCCCACCCGGATGCTGTCGGTTCGGGTCTGGACGCCGATCTCGTTCTCCATCGGCATCCCAAACAGGTCGCCCTGGAAGGTATGGCCGAGCTCGCCGCCGCCGAGTACCCGGTTGTCGCGCTGGCGGAACTGGTCACCGTTCATGGGGTCGTTGAGGAAGTAGGTGAAGTCGTTGAACAGGTTCATCCCGTAGCGGATGACGTAGGCGTTCGCCCGCGTGATCCCAGCATCGCCGGTCTGGCTCCAACGTCCGGAGAGCGAGAAGCGGCCGGTATCCCCACCATCGGTCGGGTTCAGGGTGCCGAACCGCCCGATGATGCCCTCCGAAACCGCGCGCTCGGGGATCTGGTTGGTGGCGTTCCACTTCGCCCAGTAGGCCATGCTGGTGAGGGCGAAGCCGTCCAGCGCCGTGCCCTGGCTATAGCGGACGACGCCGTTGAGTTTGCGTAGGCGGTCCGGCACGTCCCACGGACCGTCATAGGTCTGGGCCTCGCCGGCCACGAGGAGGGTGCCTTGGCCCAGCGGCGCAGAGGCGATGGTCAACGCCCGCTTGAAACCGAAGGAGCCGAACGAGGTCAGGGCGAGGTTACGGTTCACCTTGTCAAGATAATCGATCCGCACCGACCCGGCCGAGGCGAAGTCGCCGTCGCGGACGAAGTACGGCCCCTTGTGGAACTCGACGGCGCCGACAAGTTCGGGGATGAGGAAGTTGAGGTCGGCGTAGCCCTGCCCATGGGCATGGGTCCGCATGTTCACCGGCATGCCGTCGACCGAGATGGCGATGTCGGTGCCGTGGTCGAGGTTGAACCCGCGCAGGAAGAACTGGTTGGCCTTCCCCTCTCCGGAATGTTGGGTAACGATCAGGCCCGGCACGCTCTCCAGCACCTCGCCGGGTCGTGTGATGGGGCGGCTGTTGATCTGCGCGCCTGAAATCACTCCAGCGCTCGCCGCATCGACAGTCCTGAGGCTACCCCCGATGCCAGTGACACCGCCGACGTACCCTGCGCTCGCGGCAGGCCCGGTCGTATTGGTGGCTGGCGCCTCCGCCGTCACTGAGAGTTCGGCCAGATTGGCTTCTGCTGCCTGGGAAGAGGCTCGTTGAACCTGAGCGCCGTAGGGTACGAGGCTGGCACAGGATGCGAGCAGAAGGGTTCGGTAGGCGGGCCGTGAACGAACGGGCGGCATAGGACCTCGGGTGACGTCTGTGGCACGTCACCGCGAAGACGCTGGTCCGCCCGCGACATGCGAACGCCTCGACACCCACCAGGACACCCCGCCCGATGCGTTTCGCGTGTGACCACGACTGACGGCAGGTCTCCTGGCTCGCGGGTCACCGCCCTCTCATCGTCTTCCCAGATCCTCGCAGATCCAGTGACGTGTTGATGATGGGCTCGCCGCTTACAGTTGCGGGGGCAGCCGCGGCATCGGGCCAAGGCCCTCACCGCGTTCCCTTTTGATCCTCCGAGAAGGAACCGTCAGGCACAAGGAGCCCCATCAGGCGACACAGCGTCAATGCCGGTTCGAGACTTTCCGGGTCCGTGTGCTCGGTAGGTGACAAGCGAACCTTTGGGAGCGCTCGCTTGGGGCGACCGCGTAACGCCTGCTTCGAACGTTTGCTGCCTGACAGCGGACCGGCGGAAATCCACCCGAATCGGTCGTTGAGCGGACAGGCGGATCTCGACCCAACATAGTCATACATGCTGCTGCGAGCGTCGCCTGGAAGCGGTCATAGACCCAGGCTCTGCCGAACGGCAAAATTCGGCCCAATGCGGTCATTGGGCCGAGTTCATGAAGAAATCACCCGCACCGGGCGAGGCGGAAAAGCGGCGTTGTCCATCAACTGCATCTCATGCGCCTGCGCCAGGACCGCCATATGCGGCAACGCGTCGTAGATCGTCAGACTTTCCAGGGCTCTGTTGCCGCCAAGTGTCAGGATCGGGTTAAAGCCATAGATCTGCCCGACGCCGAGCTTTCCCAGCTTGGCACATGTCGGCTTGAAAAGCTTTTTGACCGTTGCGTCATATTCATCGAGGGTCGGATCGTCGATCATCATCAATTGGCTGGTGACGGCCATATTGGGATCGAAGGTCTTGCCGCTTACAAGAGAAGGGCACGACACCTGGCTGCTCACGAGGTTGATGGCGACGTCCTGATACACTTCATTCCATGCGACGATCGTTCCAAACGCCCCGAAGCCTAGGGCATGTGTCTGTTCGGGTCTGATCTCGTTGTCGCCATCGAAAACAACCTTCATGATCGAAGCAAATCGAGCGGGATCGCAAAACTGAAAATATCCATCCAATACGATCCCGGTCCCATACTGCTCCCAGAACTCGATCATGGCGTCCGGGACTTGGCCCCTATGGCGTTCCATGTCGACCGCTTCTCCGTCCTTGGGAACGCCGAAGTTTTCCACGATCGAAGCAAGCCTGACCTGGTATTCGTTCATATGGCGCTCCCATCACTGCCTTCAAAGTGCATCAATAAATCAGAACGACCGTGAGTTTCCTAGGATTCGACACGTCATAGAGCATATCGCCATCACTGCATGACCGGTGTTGGCGCGAAGCGGTCGTCCCTTAAAATTCGCGCGAACGTCTGATTTGTTGATTCTGATTCCCAAAAGCAGACCGGGAAAAAGCCACCCTTTTCGGTTCTTCCGCTTACGGAACCAGCCACAAGGCAAGCAGCCGCCCGCTGACGCTGCGTGAGCGCTAGCGGATGGCGGCCTCGTCACACTGCTCGTTGGAAGATGGGGCGCGCCACTTTGAGGGCTATGACCAGCCAAGCTCCTTGACGGCCTGGGCGTCGTTCCAGATTTTCGTCAGCCCAACGATCCTGTCGCCCTCGAACTGCATGATGTAGACGTAGTCGGTCGAAGTGCTCTTGCCCGTCGGCGGGCACGGACCGCCTTCCCCGGTATGGGTCCCGCGGAAGATACCGTAAGCCGCTACGTTCCGGCGCTCCTCGTCCGTGGCGAAGGATTTCACCTCGTACCGACCGTCGGGGATGAAGGTCAGAAGCCCCTTCATCCACTCGGTATAGCCTCGTAGCGAGGTGACGCCGGCCAAGGCGTCGGCTTGGGCCGAGAAGGTCGCGTCAGTGGTGCAATAGCGCTCGCAAGCCTCCCAGCCACCACCTGTCTCGCAGGCGTCGAAGAAGGCCTTCGCAACCGTCGTGATGTCGCTCATGTCGGGGTCATTCCTTTACCGTCGCTTCGGACGCCGCCTGTCGCGGATGCCCGTCCGGGGACATCCCGCATAAAGGCTCGCTTCGTAAGCCTCCATCGAACCGAGCAAGACCTTAGACGCAGGCCCCCCGGAAGGACGCCTGCGTTGATCATCGTTCGGCTAATTCGCCCGGGCGACTTCGACGAGGTTGTCCGAGAACGACGGGGCGTGGCCCATGTCGGTGAAGGCGTGCGATGAGATGCTGTTGACCGTGCCCTCGTTGAGCTGGCGCCAGTAGCCAAGCGTCGCGACCACAATGCCGGCCTTCACGTCCTCGGTGATGCGGGCCACCCCCTTGAATGCGCCGCGATCGTTAGCGACCTGCACCCGGTCACCATTGCGGATGCCACGCGCATCCGCGTCGTGCTGGCTGATCATCACGAACTGCTCGCCCTGGCCCTTCTGTTTATCCTCCATGTTGGCGTAGCAGGAGTTCAGGAAGTAGTGGCTCTTGGGCGAGACGATGTTGAGCGGGAAGCGCTTTGCGAGTTCCGGATCGTTGGTGTGGGACTCGCGCGGGCCAAGATAGTCGGGTAGCGGATCGAGCGCCTCCCCGGGTTGGAAGCCCTCGTACATCTGCCGGAAGGGCGGGGCGACGAAGTTCGTGGCGCCCTCGACCATGAACATGCACTTGCCGGTCGGCGTCGGGAAGTTACCCTCCCGGTGCGGGGCGCGGTCGTCCGGCGTGCCGACCTTGAGCCGGGCGAAGCCGTGTTCGCGCATATACTGGAGGTCGATGCCCTCGCAGGCCGGAGCGTTCCAATCGACGTAGTGCTCCAGGCACTCCGTGTCAGTCCACTTGAAGTTTTCTTCTTCGAAGCCGAGGCGGGCCGCGAGCTGGCGGAAGATCTCGTTGTTCGGGATGGCCTCACCGGGGGCGTCTGCGCACTTGGTGTTGTAGGTCAGGTAGAGGTGGCCCCAGGACAGGATCATGTCCTCCATCTCCGCGCCCATCGTCGCCGGGAGCAGAATGTCGGCGTAGGATGCCGTGTCGGAGATGAAGTGCTCGGCCGAGACCATGAACAGGTCCTCGCGCATCAGCCCTTCCACGATCTTGTCGGTCTCGGGCGCCTGCGTGACCGGGTTCGAGTTCCAGCACATCATCGACATGATCGGCGGGTCGAGCTTCAACTCGCCGGTGAGCGCGCGTCCGATCTGCAGGTTGCTGATGACGCGGGTACCCTCCGGGATCAGGTCGGGCCGGCACATCACGTCGAACTTGTAGGGATGCTCCCAGACACCGAACTGGGTGACGCCGCCGCCGACGTGGCGCCAGGCGCCGGTGAGCGCCGGGATGGACGACACCGCCCGGATGGTCTGGCCGCCGCCGTAATGCCGCTCCAGCGCCACGCCCATGCGTATGCCGACCGGCTGCTCGGTCGCCATCTCGCGCGCGAGCTTGCGGATGTCCTCGGCTGGGACGCCGGTGATCGCGGCGGCCCATTCCGGCGTACGCGGAGCGGCTCGCTCCTTCAGTTCCTCGAAACCGACCGTGTAGTTGTCGACGTAGTCCTGGTCGACGAGGCCTTGCTCGATGATCGAATTGATCAGCGCCATGGCGAGCGCGCCGTCCGTGCCGGGCTTCGGCGCGATGTGCCAGTCGGCCGCCTTGGCGGTGCGCGAGGCGTAGGTGTCGATGACGACGACCTTGGCGCCTTGTCTCTGAGCGTCCTTGACGATGGCCCAGTGGTGCAGGTTCGTGCTGACCGAGTTGCAAGCCCAGATCACGATGTACTTCGAGTGGATGTAGCTGTCCGGATCGAGGCCCGCCGTCGGGCCTACCGTGAGCAGCCACGCCGTGCAGGAACCTTCGCCGCAGAACGTACGCTCCATGACCGTGGCGCCCATGCGATTAAAGAAGGCGTCGCCACCGTTCAGCCCGTGCACGAGGCCCTGGTTGCCGAGGTAGCTGTAGGGCGCGATGGCCTCGGGGCCGTATTGGTCGATGATCGCCTTCCATCGCGTGACGATGGTGTCCAGCGCCTCGTCCCAGGTGATGCGCTCGAACTGCTTGGAGCCCTTCGGCCCGACCCGCTTCATCGGATAGAGCAGCCGGTCCGGGTGGTAGTGGCGCTTCTCGTAGTCCTTCAGCTTCACGCAGAGGGTGCCGCGGGTCATCGGGTGGTCAGGGTTGCCGCGCACGCTCAGCAGTTCCCCATCCTTGACCTCGAACAGCATCGAGCACGTGTCCGGGCAGTCGTGCGGGCAGCCGCCGAAGAAGGTCTCGGTCAGGCTCTCGGCCCGAGTGACCAGCAGGGAGTCGGGCTTGACGATCTCGTTCATGTTTCCTCCACGGCCGAGCGTCCCGCCTTATTTTTCTGGCGGGCCGGCCCGGTGCGTCAGCAGAATGCACTCAAGTGCAAACAATTCCAAATCTTGGTCCGGTGGAAGGACCAAAAGAGTGTTGGGCCATGGTACCAACGGTTTTGTCGCGGATCGGCGCGGTCCGCCTGAGGCTTGGTTCGTGACGACAGGGACGGGGTACGTCACGGCCAGCAGGCGACCTCGGGCAGGATGGAACGTGTGGAACTGACGCTCACCCTAGACGCCAAGTCCGAGAAGCCGCTCCAGGCACAGGTGTTCGACCAGGTTCGGGAGATCATCCTGGATGGGCAGATCAAGGCCGGCATGGCTTTGCCTCCAAGCCGATTGCTGGCGGAGCGCCTCCGCGTGTCCCGCAACACGGTGTTGCTGGCCTATGAACGCCTTGCGGCGGAGGGCTACGTGAGGGCGCGCGGCACGGCGGGCCTGTTCGTGGAGCCGATCTCGCCGGATAGTCTCCTCCTGATCCAACAGGGCAGTCGGTCCCTGACGAACGGCCCGGTGCCGGACGCGTCGAGCGAGCCCCTGCTTTGCTTCGCCGGCTCGCCCGGCGGCGGCGGCGACCGACCCGAACTCGACTTCTGGGTCGGGCGGTCCGATCCGGCGGGGTTCCCGCTGGCCATCTGGCGCCGTATCGTGACGCGCCTCCTTGCGCGAGAGACGATATACCTGACCGATTACTGCGATCCGGCCGGCCTCCCGGAGTTGCGCACGGCCATCAGCACGCACCTGCGGCGCGCCAGAGCGGTGGCGGTGACCGAAGATCAGGTCATCGTGACCACGGGTGGGCAGGACGCTCTCAACCTCGTGTTCAACCTGCTGAAGGGACACACCCGGCAACTCTGCATCGAGAATCCCTGCTACCTCGGAGCCTCGCTGATCTTCAGGAATGCCGGCCTGGCCATCCATCCGGTCCCCGTCGACGGCGATGGCCTACGGACGGACCTACTGCCCACGGCCAAGGGCAGCCTGCTCTACGTGACGCCGTCGCATCAGTTCCCCACCGGGGCCACCATGCCGCTGACGCGGCGCCTGGCCCTGCTGCGATGGGCGGAGGAAACCGACAGCTACATCGTCGAGGACGATTACGACAGCGACTTCCGGTACGACGGGCCGCCGCTGACGGCCCTGGCCGGTCTCGATGGCGGCCGGCGCGTCTTCTACGCCGGGACGTTCTCGAAGTCGGTAGGCGCTGGCCTCCGCATCGGTTTCGCCACGGTTCCGCGCATGTTCTGGGACGAAGCGCGGATGCTGAAGGCGCGCATGAGCAACGGCCAGGCCTGGCTTGAGCAGGCCGCGCTCGCCGCCTTCATCGAGGAGGGGCACTTCGACCGGCACCTGCGCCGCCTGAGGCAGGTCTACAAGGCGCGGCGGGACCGCCTTGTCGGGGCGTTGCGCAGGACGTTCGACGGGGCCGTCGTCCTCGGCGGCGAGAGTGGCCTGCACCTGGTCTGGCGCCTTCCGCCCGGCTTTCCGCCCGCCCGGCAGATCCAGCTCCTTGCACGCGAGCAGGGCATCGGGGTCTACGCCCTTTCGAGCGGGGCCGCCTACGATTTCGATCCCGGGGCACGGGACGACATGTTGGTCTTCGGATACTCATCGCTCAACGAAACGCAGATCGAGACAGCAGTCGGCGCGTTGCAGCGGATATTGCTTGGGCAAGCAGACCGCAACGAAGGCACGGATTAGGTCTGCTTCAGAGCACCCAACGAAATGGCTTCTTCGGAGTAGTTGGGTCGGGAGCGGACCCAGGGCATGGGTTCCATCCGTCAGATTTCGGTGACTAGGTCCGCTGACGGGCATCGTGCCATAGCCAAGCGGCGCTGAGCAGCAGCAGTACGGTGGCCCCCGCGCCCACCAGCCCCAACGCGTCCAAGCTGTCGGTATACGGAAGTCGCGGGTGCATCCCCCAATGGGGGGCAGCCGACATCCGGGTCTGGGCGTATCGCGAGCCAGATTGACCCAAAAGCAATTTAGGCTATTTAGGCAATATGGTTGGTCGCCCGTCGCGTCGAGATGCCCAAGAGCTCTGCCAGCGCCTCGAAGGCGCTCGTGCGGATGCCGGGCTGAGCCGTGCTGCCATTGCGCGCGCACTTGGAACCAGCCCCTCCAACCTTCTCAGGTCACTTAGGGCGGGTGGATTTTCAGGCGATCTCTCAAGGCGCGTCGAGATGCTGCTTGAGAACGGGGTTTCCGGCATGCGAGACGTGCCCCCCAAGGCACGCGAGGCAGGCGACGACTCGCTCGACCGGGCGTTGCTTTTATTGCTTGAATTTCGTAGGATGGTTCCGGATCTCGAAAGGGCGCTCGTGGCGGTCCGCCGAGCCGCGAATGCCGAGGATGGCCGATGACGAGCTCGCGAAACGTCCTGGCGATGATCCGAAGCCATGCCGCCGGTGACAGCGCTCATTTCCTGTCCATCGCGGAACACATCGCGGGCGAGGCGGCCCGCTCTGGCAAGACGAAGGTCGCCGAGGAAATCACGGCGGCCGTCCAGCGGGCAAAGCTCCAACCCAAGATCTCGAACCCGCCGACTCCGATTGCGGCCGCACGGGGCGAACTGGCCGGACTGATGCGGGTCACCTATCCGGAGGTCCGCCTGTCGGAACTTGTCGTGGGGCCTGACCTTCAGCGTCGCCTGCGCCGTCTCGTGCGCGAGCACGACGAAGCCGAGGCCCTGAAGGCGAAGGATCTCTCTCCGCGGCGCAAGTTCCTGTTCTCCGGGCCTCCGGGCACCGGAAAGAGCATGACCGCAGCGGCCATCGCCGGAGAGCTCGGCCTGCCGCTCTTCACTGTGATGCTGGACGGCATCATCACGAAGTTCATGGGCGAGACCGCCGCGAAGCTAAGGCTCGTCTTCGACGCGATGCGTGCGACGAGGGGCGTATACCTGTTCGACGAGGTCGACGCCCTGGCCGCACGGCGGGCATCGGAGAATGACATCGGCGAGGCTCGCCGGATGCTCAACTCCTTCCTCATGTTCCTTGAGGAGGATAACTCCGGGAGCGTCGTCATCGCCGCCACGAACCTCAGGTCTCTGCTGGATACGGCGATCTTCCGTCGGTTCGATGCGGCGTTCGTCTACGCGAAGCCCTCCACCGACGAGGCGCGACGGGTCCTGATCAATCACCTCCAGAGCTTCGCGGTTTCGGACCTTGATTGGACCAGGATCGACGAATGCACGACCGGATTGAGCCAGGCCGACATCGTCTCCGCCGCGGCCGATGCGGCTCGGGATGCGGTTCTGGACAACTCTTCCGCGCTCACCACCGATATCGTCTGTCAGGCACTGGCTGATCGGGCTAGCATCCACGTAGAGTAGTATTTACGTAATGTAGCGTGCGGTCGCCAACGGGCGGGCGTACCATCCGGCTGTCGGTGCACATGGTCGAGCGAACCCCCTACCGCCATATCCATGTCCGGGGCCTCGGGGTCGCCTCGGCGTCGTTCCGGCCCGTCGTGGGGGGCGGTTCCGACAAGGGCTTTCCGCCGGTCGACAATAGGGCGGCTCATGCGGATATGCTTCGCGATGGTTTGGACAAGGCCATCGAGCTCATGGATGAGTATCGTTCGGCGCAGAAGGAATCTGGCGTACCGAAGAACAAGCGCGGAATGCCGATTACGGTAGAGGCTCGTCCCGACATCGCCTTGCGGATCGGGCAGAGCCGATCCGGCCAGGGGTTCGCCCTTCTTAACGTCCGGAGAGGGCAATCGGTCGATCCCGAGCGCGGCCCGGAAAATGATCATGCCACCTTCTTCACGACGCCCCAGACGCTCGACACCTTCCGTCGCGATCTCGAAAGGTACGCTGCGTGGGAGCCTTCCGAACGGGACCTGTCGAACGCGTGGGACGACGATCAGGATGTCCAGCGCCGCCCCCCGCGCTTCAAACTGTTCGAGAGTGCAGCCGGCATTCGTCCGACGACCCTTCTCGACCTCTGGACGGACCGGTTCGACCGCTATCCCAGGGCCCGTGGGGAGCATGCCTGGGAAGTCTGGACGCGCATCGATTTCCAGGGCGCCTTCAAACAGGCCGTCGAAGATCTCGGATTGCGGAAGTATGGACGGCCATCGGAGTTCATCGATACGGTCGTTCGTGGCCTGATCGCCACGCCCGCCCAGATCCAGGAGGTCGTCCGCGCCACCGGTGCGGTCGTAGGCCTACGGAGCGCGTCGACCTTCGCATCCGATGACCAGCATCTCCAACCCAGGGACATGACGGGGACCCTCATCGCGCTTGCCGGCCACATCGTGTGGCCGGGTAAGGACGCTCCCGTCGTGGCAATTCTGGATACCGGCGTCCAGGCGAGGCATCCGCTCCTGGGCGGGGCCCTGCCGGTCTCTCGCCAGTTCACGGCCGAGCCGTTCTGGGGAACGAACGATCACCATGGGCACGGCACGAAGATGGCGGGCGTCGTGCTCTATGGCGATCTCGCGGCGGTCCCGACGGACGGACGTCCGCTTCGCATGGCGACTCGCTTGGAGTCCGTGATCGTGACGGGTCCCAAGGGGGCTCCTCCGGTCCCTGCCCGCGATGCCATTCGCCGTGCCGTCGAGGCCGTCGAAGAGGAGCGGGCCATTCGGGTCTATTGCCTGGCCCAAACCGCGTCGGGCGAGATGGAAGACGGGTTGCCGACCAGCACGTCGAGCGTTCTCGATCAACTGGCCTACGGCGACGGGGAAAGGACGCGCCTCTTCTGCGCGGCCGTCGGCAACGTGCCGCATACCGACAACGAACCGTATCAGGCCGCATACTACGCCGACCGCAACGCCCAGTTCGGCATCCAATCTCCCGCCCAAGCGCTGAACGCTCTGTCGGTGGGGGCGGTCAGCCTGAAGGACATAAGAACTCCAAAGGCCAACCCGGTCGCACAAGCCGGCGATCTCGCCCCCACTTCCAGGACGGCCCAATCCTGGGCGAAGCTCCATGCGAACAAGCCGGACATCGTCATGGAGGGCGGGAATTTCGTGGTCGATGCGGATGGCGTTTTCTGCAGCCCGTCACCGGCTCACTTGGTTCTCACGACATCCGGCCCCGCATTGACGGCCCCGCTGGCGCTTGTGGGCGAGACAAGCGCCGCAACGGCGGCATGCGCTGGTCTCGCCGGTCGGTTGTTGGCCCGCTACCCGAAACTCCGCATGGAGACCGTACGGGCGCTCATGGTCCATGCCGCCGAGTGGACGCCGGCGATGCGCGCCCAGCTTTAGGCGGCCAGGAATGCGGGCATTCCGAGGAGCGAGGCCTACGCGATGCAGATCGGCCGGTTCGGCTGGGGCGTGCCGAACGAGACCCGACTTTTCGAGAGTGCCGGAAACGCCTTGACCCTGATGTTGGAGGACTCACTGGAGCCGTATCGGCGTGGGGACGGATCCAGCCTTCCGCTCAAGGAGATGAAGTATTTCAAGCTGCCGTGGCCCGAGGATGCCTTGCGCGCCCTCGGGGCGACCCAGGTCGAGATGCGCTGTACCCTTTCCTACTTCATCGAGCCCGATCTCCATGCGGTGGCCAGGGACCGGATGGAGCGGTATCCCTCGCACCGTCTCCGGTTCGACGTGAAGCGGTACGGCGAGGACGACGCCCAGGCACGTGCACGGGTGAACACCCAGGCGGACGAGGGCGACGCCGTGGAGGACACGAGCGACGACGGCTGGATACTGGGATCGTTCAGTCGTCATAGGGGGACGCTCCACCACGACATCTGGTCCGGTCCGGCCCACCGGCTCGTTGAGCGAGGCGGCCTCTCGGTCCTGCCGGTCAGGGGATGGTGGGGGGACACACGTAGGTTCGACCGTGACGGGCGGTCCGTGAACTTCTCCCTGGTCGTATCGATCCGGACCCCCGAGGCCGGCGGCGGCGACCTGTTCACGGAGGTCGTCGGCAAGATTAAGGCGGCCAACCTCGTTGAGACGCCGGCGGCGGTCGCCGTGACCTGACCGAAGCGCGCCTCACGACATCCGGGCCATGACGTCGCCGTGGCACAGATAGGCGTAGGGCGTCGCAGAAGCGTTCCGGTAGCATTCGCGGGCTTCCCGCATCGCCTCCCCGAGCGTTTGGCCGTTCAGCAAGCCCGTGATCTGATCATGGACCACGGATGAGGCGAGCGAGTCCTGGATGGCCCAGATCGGCGCGAGAATCCCACCGAACCCCCTGTCCGCCAAGCTTGCCGGCCAACCTCCGACGACACCGAGAGTATGGTTCGCGACACCGATTGAGCATGCGTTCAAGACCGCGAACGTACCGTCCTCCATCCCGAGGACGACGCCTCCGTTGACCTCCATGTGCGAGACCCACCCATCGCTCATCCGGAGTCCTTCGGACCCGGCTTCGCCCCTTTCGCCGGGCGGGTTGGCATGACCTGCGAAGTGGAGGATCGAAACGCGCGCGTCCGGTTGCGATCGGCACAGGAAATTTGTGAAGCCCCCGCATGTCGCTTCTCCGATTTCGGCGCCATGCTCCGAAATCAGCTTCCGGCCTTCCTCCACGGCGTCCGGCAGGCCTGAACCGTCATCGTACTCGGGAACGAAGCTGACGATCCGCCCCTTCGAGAACCCTTCGAGCATGCCTCCTTCGCACTCGCCGAACCAACGCGCCACCGGATGGGACATGAAGATGTGATCGGCATCCGCGATCCCGGCGTTGGCATCGGGATACATCATCTCCCAGGGGACGTGAGGATCGTTCGTCACGAACTGTATCGGAAAGCGCGGACCGTGGATGGCGCGCAGTTCGGCGAAGAGCGACTTGAAGTGGCCGGGCGTAGCCTTCCAAATCCGTTCGCCAATGCCTCTCAGCACGTTGGCATGCGTGCGACCCGGTGGCAGTGACGGACATCGATCCAACAGGTCGCGGGCGAAGCTGGCCGTACCCTCCTTGAGGTGGATTTCCTCCATCCACGATACGGTCTTGAATCGTGTGGGCCCCTGAAGGGCCTTGAGGCTCCACATCAGCTTCCCGGGACTTGAGCCCTCCATGATCTTGACCGTCAGGACCGGTTTCTCGGCATTGCGGACGAGTTGGATGCCACGCCCGGCCGGAGGCATGCCGACCGCGATCCCCTGCGTCCCCGACTTGGTTCCCTTTTGTATCGGTATCCGTCGGACGGCGGCGCCGGCATGACGGTCCTGGTACTCGAACATCACCGACATCTTACAGATGCTGCCTACCTCGGCATCCGGCCTGATCCTGCCCCTGAAGACCGCAGGGCGAGACGAGCCGTCCGGCATGATCGCGATGATGCCTTTCCCATCCTCGGGACGTTCGAAGACGATGGCCGGGAAATTGACCTCGGCGGTCACCTGCACCTCCGTCCACCCGGCCGGCAGGTCCCTGAGTTTCACAGGGTCACCCTCGGTCATTCCGTCGGGTGTCGGCGCGAGGTCTACCTTGAATTGGAATATCTCACCGGGGGACGCATCCCCGTCCGGGGTCACCGAAGGGTAACGGGTCAGTGATTCCGACGGCGGCACCGCGGTGGCGGTCTCGACCCAGGGTGCGTTGGCGCATTCGAATGGCGCGGTCACTTCCAGGTCGTTGCGCAGGCTTTCGGCGGCGTTGCGGAACATGGCCCCCAGCCCGGCCTTCACCTTTTCGCTCGTCACGCTCCCGGTCAGGGCAATCGCCGTTCCGGCAAGCGTTACCTCCATCCCGTAGATCTCGCGTGCGAGCTTGTAGACCGACGAGCGTATCCTCGACCAAGGCTCTTCCTCGACCGTCGGCCCGTCGGTGTCGATGAGCCCGAACGCGATCCAGTTACCCGCATCCACGACGCCGCCCTTGCGCCATGCCCAAGTCCAATGTCCGGCACCGTCGGTGGTCATGCCCTGGCGCCCGGATCGAGGACCAGGAAGATGTCGTCGACCGTGGCCAGTCCCTTTCCGCCGACCGATGCACGGTAGAGTCCTGGCTCCAGCGACACCTCGGCACGGAAGATGCCGTCCCGTGGTCGAAGGAAGACGGTGCGTGGCGCCGCCGGCTCATCGATCCGTTCGACGGTCCCGTTTAGGGACTGGAGGTATCCGGTCGGCACGGCTTCCAGGTGCACGGGCTCATCGGCGCGATAGGCGTCCTGTATCGACAGGCGGATCGGTGCGCCGCCGGCGTGGCCGGTGCGGAACTTGCCAAGGTCGATGCCGGCACCCGTCATCACGCCCTTCAGGTGGTCGAGGGCCGCCGGCACGGACTGCAGGGCGGAGTGAGACGTCGCGACATACGTCACGGAGGCCTCCTTGTCGCCGATGGGAATGGCCGAGACCCGGGGTACCGTTCCGTCGCCGCCATGATCCTTGCCCTCATGGGCCCGTACGGGGGTCAGTACCTCGTCCTTCAGGGAAGCGGATTGCCAGGTCGGCTGGTTGATGCCCACGACCGGGCGAATGTTCATCCCCGATGCCAGGTAGCCCTGGATGCCATCGTTCGATGCCCGCGCTGCCTGCATCTCGTCGTGGAACGCCTTCGCCCTGAGAACGCGGGCGGCATCGAGATGCGGAAGGGCGATCTCGGAGATGCGGGCCAGTTCGGTGCCGCCGTGCTCGACAAACGGGTAGACAGGCAGGAGTTGGTAGGCCGAGTCGAAGGACCGAAGGGCGTCCGTGCCGTCGAAGGCCGACACGGAACCGACCTTCCAGGTGAACCCGTTGCAGAGGAAGTCCACCGCGTTGCCCGCACCTCGATAGGGCGTGCCGAAGCTGACCATCGTGCGGACGATCTTCCAGCCCTCAAGGCACTCCATGAAATATCGGCCGACGAGCCCGCCCATCGAATGCGAGACGAGCACGATCTTGGCGTTCTCGTTCCCGCTGCTCGTCTTCCACTTTGCGAGCCACTGCGGGGCGACCCTCGCCAGCTTCCGTGCGGAGACGCGGTTGTCCCGACGCCAGTCGTAGGGGAACTCGAAATAGTTTTCGCCGCGGGTCAGCCCGAGACGCGAAACGAGGTCTGCGCCGAGGCGGGAGTACCCGCCCTGTTTCCAGAGACGCGGAATGATCTCGGGGTTTGGAACCAGCCCCGACGCGACGATGCCGTCACCGAGATCCTCGTCGCCGTTGTCCTCGCCCGTCAGTCTAAGGCGGTCGAGGTTCTCGCCGATTATGGTTCCCCAGAGCGCGCCAGGTGAGGTGCCCCATAGGGGCTTGCCATCCTTAGTCAGGACGGAACCGATCAACCCGGGCAGCACCACGACGACATCACCGAAACCGCCTGCCATTCAGGTCTCCCCCGCTTGTGTCACCGCCGATACGAATACCGCTGGTCGTGCCGATTGCTCGATCTCCGCCGGTCCGTGGACGCCGATCCGCCGACATGATCGCCGGGTCGGACGAGGACGCTTCGGGGCAGGATCGGTGACGGGGTCGGATTATAGAACGTACGACGAACAAAACCAGCTGACGACGTTACGTATGGAATGATCCGATGCGAGCTTAGCCGTGGATTCGGTTAAGGCACCATGGGTCCGCACGCTTGTCCGGAAGGGCCGTACGACCGCCGGAGGGTGGAATGCACGCCAAGTGTCGCACGGACCTATCCGCTACCTTGTTCGCCCTGCCTTCCCGTACTCCGTGGCCGGACACTACACGGTACGGGGATCATTCGGCCGGCTCGCGGACCTCCGAGGGGGCCGGCCAGTTTCGGGCGAGGCGGCCGAACACGCCGGCATCGGCCCAGGCCTGGCGGGAGCCGACGACGTAGAGGTTCTCCTGGGCTCGGGTCGCCGCGACGTTGAGGATGTTCGGCGGTCCCCCCGCCCACCCGCCCACCCGCGCGCGCCGCGCTGGGTCGGCATCGGCGCCCCGAGGACGAGGATCACGCTGTCGGCCTCGCGGCCCTGGACGGTGTGGATCGTGCCGACGCGCTCGCGCGTCCAGCGATAGGGGTCCATTGTCCAGCGGGACAGTACCCCGGCCGCCGTGATGCGTTCGCGCAGGCGCTGGGCCACGATGAGGAACGGGCTGATCACGTAGAGATCGACGGCCGGTACTTCGGCCGCCGACAGGCGACGCAACATGTCGATCACGGCGACGCCCTCGGCGTCCGACCACTTGTCCTCGGTCCGCCCGCCGGTGACGTCGACCCAGTGCGATCCCCCCAGGACGTCCCGGATGACGGACGCCCGGCGCGGCGTCGCGTGGACCATCAGGCCCTGGTAGGCGACCTCGTTCGAGAGGGTGAACATCGGATCGGCGCAGCGCCGGTGGACCAGCAGGGGGAAGCCGACCCGCACGGAGCCGACGGTCTGGCGGAACTCGGCGACGTAGGTGGCGGAGGCGTCTGCGACCGCCTGCACCGAGGCCTTGGGGGCGTTCCAGCGGCCGGGATCGATTCCGAAATCGGCGCAGATGGTCTCGGAGAGCTCGGTCGGCAGGGACGTCACCGGCTCGATCTGCAGGGGGTCGCCGACGACGACGGCGCGTCGTGTCCGCGTGATCGCCCCGATGGCGGCCTGGGGCACGGCCTGGCCCGCCTCGTCGACGAGGAGCCAGCCCAGCGTCTCGGGCGGCAGGTAGCCGAGCATGCGGGTGACCGAGGCGAAGGTGGTCGAGACGACAGGGACCACGAGGAACAGGGTGGCCCAGAGGTCGGGCATGTGCGGCTTGGTCTTGGGCTGCCAGGCGTTCCGGCCGATGAGCGCCTTGAATAGGTTCTCCAGGTTGCTCCGGATGGGCTCCGCCGCCGCATCGATGAAGGCCTTGTGGAGCGCCAGGGCGAGTTCGAACACACGGTCGCGCTGGCGGTGGGCGGCCATGTCGAGCCATGGCGCCGCCTTCTGGACGGTGTCCCGATCCCTTGCGAAGAACGCCGCGTCGACGATGCCGGTGCCGCAGCGTGTTCGCATGAGCTTCACCCGAGCCTCGGCAGTATCACGGGCGGCGGTCGCGGCCCGGAGGGCCTCCTTGCCCGAGGCCTTGGAAGCCTCGGCCTCGCGCAGCCGGTGCCGGGTACGATCCGCCTCGCCGAACGCCCGGCGTTTCTCGGCGTCGGCCCTGTCGACGGCCTTGGAGAGTTGCGCGTCGCTCGTCGCCCAGTCCTTGGCAGAGGTCGTCCGGAAGACGCGCGCTAACAGGCCGGGCCGACGCGGGGCATGGCCCGCCCGGGCCTGATGGGCGCGGTCCCGGGCCTGCGATGCGACGGCGGCCGCATCCGTCGCCTCGCGGTGTTCCCGTTCGCTCGTGGCCGCCCCGGCATCCGCCCCGGCGACCGCCCGACGCGCCTCGTTGACCGCGTCGCGCAATCGGGGAAGGGTGCCGACGACCTTGCGGGCGGCCTCGATCTCGGCGAGGAAGTCGCGGACCCGGGTCACCTCCTCCGTGAAGGCCGTGCGGGCCTCGCGCCAGCGCTTGAGCGCGTCCGTGCGATTGCGCGGCGGGTTTTCGCGCTCGACCACGACGGGGCGCCGCCTGCGCTTGCGGGTCGAGTCCGCGGGGTCGGGCTCCTCGATCCATTGCGGACTTCCGGCGGCCTCGGCGAGGTAGGCGCGCAATCCCTTGTCCGGGTCGATCCACATCGCCTCCCGGAAGGTGAAGCGGTTCGAGGCGTTCCCGAGCACGGCGGCGATCAGGCCCCAGGCCTCGACGTCGCCAGAGACGTTGTCCGCGACCGTCTTGAAGTAGCGCAGGCCGGTGGCGTCGTCGGCGATGGCTTTGAGGGCCGGCAGTTCGCGGCTGACGTTCTCGACGGCCTTGTTGTTCGAGGAGGCGACCAGCATCTCGAAGCCGCGCAGGCGGAGGTCGACCCTATGGACCGGGACGGTCGCGGTGCCGATCCTCGGCCGGTACCCGGATGCGGGAAACGCCTTCTCGGGATCGTCGAAGCCGCACATCGCCCCGGCACGCCGAACGACGAGCGAGGCGACCATGTCCCGCAGGAGCGTGGTCTTGCCGGTGCCGGGCGGCCCGTTGACGGGAAACAGGTCGACGCCTTCCAGGTCGGACATCGCGAGGTTCACGGCGCCCTGCTGGAGCAGGACGAGGGGATGGCGTCCGGCCGCGGGCCATCGGCCGATAGGGAACCGCGCCGGCGCCACCGCGGCGGCGATGACGGTGTCGTCGGCCAGGACGTCCTTGCGGGCCTTCGGCTTGTCGATGCCGAGGTATCGGCGGAGGTTTGTCGTGGTCTTGCCTTCGACGACCTGGCGGCGGGCGCTCGCCAGGTCTTCCAGGTAGAAGCTGCCGAGAAGGGGGGCGTCGGGCGGGTCCTGCGCCATCCAGTAGTGGTAGACCCTCATCGCAAAGGAGGGTGGCTCGATCAGGCTCGAATGCAGGCCCAACTCCGAGACCAGCCAATCGAATGCGGCCCGGATCGCACGCCCGTCGAGGGGAACGGGTTTTCCGTCGTCGCCGGCGCGGCGGATGCGGCGGTCGAGGCCTTCGTTCAGGCGCGTCTCGGCCTCCGGCCATCGCCCGAGCCCGACGAGGTCCCGCCGCAGGGCGAGGGGCAGGCCCCAGGCGAAGCTGGAGATAGCCGTCGCCTCGCCCTCCGCCACCGGCACGCCGGCCTTGTCGAGGGTCACGGTCGCGATGGCCGCGAGCCCGGCGGCACCGCGACGGTCCTGGTTCTTGTCGACGAAGACCGACAGCAGGGCGTTCGTGGCCTCGTCCATGCGGATCGCGCCGAGGACCACCTGATAGAACAGTTGCTTCTGGGGCCTCGCCCTCTCGCCCGGTGGTTGCCAGGGCATGGATTGGGTGATGTCGGCGATGCGTCGCTGGTCCCCGTCCGCCATGTCGGCCGGCTTCCGGTAGGTCATCGGCGAGAGCACCTCCAAGGCCGTCCAGGCCGAGAGGATGTCCTCGGGGCGGTCGCGGACGGGTCGAGAGGTCGGTTGCGGTCCCGGCCTCGTCCAAGGCGGCGGCTCGCTGTCGAGACGCGACGTCGATGCCGTCGGCTCGTCTTCGGGCGGTGGCGATGGACGTGCACCTGCTGAGTTCGACCCCGCCGCGGCTTCCTCGCCGGCGCCACGTCGCCTCTGCCGGCCAGGCTCGCGGTTCGGGTTCGCGAGGGCCTTCTCGACCTTTGTGCGGAGCTTTTCGGCGCTAGGCGTCGTGCGATGACCCAGTTCCGCCAAGAGCGCATCGAGGATGTCCCGGTCATCCTTCGTGGCTTCGAACACGCGTTCGAGGTCGGTCACGCGCAACGGCTGATAGGGTCTCATCTTTTTCCCGACTTGGAATCGTTAACGGCATTTTCCGGGTCGGCTCATCCGGTGTCCAGCGAATGCTTCCCTCGCTCCCGGCGGACATGATCCTCGATTGCTCCGGCATGTCGTCGAGGTGACCGCTTCTTCACGTCTCGACCCCAGCCTTGAAGGTCATTCCGTTCCCGGCCAGCGAGGCCTCGGTCCGGGTCTGGCGCTCCCATGCCAGGATCAGGGCGTCCGCCGCCCGGAGGTCTTTGGAGGAGGCCCCGGCGACCGTCAGGCGGTGGGGGCCCAGCATCCAGGTCTCGCCCGCCCGGCACACGCTGGGCTCGTCCGTCACCTGGATGTCGCGCGCCTCCTCCTCCTCCTCGGGCGGCGGCGCCAGGACTGCGGCGTAGTCCTGCACCTCCTGCTCGGAGAACCCGATGTCGAGGAGCGACAGGTCGAACTCGAACTCCCCGGCCTGGATCGCCTCCTCGATGAAGGCGAGCTGTTCCGCCACGACCCTGTCGTTCCACCCCGAGTTCAGGGCGACCTTGTTGTCGGCGAGCACGAGGGCGGCGCGCTGCGCATCGCTCAAGCCCGGGCGGCGGATCACCGGGACCTCGGCCATCTTGAGGCGCTTGGCCGCCTCCAGGCGCCCGCGGCCCGCGATGATGGTGTCGTGCTCGTCCACGATGAGCGGGACGAGGAAGCCGAACTGCCCGATCAGCGCGACGAGTTGGGCGATCTGGTCCTCGCCGTGCGTACGTGCGTTGGCCGCGTACGCAGTCAGGGTGCGCACCGCGACGAGTTCGGTCCGCGCGTACCGGTTCGGACCCTCGGTGCGCACCGACAAGCCGTTGTCAGTCATGGGAAACCCCGAGGTGCGTACCCAAACGATTTCTGTGTGACTCCGTCGCCCTTGCGCCCATGCGACCTCCGGGATCGGCGCATCCGGGAAGGACCCGTGACGGGGGGCCTGGCCGACGATTCGATGACCCGTCGCCTGCTCGACGGCGCCGTGCGCACCTCGGCGGTGGTCGAAGGTACGCACCACCCGGTCGACGAGCGCGCTATCGAGGTCGAGCTCCCCGTCCGCGCACTTGACGACCCGCCTGTTGGGGCTGGCCTCGGGCACGGCATGGGCGACGGCCTGGCATGCGGCCTCGACGGTCATGCCGGCGTGCACCAGCGCCACGATGGCGAGGGCGGGGGATCGGGACAGGCCTGCGTGGCAGTGGACCAGGATGCGCTGCGGGGCGCGCTCGTGGAGGAAGCTGAGGAATCGGCGCACATGGAACCGCGTGCAGGCCTCGATGCCCCGGCGGTTCAGGCTGCCATCGAAGCTGGTGGTGCCGTCCCATTCCGCGTCGTTGAAGGACAGGCGAAGGTGGGGCACGCCGGGAAGCGGCTGGACGGGCCAAGCCGGGCTGTGGACTGACACGACGGCATCGGGGTGCCAGGCATCGAGAGCGCGTCGAGCGAGGACGTGGAGACCTGCACGGGGCGCCTTCCGGAAAGGCGGGGGCCCGGTACGCAACGCGCGGGCCCCCAGTTGCCATGTTCCGCACCCCTCGTTGAAAGGGCACGCTCTACCGTGGTTGGTAGGCGTGCATCCCGCTATTCCCGGACCTCAGGCGGCGAGGCCGAGGCGGTCGACCAAGGCCTGTCGCGCACCGGCGGCAGGGATGTTGCGGCCCTCCACCATGATGGCCATCGCCTCTCCGACGACTTGCTTCAGGGTGACGTTGAGGAAGTCCATCGAGCCCTGCTCCCGGATGCGCGCCGGAATTCCGGCGCGCATGATGACCGTGGCCAGGGCCTGAGCCAGCGCGCTGTCGACGGATCGGGGATCAGGCAGGCCCGCATCCCGGCGCTTGGCTCGCTCCCGACGCTTGCGATCCGCAGCGTCCCGACGGGTGCGGGCCCTCTCGGCCGAGGGGTTCTCGATGGGTGTGGGCACGCTCGCACCCGGGACGGGGAAGTGCGTTAGCATTCTCGCGACGTCGTAGGCGGTGGTCATGATGGCGGGCTCCGAGGAGGACCCCACCATGATCGCCGGGCACACGCATGGCACAAGGACGCGTCACACATGAACCATCGGGCGCGCCGACCGATGAAGCCCCCAACAAATCCAACGTCTTCAACCACCATTTCACCAACACGGGTGGGTGAAATCCGTTGGTCAAATGGGCATGCGCTGCGCCGCCTCAGGGCATGACCCTGACATGAAAGAACCCCCCACCTTGAGGGTGAGGGGTCCATCGAGGTTGTGGTGCAACGCCGAGCCCGAGAGCCCCCATATATTAGCAGAGCGCTCGCAATAGACAACGCCTATCTGAACGCCTGTCGGGCCAGCATGCGCTTTCTTTCGTCGCTGAGGGCCCTCACCCTGTCGGCCAGCGCGCCGACGTTGGCGATGCGTTCCTCGCGCGACATCGTCGACCATGCCTTGGTCGGAGCCGGAACCGGAGCGCTGGGCCCGTTCGTGGAAGACAGGGACGCAGGGATAGCCTCGACCCTCGCTTGCGGGGGACGAGCAGGACGCAGCGCAGGGACGGGCGCCACGGCCTCCTGCCTCACGGGTGCGGGGGAATCTACCCTGGATGGGGGACGTGCCCAGCTGCTCCCCACAGGAGCAGGAGGGGGCGGAGATTCCCTCAGGAGCGCAGCGGCGTCAGCGGCGGCCTTGGCCTCGGCCCGCACCTGTCTGAGGGCGACCTGGAGGAAGGCCGGGAAGGGTGTGGGGGCGGAGGAAGGGGGAACGTCAGGGACGGGTGCGGGCGGAGCAAGAGGGGTCGGAGAAGGGGTAGCCAGGACCACGGGGCGGAGAGAAGGACGACGGGGCGGAGCAACTCTCACCTGTACGACGGGGCGGAACGGGGCCTCCGGAGAGGGGGTGGCCAGAAGGGACGGAGCAAACCCCGAAGCCTTCGGCAAGCGGCTCTCCTTCCCCTCAGGGAGCGGGGCGGTCACCCCGGCGGCAGGACAGCTCACGGGCTCCGCAAAAGGGGTCTCCAAGACGGATAGGGTATTCCCCTGCCCCTCCGGAGAAGGGGCGATCTCGGGCTCCGCAGGAGAGGTCTCCCCCAGGGAAGGAAGGACACCCACGACCCCCGGGACCACCCCCAAGGGGGTATATCGGATCGTTTGGTCCGAACTCCTTAGAAAGACTGGTGAAAAGGTCGAAATCGTTTGAGCCATCACGTCCCCCATTATGGCGGTCACCGCGACGCCTTTGGAACCCGGTGCGATGAACGAGTCGTGCACGGGCAGGACGCCGATCTGGGCGGCCCGACACCGCTTCATCACTTCGTGCGCCATGCCGGAATCGATGTTCATGAGCTTGATGCCGGCATCGCTCCCGATGTCGTCGGCGATGAGGGGATTGGCCGCCTGCACGGCCTCGACGATGCGCCTCGTCTCCGCGGGCCCATAGACCCATACGGGCTCGCCATCCTCGTCCATCTCGTACCGCTTCTCCAGCAGCGCGCCGATGCCCTTCGGGATCGTCTTGGCGTTGAGCACGACGTTGAGCGCCAGTTTTCCGGCGTCCCGATGCCATGCTTTCGTGACGTACGGATCATGCTGGAGGACGTGGCCGCGCATGGCGTACAGGAGCCGCGGATGAATGGCCGAGAAGTCCGGCTCGATGGCCAGCTCGCCGTTGATTAGGAGCTCGGCCCTCCTGGACTTGGGCAGGCTCTGCCACCATCCGTACCAGCGTCCGTGCCGGTCCCAGCGTCCACGCCCATACACCCGGTAGACCGCGGGGGTTGGGGTGGGCCTGACGCACGTCCAGGTCTCGCCGTTCCGCTTGACCTTCCGCGCATGAAGGTGGTGCGCCGAGCGCCTCCAGTCCTCGGGGTTGGCCTTAGGGCTGATTCCGACCTCGATGCCGCCGAGATAGCTATTGATGTCCTCGACCTCGGCCACGAGGCGCCGGGTCAGCGCTGTCTCGCGGTAGTTGATGCGGGTGCCATCCTCGTCCTTCAGGACCAGGGGGCAGCGGGTGCCGACGTATGACAGGTCGACGCCTTCCGCGAGGGACATGAGCAGGTCCGTAGCGATCATGCGGCTTTGGTGGCCGTGGGTCAGGTGTGAGCCGGGCTTGCTCCTCATCTCCTCGATCAGGCCGGCCTCGGCGATCTCGGCGACGGCAAGCCTGACGTTTGAGTAGGAGTAGTCCGTGCCTTCGTACCGGCCTTCGGCGGCGTAGAAATCCCGCGAGCGGGAATACGAGACCCACGGCCGGTCGGAATCGCCGGCGAGGACGAGGGATGCCAGGACCGAGTTGCGGGCCCGGCGGTAGGACGAGCGACCGAGTTCAGTGAGGCCGGCGGCGGAGGCGAGGTCGTCCGTGGCGCGCCAATGGAAATCGAGGGCGCGGGCATCAAGACAACGGGGGTCGAACGACATGCGGGAGGGGCTCTCTGGCCCGCGACAGGCACCACACCGACGCGGGACAGGCGATGGTCACCCCGGATTTGCCCTTTTACCAGACGGCCTTAGCTACCCCTTGACGCTCTCGGCGGTGCGAGGGTCAGCATGGGACCTCATGGGCCGATTTGGCGATCTGAGCCATGGGAGATGGGCTCGTTTCAATCGGCCCTAAGAATCCAACCACCCATCCTGCGAGGTGCCTGGCGAGGCTGCCAGTGGCCATCATTGGGAAAAAGTATATTCGCAGTCTCAAATGGCGGATCAGACCGCCCATGCGCCAAACGCTGGCTGCCTCATGGGAAGCCATGGGGCAGCCAGCGTTTGGCGCATGGGGTCACAGGACGGGGGATTCGGACCTCGCATGCCGTCCGGCCGGATGGGCCGGTCAACCTTGACGTCGGCCAGCCCTAACGAGCTGGTAGCCCTAAAGAATTGGGCATACCAGATTTTGTGGTTGCAAGCCCCGATGGCACAATTCTGCCCAACGAATCCTGCGGAGGATTCGACCGGTCCCAACGCGGACCTTGCCTGTGGGGGCATCCACCGTGTTCGACGACACCTTTGACACCCTGACCGAAAACCCGCGCGCCGGGCAGATCCGCCCCCGGCCCTGCGCCACCGACGATTACCTCAACGACAAGGCCGACATCCTGGACCTCATCCGCAGGCGCATCGCCGAGCGGGAACTTGAGCCCAAGGACATCCGGAAGACCATCAAGGGCTGGCGCCCGGAAGAGCACTGCCGCGTCACGAGCGGGTTTTACGACTGCGACATCAGCCAGCGCCGCGCCTACCAGCTCGCGGCCGCCGTCGGGCTCAGGCGGACGAAGTCGCTCCCCTGGGGCCTCTGAAATCGTCGGCCATCGCGGAACCACCCGGTGACCATGTGTTGGCGGATGCACGGCCGGGCGGTCCCCTAGGATCACGGTGCACCCCGGCGATCTGCCCCCAGCCTCCTCATCGGAGCGCCGTCCTCGATCCCCCGAGACGGCATGCCCCGCACCCGAATCCTCGCCCTCGACCTCGCGACCGTAGGCGCTGCCGCATGGACGGTCGGCGAGCTCGGTCGCGTCGACACGATGCATTTCGATCTGCGCGAGCGGGCCGGCGTCTCCAAGGCCAAGCAGGCCTCGTCCCACGGCGCCCTGTTCGTCGCCCTGCATGCCCTCGTCACCGACCTGATCGACCTGGCGGACCCCGAGGTCATCGCGGTCGAGAAGGACACCGGCCGGGGCTACTCGATCCTCGTCATGCTTGGGGGGCCTGAGGGCCATCGCCGAGCTCGCTGCGGCCGAGCGGGGCATCCGGTGCATCACGGATCTCGACGCCTCGACCGCACGGGCCCTGGCCGGCGTCGGTGGCGGCGCCACCAAGAAGGAGGTCGCCGGCGCCCGGGCGCGGATGCTGTTCGGCCTCCCCACCCAGACCGATGACGAGGTCGACGCCGTCATCCTCCATGCCGCGGTCGAGGCCCGCCTCAAGGCCGAGGCGATCCAGGCCCTCCTGAAGTCCACCCCCCGTCGCAAGGCCCCCCGGGCCCTCACCAAGAGGAGGGCCGCATGAGGCTCGTCGACAACATCGAGTGCGTCCTCAAGCACGCATGGTCGCTCAAGTTCACCGCGCTGCTCCTGGTTCTCGATACCGCCCAGGGTAGCGTCGCCTTCTTCGCCGGTTCCGAGCTCGTCAGCCCGGTCACCCTGACCGCCGCGAACATCGGGCTCGGGCTGGCGTCATTCCTCGCCCGCTGCGTCGCTCAGGAGAAGGTGTCCGGCTCGGCCGCACCGGGAGGCGAGGCATGAACCTGCTCTCCCTCTTCTCCCGCCTGCGCCGTCCCGCGCTCGCCGCCGCCATCGCCGTGGCGCCGATGGCCCCGGCCCGGGCCGCACCCATCGTGGTGCCGGTCTCGGTCGCCGCGGCCCCCGCCGTCCGTCGCAAGACCAAGGGACGCCTCGTCGCCGGGACCGCGCTCGCGACCCTTGTCTGCACCGTCATCACCGGCTTCGAGGGCATGCGGACGACGGCCTACCGGGACGTGGTCGGGATTCCGACCGCGTGCGTGGGCGAGACGAAGGGCATCCGCATGGGCATGACCTTCACCAAGCCCCAGTGCGAGGCCATGCTCCTCAAGCGCCTGACCGAGGACTTCGGGCCCGCCATCGAGAGGTGCGTCACCCGTCCCATGGGCGACGACTTCTACGCGGCCGCGATCTCGCTCGCCTACAACATCGGCGACGGCGGCTTCTGCAAGTCCAGCATCGTCCGGCTCTACAACGCCGGGGACCGCCGAGCCGCCTGCAACGCCTTCCTCCTCTACGACAAGGGCGGCAAGCCGCCCCGCGTCATCGCCGGGCTGGTCAAGCGCCGCCAGGCGGAGCGGGCCCTGTGCCTGAAGGGAATCTGACGACGCGCCTCCCCAGGGACGGCGCTGCCGTCTCAGCCTTCATCCACGGAGCCAACCTATGACCCCGCATCACGCCGCCTTCCTCATCGTCGTCGCCCTGCTCCTGTTCTGCCGCCTGAACACCCTGATGCGGATTGCGATGGCGGCAGGCCTGGTGGGCATCGCGAAGGACGGCACCCTGCTCGGGTCCGTCGCGTCGATGCTGTCTCTCCTGTTCGCGGTCGCCCTCGTCGCGCAGGCCACATGGCGCCTGATCCCCCGGCGTAAGGCCAGGTCGCTGCGGGGGGCTCGCTGATCATGTCCATCCTGATCAAGGCCGGCCTCGCCGTCGTCGCGTTCCTCGCCCTCGCATGGGCCGGCATCGCCACCTACGACCACGTCTACGATGCCGGCGTCGCGGCCGAGCACGCCAAGACCCAGGCCGTCGAGACCAAGCTGGACGCCATGACCGACCGTGCCCTGCAGGCCGAAGCCACCGCCAAGGACAACGAGACCGCGGCCCTCGCTTTGGGGCAGTCCCTGACCGATCAGGCCGCGGCCTACGACGCCCACGACGCCAGCGCGAAGTCCGACGCCGACGCCTACACCGCGGCCCTCGATGCCGCCCGTCGGGCCCGCTGCCCGGACGTGCCCGATCCCATCCCCGGCGCCATTCACGGCGCCCTGACCGGAATCGTCACCCCCGAGGACGCCCCCCTGCCGGGCAGCCTCAAGGCGGCCATCCGCGACCTGAAGCGGAGGGGCAAGTGACCCTCCGATTCCTGGCGCTGATGGCGCTCCTTTCCCTCGCGGCCTGCGCCGAGAAGCCGGTGCTCGAAGCGCCGCGCCCGATCATCCAACGGGTGGTCGTCGACCCGACGCCGGTCCCGGACCGCCTCCTGACCTGCCGGGCGCAGCCGGCCCTCCTCGACGAGGACGCGCCCCAGTCCGCGCTGGCCCCGACCTACGTCGACGAGCGCGCGGCCGGGCAGGACTGCCGCACCAAGCTCGCCGCCGTCAGGCGAACCCTCAGAGGAAAGCCCGTTCGATGAACTTCAGTTGGGACATCAACATCGGCCACATCGTGATGGTCGTCGTGCCCCTGCTCGGCGTCATCGTTGGATACGTGACGCTGAGGGTGAAGGCCGAGTCCAACGACACGGCCACCAAGAACCTCGGCACCCGCGTCGACGCCTACGGCACCGCGCTCGCCGACCTCCGTCTCCACGTCGAGGCGACGTGCGTGAAGAAGGACGACCTGCAGCGGGTCGAGGACAGGATCACCGACCGCATTGGGACCGTCGAGCACACCGTCCGGAACACCTCCGCGACCATCCTGGCGGCGCTGACGAATAACGCCCGACCGGAACGGGGGACGCGTCCATGAGGTGGGCCGCCAGCCGGATCTCGATCCTCTACATCCTCGGGGCGGTCATCTGGTCCGTCTACGCGGTCGCGTGCGGGATCAGCTATGGACGTCCCCTCGATCTGGTGGGTTGGGCGCAGACCCCGCGCGTCGCCGCCGGGCAGCCGCTGGTCGTCGGCTATACGGTGACCCGCCGGCAGATCTGCGAGCTCACCCGCTACGTTACCATCATCGACGGGGGCGGCCATCGCCATGAGTTCCCCGCCGAGTACCGGCCGGCGCTCGGTCGCCCGGGCGATACCGAATCGTTCTTCGTGGAGCGGGTGGTGCCGTTGTCCGCCATCCCCGGTCCCGCCCGGTACCGCGTGATCCTGGCCTACGAATGCCCGATCTCGGTCGGGCCCGTCCTCGTGCCGAACCTGTTCCACCAGGCCTCGCCGAACACCCTCATCCTTCCCGACATCGAGTTTGAGATCCTGGCGCCCCCGCCCGATGAGGCGACCCATGACGCCGGGTGACGTCGCCTACATCCTCACCCTGGCGGGCCTCCTTCGGGCCGGCATCCTTGCCGATCCGGTCCCGGACTATCGACAGGAAGACCTCCGATGGTGGCCGGCGTTCGATTGGGACCGCTACCTCGGCATCGACCGGATGGCGGCCTGACACCTGATCAAGCGGGGCCTCTTCCAGGTCGCCTGGGAGATGCACAGGGGGAAGCCGCGTCCGACGACGAAGCTCACGGGCAAGGGCATCGTCCACTACGCCCGCGAGCTCGGCGTGCGGCCGCCCGCCATCTCCAAGCAGGGTCTGCTGCCAGGTTTCTGAGGGCCCGGAACGCAGCGTAACTAAAACGTAGCTCAGACCTCTTCACTACACTTTGGGCCTGTTTCCATCGCTGGAGCAGGCCCTTAGCGTTTCAGTCGCCCGTCGAGAACTCAGCCGCCCCACGCGCGCAGGGCGTCTTCCCATACCACTCCATCACCGCGCCCTCCTCCAGGGCCACGCACCACCGGCCGAGGTCGCCCGCGTCCCCGCACCAGGCGTCCTGCCGTAGGAGTGCCTTCCCCTTCCGCCGGATGACCACTGCGTCCTTGGGGGCCCGATTGTCGGTGATGGAGCATGTGATCTGGACGTCGTCGTGGCCGGCCTTGGCGTTCTGCGAGACCTGCATCCCCGTCGTGTGCGTGAATGGACCGGCTTCCTGAACGACGCCCACGTACCAGTGCGGCGCGGACCATGGCCCCTCGTCGGCGACCGCGGCGGTCGTGATCAGGACAATGAGGATGGCGAAGGCGCTACGCGTGATGGATCTCCAGGTGGGATGGGGACGGCCCAGCACGAGCCGTCGGGCAGGAAGGACACGGAGGCGGCCGCGCGGATCGGGCTGCCGTCGGGAAGCGTGAATTCGTCGGACCGGTAGGGATCGAACCGAACCCGCAGCGCGCCTTCCGGGAGGCCCGATTCGGCGGGGACGCCCCGGGCGAGGGCGACCACCTCGCGGGCCTGCCGCTCGCGAATCCGGCGCACGCCCGGGAGGGAGACGATGAACCGGACGTCCCTGAGGGTCAGGGATGGGACGTGGCCGACGACCCAATTTCTGACGCGGACGGACCAGCAGCGCCGGCTCAAGTTGCGGTAGACGTCCGTCACCGCTGCGGCATGGGCAGGGGGGCGAACGCCAATGCCAGGCTCTCCGCCTCGGCGGCGATGCGCATCGCCGCCTCCGGGTGCAGCATGCCGGCATCGACGAGGCGCGCCGCCCAGATGACCCTCGCCCGGAACCCGCGCGCGACGAGACGGCAACTCCTTCCCATCTGCCATGCGGCCTGGATGCGATCCGCCGTCGCGTGGAGGTCAGGGACGCACATGCTCGCGGCCTCCCGTCTCCAGGGCGAGATCCAGCGCCTCGGCCGCCTGCTGGGCGGCCTCGACCGGGGTCATCGCCTTGTGGCGAACCGCAAGCTGAAGCGCCTCCAGATGGCTGCCGCAGACGCGGGCCGCATCGACGGAGACGCGACCGGCGAGCGCCTCGGCGCCGAGGTGACGCTGGCAGAGCTCGACGAGGGCGGCACCGTGTTCGCCGGGGATCGTAGTGGAGCGCATGGGGTATTCTCCTGTTCGGGATCAGTGGCGGGGGGCCAGGCCGTCGCGGCCCGCTACGATGGTTTCGCAAAGCCGACGAACGCGACGCACGCTTCCCCCGTCGAAATGCTGCTCGATCAGGGCTTCCTCATCGCCATCCAGGTCCGGGAGCCAGCGCTCGTCCAGGCCACGCTCGGCCCGGATCTCCGCCATGATCCCGCGAACGAGGACTGGGAGGTCCTCGCGCCGGGGGCTCGGCATGGAAAAAATCCGGAATCGGTCGACCAACGCGCTATGGTCCTTCCGCAGTCCCGTCAGGCCGTTGGCCGTCGCGATCCAGGAGATCCCCGACAGGTCGACCGGGTGCTCGACGTAGGGGTCGAAGAAGGTCTGGGGGTCGGCCGTTAGCGTCAGGAGGCCGTCCAGCATCGAGCCGTTCTGCCTGCCCGATGCGGCCTTCTCGATCTCGTCCAGGACAATGACCGCGCACGCCATGCCAAGCCGCTTCAGGAGCTGCAACGGCACGGATGCGCGACCGGTCCCCCATTGGCGGGATGTGCCATTTAGGGACGAATCGCTGACGCCACCGCAGGAAAGGATTTGCCATCCCAGCCCGAGGACCTCGGCCAGGCGCCGGGCCAGCCGCGACTTGCCCGATCCCGGCGGCCCGACGATCAGGAGCGGGCGCAGGTGGACGTGCGGCCGCCCGGCGAGGTCCCGCAGCACCGCATCGACGACGTCGGCGGCGTAGGGGAACTCGCCGACGAGGATCTCCCGCGCCCGGGCGAGGTCGGGCACGCGGACGAGGGGCCAGCGGCGGCAGGCGAACGGCGCGTACTCGGACCGGGCGGTCGTCGCGTTCGTCGCGTTCAAACCGCCGATGCGGTCCTCGCCGGCCTTGGCCGTTCCGGGCAAGTGATCCGTCGTCGCCAGGACCAGTAGCGACGGGCCGCTGCTGGTCCGGGCGGCCTCGATGGCCTTGAGGCCGGCCTTCGCCTTCGCCTCCTTCGCCCATTCCGGCTCGGCCTGCGGGAGCGTGCCCGTAAAGGCCGCGCGTCCGAACTCGATGCAATCGCGCACGAAGCCGGTAGGACCGCCTCCGGGGCGCCACTCCTGGAATCTCCACGGCTCATCCGCGTGAAGGGAGGCCCCGACGGCGCAGTAGAGCAGGTCGTCCTCGGCGCGCTTCCGCAGGCGGGCGTGGCGCCATGCGATGTCGGCGGTCTCGGCCCGCGCCTCCCTGTCGCCTAGGTCAGCGAGCAGGAGCCTCACGGTGTCGAAAAACTCCTCCTCGCGTCCGTCCGGGCCGAGGTCGAGGTCCCTGTCGATGGCGGTGTGGACGTACGTGATCCGGCCGAGGATTCCCCGCGCCTCGTGCAGATCGCTGGCGAACCGGGTCTCGGCGGCGATCCGGTCGCCCTTGTTGCCGACGCAGGTGTTCGCCGCCCGCCACAGTCCCCGGACGAGCTCGTAGAGCGGCGCCGATCCCCCGCACTGGGCGAGCATGATCTCTCGGCCCCCGTCGAAGACGCTGGGGCAGATCGAGAGGATCACTGCCTGGATGTGTCGGGCGTGGCTGTTGCGGTGGAGCGGCGTGCCGAGGAGCAGGTCGCGCACGGACGGCGCACCCGCCCCGTCACGGGGGGTCTTTCGCATCGGTATCTCACCAATTTGGCGCCAGTGGTCGAAGCCGACTGATCGCAGGAGAAACCTCTCTAGCAGGGCCCCCTTAAGAGGATAGCCGCGTCAATCCTCGCAATTGTCTGCATCTATCCTTGGACGCAGGGCACGCCCGGTCCGAACCCGCTTCAGGCCGTCCAGGGCATTAGCGGCGGCGCGCATCGCGTCGTCGAGGCGGTCGACGTCGCCGTTGCCCTCGGTGTGGGCGTCGGCGTAGTGCGCGAGGGCGTGGAGGAGCCGGCCGATGCCTTCAGCGTCTTCGTGGCAGCTCATCGCCCCGAGCGTCCGGAGCACGACTGGATGCAGGCCGGACCTGGTGATGCGGTCGCGCTGGACCGACCGTCGGTTGAGGCGGAACGCTTCCGAAATCGCGTAGGTCCACCCTTGAGGCCAAAGCCTGGACGCAGCCGCCTCCACCGCCGGGGCGAGGGCCGCGTTCACGGCAACGGGATCGAGCGGCTTCGGTACGCCGTCCTCGACGGCATGGGGCGTCCTTTCGGGATCGTACGCCAGCGCCGTCGGGCCGCCGCCGAGGAAGCCGACGGCAGTCCAGCCGGGCGGGACGGGAAAGACGTCGGGGTCGACGTAGGTGAGGAGGATCTCCATCCCGCCCGGATATCACGAGACCGTAAACGAAGGAGGCCAAGCGCGGTGGCGGGCCTCCTTCGTGTGCTCCCGCCCCCGGGAATGCGCTCAAGAAAAAGGGTTGTTTTGTTCGACGTCGGCAGGGCCCTCTCCCCGAATCGACGGTGCGTGCGTATTTTCGGCTGGTGCCCATGGACAAGGCGCGGCTGCCGGTGATGGGGGTAATCCAATCATGCCGGGCCCACGGCCAAAGATGTCCCGTCACTCCTCGCCGAACTCTCTCGCGAGGCTGACGCATGTCCGAAGCACACTCACGAACGAGGACCTCGGCGCTCCCTTCATTGCGTGGCGCCGGCATCGAGCCCGCCAGCGCCTCTTCAGGTCCTGGCCAATGGTTCGCTGACGCTCCCCGTCCTCAGCCGAGCCTTTTGCGGACGAGTCGGAGGGCTTTGTCGATCCGCTCCTCCGACGTGGCTTTAAGGGCGAAATCCGCGAACGCAGAGTCTTCGTCGAACAGGTTTGAAAATTCCTCCTCGCAGGCACCGAAGAAGGCGTTCTCCGCCTCGATCTGGCGGTCGCTGCCCCAGTCATCGTCGTCCAGCGGGCGTGCGCTTTTCGCCAGCGCGTCAAGATCCGTCAGCGTCACGCTCATGGATGGAGCCTCGCATCTCGCACCCCAGACCGCAACTGGCCTAAGCCCCCGGCAACCGTCGATGCTCACCGATCGGTGAATCCGGGCGACCTGCAGCAGGTGCAAGGCCCGCATTAAGTTCCTGCCCGAGGAGGGCCGATCCGGCGAGGACTCCCAGGACCAACGCTCCGTCGGCCGAGAGAGGCGCTACCCACCTCGGATTTGATTGATTCGATCCGTTCAAATGCGACCTTCCGATTCCGCGAGCGGTAATTCGGCCAAGCTACGGTGCCCCCGATCCGGAGACACCGATGCCCTACATCCGCGGCCCGTCATGGCGCCCCCGCAAGATCTTCGGCCACCAGGTCCAGGCGCTTCAGACGACGAAGAACCTCGACCTAGAATGCGACACCGAGTTCCAGCAGGCGAACCTGACTGACCGGGCCCGCGAGATCATGCTGCAACTCAAGCTGACGGCATGGTTCATCCGCCGGCCCAACGAGAAGGCGACCTTCGCGACGCTGGTCTTATTGGACGGCCACCATGAGGCAAGCAATCGCCTCCTGAAGGAGACGTGCCCGTATCAGGGAACGCCCCTGACGACCGACGAAAAGCCCGAATACCTTTACTACGGGCAATACCACTACTCGTTCGTGGACGGCCGGGTGCAGACCTACATGAACGGCAACAAGGACTACCTCTGGAAGCAGGTGAGCGATTACCTCGATTGGATGGCGATCCCGGCTGAAGACAGGAAAGCCCTCGAAGAGATCTCCGCCCTTTAGCGCCGACCCCGCGCAACCATCCAGGACCTTCCGGAGACGACCATGGACGAGATGACCTTCCAGACCAACGGGCTGATGATGCAGCTCGCCGAGATCCGCGAGCGCCAGGCGGCCAACGAGGCTGCACGGGCCACCGCTTCCAGCCTGACCGAGGTCGGGAAAGTCGAGGCCGAGGACGAGCAGATCGCGATGGCGTTGTGGTCGGCCCGCATGTCCTGCCGGGTCATGCCCGATACCCCACCCGAGGAGATCGTGCCCATCCTGGCGGTCCGCGTGGCTGACGCGGGCGCGCACTTCTTCAAGGACAAGCCCAAGGTCGATGGTCACGCGAAGTGGTGCTCGGAGGTCGAGCGCCATGGCGGTCCGAGCATCGACCCGGATTGGCTCCGTGCCTACATGACCGATCACCTCGCAGGTCGCGAGCGGGCCATCGATGCCATCGTCCAGCAGGCCATGGTCATCAGGGACGGCCGGGTGATCCCCCCGGGCGGCGTCCTGATGGACGTCGACACCGGCAAGCCCATCCGAACGGCATGACGACACCGGATGAGCAATCCCGTGCCAGGGACGTTCGCGCCGCCCTCGCGTCGGCCCGCATCGAAGGGGTGAAGATCACCCCCGACGCGATGGCGATCTTCGATGCGTACGTTGCCGGGACCATCGATGACGTCGAGATGGCCCGGCACGTCCTGTCGCTATGCGGTCCGACCCCGCAGCCGGACACACTGGTTTCAGGTGAAGTCGTCCTCAGGTCGTCCTAGCTCGACGGAAGTTTCCTGGGGCGAAACCTAAGTCCTTGATAAAACTGGCGACCCCGGTTGGGCTCGAACCAACGACCTGCCGCTTAGAAGGCGGCTGCTCTATCCAGCTGAGCTACGGAGTCGGGACGCCGGTCCCCCCTCTAGCACCCCCCTCCGGAGCTGTCATCCGCCCTACGAAACCCACGCGTTCCTCCTGCACGGACCCACAGAGCGGGCCCTCGCAGGCCCGGCAGGCCGGCGACGCCGGCAGGCCGGCGACGCCGGCAGGGTCGGTTGCCCGGCGCTGAGATTCCTCGACGGGGATACCGGTGTCCCGAATCCAGCCCCAGAGTGATGGCACAGGCTTGTGAATTCCTCACGGCCGAGGGCGATCGGAAGCGGGCCAAGGACGCGGCCTGGATCTTTGACGCTCCCGCCCCAGCTTGCGCGCCAAGTCTGCCGGTCGGGCCGCCCGAATGAAGCGGTGGCCGGCATCCTTCGACACGGTGGCGATCTTCTCCATCGCGTCGGCGAGGGCCCTGCGCAGGGTATCGCGCGCGTCGCCGCCGGACGACTCCATGTAGGCCCGCTCGATCTCGTCCAACGTGTGCTCACTCGATTCTTCATAAGAACAAATAGAGAACAAAAGAATCGGGGATTTTGATCCTGCAACGGTGCGCAAACAGCGAGGTCCAGTGGCGATCGGTCGCGATCGCGCCGGCCGGAGCGCCGAGTGGAATTCGGCAACTCTGGTACACCTCCCCACGGGACGTCGCGGGTGAGTCTAGAACGGGCCGGCTTCCCGCACTGCTCGCTGATATGCCGAACCATCCGTGCCATCAGCGAGGCCTCGGATGCCGCGCCGCGCGACCCTCCGCCACCCGGCTTCGAGAGGTCCCTGGCCCCAGCGCTTCCATCGCGTCGGGCACGATACGATTCGGCACTGCAGCCCGAACCCACGTGGCCTAAGCGCATGGGCACACTGAGACCGAACCGAGTTCGCTCGTCGCGATTCGATTGATCGACGGGCCCAGCCAACCGGATCAGGGCTCCTGAACCCGGCAGGCGCGCGGCCCTGCCAGCCTATCGAGGCAACGTCCGCCTCGGCCGATGGGCTGCGAAGGCCCCTCAGGATCGTGGCGTCGCTCGCCCCGATCACTGCACGATGGAGCGTTGACCCGGTGGTGGATCTGAAAGCCGACATCGACGCCCTGTCGCTGGAGCCGCGCCCGCTCTAGGTCCTCGTCGTCGCGGGCTCGGCCCGGCGGCTCGACGCCTGCCCCGGTCTCGATGGCAAGGCGCGCTTCCTGATGCACCGGATGGTGGGCCGGTTGTCGGCGGACCTGCAGGTTGACCACGTGGATATCGGCAACGAGCACGGCAAGCCCAAGATCCAGGGCTGCAACGGCTGCGTCGGATCCTCGATGGCCCTCTGCGTCTGCCCCTGCAACTGCTAGAGGCCGGACAGCGACCACCAGCCCGACCTGATGTGGAACGAGAAGCTCTACCAGCGCTTGGCCCGGGCCGCTGTCCGGGCTTTCATCGGTCCGGTCTGGTGGTACGGGCCCACGACGAACCTCAAGGCGATGTTCGACCGCCTCGTGTGCATGAGCGGCGGAAACCCGCGCCCGGATCTCATCGACAAGAAGAGCACCCTCGAGGCGCAGGCCCTTGAGCGTTCCCCACTCTGGAGGGAACTGACCCGGAACCACCTTGAGGGGCGCACCGCCGCCTTCTTCTGCTACGGCAACGAGGGCAGCAACGAGGTCGAGTCCGACGGGCGCCCACGCATTCTCGCACACAAGGCCTGCTTCGGTCCCGACGCCGAGCCGTACCGGGGTGACGAGCGTCTCGCCTATCAGGGTCTGGTCTGGTAGTGCCGCTACAGCGGGATCGAAGTCCCGGACGCGCTCTGGCGCTACGCCAGGACCGGCCTCGATCGCGCCGACGCGGACGATCAGGCCGACGACATGGCCGGGGAGAAGGCCGCCATGGCGACGTTCGACGCCTGGGTCGCGCAGGTCGTGCGCCCCGTGCGCGAGAAGGGGCCGGTCGGCGGGACGGAAGAGGCCGAGCGCGCGGCCCGGTCGACGACCGACTGACCCGCGCGGGCCGGCAGCGTCAGGACTGCGCCGGCTCTGCCCCGCGCAGTCCCTCCGCAGGGAGTTGCTAGGCGGCCTCCGCGATCCGGTCCTGGTGCACGATCGACGTGGCATCGCCATGTTGCTTGAGCGGCCGGTTCCCGCCGAGCCGGCGCAGCAGGACGTAGAACACCGGCGTCAGGAACAGCCCGAACGCGGTGACGCCGATCATGCCGGAGAACACGGCCACGCCCATGGCGCTTCGCATCTCCGAGCCGGCGCCGGTGGCCGTTACCAGGGGCAGGACGCCCATGATGAAGGCCATCGAGGTCATCAGGATCGGGCGCAGCCGCAGGCGGCTCGCCTCGATGGCGGCCTGGATCGGGGTCCGGCCGGCGAATTCCAGTTCCCGGGCGAATTCCACGATCAGGATCGCGTTCTTGGCCGAGAGGCCGACGAGCACGATCAGGCCGATCTGCGTGAAAACGTTGTTGTCGCCCGCCGAGAGCCAGACGCCGAACATCGCCGCGAGCAGGCCCATCGGCACGATCAGCAGGATCGCGAGCGGCAGCGCGAGGCTCTCGTACTGGGCCGCGAGCACGAGGAAGACGAGGAGCAGGGCGAGCGGGAACACCCACATCCCGGAATTGCCCGCGATGAACTCCTGGTAGGTCAGGTCCGTCCATTCGAAGGCGAAGCCGCGCGGCAGGGTCTCGGCCGCGATGCGGGCGGCCGCCGCCTGGGCCTGGCCCGACGAGTAGCCAGGGGCCGCGCCCGCGTTGATGTCGGCGGAGAGGAAGCCGTTGTAGCGCATGGCGCGCTCCGGCCCGGCCGTCTGCCGGACGCGGAGCAGGGCCGCGAGCGGCACCATCTCGCCCGAACCCGCCCGCACCTTCAGCGCCCCGATATCGTCCGAGCGGGCGCGGAAGGGTGCGTCGGCCTGGACCCGGACCGAGTAGGTGCGGCCGAACCGGTTGAAGTCGTTGACGTAGAGCGAGCCGAGATAGATCTGCAGCGTGTCGAAGACGTCCGTGACCGGGATCCGGAGTTGGCGCGCCTTCGTCCGGTCGATGTCGGCGAAGAGCTGCGGCACGTTCATCTGGAAGCTGGAGAACAGGCCGGCGAGTTCGGGCGCCTGGGCGGCCTTGGCCATGAACGCCTTGGTCGCCTCGTTCAGCGCCTCGTAGCCGAGGCCGGCCCGGTCCTCGATCTGCATCTTGAAGCCGCCGATGGTGCCGAGGCCGTTGACGGGCGGGGGCGGGAACATCGCGATGAACGCCTCGGGGATCGCCGCGAACTTCTTGTTCAGCGACTGCGCGATGGCGCCGCCGTTCAGGGACGGCGACTTGCGCTCCTCGAAGGGCTTCAGGGTCGAGAACACGATTCCCGAGTTCGAGCTGTTGGTGAAGCCGTTGATCGACAGGCCCGGGAAGGCGACGGCGCTCTCGACGCCGGGCTCCTTCAGGGCGATTTCGCTCATGCGGCGGATCACGTCCTCGGTCCGGTCGAGGGTGGCGCCGTCCGGCAACTGCGCGAAGCCGACGAGGTACTGCTTGTCCTGGCCCGGCACGAAGCCGCCGGGAATCTGGCGAAACAGCACCACGGTCAGGCCCACGAGCACGAGGTAGAGCACCATCATCGCGCCCTTCCGGGAGACGACGGCTCCGACGCCGCGCCCATAGCCGTCCGAGGCCCGCCCGAAGGCCCGGTTGAAGCGCCGGAAGAACCAGCCGAGCAGCCCGTCGAGGATTCGGGTCAGGCGGTCCTTGGGGGCGTGGTGGTCCTTGAGCAGGAGGGCCGAGAGGGCCGGCGAGAGGGTCAGTGAATTCACGGCCGAGATGACGGTCGAGATCGCGATGGTGAGGGCGAACTGCTTGTAGAACTGGCCCGTCAGCCCGCTGATGAAGGCGAGCGGCACGAACACCGCCACGAGCACCAGGGCGATGGCGATGATCGGCCCCGAGACCTCGCGCATGGCCTGGTAGCTGGCGTCTCGCGGCGATAATCCGCTCTCGATGTTCCGCTCGACGTTCTCCACCACCACGATGGCGTCGTCGACCACGATGCCGATGGCCAGCACGAGGCCGAACAGGCTCAGCGCGTTGATGGAGAAGCCGAAGGCATGCATCACCGCGAAGGTGCCGACGATGGAGACCGGCACGGCGAGAAGCGGGATGATCGAGGCGCGCCAGGTCTGCAGGAACAGGATCACCACGAGGACGACGAGGGCGATGGCCTCCAATAGGGTATGGATGACGGCCTCGATGGAGGCGCGTACGAACTGGGTCGGATCGTAGACGATCTCGTAGTCCACCCCCTCGGGCATGTTGCGCTTGATCTCCGCCATGGTCCGGCGGACCTCGTCGGAAATCTGGATCGCGTTGGACCCGGGCGACTGCGAGATCGGCAGGGCGACGGCGGACTTGTTGTCGAGGAGCGAGCGCAGGGCGTAGTCGGAGGCGCCGAGTTCGATCCGGGCCACGTCGCGCAGGCGGGTGATCTCGCCGCCCTCGCCGGTCTTGACGACGATGTCGCCGAACTGCTCCTCGTCGGTCAGGCGCCCCTCGGCATTGAGCGAGAGCTGGAGGTCGAGGCCCGGGATCGCCGGCGAGGCGCCGATGACGCCGGCCGCCGCCTCGACGTTCTGGGCCTGGATCTCGCGCACGACATCGCCGGCCGAGAGCCCGTGCTCGGCGACCTTCTGCGGGTCGAGCCAGATCCGCATCGCGTAGTCGCCGGAGCCGAAGAGCTGGACCTGGCCGACGCCATCGAGGCGGGCGAGCCGGTCCTTGATGTTCAGCACCGCGTAGTTGCGCAGGTAGGTCATGTCGTAGCGCCCGTTGGGCGAGACGAGGTGCACCACCATGGTCAGGTCCGGCGAGGATTTCACCGTGACGATGCCGAGCTGGCGCACGATGGCCGGTAGGCGCGGCTCGGCCTGCGAGACGCGGTTCTGCACGAGCTGCTGGGCCTTGTCGGGGTCGGTGCCGAGGCGGAACGTGACGGTGAGCGTCATGATGCCGTCGGTCGTGGCCTGGCTCGACATGTAGAGCATGCCCTCGACGCCGTTGATCTGCTCCTCGATCGGCGTCGCCACCGTCTCCACGATGACCTTCGGGTTGGCACCCGGGAAGGTCGCCCGCACGACGACCGAGGGCGGCACCACGTCCGGGTACTCGGAGATCGGCATCGCGAAGAGCGAGATCAGGCCCAGGATGAAGATGAGCACCGAGAGCACGCCGGCGAAGATCGGCCGGTCGATGAAGAACTTCGAGAGGTTCATGCCGCCCTCCTGGGCGCACGGGGAGAGAGGGCGGTCGCGAGGCGGCCGCCGGGAACGCAGAGGCAATCGGGGATGGGAGCGGCGTTCGCCGCCCGTCAGTTCTGCGCGAGCCGGCGCGGCACGGGCGCGGGATCCTGTGGCCGGACGCCCATGGCGACCGGTTCGGGCCGCAGGAGCATGCCGGGCCGGAGGCGCTGCAGGCCGTTGACGACGATGCGCTCGCCGCCGGACAGACCCGACGTCACGACGCGAAGTCCGTCCACGGCCCGCCCCAGGGTGATGGCACGGAACTCGGCCCGATCATCCGCGCCCACCACGAGGACGAACTTCTTGTCCTGGTCGGTGCCGACCGCCCGCTCGTCCACGAGCAGCAGCGCGTCGGGCGTCGCCTGGCCGAGGCGCATGCGGGCGAACTGGCCGGGGATGAGGTGCCCGTCGCCGTTGGCGAAGCTCGCGCGGACCCGGATGGTGCCGCTGCGCGCATCGACCTTGTTGTCGATGAACTGGAGGTGCCCGCGCGCCCGGACGCCGTCGTTGGTGAGCATCTCGACCGGGATGCGGTCGAGCCGGCCGCGCTTGCCCGAAGCTTCCTTGCCCGAAGCTTCCTTGCTCGAAGGTTCGGCGAGGGAGGCCAGGGCCCTGAGGACGACGGTCTCGTCCGCGTCGAAGCTGGCGTAGACGGGATCGACCGAGACCAGCGTGGTCAGCACGGCGGCGCCTGCGCCGGTGGCGACGAGGTTGCCCGGCGTGATCTCACGGCGTCCCACACGTCCGCCGACCGCTGCCCGGACCTGCGTGTAGCCGAGGTTCAGCCGCGCCGCCTCCAGCGTCGCCTTCGCCGCGTCGACGTTGGCCTTCGCCTCCTTGAATGCGTTGGCGCGGACGTCGAGGTCGCGGGCCGTGACGATGCGCTGGTCCGACAGGCGCTGCCCGCGCTCGAGGTCGCTCGCGGTCAGGGCGAGGCGTGCCTCGGCGCCCGCGACCTGTGCCTCCAGGCGCTGGACCTCGGCCGCGTAGGGCGCCGGATCGATGGTCACCAGGAGGTCGCCCGGCTTGACGAGTTCGCCCTCGGTGAAGTGCGTGGCCTGGATGGCGCCGCCGACGCGGGCCCGCACGTCGACCCGGTCGACGGCCTCCAGGCGGCCGGAGAATTCGTCCCAGAGAACCACCGCGCGGGACGCGACGGTGGCGACCGGAACCGGCATCGCCTGCTCGGCCGGCGGGGTCGCGGCGATCGCCGCGGTGCCCCGCGTCACCCAGGATGGGAGGATCTGGACGGATGCGCCCGCCAGCGAAACGAGGGCGACGCCGGCCGCGAGGCTGCGCCGGAGACCGGAACGAGTAAAGAGAGAGTGAGGCGCAGGGTTCACGACCGGCTCCAACATCTGTAGAGTTCGCTACACATGTCGGCGTGGACGTCGGCCGTCAAGAGACTTATCTACCACTCGATATAAAAGTTGGAGCGTACAGACAATGGCGATGGGGCGGCCCCGGTCCTTCGATAGGGACAAAGCCCTCGATGAGGCGATGGAGGTGTTCTGGCGCCACGGCTACGACGGCGCGAGCCTCGCCATGCTGACGAAGGCGATGGGCATCAAGGCGCCGAGCCTCTACGCGGCCTTCGGCAGCAAGGAGGGCCTGCTCAAGGCCGCCCTCGACCGCTACGCCCTCAGGCGATCCGACCACATGCGCTACGTGCTCGCCGGCGCGACGGCGCGCGACGTGGCGGAACGGTTCCTCAGCAGCATCGCCGAGAGCCATACGGATCCCACCAATCCGCCGGGGTGCCTCCTGGTCCAGGGTGGCCTCGCCTGCGGAGCCGGTTCGGAGAACATTCCCTTCGAACTGGCGTCCCGCCGGGCGCAGACGGAGACGGAACTCCTCGGGCGCTTCGTCCAGGCGAAGGCGGAGGGCGACCTCCCGGAGGAGGCGGACCCGGTGGCCCTGGCGCGATTCCTGTCCACGGTCGCCTCCGGCATGGGCGTCATCGCGTCCTCCGGCGCGAACCGCGACGCCCTGCGCGAGGTGGCGCGCGTCTCGCTCGGCGCCTTTTCCGGAAGCGGGAACGCCTGAGCGATACGAGGATCAAAGCCCCGGACGCACTTCGGTGCGATCTGCCCGGCCGGGGATGCGGGCGATGGCCTTGATCTCGAAGTCGAATCCGGCCAGCCAGGTCACGCCCACGGCGGTCCAGTTGGGATAGGGCGCGGTGCCGATCGCGCGATCGCGCACGGCCATCACCGTCTCGAACTGCGCCTCCGACGAGCCCCGCGCCGTTCTCGCCAAAGCGGTCGAGGCGTTCCGCAGCCTCGTCTCCGGCCTGCTGGTGCCCGGAGCCTGAGGGAGCGGGCGCCATCCGCGCCACAGATCGCAGCACCATTGCCGCGCAGTACCGGCCCGTAGATCCGGTCGACCAGTTCCGGGGATTTGCCGTCGAGGCACAGCGCCGTGGCGCCGGGCCCGGGCGCGACGATTCTAAGGCCATCGAACGGGATCAGGATGGGAACCGGCGCGTCGAGCGGTTCGGACAAACAACCCGCCCGCAACGCATGCGTCTCGGGCCTGTTCAGGCAACCCTCCGGGACGAACGACCGTTCGCACGACGAACACCCCGCGTTGCGCAAACGCCAAGCGATCACGTTGTCTGAAGCCGGAAGAGCCTATCATGGACCGCCCCCGCCGCGTCGGCCTGCCCTGGTACGAACCGCAGCACTACGCGTTGCTGCGCCAAATCCTTTCTGACGGCGCGAAGCTGCCGGTGCACTATGAGGCGTGGCGGGTCTCCACCGAGCAGGTCGAACAGGTGGTCCAAAGTAGCGGCGTCGACGTCGTACGCGTGCCGATCGAACCGGATGCGTTCACGGCCTGGTGTGAGCGCACGGACTCCGCGATGGATAGTGCCGCTCGCACCCGGTACGCCGAAGAGGTCCTTGTTCGCAAAGTCTGAAGGTGTCCCAGAGTGCGAGACCTGCGATGACATCGCTCGCGTCAGCTGGGATCTTCGAACCGCATCAGATCCCGGCCGATCATCCTGATGCCTTCATGAAAATCATGAAGACGCGATGGTTTCCATGATTTCCCAGGCCTGAAGCGCGCGAGCGCTGCCCTCACCCTGTCGCGTATTCGAGTTGCGGCGCCCGCACCCGGTCATCGTCGGCCTGCACGGTGACCGGGATGGTCTTGGCCGCCGGAGTCTTGCTGCCGATGGCGTAGTGCCAGATCGGCAGCAGCACGTTGCATTCGGGATAGTAGCCGCCGATGCAGCCGATGGGGATGTCGTAGGCGACGACCAGCATATCGGAAAGGCTGCGGTCGATCCCGTCGTCGGCCACCGTCCTGAGGGTCACGGCCTGCCCGATCTTCAGCCCGAGCCGGTCGATGTCCGAGCGGTTCATCAGCACCACCTTGCGGGTGTTCTTGATGCCCCGGAAGCGGTCGTCGTAGCCGTACACGGTGGTGTTGAACTGGTCGTTCGAGCGCAGGGTCATCAGGCGCAGCACGTCGTGCCCCACCTCCGGCATGTCCGTGTCCTCGTCGAGGCCGCTCGGGGTCACGATGTTGGCCCGGCCCGTCTCCGTGTGCCACTGGCGCTTGCGCGCCGGCAAGTCGCGCTGGAAGCCGCCCGGCTCCCACATCCGGCGTTCGTAATCCCAGAACGAGTCCGGCAGCGTGTCGGAAATCGCTTTGCGGATCTCGGCGTAGTCCTCCTGGTAGGTATCCCAGGGCACGCGTGGATTGGGGTCGAGCACGCGCCGGGCCAGCTCGCAGATGAGCCGGATCTCGCTGATGAGGTGCGGCGAGGCCGGCCGGCGCACGCCCCGGTTGCCGTGGATGCAGGCGGAGGTGTCCTCCATCGAGAGAACCTGCTGTCCCAGCTTCGTCTCGTCGATCTCGATGCGGCTGATCACCGGCAGGATGTAGCTGACCGCACCCGGCAGCAGGGCCGAGCGGTTGAGCTTGGTGATCACGTTGACGGTCAGCCGCAGTCGGCGCCAGGCCGGCTCCATCTGGCCGTGATCGGGAATCGCCCGGACGAAGTTGCCGCCGAGCATGACGAACGCCCGGACCTCGTCCTTCAGGACCGCCTCGCAGGCCTCGATCGTGTTGTAGCCGGCCTCGCGGGGCGGCGCGAAGCCGAACTGCTCGCCGAGCCGGTCGAGGGGGAAGAGCTCCGGCTTCTCGGTGATCCCCACCGTGCGCTGGCCCTGCACGTTCGAATGGCCCCGGATCGGGCAGATGCCGGCGCCCACGCGGCCGAGATTGCCGCGCATCAGCAGGAGGTTGACCAGCATCTGCACGGTCTCGACCCCGGCCCGGTGCTGGGTCAGGCCCATGCCGTAGACGCCGATCACAGCGTGCGAGCGGCCGTAGACGGTCGCGGTGGCCTCCATGTCGGCGCGGCGCAGGCCCGAGCGCCGTTCGAGCTCGTCCCACCCTTGCGCGCGCAGCCAGTCGGCGAAGGTGTCGAAGCCGTGGGTGTGCTCGGCGATGAAGGCTTCGTCCAGTACGGCCGGGCCGCCGGCCGCCCGCGCGGTATCGTGCATCTCCAGCACGGACTTGCAGATGCCGGCGAGTGCCGCGAGGTCGCCGCCCGCCTTCACCTGGTGATACTGCGAGCTGATCCGGGTGTCCTTGCCGGTGAGCATCTCGGTGGGCGATTGCGGGTTCAGGAACCGCTCCAGCCCGCGTTCGCGCAACGGGTTATAGGTGATGATCGGGACGCCGCGCTCGCTCGCTTCCTGCAGCGGATGCAGCATGCGGGGCGCGTTGCTGCCCGGGTTCTGACCGAAGAACAGGATGCAGTCGGACTTCCCGAAATCCTCCAGGGTGACCGTTCCGACCGGTTGTCCGATGCTGGCGGGCAGCGCCACCGAGGTGGTCTCGTGGCACATGTTGGACGAGTCGGGCAGGTTGTTGTTGCCGTAGAGCCGGGCGAAGAGCTGATAGAGGTAGCTCGCCTCGTTCGACAGGCGGCCCGAGCTGTAGAACACGGTACCCTTCTGGCGATCCTCGACGGCGCGCAGTTCGCGTGCGATCTCGTCGAGGGCATGCCCCCAGGAGACGGGCACGTACTTGTCGCTGTCCGCATCATAGCGGAGCGGGTGGGTCAGGCGGCCGGGCTGTTCGAGGTGGAAATCGTCCCAGCCCCGAAGCTCGGTGACGGTGTGCTCGGCGAAGAACTTCGGCGTGCAGCGATGCGCGGTCAGTTCCCAGGCCACCGCCTTGACGCCGTTCTCGCAGAACTCGAACGGCAGCGGGCTCGCGGGCTTCACCCAGGCGCAGCTGTTGCACTGGTAGCCGTCCACCTTGTTGTGGCGGGTCAGCGCGATCGGCACGCTCGCCAGCACGCCCTCCCGCCTCAGGATGTTGCCGACCGAGCGGGCCGATCCCCATCCGCCGGAGGGCAGTCGGTAGGGCTTGAAAGTGGGCTTTTCCAACGAACGATCTCCGTTCCGACGCGACCCTGTCGAACCGACCGGGGAAACATCGGCCGCCCGCTTGGGTTTCACCTCCAACCCAAGGCCAAGACGTTTGTTCGCAAGACGTCAATTGTTCACAAGACGACGTCGGGTCTTAACGGAGGTTAGAATGCTGATCGGGCCAGATTATCTTTTGAAGAAGCCGGAGCGACCCTCGGTCCCGAAAGTGTTCTTCGACACCCAGATCGTGCCGATCGCGGCCAATCTCGCCGGCGGGTGCGAAGTGGCCCTGGACCGGACAGCCAGGCGCCTGCGCGTCCGGCCGATGGTGATCGTCGCCTGGGCCTTGGGCCTGGCGGGGATGAGCCTCGCGGGTTTGTCGACTCTGCGCCGCGAGCGGCGCCGCACAAACCCCTCACACCGTCGAACAACGATCACCTCACGCGATTGACCCTGTCAGATCCGAGACCGTGCCATGACGAGAGCCAAGATCGAACCGACCCCGCCGGATCAAGCGGACCGGCCGCGCGGCCAGTCCCTCGCGGATCTGGCGGCCGAGCGGGCGCCCGGACCACGGGCGCCGGATGAAGACCTCCGGGCGCGTCAGGAACAGCTCCTGGACGAGGCGATCGAGGAAACCTTTCCGGCCAGCGATCCGATCGCCCCGAAGCGGATCACCCGGTAGGCGGCTCGCTTCACCGGAGATCGGGCAGATCCACTGACTTCGTGGCCGGGACACGGGGGTTCGCAAGGAGCGGTTCCGAGACTGGCGACCGGGCGAGAATGGCGAACAGGCATGAACACGCACGCGGGATCCTGAGCGCACGGCCGGGGTCGCCCGCCGAGGCCGGCGCGGGGGATCGCGTCGGGCAGGATACCCTACGGGAGCGCCTGCGCGGCCTCCTGCACGTTCCCGCCTCGCTCGATCCCGCGGGGCCGGTGCCGCTGCTGATCATGCTGCATGGCGCCGGGGCTCGGGCGGGCGACGTGATGCCGATGGTGGCGCCGGCCGCCGACGACCATGGGGTGATCGTTCTGGCACCCGACGCGCGGGGAGCGACCTGGGACGTCATCCAGCCGGGATTCGGGCCCGACGTGGCGACCCTCGACGAGGTGCTCGCGGCCATGTTCCGGGCATATCCCATCGATCCGCAGCGGATCGCCATCGCGGGCTTCTCCGATGGGGCTTCCTATGCCCTGTCACTGGGGCTCGCCAACGGCAGTCTGTTTCGCGACATCCTGGCGTTCTCGCCCGGTTTCGCGGCCCCGGCCCGAACCGAGGGCCGCCCTCGCATCTTCATCGCGCATGGGCGCGAAGACCCGGTGCTGCCCTTCGCGCGCTGCGGCGACCGCCTCGCCGGTTCGCTCCGGAGCGCCGGGTACGATGTCGAAGACAGGCCGTTCTCCGGCGGGCACGTGGTGCCCACCGAGATGGTGCGGGCGGCGTTCGCCCGGTTCCTGGGCTGATCGCCGGCCGCACCGAGACACCGTTGCCCGGCGGTGACCGCAGCAGACGAGCGGAGGAGAGTCATGGCGCCTTCGACCAAGCACAACCCCATCGTCGACCACCTGCGGGGGGCGGCCGAACCGTTGCCCGCGCCGGATGCGCCGGGCTTCGGGGCCTGCTTCGACCGGTTCGGGGAGGCCCGGATCGTGCTGCTGGGCGAGGCCACCCACGGGACGTCTGAGTTCTACCAAGCGCGGGCGGCCATCACGCAGCACCTGATCGAGCATCACGGCTTTCGCGTCATCGCGGTGGAGGCCGACTGGCCGGACGCGGCGATGATCGACCGCTATATCGGGCATCGCGCCGCCACCCCGTTTCCGGGGGACGCCTTCCGGCGCTTCCCGACCTGGATGTGGCGCAATGCGGAAATGCTGGACTTCGCCCGCCGGCTCCGCGACCTCAACATCGGCCGGGCCCCCCAGGACCGGGTGCGGTTCCGCGGCCTCGACGTCTACAGCCTCGGCGCCTCGATGGCGGCGGTTCTGGATTATCTCGACCGGGTCGATCCCGGCGCGGCGCGCCAGGCCCGCGACCGCTACGGCTGCCTGACGCCCTGGCATGCCAAGCCGGAGCGCTACGGCCGCGAGGTGATGTTCGGCGTCAAGCACCCGTGCGAGGCCGCCGTCACCGAAATCCTGACCGACCTTCAGGACAAGCGCGCCGCCTACGCCGCGCAGGATCCGGACGCCTACGTCGATGCGACGCAGAACGCCCGGATCGTACGCGCGGCGGAGCAGTACTACCGCACCCTGTACCGGGGCTCCGTCGAGTCCTGGAACGTGCGCGACCGGCACATGTTCGAGACGCTGCAGACCCTGGTCGCGGGCGGGGACAAGGCGGTGGTGTGGGCCCACAACTCTCATATCGGCCATGCGGGCGCCACCGCGATGGGGTGGGAGGGCGAGTTCAACATCGGCGAACTCGCCAAGACCGCTCACGGCGACGCGGCCGTGCTGATCGGCTTCGGGACCGACCGGGGCACGGTGGCGGCCGCCGACGACTGGGACGCGCCGATGCGGATCATGGACGTGCGCCCTGCCCGCCCCGACAGTCACGAGGCGCTGTTCCGCGAGGCCGGCCTGCCGCTCAGCCTGACCGACCTGCGCGAGGCACAAGCCCTGCGCGAGGCTCTTGCCCAGCCCCGTCTCGAGCGCGCAATCGGCGTCGTCTACCGGCCGGACACCGAGCGGGTGAGCCACTATTTCGACGCGGTGCTGCCCGAGCAGTTCGACGCCTATGTCTGGTTCGAGGAGACCCGCGCGGTCACGCCGCTGGCGCGCAAGCCTGCGGGGGCCGGCGAGGACCTGACCTTTCCCTCGGGCCTCTGAGGCCCGAGGCCCTCAGGGCTTGTAGCGATCCTCGGGTTTCGGGCGATCCGGGTCGGTCTCGCGCGTCCCCGGGCCTGCGGTCTCGGTCAGGCGGCGGTGGCTCGGCGCCCGGTCGCCGGATTCCTGATGGTCCGGGCTGCTCTGGCTGACATGGTCGAGGCTGGCGGACACGCTCGCTCCGGCCAGTCCCTCCGCCCGGTCCTCGCCCGTCGTGTTGCTGGTCATGGTGGCGGACTCCGATCTGGATGCTGCAGGCCTCTGGATGCTGCAGGCCTCTGGATGCTGCAGGCCTCGGGATGCTGCGAGACGAGGGACGCTCAGCGGCTGGGCCGCTTGAGGGAACCGGTCGGTTCGTCGCGGTTCTGCCCGCCCCCCGTGCCGATCGAGCCGGCGCTGGGCGGCGCACAACCTGATGGTCGGTTCCGTCTGCGGCCTCACCTGCGACTGCCTCGGCCTGATCGGCTTCGCCCTCGCGGCCCTGCGCCAGCACGCCGCCGCCCGCCGCGTCGCGCCGGGTCTCGCCGCGCGGGTCTGACGCCGACTTGCCTCAGGCGGCGAGTGGATCGGCGAAGGCCTCCGGCAGGAATTGGGGCAGGTCGCGCATCGTGCCGAACACGCGCTCTGCGCCCGCCGCCAGGAGGCGCGCGCCGTGGTCGGGATGGCAATGGCCGCCGCCGGTGAAGCCGAAGACGCGCAGGCCGGCCGCCCTGGCCGCCGTCACACCGGGCACGCTGTCCTCGATCACCACGCAGTCGCGGATGTCGGCCCGCATCCAGCCGGCGGCGTAGAGGAAGACGTCCGGCGCCGGCTTGCCGCGGGCGACCGACGACGCGCTGACCACGTTTCCCCCGAAGTGGTGCAGCAGGCCGGTGGTCTCGAGGCCGAGCCGGAGCTTGCCCGGTGCGCTGCTCGAGGCGACGCAGACGGGCGCGCGGAGCCGGTTCAGGATGTCGGCGACGCCCTCGACCGCCCGCAACTCCGTGGCGTAGGCCTGCGTGATCCTGGCGTGCATCTGCGGCACGAAGCGCTCCGGCAGCGGGCGTCCGCCGCGATCGCGCGATCTCGGCGAGCATCTCCGGCTCCGGACGGCCCGCGAAGCGGGCGATCACATCCGTCGTGGTGATGGGATAGCCATGTGCGGTCAGTTCCTCGGCGACGAGCCCGCAGACCAGGATCTCGCTGTCGATCATGACGCCGTCGCAGTCGAAGATCAGGGTCGGCGCGGCGGACGGGTCTGTGCTGGACAAGGGCAAGCTGTCTGACTCCAAGGAGAATTCGGACGGGTTGGATCTCAGGGCCGGAACGTACCGTCGCGTAAGGCGCCCTCGATCGCCTCCAGGCTGCGCCCGGCGGTCTCGGGCACGAAGCGGAGCACGAACAGGAAGGCCGCGACGTTCAGGGCGCCGTAGAGCAGCATGACGCCGCCGGTTCCGAGCGCGTCCACGAGGGTGAGGGCCGAGGCCGTGACCACGAGGTTCGAGCCCCAGACCATGGTCGCCTGGGCGCTGGTGCCGGCCGCGCGCACCGAGAGCGGGTACATTTCCGAGCCGCTGAGCCAGCCGACCACCTGGATGCCGCCGGCATTGAAGAACATGAAGGCCAGCAGGCAGGCGAGGATCGGCCAGGAGCGGTCGCCGCCCGCGAGCCCGAAGGTGAGCAGGCCCCCCAGTAAGAAGAGACTGAGGGCGGCGCCGGGCAGCATGAACAGCGAGAGGTTGCGTCGACCGACGCGGTCGACGATGGCGAGGCCGATGGCGGTCATCACCGCGTAGACGAGGCCGAGCCAGAGGGTCGAGCGCAGGGCGGTGGCGTGGTCGACACCGACCCCGGTCAGCAGCGTCGGCGCGTAGTAGATCATCATCTCGATGCCGGTGAGCTGCGTGAAGGCGGCGATGCCGAGCGCCGCCAGCACGGCGGGGCGCACCCAGCCCTGCGCAAGGCCGCGCCAGCCCTTCACGGGGGCGGATTTCTCGACCTCCACCACCCGCTCGATCTCGCCGAGTTCGCGGTCGAGATCCGTCCCCGGCGGGCGTACCCGCGCGAGATCCCGGCGGGCGGCATCGCTCCGGTCCCGGCCCACGAGCCAGCGCGGGCTTTCCGGCAGGACGAACGTGCAGGCGCACAGGATCGCGGCCGGGAGGATGGCCGCGCCGATCATCCAGCGCCAGGACAGCATCTCGCGGAATTCGGAGGCGACGAGGTTGGCCGAGAGGATGCCGAGCCCGATCGCCACGTTGAACATCGTCACGCAGCGCCCGCGCCGGTTGGCCGGGGCGAGTTCGGCGAGATAGACCGGGACCGCCTGCGAGGAGGCGCCGACGGCCAGCCCCAGCACGATCCGGGCGGCGATGAGGAGGCCGGCACTCGGCGCAAGGCTGGAGGCGAGGGCGCCGACGACGTAGACGGTCGCCAGCACCGTCAAGGTCCGGCGCCGCCCGACGCGCTCGGTGAGCCAGCCGCCCGCCAGCGACCCGCCGATGGCGCCCACCAGGATCGCGGCGGCCGTCATCTCCTGCATGCGGTGGTCGAGGCCGAACTCGTCGCGGATCGCCAGGAGGGCGCCCGAGATGATCCCGGTGTCGTAGCCGTAGAGGAAGCCCGCCAGGGCCCCGACGCCCACCACGAAGATGAGAAAGGGGCTGAAGCGCGCCCGCGCCCGCCCGCCCTCGGTCGCGCCGGCGACCTCCACCGTCGTGGGCAGGCGCGACGCCTCAGCGCGCGCGGACATCGGTGACGATCCCGGTGTCGATGAAGGTTCCGGATTCGACGAGGCGCAGCAGGCTGAGCAGACCGCGTCCGGCGGCGGGCGGGACGATGCCCCGCTCGGCCTCGTAGGCGCCGATCGGCCCGTTGATCCGGTCCGCGAAGCGCCGGCTGAAGGCGTCGATCGGCGTCGTGTCGCCGGGGGCCGGAGCCTGGAAGCGCGCCAGGATGCGGGTGATCGGGTCTTCGGTCGAGAGGAAACGCTGCAGGATCGCGGTCGCCGCACCCGCGAGATACGCGTCGACATCGATATCCCGCACGAAGTCGGCATAGGCCGGGTCGCGTCGGAGCAGGATCGCCACGCCGTCGCGCATCTCGTCCATCACCGCGATGGCGTGGCGGCGATGCTCGGGCGAGGTCGCGATGAAGGCGTTGAGCTTCATCGCGCGGTCCCCGCCGCTGGCCCGGAACGCCTCCAGGGCGATCAGCCAGTGGGTGCCGTTGAGGAGCCAGCCCTTGATCTGCTTTTCGACGTCGAGGTGGCGGCTGAACTCGATCGCGGTCCCGGCGCAGAGCGTGCGCAAGGGCTCCGTCCGCTCGGTCAGCTCCAGCTTGAGCGAGGCATAGGGCTCCGTCCGCACGCCGACTACCGGATGGGCACCGGAGGTGTCCTCCTCGATCTCGACGCACATCCGGTCGACCAGGGCGGCCACCGGAATCACCTGCCGGCGCGTGGAGGGCATCACGGCGGCGGCGCAGGCGGGCCCGTCGAGCACCGCCTGCGCCGAGACGGTGTTCTCGCAAGCGACGAGCGCGATCGGGCCGATGGGCTCGCCCGCCTCCTTCATCTGCGAGAGCGTGTTGAGGGTCTCGACGACGGGGCCGTAATTCTCGTGCTTCAGGACGGAGGCCGTGACGACGACGCCCCGGTGCTTGGCCGCCGAGGCCTGCGCGATGGCCCGCACGGTGGGGCGAATCGTCGCCGGGTCGTAGGTGTGGAAGCTGTCGTACGCGATGGTCTCGCGGCGGGTGTCGACCGCGTCCAGCATGCGCAGCCGGTAGGTTCGATCGGGATTGTCCCTCAGGAGCGCGTTCCGGCGCGCCGCCCCGAGAGCGGTTTCGCCGGTCGCGTTGGCACCGGAGACCGCCCGGTTCAGCAGAACGGTTTGCGTATGGAGCGACCGGAAGGCCGGAACGACGAGGCCGAGACCCAGCCGGCCGGTGCCGAAATGCAGATGCAGCATGGATGAGCGACCTGTTTTGAAAGCGTGGTCCCCGGCCAAGCGCATGGCCCCGCGGCGGGCGCAGGCGCAAAGCCGGGGATCGGATGGTGGATCAGGAGGCTGCGCGCTTGGAGGTGTCGCGTCGGACGCCGACGCGATGAGCCTCGGCGATGCGCCGGGCGGCCGGAATATTGTTGAGGACGATACTGATTAGCACAAGCTTATCCGGTAGATTTGTCGATCCGATACGCTGATCGTTCATCGTGAAACCTCATGCAAAAGGAGATGTTGCGACAAACCGCGCGATGGCCGCGCTGATCCGGTTTGAAATCGTACCGAGGCCGTGATCGTCGGAATTGAAACGGACGGACCTGCGGCGTGGGTCGTGATCGCCGGCATCCGCAGGACGGTGTTTGGGACGGACGAATGACCCGAGTCCCTGCCGGTGGCGAAGCAATCGGCGCACGCAGCTGCGCACACGCTTCGCCAAGTGTGTTCGCCAAGTGTGCTCGGCATGTGTGATCGCTCCGGTCGGTCAAACCGTCGATCAGGTCTGAACAAGTCCTGCCAGGCTCCGGTTTCTGAACCGACGTCGAACTTGCGTCGATCTTGCGAGGTGCCTGCGGAGTGAAGTCCGAGACAATCGATGCGCCCCGGCTTGGAACGGCCCTGATTGCCGGCGCAAACGGCATCATCGGCAAGGCTCTGATGGAGGAACTCGGTTCGACGCCGGGTTGGCACGCCCGCGCCCTGTCGCGCCGCCCGCACGGATCGGCCGGGTCCATCGCCGTGGACCTCGGCGATGCGGGTGCGACCCGTGCCGCGCTCCGGGAGGCACGGGACACGACGCACCTGTTCTACGCCGCGCTGGCACCGCAACCGAGCCTTGCGGAGGAAGATCGCGTCAACGGGGCAATGCTGCGCAACCTGCTCGACGGGCTGGAGGCCCACGATGCGCCGCTGCGGCGGGTGGTGCTCTACCAGGGCGCCAAGGTCTACGGGGTTCATCTCGGGCCCGTGCCGTCACCCTTCTACGAGGACGATCCGCGCCACATCGGACCGAACTTCTACTTCACCCAGGAGGATGAACTGCGGACGCGCGCAGCGCGCGGCGGCCCGGCCTGGGCGATCCTGCGGCCAGATGTCGTGGTCGGGGATGCCGCCGGAAATGCCATGAACATCGCCATGGTGATCGGGGCCTACGCGGCCCTGTGCCGGGCGGAGGGGGCAGCCTTCCGCTTCCCCGGCCCCGCCCATGTCTATGAGGGCGTGCTGGCCCAGGTCACCGATGCCGGCGCCCTCGCCCGGGCGAGCCTCTGGGCGGCGACGGCGGAGGCGGCGCGCGGGGAGGCCTTCAACTATGTGCACGAGCCCTTCCGCTGGCGCCGGGTCTGGGAGACGCTCGCGGTGGCGCTCGACCTGCCCCTCGGGCCGCCGGTTCCCCTGAGACTCGCGACCCACATGGCCGATAAGGCGTCGGCCTGGGAGCGTCTGGTGGCCGAACAGGGCCTGCGCGAGACGCCCTATGCGCGCGCGGTCGGCTGGGGTTTCGGCGACTTCGTGTTTCACAGCGATTTCGACCTCGTCTCCGACATGGGCAAGATCCGTCGCGCCGGCTTCGACGAAAGCGTCGACAGCATCGCGGCCCTGCTGGGGGCCATCGGACGCCTCCAGGCGGCGAAGGTTCTGCCGCGTTGAGGCCGTAGCGCCCCGCGCGGTGCTCCTGCGGGTCCTGGGCTCCGGTACGCATCCCGGCAACGCGCGATCCTGACCTTTCAAGCGCGGGGCCAAGGCCCGTCCGGGCACGCGCGGACGCCGCTGCCCATGAGACCGTTTTCCTTGCGATCAACCGGTCGACGCTGCCCGCTGCACTGGGCGGCCTCGCCGAACTTGGCGGCCGGATCGCGGCGCCGCGGCCGAGGCGAAAGCGGTGATGCACACGCTCATCGACCGACACGGCTTCTTCGGCATCAATCTTGGTTCTCTCGCGAATGGGGGCCGTCTCGGACAGTTCCCGGGCGGCCCTTTACCAGCAATCAACCTCGTCAGGTTCGCCTGAGCACGAGGCGACCGAGCGTGACCGCTTTGTCATCACTTTGAAACCGATCGGCATCATACGCGCGATCGGCCCGTAGCGCCTGAGCTAGCAGAAGGAAGACCCTCATGCCCTTCGTCACCACCTCCGACGGCGTCGAAATCTTCTTCAAGGACTGGGGTCCGCGGGATGCGCAGCCCATCGTCTTCCACCATGGCTGGCCGCTCTCCTCCGACGATTGGGACGCGCAGATGCTGTTCTTCGTCGCGCAGGGCTTCCGCGTCGTCGCGCACGACCGGCGCGGCCACGGCCGCTCGGCCCAGGTCTCCGAAGGTCACACGATGGACGCCTACGCCGCCGACGCGGCCGCCGTCGTTCGTCATCTCGACCTGCGCAACGCCGTCCATGTCGGTCATTCCACCGGCGGCGGCGAGGTGGCCCGCTACGTCGCCCGGCACGGCGAGCCGGACGGTCGCGTCGCCAAGGCCGTGCTCGTGAGCGCCGTGACGCCGCTCATGCTCCAGATCCCCGACAATCCGGGCGGCCTGCCGATCACGGTCTTCGACGGCTTCCGTCAGGCGCTCGCCGCCAACCGGGCGCAGTTCTTCCTCGACGTGCCGACGGGGCCCTTCTACGGCTTCAACCGCGACGGCGCGACGGTGCATCCGGGCGTGATCACCAACTGGTGGCGCCAGGGCATGATGGGCAGCGCCAAGGCGCATTACGACGGCATCGCGGCCTTCTCCGAAACCGACCAGCGCGAGGACCTGAAGGCGATCGGCGTCCCGACGCTCGTCCTGCACGGCGAAGACGATCAGATCGTGCCGATCGACGCGGCGGCGCGCGAGTCGATCAAGCTCCTCCGCCACGGCACGCTGAAGACCTATCCGGGCTTCAGCCACGGCATGCTCACCGTCGACGCCGACACGCTGAACGCCGACATCCTCGCCTTCGTCCGGGGTTAGGCTCCCGATGCAGGCGGGCCGCGGCGACGCGGTCCGCCGACCGCGAAGGCTCCCGGGACGATCCGATCACGACCGGCAATGCCGTGACGAGACACGCGAGGCATGCGATGACCGACGACACGCCCGAGATCGCCCTGGTGCGCCTGTTCTTCGAACACATCAACGCCGACCGCTTCGATGATGCGATCGACTTGCTGGCCGAGGCGGTTTTCTACCACAACATCCCGTTGCCGGAGATCCGGGGCCGGGAGAACGCCCGACGCTTCCATAAGACCTTCGGGGTCGGCGACCGCATCCGGGTCGACTGGAAGCTGCTGCGCATCGCCCAGGACGGCGATACCGTTCTGACCGAGAGACTCGATCTCTTCACCGCCCCGAACGGGAACCGCATCGCGCTGCCGACCATGGGCAGCATGCGCGTCGGCAACGGGGCGATCACGGAATGGCGGGACTATTTCGACCTCGCCAGCTTCGAGAGACAGGCGGCCGCGTTGCAAGGCTGATCCGCGCGGTGGCGCCATCCTCGCGTGCCGCGGCCTTCGGCGAGGATGGCATGCGCCGAAGCGGGTTGCGGGCGGAGCCGGCCGATGCGATAGGGCGCGCCGGGTGCTCGGTCCGTCGGTCGGAACGGCAGGGTTTAGCGTTGGTCGGGCCGCCAGCGTCGGAGACCTGCGACCATGCCGTCACTCCTGCGTCCCCTTTCGATGTTGCGCGCTACGCTCGCCAACGAGGCCGGCGGCGGCATCGTCCTGATGGCGAGCGCCGCGCTCGCCCTGGTCATCGCCAACTCGCCGGCCGCGCCGATCTACTTCGCGACGCTCGAGGCCTATCTCGGACCCTTGAGCGTGCTGCACTGGGTCAACGACGGCCTGATGGCGGTGTTCTTCCTGCTCGTCGGCCTGGAGATCAAGCGCGAGGTCCTCGACGGTCGGCTGCGCACCTGGCCGGACCGCGTCCTCCCGGGCATCGCGGCTTTGGGCGGCATGGTCGCCCCCGCCCTGGTGTATGTCGCCGTCAACCGGCACTCGCCCGAGACCCTGCGCGGCTGGGCGATCCCGACGGCCACCGACATCGCCTTCGCGCTCGGGGTGCTGGCCCTGCTGGGCTCGCGCGTCCCGGTCTCGCTCAAGATCTTCCTGACGGCGCTCGCCATCATCGATGACCTCGGCGCGGTCCTCATCATCGCCGCGTTCTACACCGCCGACCTGTCGTTGCCGATGCTGGGCGGCGCGGCCGTGGTGTTCGCGATCCTGTTCGGGATGAACAAGGCGGGGGTCAGCCGGCTGACGCCCTACCTCGCCCTCGGCGCCGTGCTGTGGTTTCTGGTCCTCAAGTCGGGCATCCACGCCACCATCGCCGGCGTCCTCCTCGCCCTGACGATCCCGCTCCGCCTGAGCGTCGGCAAGCCGGACGATCCGACCTCCCCGCTGCACATCCTCGAACACGCGATCCACCCGTGGTCCGCCTACCTGGTGCTCCCCGTGTTCGGCTTCGCCAACGCGGGCGTCTCGTTCGCCGGCATGACGACCAAGATGCTGCTCGATCCCGTGACCCTCGGGGTGGCCCTCGGCCTGTTCGTCGGCAAGCAGGTCGGCGTGTTCGGGGCCGTGGTCGCCGCGGTGAAGCTCGGCCTCGCACAGCGTCCCGCCCATGCCGGGTGGTGGCAGCTCTACGGGCTCTCGCTCCTCTGCGGGGTCGGCTTCACCATGAGCCTGTTCATCGGATTGCTGGCCTTCGCCGACAGCCCAGAACTGGAAGCGGAGACCAAGATCGGCGTCCTGCTCGGCTCCCTGTCCTGCATGGCTTTGGGGGCTCTCGTGCTCCTGCTCGCCCCGAAATCGGAGATGGCGGGCCTTCGGACACCGAAGGGCGCCTGAATCGCCGATGCCTGCGCTCGCCTGGATCGTCCCGGCGACGGGCCTCCGCGCCATTCCGCCGGCGGCCCTGCTTGGACGCGGGTGCTGACACAACCCCTGATGCTGTGGCGCGCACCCGCATCGGCATCGCCCGGTGGAAGCTTCGCCAAGTCACGGGTTGAACTCCGGCCGATTTCGGGCGACCCGGTGCCACGCGCCGCCGGTCCCCAACCCGACCTTTCGTCCAGAGGAACCGCCCCATGCAAGCCGTTGGTTTCCACGCGTCCCTCCCCGTCGAGAATGCCGAGGCGCTCGTCGACCTCGACCTCGCCGATCCCGTCCCGAACCCGCGTGACCTTCGCGTCCGGGTGCAGGCCGTCTCGGTCAACCCGGTCGACACCAAGGTCCGTGCCCGGACCGTGCCCGCTGGCGGACAGCCGCACATCCTCGGCTACGATGCGGCCGGAATCGTCGAATCGGTGGGGGCCGAAGCCAGCCTGTTCAAGCCGGGGGACGCGGTGTTCTATGCCGGCGCGCTCGGGCGCCCGGGCACGAATGCCGAACTGCATTGCGTGGACGAACGCATCGTCGGCCGAAAGCCCGCCTCGCTCTCGTTCGCCGAGGCCGCGGCCCTGCCGCTCACCGCGATCACGGCCTGGGAAGCCCTGTTCGATCGGCTCGATGTGCGCAGGCCCGTCGCGGGAGCCGGCCATGCGCTCCTCATCATCGGGGGTGCCGGCGGCGTCGGCTCCATCGCGACGCAGCTCGCGCGGCGGCTCACCGACCTGACCGTCATCACGACGGCCTCACGGCCCGAGACGGCGGCCTGGAGCCGGGACCTCGGCGCCCATCACGTGATCGACCACAGCCGGCCGCTCGGCGCCGAGGTCGCCGCCCTCGGCCTCGGTGCGCCGGCCTTCGTGTTCTCCACCACGGCCACGGACCGGCACATGGCGGAGATCGCCGGGCTGATCGCGCCGCAGGGGCGGTTCGCGCTCATCGACGACCCGGCCAGCCTCGACGTGCTGCCCTTCAAGCGCAAGAGCGTCTCGACGCACTGGGAGTTCATGTTCACGCGCTCGATGTTCGAGACCGCCGACATGGACGCACAGGGACGACTCCTCGACGAGGTCTCGCGCCTCGTGGATGCGGGCACGCTGAGGACCACCTTCGCGGAGAGTTTCGGGCCGATCTCGGCCGCCAACCTCCGGCGCGCCCATGCGCTGATCGAGAGCGGGCGCGCCAAGGGCAAGATCGTACTGGACGGCTGGGCCTGAGCGAAGCGGCTCGCCGGCGCCTCAGTTGGGGGGCCGACCGGCCTGTCCGCGAAACGCCCGAAGCAGCGCCTGCAGGTCACATTCCTGGACAAGGTCCGCCGCTTCCTCGGCGGCGTACCAGCGCCGCTCGCGCTGCGTCTGCTCCGGCCAGCTCTTGCGCTCCTCGCTCACCTGCAGGGGATAGACCTTGACCGCGCAGGCCAGGGCGCGGCCGTCGCCCAGCTGCTTGTCGTAACGGTAGTGCCCGATCGCCTTCTTGCCGATCCGCCCCTTCAGGCCCGCTTCCTCGAACGCTTCCTGCTCGGCCGCGCGGTGGTCCTTGCGGCCGCGCATGGGCCAGCCCTTCGGGATGATCCAACGCTTGGTTTCGCGGGACGTGACGAGGAGGATCTCGGGGCGGCCCTCCGCATCGAGTCGGAATGGAAGGGCCGCGATCTGGATTCGAGGGCCGTGCTTCTTCTTCAGCGTCGTGTCTCCCGCGCCCTGACAATTCTTTGGGCAAGTCTGATCTGCAACCAACGCGCCGACATTCACTTTAGTTGATCTGCCGGCACAGTTTCGCCCAAGGATGTGGGATTCGGGTCACGCTTTCGCTCCCGCGCGGGACCCTTGCGTTCCGCCACGCGATGCGTCAGAAGGTCGCCCACACAACTACCGTAGGTTCTGTATGCCGATCGAGATCGAGCGCAAGTTCCTCGCCCACCGGGCCGTGCTGGAGCACTGCCGCACCGGTGTCTGCATCGTTCAAGGGTACCTTTTCACGGATTGTGACAACACGGTGCGGGTGCGCCGCATGGGCGAGCGCTACTTCGTGGCCTGGAAGGGCAAGCGCCGTGGCGTCTGCCGCGAGGAGGTGGAGCAGGAGGTCGAGCCCGAGATCGGCGCCGCGCTGCTCGCCACGATCTCGCCCTTGAACCGGATCGAGAAAACCCGCCACCGCATTCCCGTCCACGGCCATGTCTGGGAGGTGGACCTCTTCGCCGGCAAGCTCGACGGTCTGATCCTGGCCGAGGTCGAACTCGGCCGCGAGGACGAGGCAGTGGTGCTCCCGGCCTGGGTCGGTCGGGAGGTGACGATGGACGAGCGCTACCGCAACTCCCGGTTGGCGGCCCGCGCGCTCGGCTTCCTCACCGTCGCCGCCTGACTCCTGCTTCCTCAGGCCCCGCGCGCCTGCCCGACCAGGGCCTCCGTCCGGCCCCGCAGGGCCTGGAGGCTTCGATAGCCCACCGCCTCCGCCACCTCTCTCAGGCTCCGTCCGTCGGCGGCGAGCGCCAAGGCCCGTACGATCCGGGCGCGGGCGCGCCATTGTCCGAAGGTGAGGCCCGTCTCCCGGCGGAACCCGCGCGTCAGGGTCCGGCGGCTCAGGGCCGCCTGCTCGGCCCAGGCGTCGAGGTCGAGGGCCCGGGCGGGATCGTCGATCAGCGCCAGGCAGATCCGGCGCAGGCGCGCATCGCGCGGGAGCGGCAGGGTCAGGCGGGTCTCCGGGGCGCGGCCGATCTCGTCGAGCACGAGGGCCGCGAGGTGCCCGCCGCGCCCGGCCTCGTCATAGAGCACGGGCTCCCCCGTCAGGGCGGCCAGGGCTGCGGCGAGAAGGGGTGAGACCTCGATGACGCGGGCCCGGCCGGGAAAGCCGGGGATCGCCTCCACCGCGAGATAGGCCGAGCACATCGCCACATCCCCGTGCATGACCACCGCGTGCGGCAGGCCGGGCGGGATCCAGAGGGCGTGGCCCTCCGGCACGACCCAGGTGCCGTCCTCGGCGGTCGCCATCATCAGTCCGGCGGTCGCGTAGAGCAGCTGCGCGCGGGGGTGATGGTGCCGGCCCGTGCTGGAACCGGCCGCGAAGGTCTTGGGCATCACCGCGACCGCGCGCGGCAGCGCCTGGTAATCCTCGGCCCGGATCGAACGCATGACGCCTCCCTGGCCCGATTGCGTACACCTTCGGCCCGACGGCGTTCAACGGGTCAGGTAAGACGGGCGACCGCCGGAGATGCCCGCCTCATGGATGCCGAGACCCTTTCCCGTCGCACCCTGCGCTTCGTGAACGTGGCGCATGCCCTCGACCACTTCGTCCTGCTGATCTACCCCACCGCCGTGATCGCGATCGCGGCCCAGACGGGTCTGGGCTACGGTGAGCTCATCACCCTCGCGACCGGTGCCTTCGTGGCCTTCGGCCTCTGCGCGCTTCCGATGGGCTGGCTCGCCGACCGGTTCGGGCGGCGCAACCTGCTGGCGGTCTTCTTCTTCGGCTACGGCCTGTCCTGCCTCGGGGTGGCGAGCGCCCGCACGCCGACCGCCTTCATGCTCTGGCTCTGCGTGCTCGGGCTCGCCTCCGCGATCTACCATCCGGTCGGCTCGACCATGCTGGTCAGCCACGCGCGCCGCCTCGGACGCGATCTCGGCGTGAACGGCGTCTGGGGCAATGCCGGCGCCGCCACAGCCTCCGGCGTCACCGCGCTCCTCGCCACCGGCTTCGGCTGGCAGGCGGCCTTCATCGTGCCGGGCCTGTTCTGCCTCGCCTGCGGGGCGGCGTTCCTGGCCATGGTCCCCGGGGACGGCGCGGGCGCGCAGGGCAAGGCCGGGGGCAAGCCCCTCATCGCGGTCACCCGTCCGGTCGCGCTCCTCGTCGTGTTCGCCTTCGCCATCGTGGCCGGCGGGATGACCTTCAACATCGCCACGATCGCCCTGCCCAAGGTCATCGACGAGCGGGTGGGCGACGGGCTGCCGCTGGCCCTGATCGGCTCGGTGGCGACCCTCGTCTTCGTGTTCGGCGCGCTGACCCAGTTGCTGATGGGCCGCCTGATCGATCGCTACAGCCTGCCGACGCTCTTCCTCGGGCTGTCCGTCCTGCAACCGCTCGGGCTCGGCATCGCCGCGTCGAGCACGGGCCTGCCGATGCTCGTCGGCCTCGTCCTGACCATGGCGGCGCTCTACGGGCAGGTCGTCATCAACGACGCGATGGTGGCCCGCTACGTGCCGCCGTCCTACCGCGCCCGGGCCTACAGCGTGCGCTACTTCCTCGGCTTCACGGTCAGCGGATTCGTCGTGCCGCTGATCGCGTTCCTGCACGAGCGGGGTGGGTTCGGGACGGTGCTGGCGGTCGCGGCGGCGTTCGGAACCGTCATCGTCGCCGCGGCGCTGGGCTTCTTCTGGCTCACGCGGCGGGATGCGCCGCCGGCCCTCGCGGTCGCGGAAGCACCCGCTCCGGTCGCGGCCCCCTGACGGGAGCGCCGGTCATCTGGATCGCGACGGGCCTAGACGTAGCGGACCCAGCGCGCGGTGCTGCGGCGCTTGAACCGGACGGCCCAGCGGCAGGCCGCGTAGAGGGGAAGAGCGAGCGCCCCGGCGATGAGCCAGAGCGTGCCGGGCGACGCGGCCTCGATCCGGCCGCTGGGGCCGGCGAGGCCGAGGGCGAGCAGGCCGTCATGCAGCGCGCGCAGCGCGTAGAGATGGACCACGTAGAAGAACAGCGGCACGCCCCCGAAGGTGCAGAGCCAGCCGATCCCCCGGGCCGGGACGGCCTCCAGCGCCGCGAGCAGGATCAGCCCGAGGCCGAGGGTCGCGAGCAGGAAGTCGGCCGAAGGGGGATACTTCGTCAGGTTGAGGAACGACATCAGCGTGGCGGCCGGCGTGGCGCCGGCCTGCCAGGGCACGGGTTCGCCGTAGCCGTTCAGGCCGCGCAGGACCAGGAACGCGGTCAGGGCGGCGGCGCCAAGTCCGAGGAGCCAGCGACGGCGGGCGGCGGGTGTGGCTGCGACGTGGAGCGGCCCGAGAGCGTAGCCGGCCGCGATGACGCCGATCCAGGGCAGGACGGGGTACGAGGTCCGCGCCACGCCCCAGGGCAGGTCGATGAAGCCGCGCTGGTGGAGGATCGCCCAGGCGGTGTAGCCCGTCTGGCCGGGCGCGAGGACGAGGGGCGAGAGCAGGTTGTGCCCGAGCATGATCGCCAGGGCGACCCCGACGAGCGCCGGGCGCGGCAACCACAGGAGCGCCGCCAGGGCGATCATGCTGAGGCCGATCGCCCAGATCACCTGCAGGTAGAGGATCGGCGGCAGCGGGCTCGCGGTCCAGGCGAGGTTCACCAGGGTCAGTTCGAGCAGCACCAGGACGAGGCCGCGCTGGAACAGGAAGGCGGCGGTGGCGCGGTCCCCGTGCCGGGCCCGGTAGAGGGCGGCCGAGAGACCGGTGAGCAGGACGAAGACGGGCGCGCAGAGATGCGAGGCCGTCCGGCTCCAGAACAATCCGGGCGCGGTGGTCGCAAGGTCCATCGGGTCCCGGACCTGGGCGTGCAGGAAGAAGAACTCTCGCACGTGGTCGACCAGCATGAGCAGCATCACGAGGCCGCGCAGGGCATCGATGGACAGGATACGCCCGGCCGCGCGTCCGGTCTGGGCTGCGTCCGGCATCACGGCTCCATCGACTCGTTGCGGGTGGGTTGCGAAGCCCGAGCGCGTCACGCCGGCCAGGCCTTCAGGCGGGCGCGGGCGCACAGGGCCAGGACGAGGCCGAGGGCGAGAAGCACGGCCAGCGCGCCGAGGGTGTATTCCTGTCCGGACCTCGCCGCCGGCGCGGCCTCGAAGCGGGGCACGGCGTCGTAGGCGTCGAAGTCGAGCCGTGCCCGGCAGCCGTCGCAGACCGGCACAGGGTTCAGCGCCTGGGCCACGATGCGCGGTTCGAAGAACCGGCGCAGGCTGTGCCGGTACTCGGCGGCCGAAGCCAGGAAGGCGGCGTGGCGGCCCGCGTCTGTGCCGGCCGCGCCCTGGAGGGCGAGGTCGAGGGCGGTGGCCGGCGAGAGCAGCGCGAGCCACCGGCTCGTCGCGGCGACGGCCGCCTCATAGCTCCGGAAGGCCGCCCGGTGGGGGGCGAGTTCCGCGTCGTAATAGGCGTCGCGGGCCAGGCGCTTGATCTCGGGTGCGTCGCGCAGGTCGGGGCGCGCCGCTCCGCCGGGGATCCGGGCCAGCCATTCGGCCGTCAGGCGCGGGCCCGTGCCGCCGTTGTAGAAGGCGTCCTGGGCCTGTCGGCTCGCATCGATGGCCGCGATGCGCGAGGGCTGCGCCACGAGGCGGTCGGTCGCGATCGAGGCAGCCCCGGGCACCGCCACGGTGAGCAGGGTCCAAGCCAGCACGAGGATGGAGAGCGAGGCGACCGCCCCGCGCCACAGGGTCGCCACGAGCGCGCAGGCCGCGACCCAGAGCAGGATGCTGGCGGCGAGCAGCGCCGCGAGCCAGGCGAGCATCGCGGCGACGCCCGGACCGTCCGTGACCGCACCGGTCGCCAGGAGGGCGAGCCCGGTCTCGGCGAGGATGACCGGAACCGCGATCCCCGCGACGGCGCCAAACTTCGCCCCCGCGACCGCGCGCGGTCCGATCGGCTGTGCGGCGATCAGCCGGAGCGTGCCGGAATCGTGTTCGCTCGAGAGCCGGCCTCCCGCCAGGGCGATGACGCAGAGCGGCACCAGGGCGACGAGGACGAAGGCGAGGTCGAAGGCGCCGAGCTTCAGCTTGGCCGCCGCGCCGAGCTCGTACTCGACGTCGTCGAAGACCGTTCCGAAGCCGAAGTTCATCCGCAGCAGCATCGGCTGCACATCGGATTGCCCGGTGGCGAGGGCGGCGAGCGGGGTCGGCGGCTTGACCGCGTGGACGGTCAGGAACTGCGTCATGTAGCCGAAGGCGTGGGTCGGGTCCTGCCAGTAGTTCACCGTCACCGGCGTCGGCCTGGCGTAGCGGGCATGGGCCTCCCGCGCGGCCGTCACCGCCGCCGCTTCCGCCGCGGCGGCACGGGCGAGGGTCGCGCGTTCCAACGCGACCCGGGACGCGCCCGTCTGCGCCCCGATGATCAGGGCCACGAACAGCGCCGCGAAGATCGCCCAGGTCAGGCGCTCGCGCAGGAGGAGACCGGTTTCGAGGGCGAGGAGGCGAAGCGCCCGTCTCATGGGGTCAGCCTGCGCACGGCCAGCGTCGCGGCCCCGCCGAGGGCAGCCAGCCAGAGCGCCAGCATGGTGGCCGGCAGCGCTGCCTCGCGGGCCGAGTCCGCGAGGGGAACCGGCCGGTGCCGGAACGGCGGCACCGTCTCCCAGAGTTCGTGGTCCGCCATGTAGAGCCGTCCCTGGCCCTGCGGGTTGTCGATCAGCGCCCGGTTCATCCGCTCCGAGATCGCGCGCCGGTAATGCTCGGCCGCCCAGACGAAGTGGACGTGCTGCGCGAAATCCGTCCCCGCCAGCGGGGCCGAGAGGGCCTGGAGGGCGATGCGCGGGGAGAAGAGCCCGGCCCAGCCATAGGCGCGCTCCTGATGCAGCAGGCTGTCGAAGAAGGCACCGAACGCGGCGTCGAACACCGCGAAGTTGTGCTGCTCGTTCTCGCTCATCATCAGGCCGCGAAGGTCCACCGGCAGGGCGTCGGGCTCGGTCACGCCGTAGCGGGCGAGCACGGCCTGCGCCCGGGCGTCGTTCGCCTCCGCCGTGCGGTGGGCCCGGAACGCGCCGTCGATACGGGCGCGCGTCTCCCGGTAGGACAGGGCCGGCGCGCCGGCCTCCACCGCGATCGTCGCGAGCCGGGGCGCGGCGACGCAGATCAGGACCCAGGCCAGCAGCGCGGCGGCGAGCGCCGCGCGGGCGGTGCGCGCGGCGAGCGAGAGCGTCATGGCCAGCACCAGGAAGACGGACGCGTAGGCGAGTTGCGCCGCGATCCAGAGGCTGAGGCGGGCCCAGAGATCCCAGTCCGGCGCCTCCAGGCTCGCCGCCGCCAGACCGCCCAGGATTCCGAGGGGCAGCCCGACGACGAGGATCGTCGCGGCGAGGAGGGCCGCGAGCCGCCCCGCGAACAGCCGGCCCGGCGCGGCACCGTTGCCCAGCGCCAAGCGCAGGGTGCCGCGTTCGCGATCGGCGGCGAAGGCGGAGAAGCCGAGCAGGATCGCGGCCAGCGGCACGATCAGCTGCACGATGTCGGCCACGCTGCCGAGGCCGGCCCGCGCCAGCGGATTGGCGTCCTGCACCGCCCGGAACACCGCATCGTTGAACAGGTGGGCCTCGATGCGCACCATGCGCCCGGTATAGGGCTCGACGCCGGGGTCGAGGATGGCGAGCGGCGAGGACGGCTTGAAAACCCACAGACCGTAATGGTCGGCCGAATGGGGGTTCTTCGCGTCCTGCCCGAGCCAGCGCCCGCGCTCGGCCTGCGTGATCGCCCCGACATCGGCGGCCTCGCGGCGCGCCTGCTGCCAGGCGCCAGCCAGAGCGATGCCGAGGAGCGCGACGAGGACGCCGCCGATCCAGCGGAGCCGGGCCTCGCGCAGCACCTGGCGCAGTTCGGCGAGGATCAGCCTCATGAGGCGAGCCGCTCGATGTAGAGCCGTTCCAGGCCGACATGGTCGAGCTGCCCGGGGTCGATCTCCTCGATGATGCGGCCGGCCCGCAGCACCCCGACCCGGTCCGCCACCTCCTTGACCCGGTAGAGGTCGTGGGTCGCCATCAGGATCGCGGTCCCACGCCGGGCGGCCGCGCGCACCAGGGTCGAGAAGTCGGCCGCGGCCGTCGGATCGAGGCCCGAGGTGGGCTCGTCGAGGAGGAGGAGCCGGGCGCGGCGCGCCAGCGCGATGGCGATGCCGACCTTCTGGCGCATGCCCTTCGAATAGGTCGCGGCCCGGCGCCCCCGCGCCTCGGGCGCGAGCCCCGCTTCGGCCAGGAGGTCGTCGGCCTGCGCCGCGGACAGGGCGAGCCCGGCCAGCGTCGTGAAGTAGCGCAGGTTCTCCCGTCCCGAGAGCGCGGGGTAGAGCGCCACCTGCTCGGGAATGTAGGCGATGGCGGCCCGCGCCGCGATCGGGTCCAGGCCGGCATCGACTCCGCAGACCCGGACCGTGCCCGCATCCGCGCTGAGGAAGCCGAGGATGAGGTTGATCGTCGTGGTCTTGCCCGCTCCGTTCGGCCCGAGGAGGGCGAAGACCTCGCCGGCCCGCAGCGTCAGGTTGAGGCCGTCGAGGGCGTCGCGGCCGCCGAACCGTTTGACCACATCCCGGATGGCCAGCACGGCCTCGTCGGACCCCGCCATCAGAACCGCACCGAGACGGTGCCGGTGAAGCGGCGCGGCGCGCCGGGATAGACCCGGAACACGTTGAGCGAACTCTCGTAGATCACGCTGTCGAAGATGTTCTCGACGTTGAGGCCGAAGCGGATGTTCTCGTAGCGGTAATAGGCGAGCGCGTCGGCCACCACGTAGGCCGGCAGGACGAAGCCGGTGCCGCCGGCATCCCCCGCGCGCTCGCCCACGCCCCGAACGCCGCCGCCGAGGCCGAGGCCGGACCAGGGCCCGGACTGGACCTCGTAGACCGCGAGCAGGCTGCCGCTGTGCTTCGGAATGTTGATGAGGGCGGCCCCCACCGGCAGGACATTGTCCTTCGTCACCACCGCGTCGGCGTAGACGTAGCCGCCGATCAGGCGCAGTTCGGGCGAGATCTGGCCGGTGGCCGTGAGTTCGAAGCCCTGGCTGCGCACCGCGCCCGCCGCCAGGGAGAAGCCGCTGTTGCTCGGGTCGGGCGTGAGCACGTTCTCGCGCTCGATATGGAAGGCCGCTCCCGTCAGGCTCAGCGCCCCGCCGTAAAGGTCGAGCTTGGCGCCGACCTCGTAGCCGATGCCGGTTTCGGGCGCGAACGGCACCCCGCGCGAGGCCGCCGCAGCATCGGGGCCGATGTTCGGCCGGAAGCTCGTGCCGACATTGGTGTAGAGGGCGAGTTCGGGCAGCGGCTGGTACACGAGGCCGGCGCGCGGGGTTGCCGCCACCCGCGTCTGCTCGACGTCGCTGCGCGTGACGCGCTCGCGGAAGGACTGCTCGAAGGCGTCGAACCGGACGCCCAGCAGCGCCTTCCATTCGGGGCTGAGGGCGATCTGGTCCTGCGCGTAGAACGCCGTGTTGGTGACGCGCTCCAGGTTGGCCCGCCGAATGGTGAGCGGCGGGAGAGCCTGCCCGTAGCGCGGCTCGTAGATGTCGATGGAGAACGGATTCTGTCGAAAGTTCGAGCGGTCGTAGATCGTGCGGCTGTCGGTGCTCTCGCGCTCGAAGCCGAGGAGCAGGGTGTGGCCGAGATCCCCGGTCGCGAACCGACCGACCACCTCCGCCTGGCCGATCGCCGTATCCCAACTGTAATCGCGATAATTCCGGTCACGGGACACCGTCCGGTTGTCGGCCGCGATCGCGCGGATCTCGGCGGATTCCCCCTCCAGGGTACCCGTGTTGAAATGCGCTCCGAGGCGCATCTGCCAGTCGGCGTCGAAGCGGTGCTCCAGGCGGACCTGCAGGGTGTTGGAGGTCTGCTCGGTGCTCTGGCCCGGCTCGCCGAGGAAGCGCGAGATCGGCAGGAACCCGAGCTGCCGGTTGATGGCGATCACGCCCCGGTCGAAGACGATGCGGTTGCGCACGAACTCGGTCTCGACGGTGAGCTTGGTGTCGGGTGTGATCTGCCAGCTGAGGGCGGGGGCCACGAACAGCCGGTCGCCGTCCACGAAATCCCGGAAGCTGTACTGGTGCCCCCCGGCGAAGTTGAAGCGGTACTGAAGCGTCTTGTCCTCGTTGAGGGCGCCGCCGGCATCCACCGTGCCGCGAAACTGCTCGAACGAGCCCCAGAGCCCACCCATCTCCACGAAGCGTTCGGCGGTGGGCTGCTTGGTGATGATGTTGACCACGCCGCCGGGATCGCTGCGCCCGAACAGGGCCCCGCCCGCGCCCTTGAGCACCTCGATGCGCTCGACGTTCTGGGTGTCCGGCGGCGGCGGCGAGCCGCGATTGATCGCGAAGCCGTTCTTGAAGATCTCCGAGGTGGTCACGCCGCGCACGGCGTAGCTGAACACCGTCAGGCCCCCGAAATTGTTCTGCTGGGAGACGCCGGGCGTATAGTTGAACACCCGGTCGACCCGCGTGGCGGCAAGGTCGGTGATGACCTCGCGCGACGCCACCGTAACGACCTGGGGGACGTCGCGCTGGGGTGTGTCGGTCTTCGTACTGCTCACGGCGCGGGCCGCACTGAATCCGGGCGTCGGGCCGATCAGACCGATCGCCCCCTCCGGGACGTTCAGGCCGATGCCGGTTCCCTCCACGGTGAGGGTCTCCAGGGTCACGGCCGCGTCCTCCGCGAGCGCCGCCCCGGGCAGGGCCAGGGCGGCCAGGGCGACGCTTAGGCGCAAGCCGTTTTGGAAGGACATCGACAGGCTCGGATGCGACGGCGGTGAGCCGGCCTCCCGCCCCGCGCGGAGCGCGCATGACGGCGAGACGGCCCCGGACCAGGGAGGGGATGAAACGTTATTACGTTTCCAAGCCTTGCCGTGCAACCAGAACGTGGTCCGACCGGACTCCTCCGGAGCCGGATCGGATCCGGGCGTCCCGCTGGTATCGAGGTTTTCGCGCAGGCGCATCGACACGATCCAAGAGCTTTGGCTGGTGTCAGGCCGAGCGGCACGCGCCGTACCGCCCCGACGCATCGGGCGGCACCGATCATGCGACCCACCGGAGCACCCCGCCCGAGAGACGTTCTAGGCCAAGGCAGGTCTCCTGGCTCGCGGATCGACGCCCCTGCCCGGCCTTCCCGGTGACGAGCACCAGTGACCCTGTTCGGCAGCGGCTCACCGCTCACAGTTGCGGGGGCAGCTTCGGCATCGCCCGCACGGGCTCGACCGAATTCCCTCTTAGCTCGCGGTACCGGACCGCAAGAACCTTGACGGTTCGACGTTTCCATGTGCCGCCGGTGGAGTCAATCCGCTGCCGGAAGCGTCGATACCCCGGTCGGGCGCCCTCCCCCGCAGGACCACAGGCGGCGCCCGCTCGTCGTCAACTCCCGGAGGCCGCTCGTCCTTCTTCCGCGTCGTCCCGACCGGCCCTACGGCTTCCATCGCGACGGCGCACAGGCGGTGCCCGGCGTGATCCAGACCTGGTGGCGACGGGGCATGACCGGCAGCGTCAACGCCCATGACGCGGGCATCGAGGCGTTTTCCGGGACCGATCAGACCGAGGATGTCCGGGTCATCACCGTCCCGACGCGGGTGCTGCACGGCGAAGACGACAATGTCGTTCCCACCGCGTCTTCGGCGCTGAGCTCGATCGCGTTGCGTCAGAACGGCAGCTACCAGTGCAGCCGGCGCGGCCTGAGAACGGATCCGTGAGAGAGGAGTGGAGCGGGTACCGGGAATCGAACCCGGGTATTCAGCTTGGAAGGCTGCTGCTCTACCATTGAGCTACACCCGCATCGATGACCTTACGCGATGGTCGTCGACAGTGAGACGCGAAGGAGGTGCTCGCCATCTCGAAACGTTTGGTGGGGGAAGTAGGACTCGAACCTACGAAGCTTACGCAGCGGATTTACAGTCCGCCCCCTTTGCCGCTCGGGACATTCCCCCAAACCGGCCGCTTCTCAGCGGCGCGCCGTCCTTATGATGACGGCTCGGGCACGAGTCAACCGCGTCCCTCAGTCGAAATGCGCGAGATCGCAGATCCGCACCTGCGCCCGCTCGGCGCCTCGCCAGCTGTCCACGGACAGGGTTCCGGCGACGTGGAGTTCGCGCCCGATCCCCGAGAGGATCGCCTGGCCGAGCGGGCCCTGCGCCGCCCGGAAGGCGATGGCGCCGATGGCCTGACCGTCGCGGCTGCGCAGCCGCGCCCGCACGTGTCCATTGCCGACGATGCCCGCATCCACGATGCGGTGGCGGGGCAGCACGAAGGTCGGCTCCGGGGCGGCGGCACCGTAGGGCCCTGCGCGCTGGATCATCCGGACGCGCTCGGCGGTGACGCCGCCGGCATTCACGGTGCCGTCCACCAGCAGGGCCTCGACGGCGCGCGCCTGCGCCACCGTCGAGGCCAGGGCTTCGCGCAGGTGATCGCGAAAGCGCGCCACGTCGGGTCCCGGCAGGGTCACGCCCGCCGCCATGGCGTGCCCGCCCCCCTTCAGGGCCAAGCCGGCCTCCACCGCGCCGCGCACGGCATGGCCGAGATCGGCTCCGGAGATCGAGCGGCCGGAACCCGTGGCGGTGCCGTCGGGCCGGATGGCGAAGGCGAAGGCCGGGCGGCCGAAGCGCTCCTTCAGGCGGGCTGCGATCAGGCCGACGACGCCGGGGTGCCAGTCGGCCGAGGCCGTGACCAGGACGGGGCAATCCGGGTCGAGGCCGAGCGCGTGGTCCATCTCCGCTTCGGCCGCGGCGACCGCCAGGGCCTCGATCGCCTGACGCTCCCGGTTCAGCCGGTCCAGCTCGGCGGCGATGCGCGCAGCCTCCGCCGCGTCCCCGGTGGTGAGCAGCCGGGCGCCCAGGCCCGCATCGCCGATGCGCCCGCCGGCGTTGATGCGGGGGCCGAGGAGATATCCGAGGTGCCAGGCTTCCGGCGGCTCGGCCAGGGAGGCGGCGTCGAGGAGTGCGGCCAGCCCCAGGCGCCCCCGTCCCCGCATCACCTTGAGACCCTGCACCACGAAGGCGCGGTTCAGCCCCGTCAGCGGGACCACGTCGGCGACGGTGGCGAGCGCCACGAGGTCGAGGGATTGCGTCAGGTCGGGAAGCCGGTCCGGCGGGAGGCCGTCCCCGCGCAGGCGCCGGTTGAGGGCGACCAGGGTCAGGAAGACGACGCCCGCCGCGCAGAGATGGCCGAGGCCGGAGAGGTCGTCGAGGCGGTTCGGGTTCACCAGCGCGCGGGCGGAGGGCAGGTGCTCCGGCGCGCCGTGATGATCGAGGACGATGACGTCGAGGCCGAGCGCCGCCGCCGCTTCCAGGGGCGCGTGGCCGCTGGTGCCGCAATCCACCGTGACGAGGAGCGTCGCCCCCGCCTCATGCAGCGCCGTGACGGCCGCGACGTTGGGGCCGTATCCCTCCGTGATGCGGTCGGGGATGTGGATCTGGACCTCGAGGCCCAGGCCGCGCAGGTAGGCGGCGAGCAGGGCCGCGCTCGCCGCTCCGTCCACGTCGTAATCGCCGAAGATCGCGACCCGCTCGCGATCCGTCACCGCGCGGGCGAGACGCTCGGTCGCCGCCCCCATGTCCACGAGGCAGTCGGGATCCGGCATCAGGTCGCGCAGGCGCGGGTTCAGGTGCGCCTCGGCCCCGGCCGGGCGGACCCCGCGTCCGGCGAGGACGCGGGCGAGAAGATCGGGCAGGGCATGGGCCTGCACCATCGTCACCGCATCGGCCTGGAGGGCGGGGTCGGCGCAGCGGTCGCGCCAGGGGCGTCCGAGGACCGAACAGGAAACGTCGAGGAACGCGCGGGGCGCGTCGAGGGGCTGGGCGGCTGACACGGGCGGGACCATAGCCGCATGCGGCGCCGAGCGCTGTAGCCGAAACGACGAAGGGGCCGGCGCTCGCGCGCCGGCCCCTCCCCCGCGGGGTCTGAACCGCTCTGGCTCAGAGGTTCTTGACGATGCTGTCGACGACCTTCTTGGCGTCGCCGAACAGCATCATGGTATTGTCGCGGAAGAAGACCTCGTTCTCGACGCCGGCATAGCCGGAGCCCATGCCGCGCTTGATGAACAGCACGGTCTTGGCCTTCTCCACGTCCAGGATCGGCATGCCATAGATCGGCGATGCCTTGTCGGTCTTGGCGGCCGGGTTGGTGACGTCGTTGGCGCCGATCACGAAGGCGACATCCGCCTGCGGGAAGTCGCCGTTGATGTCCTCCAGTTCGTGGACCTCGTCGTAGGGCACGTTGGCTTCGGCCAGCAGCACGTTCATGTGGCCGGGCATGCGGCCGGCGACGGGGTGGATGGCGTACTTCACGTCCACGCCCTCCTTCTTGAGCAGGTCGACCATCTCGCGAAGGCTGTGCTGGGCCTGGGCCACCGCCATGCCGTAGCCCGGCACGATGATGACGCGCTCGGCGTTCTTCATGATGTAGGCCGCGTCGTCCGCCGAGCCCTGCTTGACCGGACGGGTCTCGACGGCGCCACCCGGGCCGGCCGCGGCGGCATCACCGCCGAAGCCGCCGAGGATGACGGAGATGAACGACCGGTTCATCGCCTTGCACATGATGTAGGACAGGATCGCGCCCGAGGAGCCGACCAGCGCACCCGTGATGATGAGCGCGAGGTTGCCCAGGGTGAAGCCGATGCCGGCCGCCGCCCAGCCCGAGTAGGAGTTCAGCATCGAGACGACGACGGGCATGTCGGCGCCGCCGATCGGGATGATGAGCAGGCCGCCCAGGAGGAAGGACAGCAGGACGATCAGCCAGAAGACGAGCTTGCTCTCGTTGCCGATGAAGACCGCGATCAGCACCACCAGCAGGACGCCGAGGCCGATGTTGATGAGGTGGCGCTGCGGCAGCATGATCGGCTTGCCGGACATGCGCCCGTCGAGCTTCAGGAAGGCGATGACCGAGCCCGTGAAGGTGACGGCGCCGATGGCGACGCCCAGCGCCATCTCGAACAGCGACTCCTTGTGGATGTGGCCGTTCTCGAGGATGCCCACCGCCTGCGGGGCGTAGAGAGTGGCGGCCGCGCCCATCACGGCCGCGAGGCCGACGAGGGAGTGGAAGGCCGCGACCAGCTGCGGCATCGCCGTCATCGGCACGCGCTTGGCGATGACGGCGCCGGCCCCGCCGCCGATGGCGAGCCCGAGGATCACGATGACCCAGGCGCCGAGCCCGGCCGGGGGATGCCCGACCAGGGTGGTGAGCATGGCGAGTCCCATGCCGATCATGCCGTACAGGTTGCCCTGCCGGGACGTGGTCGGGTGCGAGAGCCCCCGCAGCGCCATGATGAACAGGACGCCGGAGACGATGTAGAGAAGGGATGAGACGTTCTGGGACATGTCTCAGGCCTTCTTCTTGTACATGCTGAGCATGCGCTGGGTGACGAGGAACCCGCCGAAGATGTTCACGCTGGCGAGAATGATGCCGACGAAGCCGAAGAAGCGGGCCCAGCCGGTGCCGTGCTCGATGTAGGGAACGCCGGCGGCGAGCAGCGCGCCGACGATGATCACCGACGAGATCGCGTTGGTGACGGACATCAGCGGCGTGTGGAGCGCCGGGGTCACCGACCAGACCACGTAGTAGCCGACGAAGATCGCCAGCACGAAGATCGCGAGCTGGAAGACCGTGGGGTCGACGGCGCCGTGGGTCACGGCGCTGAGGCCGTGGCCGAGGCCGTCGGCGTATTTCTGCGCCTGGGCGGCGTGCTGCTGAGCGATCTCCGCAGCGGTTCGGGCCGCAGCGGCGGCAGCGCGCGCCTGCTCGGCGGCCTGATCGGGGGGAAGCGTGGCCATCGTATCCTCCGGCGGGATCAGGATTTGGGCTGGAACGAGGGGTGCGAAACCTGGCCGTCGCGGGTCAGGTTGGTCGCCTTGACGAGCTCATCGTCCCACTTGACCGCCAGGGTCTTGGCCTCCTTGTCGATCAGGGTCTCGACGAAGGCATAGAGGTTGCGGGCGTAGAGGCTGGAGGCGGTGGCGGCGAGGCGGCCGGGCACGTTGAGGTGGCCGACGATCTTCACGCCCTTCTCGGTTGTGACGATCTCGCCGGCCTTGGCGCCCTCGACGTTGCCGCCGCGCTCCACCGCGAGATCGATCAGGACCGAGCCCGGCTTCATCGAGGCGACCATCGCCTCGGAGACGAGCTGCGGGGCCGGCCGGCCCGGGATCAGCGCCGTGGTGATGACGATGTCCTGCTTGGCGATGTGGGTCGTGACGAGGTCGGCCTGCTTCTTCTTGTACTCGGCCGACATCTCCTTGGCGTAGCCGCCGGAGGTCTCGGCCTGCTTGAACTCCTCGTCCTCGACCGCCACGAACTTGGCGCCGAGGGATTCCACCTGCTCCTTGGTGGCGGGGCGCACGTCGGTGGCGGTCACCACCGCGCCCATGCGGCGGGCCGTGGCGATGGCCTGGAGGCCGGCGACGCCGACGCCCATGACGAAGACGCGGGCGGCCGGGACGGTGCCGGCGGCGGTCATCATCATCGGCATGGCGCGGCCATACTCGGCGGCGCCGTCGACCACGGCGCGGTAGCCGGCGAGGTTCGCCTGGGAGGAGAGCACGTCCATCACCTGCGCGCGGGTGATGCGGGGCATCAGCTCCATGGCGAAGGCATCGAGGCCGGCCTCAGCCATGGCGCCGAGTTCGGCCTCATGGCCGTAGGGGTCCATGATCGCGATGACGGTCGCGCCACGCTTGAGAAGGCCGACCTCGTCCGCGTTCGGACGGCGCACCTTCAGCACGAGATCGGCGGATCCGGCGGCGTCCGCCGCGGACCCGGCGATGGAGGCGCCGGCCGCCTCGTACTCGGAATCCGGCACGCCGGCCTTCACGCCGGCACCCGCCTGCACGGTGACGTCAGCCCCGAGCCCGATGAATTTCTTGACCGTTTCTGGCACCGCCGCCACCCGCGGCTCCGCGGGATCGGTTTCCGATAAGACAGCGATGCGCATGCAGGAGTGCTCCTTAAAGGACGGCCCGAAGGCGACCCGCAAAATCAATCAAGAGGTGAAATTCGACGTCTGCGCCTTCAGGCGAAGGCCAGGTACAGGGCAAGGAGGATGCCGACCGCCAGGGGAGCCTTCCAGCCGATCGCGGGCGCCAGGGCGCCGACCGCGCCGGCCGCACCGGAGAGGAGCACACCGAAGATTGCCGTCAGCCAAGCTTCGCGGATGCCGCCGACGGCGAGCGCCAGAACCCAGCAGAGCACCACGCCGGTGCCGATTTCGACGAACCGAACGAAGCCGCGATAAGTCTGTTCGTGAGTCTTCTCGTCCATTGCCGGGCTGTAATGCCCGCCGGACACGGTCTTGGTATCGGCCATATGATGGGCGTCCCCTTGGGTATCATCTTGATTTGTTCCAAGGGGATTTAGCGCAAGCCAAGGTCGCTCGCAATCGACATGCGCGCCTCGCATTCGCCACGAACCGGATTTTCTGGCCGGTTCTCAGACCGGGAGCGGAAGACCCGCGCCGGTCAGGGCTTCACCTTGGCGCGCCTCGAGTTCGGCCAGCGAGAACCGGTCGATCTCCGCCTCGAACAACCGGTGATAGTTCAGCTCCGAGCGCAGATGGAGGAACACCGCGCCGAGGCCCACCGCCGCGCGATCCATGAACACGAATTCCTGCGGGATCGTCACGGGCCCGCGTGCCTTCAGGGCCTGGTGCACCTCGAAGGCCTGGCGCCGGCCGTATTCGCCGGGCTTCACGCCGTCCGCCACGGTCCGGGTCCGGTCCTCCAGGATCGGCCCGTAGATGAAACGCGCCCAGATGTTGAGGATCTCCACGAGTTCCTTGTTCAGGTTCTTGAAGCCCCAGGTCTCGTAGGCATGGACGATCCGGGCGTTGTCGTTGGTGAGGAGCCCCCGGTAGAGGTCCACCACGCCGCCGACGAAGCGCGGGTGGAAGATCCGCACGCAGCCGTAATCGAGCAGGTTGATGCCCTGCGCCTCGCCGCCCTCGGAGAACACGGTGTAGTTGCCGAGATGCGGGTCGCCGTGGATGACTGCGGCGCGGTTGAACGGATGCCACCAGGCCTTGAACATGGATTGCGCCAGCCGGTTGCGGATCTCGATCGGCGCCTCTGCGAAGTCGAGGATGCGCTGCCCGTCGAGCCAGCCCAGCGTCAGCAGGCGCTTGGTCGAGAGATCCTTGTGGATGGCGGGCACCCGCACCGCATCGATGTCCCGCAGCACGTTGCCGTAGAGCACCGCGTGCTTGGCTTCGCGCTCGTAATCGAGTTCCTCGCGGACCCGCGCGCCGATCTCCTTGGCGATCTCGCGGGTGTCGAGCCAGGACGACATCCGCCGGTGCAGGGCGAAGGCGACCTCCAGCTGCTTGAGGTCGGCCTCCACGGCCGATTGCATATCCGGATACTGGAGCTTGCAGGCGAGTTTGGTGCCGTCGAGGGCGGTGGCGCGATGGACCTGACCAAGGGACGCGGCGGCGGCCGGCTTCAGGTCGAAATCCGAGAAGCGCGTCTGCCAGTTCGCGCCGAGTTCGGCCATCATCCGGCGCTTGACGAAGGCGGCGCCCATGGGCGGGGCGTCCGCCTGGAGCTTCTGCAACTCGGTGGCGTATTCGGGCGGCAGCAGGTCCGGCACCGTTGCCAGCAACTGCGCCACCTTCATGATCGGGCCCTTGAGCCCGCCCAGTGCCTGCGCCAGGGCAGCGGCGTTGCTCGGCGCTTCCTTGCCGCCGAAGAGCTTGGCCCCGGCCATGCGGGCCGCGACCCCACCGACATTGGCGCCGACCCGCGCGTAGCGGCTGGCGCGGGCGGAGAAGCGGTTGGCTTCGCGATCGGTGTCGGCCATCGGGTGCATCACCTCGGCAGGAAGGACTGCCCCCGAGATATGCGTCGCGCCCGTGCTTGCCAGGGCGGCGGGCTCATGGGTCGCGGATCGGAAGCGACGGCTGGCCCTGACCGAGCGCGTTGCCCACGAAGTCAGGAATTGGGCGCGGGACGTCCGCCTGCGGCTTCGGCGGCGGGCTCGCAAGGCCAAATCCGGATCGAACCGTCCGGCTGGGCCGCGACGGTCAGGCGCTCCCCGACCCGCGCGCCGCGTTTATCCCGCAGTTCCCCGGGAAGGTCGATCCAGACAGCATCGCCGGTGGTTTCGACGTCACGCTTCATGGCCGCCTCCTGCTACCCGGAACGATCCGCAGAAGGCGGCCTCACCGACCCGCGTTACGCCTCCATGGCTTCCAGCTCGACGATCATGCCCTCGATCATCGACAGCCCGATCTGCCAGAAGCCGGGATCGCGGGCGTCGAGCCCGAACGGGGCCAGCAACTCGCCGTAGGGCTTGGCGCCGCCGGCCGAGAGCAGCGCGAAGTAGCGATCCACGAAGCCATCCTCGGCCTTCGAGTAGACCCCGTAGAGCGAGTTCACGAGGCAATCGCCGAAGGCGTAGGCGTAGACGTAGAACGGCGAGTGGATGAAGTGCGGGATGTAGGCCCAGAACGGCTCGTAGCCCGCATCGAGGCGGATCGCGGGGCCGAGGCTCTCGGCCTGCACCGACATCCAGAGCCCGTTGATCTGCTCGGCGGTCAGTTCGCCCTGCGCGCGGGCGAGGTGGACCTTGCGCTCGAAGGCGTAGAACGCGATCTGGCGCACCACCGTGTTGATCATGTCCTCGACCTTAGCGGCCAGCATGGCGCGGCGCTGCGCCGGGCTCGCCGTCGCCGCGAGCAGGCGCCGGAAGGTCAGCATCTCGCCGAACACGCTGGCGGTCTCGGCGAGCGTCAGGGGCGTCGGTGCCATCAGGGCGCCGTTCGGGCCCGCGAGCACCTGGTGCACGCCGTGGCCGAGCTCGTGCGCGAGGGTCATCACGTCGCGCGGCTTGCCCTGGTAGTTCACCAGCACGTAGGGGTGCGCCGAGGGCACGGTCGGGTGCGCGAAGGCGCCGGGCGCCTTGCCGGGGCGGGTCGGCGCGTCGATCCAGTTGCGGTCGAAGAAGGTGCGGGCGATGTCGGCCATGCGCGGCGAGAAGGCGCCGTAGGCGTCGAGCACGGTGTCGCGCGCCTCCGCCCAGGGGATCGTGCGCTGATCGACCTTCGGCAGCGGCGCGTTGCGGTCCCAGTAGGGCAGCGTCTCGACGCCGAACCACTTCGCCTTCAGGCGGTAGTAGCGGTGCGACAGGCGCGGATAGGCCGCCTGCACGGCCTCCACCAGGGCCGCGACGACCTCCGGCTCGACGCGGTTCGAGAGGTGGCGGGCATCCGCCACGTCGCTGAAGCCGCGCCAGCGGTCGGAGATCTCCTTGTCCTTGGCCAGCGTGTTGGTGATCAGCGTGAAGGTGCGCAGGTTCGCCCGGAACACCTCGCTCAGCGCCCCGGCCGCCTCCTTGCGGACGGCGCCGTCAGGGTCCTGGAGCTTGTTGAGGGTGGGCTCCAGGGTCAGCGCCTCGCCCTGGACAGGGAAGCGCAGGGCCGCGATCGTGCCGTCGAAGAGGCGGTTCCAGGCGGAGCGCCCCGTCACCGACTTCTCGAGGAACAGCTTCTCGGTGCGGTCGTCGAGCTGGAAGGGCTTCTCCCGGCGCAGGTCCGCGATCCACGGGGCGTAATGCGCCAGGGGACCGTCGGCCATCGCCCGGTCCAGGGTCTCGTCCGGGATGCGGTTGAGCTCGAGGGCGAAGAAGAGCAGGTGGCTCGAGGCCGTGGTCAGGCGCTCCTGGGTGTCCCCGTAGAACTTTTCGCGCAGCTCGTCGGTGGTGTCGCCGGAATAGACGAGACCGGCGAACGACATCAGCCGGCCGAGCAGATCCTCGATGCCCTCGTAGGCCGCCACCGCCTCGGCGAGCTGGGACGAGGCCTCGGGACCGCCCGCGAGGTCGGCGAGGCGGCCGGCATAGCGCTCCGAGAACCGGGCGCAGTCCGCCTCAGCGCGGGCGAGGTCGGCGGTGAAGTCGGGGGAATCGATACCGGCATAGAGGTCCGTCAGATCCCATTCCGGCAGGGCGCCGAGACCCGCCGCGTGCGCGGCCGCCCTGGCCGCGCTGGTCCCTTCCGCATTCGCGACGATGCCCGAGAGGGTGGCATGGGCGACGGCTCGGCTCGGCATGATGGTTCGCTTCCCTGGTGGCACGACGGGTGCCCTGGCCGCTGATATCGAGCGCCGGCCCGGTGCGATCAATCCGCGTCGGGCAGAATCGTCCGTCGCACCCGCGTTTGCACAGGCGCGTTCCGGCCGCGACGCGGCGCCGGCGGCCGTCCCCGATGAAAAGTCCGATCGTCGTTAAGCGCGGCTTTACGCATCTGGCCCACCCTACGGTTCGAAACGAAACAAGCGGGCGTGGCGGCCTCCGGTCCGTCCCGCCCGCGAACCTCGAGGCTGCCCCATGTCGACAACGGTCCTCATCGTCGACGATGATCCCGTGCAGCGCCGCCTCGCCGAGGCGATGGTGCGGCGGCTCGGGTTCGAGGCGCGGGTGGCCGAGAACGGCGAGCAGGGCCTGGCGCTCCTGCGCGCCGGCGAGGCGGTGGACGTCGTGCTCCTCGACCTCGTGATGCCGGGGGGCCTCGACGGCCTCGGCGTCCTGGCGGAGATGCGCCGGGCCGGCATCGACGTGCCCGTGATCGTGCAGACCTCGAACGGCTCCATCGATGCGGTCGTCACCGCGATGCGGGCCGGCGCCGTGGATTTCGTGGTCAAGCCGGCCGGCGCCGAGCGGCTCCAGGTCTCGATCAAGAACGCGCTCAAGGTCGACCAGCTCGAGGAGGAGGTGCGCCGCATGCGACGCCGGGCCTCGGGCGCCCTGAGCTTCAAGGACCTGACCTCCCGCAGCCCCGACATGGACCGCGTCATCCGCCTCGCGGAGCGGTCGGCGCGTTCGAACATCCCCGTGCTGATCGAGGGCGAGTCCGGCGTCGGCAAGGAGGTGCTGGCACGGGCGATCCAGGGCTCGGGCGACCGACGCGGCAAGCCCTTCGTCACCGTGAATTGCGGGGCGATCCCCGAGAACCTCGTGGAATCCACCCTGTTCGGCCACGAGAAGGGCGCCTTCACGGGCGCCACCGAGCGCCATGCGGGCAAGTTCGTGGAGGCCTCGGGCGGCACGCTGTTCCTCGACGAGATCGGCGAACTGCCCCTCGACGCGCAGGTCAAGCTCCTGCGCGCCTTGCAGGAGGGCGAGGTCGACCCGGTCGGCGCCAAGCGCAGCGTGCGCGTGGACATCCGCCTGATCTCGGCGACGAACCGCTCGCTCCTCGACCTCGTGAAGCAGGGCCGCTTCCGCGAGGACCTGTATTACCGCCTCAACGTGTTCCCCATGACGCTGCCCCCCCTGAGGGCCCGCCGGGAGGACATCCCGGACCTCGTACGCTCGTTCTGCGCGCGCTTCTCCGCCGAGGAGGGCAAGCGGGTCCGCGCCATTACCCCGGAGGCGATGTCGCTGCTCACGCGCTACGGCTGGCCCGGCAACGTGCGTCAGCTGGAGAACGCCCTGTTCCGCGCTGTGGTCCTCGCCGACGGGGACGAACTCACGGTCTCGGAGTTTCCCCAGATCGCCGCGCAGGTCGAGGGGTTCGAGGTCCGCATCCCGGCCGCTCCCGTGCAGCCGCTGGTGCAGTCCGGCGCGCCGGAGCCCGTGCGGGAGATCGTCCGGGTGGAGGTGCGCGACCCCCACGCCATGAGCCTCGTCGCGGAGGCCACCGGCGAGATGAAGACCATGGAGGGCCTCGAGACCGAGATCATCCGCTTCGCGCTGCAATACTATCGCGGCCGCATGTCCGAGGTGTCCCGCCGCCTCGGAATCGGCCGATCCACCCTCTACCGCAAGCTCAGGGATCTCGGCCTCGACGGGGACGGCAAGGCCGAGGAGGCCGCCTGACGGCTTCCGTCGGGCGTCCTTTGCCGGAGCTCGGGTGCGATTGCGCACGCGCGCTCGAGATCCGATCATCCTAATGCCATCGGCCGGCCCGGTCGGTCCCGAGGAGTTGCACCCATGGGCGTTTCGCGCTCCGCCGCCGTCGCGCTGTCAGCCCTGCTGGCGGCCTCCACGGCCCAAGCTCAGACGGCCCAAGCTCAGACGGCCGAACCGGCGGCAACACCGTCGGTGATCCGGAACGCCGCCGTCGATCCCGGCGCGGCCCCGGTCGCACCGGAGGCGCCGAAACCCGCGCTCGCCGCCGACGCCCCGAAGCCCGCGACCTCGCCGGATGCCCCGGCCGCTGAAGCGCCTCCCGCCCAAGCTCCCGGCGCCCAGACCTCCGGTGCCCAAACCCCAGGGGCCCAAGCCCCGATCGCCCCTGCGCCGGCCGCCGAAGCCCCGCCACCGCCGGCCGATCCGCAATCGGCCGCCGTCGCCGCGCGCCTGTCCGATCCGGCCCCCCTCCTCCCGCGTCTCTCGACCAAGGAACGCGAGGCGATCCAGGCCTTCTACGCGCTCGGCGCGTTCAAGCCGGTGTGGATCGCGGACGGGGCCTTCACCCCGGCGGCGAAGTCGGTCGCCGCGCGCCTGGCCGCTGCCGGCGAGGACGGCCTCACGGCCTCGGCCTACCCCGTGCCGGTGCTCGGGACCCAGGGCGTCACCGAGGCGCAGCTCGCCGAGGCGGAGCTGAAGCTCTCGGCCGCCGTGGTGCTCTACGCGCGGGACGCCCGGGGCGGGCGCATCGCCCTGTCCAGCGTCTCCCGGCTGATCACCCCCGTCCTCGATATCCCCGCGCCCGATACCGTCCTCGGCCGCATCGCCTCGGCGGGGAGTTCGGCCGGCGCCCTCCTTCAGGGCTACAACCCGGCCCAGCCCGGCTACCTCGCCCTCAAGGCGCGCCTCGCCGCCCTGCGCGGCCACAACCATGCGCCGGTGCCGCCGAGCGTGCAGCTTCCCCCGGGCCCGGTCCTCAAGCTCGGGATGACCGATCCGCGCGTCCCGGCCCTGCGCAGCCGCTTCGGCCTTGAGACCCGCACCGCCGGCACACTCGATTCCGGACCCGGCGACCCCGAGACCTACGATGCCCGCGTGGCCGCCGCCGTGTCGGGCTTCCAGCGCGGGCGCGGCCTGCCGGCCACCGGCACGCTGACGGCGCAGACCGTGGCCGCCCTCGCCCGGCCCGACACGGCCGCCCGGACCGACGAGGGCGAGGCCGCCCTCATCGTGAACATGGAGCGCTGGCGCTGGCTCCCCTCCGACCTCGGCCGCGACTACGTCATGGTCAACATTCCGGAATTCAAACTCCGGGTGATCCGCGACGGCCGCCAGCGCGACGAGGCCCGCGTCATCGTCGGCAAGACCGAATCCCCCACCCCGATCTTCTCGGGGATGATGGAATACGCCGTCGTCAATCCGTCGTGGAACGTGCCGCCCTCGATCCTGAAGAACGAGTTCCTGCCCGGCCTCGCCCGCGACCCGAACTACGCGGCCCGGCGCGGCTACGAGGTGGTCTACCGCAACGGCAACGTGTCGGTGCGCCAGCCGCCGGGCGAGCGCAACGCCCTCGGCTTCATCAAGTTCATGTTCCCGAACAACCACGCGGTCTACCTGCACGACACGCCGAACCGCGGCCTGTTCTCCGCCTCGCAGCGGGCGCTCAGCCACGGCTGCGTGCGGGTGGACGACCCGTTCCGCTTCGCCGACGCGGTGCTGCCCGAGGCCTGGTCGAGCGAGCGCCTGAAGAAGCTCATCGGCAAGGGCGAACGGCATATCCGCCTTCCCGAGAAGCTGCCGGTGCACCTCGCCTACTTCACCACCTCGGTGGACGAGGCCGGCGGCGTGCGCACCCTGCCGGACCTCTACGGCTACGATGCCCGCATGAAGGTCGCGCTGGGCCTGAGCCCCGGCAGCCTCCTCGTGGCCAAGGCCCCGGGCGGCAAGACGTCCGGCGCAAAGCCCGTCGCGGGCCGGACGTCCGGTTCCGGGAGCGCCGAGGCGGCCAATGCTGTCAAGCCGAAGCCCAAGCCGGTGGCGGAGGTGCGGCGCAGGCCCCGCCCCGAGGCGGCCTTCGCCGACGCCCCCACGACCCGGACCTCGGCCGCGCGGGCCCCGGCCGATTTCGGCGAGCCCGACCTCTGGACGCCCCGTCCCGGCCGTACCTCGAACGGCTGGTGGTAGGCGGCGCCCCGGCGGCTGCTCCCACTGCTCCATTTCGCCGGGTCGGCGTCCCGCTCGATCCCGTCTGGTTCGCTTCGCGGCGCGTCACCCCCGCGGGCGGCTGGACTCCGCGTGCGGCCGCACACCCCCGGCACGATTTCGCCACGGTTCAGACTTAGCCCTGAAGCCGACAAAAGGCGAAGCGACGAGGATCCGGTAAACCGGTCGTTCACGGTTTTCGGCAACCTTGCGTTCACCATGATTCGCGTCCCGCTCGCGATCAGGCAGAGGGTGAGACCAAGGTGCTGAAGCGTCTGCGAAATGGGCTCCCGAGGCCAACGCGTGTCACCGAGGCGGATCAGGTACGCGAGGCCGGCAAGGCGCGCGTGGCGGCGCGCAGCCGCCGGCTTCGCCCCCTCGCCGCCATCGTCGCGGGACTCGGCCTCACCGTGGTGGGCGGCACGCGCGGCACGCAGGATGCGGTGGCCAACGGCGATACCCGCACCCTCTCGATCTATCACAGCCACACCAAGGAAAGCCTGACCGTCACCTTCAAGCGTGACGGCCGCTACGATCGGGCCGCCCTGGAGCAACTGAACTGGCTCCTGCGCGATTGGCGCGCGGACGAGCCCACGAAGATGGACCCGCGCCTGTTCGATACGGTGTGGGAGGCCTACCGCTCCGTCGGCTCGCAGGAACCGATCACCGTCGTTTCCGCCTATCGCTCCCCCGGCACCAACGCGATGCTGCGGCGGCGCTCCCGCATGGTGGCCGAGTACAGCCAGCACATGCTCGGCAAGGCGATGGACTTCTACCTGCCCGACGTATCCATCGACCAGATCCGCGCCATCGGCATGCGCATGCAGCGAGGCGGCGTGGGCTGGTATCCGCGCTCGGGAACTCCCTTCGTCCACCTGGACGTGGGCTCGGTCCGGTCCTGGCCGCGCATGACCCACGACCAGCTCGCCCGGCTGTTCCCGGACGGCAAGACCGTCCACCTGCCCTCCGACAACCGCCCGCTCCCCGGCTACGAGTTGGCGCGCGCCGAGGTCCTGGCCCGGGGCGGCACCGTGCTCGGCGTCACGGAAGTGGCGCAGATGGACGAGGATGACGGGCCGAGCATCAAGGGCTTCTTCGCCAGCCTGTTCGGCGGCGGCAGCCGCGAGGCGGAACCGCCGGCCCAGGTCGCGAAGGCGCAGGGCCGCTCGCGGGCCAAGGCGGCGCCGGTGCTCGTGGCGAGCGCGGATCCCGAGGATCAGTCCGCGACCCGCTCGGCCCTCGCCTACGCCGCGCCGGCCGCCGACGACACGCTGAAAACCGCGCTCCTGCGCCGCGATGGCCGCGACGCGCAGAGCCTCCTGACGGCGGAGACGGGGGAGACGGCGGCGGCCGCCCCCGAGCCTGCCGCGACGATCGCGCTCCCGCTTCCGCCCCGGCGCCCGGCCGAGTTCGCCGCCGTCACGGCCGCCCTGACCATGCCGCTGCCCCCGCCGCGCCCGCCGGTCCAGGTCGCGAGCCTCGGGACCTCCGGCATGGCGAATCTCACGGTTCCGCCCGCCCCCGCGCGCGCCGGTGCCCCGCTGGTTCCCGCCAACGCCGATTCGCGTACCCAGCTCCGGGCCCTGTTCGCGGCCGCGACCGCCGATGCGGAGCCCGCGAGCCGCGCCGCGCCGGTCAAGCTGGCCAACGCCAAGGCGAAGCTCGACGGGGCGCCCGCCGCGATCGTCGCCCCCGTCACCGGTGTCGCGACCCGCTTTTCCACCCGCAGTCCGGGCGACGACCTCGCGGCGTCCCGATTCACCGGATCCGCGACCCGCGTGGTGCCCGGCGCCCGCTGAGCGTCGGCCCTCGCCCCGAAACCCCGCGCCTCGGCCGGTCGGCCGCCTCCATCCACACGCTTGAGCCTGCGGGCTCGCGCCCGCCGTGGTGGCGGTGACGCGTTCCAAGACCGTCATCGGGTTCGACCGCAACGGCCCGCATCCGGGCCGGGGCGACGGCGTCGTCGCGCCCAGGGCGCCGCGGCGCGATTTTCCCCGGCAGTTGCCTCAGTCTCGGCCATGATCTCTGCGACAAGGCCGGCGTGTGCCAAGGTTTCGCCCTTGGGCGCTTTGTTCTATTCTGGACGAACGCCGCGCGAACGACCTACTCACGAAATCGAGAGGTGACAAGCCTCGTGCTCGTGAATCAAAGCTAACCCCGCTAACCTTCGGCGTTCCGTTCGCTGGGTCCACAACTCAGGATCGTCGCGCGGATCGACCAACGTATGTGATGGCGGCAGGGTGTTTTCAGGCTTTGATAGGGATCTGTGCCCTCGGCCGGATTTGATCGCGCGGGCGCCTGTATTGAAGGAACATCTCGGCTGTACGTCGTTTATCTGAGCGCAAGTCGTCCGGCCTCCCTCAAATGGGTCAGGACTCGGAATATCCATTGGTCCAGAAGGCTCGATCCGTCTCAATGGGACGGAGTCGAGAACCGGGTTCTGAACGACGGAACTCCCCAGGCCCCGAAGGGAGGCACTCCGCCATGTTCGCCATCAGCTTGACCTGCCTCCTCGCCGGCGTGGCCCTCGCGGCCGCCGCGCAGAGTTTCCCGAACCACCGGGCGGCCATGGAATGGGCCTGCGGGACCCTGCTGCTCGCGGGGCTGGGGCTGCTCGGATTCGGCCTGCGCCTGTACCGGTAGGCCGTGGGCGCCGTCCGGCGCCGGTTCCGGGAGGCGAAGGCGCCGTCCGGCGCCTGTTCCAGTGGGCAAGGGCGCCGTCCGGCGCCACTTTTGTGGGCAAGGGCGCCGTCCGGCGCCAATTTCAGTGGGCAAGGGCGCCGTCGGCGCCCCGGGGCCTCAGACCATGCCGAGCGCCTGCATGTAGAGCTCGAGGATCGCCTCCTCCTCCTGGCGCTCGGCGTGGTCCTTCTTGCGCAGGGAGATGATCTTGCGCAGGGCCTTGGTGTCAAAGCCGGTGCCCTTGGCCTCGGCGTAGACGTCCTTGATGTCGGAGGCGAGGCCGGCCTTCTCCTCCTCCAGGCGCTCGATGCGCTCGATGAAGCTCTTGAGCTGGTCGGCGGCGACGGAGGAGGCGTCGACGGCGGGTGCGGCGGATGCGGCCATGGTCGTCTCAAGTCCCTGAGATGCGAGGCGCCGCGATGCGCGCGCCGGAACCGCTTCGATAAGCCGTCAAGCTTACCGGGAGCTTAGTGCGGCTCCGGTGCCGCCTTCGCGAAGGCCGCCTGCTGCTCCGGAGAGGCGTCCGCCTGGTGCAGGCGCTTCCACTCGGCATAGGGCATGCCGTAGACGGCCTCCCGGCTCGCGTCCTTGCTCAGGGGCAGGCCCTGCGCATCGGCCGCGTCCTTGAGCCAGTTCGAGAGGCAGTTGCGGCAGAACCCGGCCATGTTCATGAGGTCGATGTTCTGCACGTCGGTGCGGTTCTGCAGGTGCGCCACGAGGCGGCGGAACACCGCGGCTTCGAGTTCCGTCCGGGTGGCGGCGTCGATCTCGGTCATGATGGCGTCTCCTTGCTGGACCCTTCAGGTCGGCGTGGCGGGGCGTCGCGTCAAGCGCGGCGCTCAGGCACGGATCGGCAGCATGGGCGCGAGCAGGCGCGCGAACCGCGCCGCCCACTCGGCTTGGCCCGCCTCGCCGACGATGAGGTCCTGGCGGATCTCCACGAGCGCGTTGGGCAGCCCGCGCGCCATCGCGTGGCGGTCGATCGTGTCGCCGGGCAGGCCGCCGCCGTAGGGCTCGTTGTCGCCGACCGTCAGCCCCGCCGGATCGGCGCGCAGGCCCGCGATCAGCGGCGCGCTCATGCGGTCGTCGCGGTCCCAGAGGATGCCGACCTCCCAGGGGCGCGGCACCCCGCGCCAATAGGGCGTGAAGCTGTGGATGGTGACGATGGCGGGCCGCACCCCGGTCGCGGTCGCGGCGGCGATGCCGGCCTCGATCGCGGCGTCGAAGGGCTCATAGAAGCGCCGGATGCGCTCGGCCTTGCCCGCCTCGTCGATGCGGGCGTTGCCCGGCACCACGGCTCCGTCGGAGAGGCGCATCACCAGGGTCGGGTCGGCCCGGCCCCGGTTCGGGTCGATGATGAGGCGCGAGAAGCGGGTCAGGATCGCGGGCGCGCCGAGCTGGGCCGCGAGCCGGCGGGTCACGGCGGCGGCGCCGATGTCGTAGGCGATGTGGCGGCTGAACTCGTGCGCCGGCACCCCGAGCTGGGCCAGATCCTCGGGCACGTGGTTCGAGGCGTGGTCGCAGATCAGCAGGAGGCCGCGGGCGGGGTCGCCGGGGAGCGTCTCGACGGGATGCGGTGGCAGCATGGGGTCTCGCGCGGTCCGGGGTTGCGGCAGGCGGGGCTCCGGCCGCGGCCGCGGACGGTCCTTCCGCGAACGCGTGGCTTGCCGAGGCGGCGGGCGTCGGGCACAGCACGTATCGCGGATCGCGCCGCGACGGCAACAATCCGGCGTCATGCCGGGGGCAGAACAATCCGGAGGAGAACCCCCGGGCCGCCTTCGCGACCGCCAACCGGATGACGGAAGCGCCATGACCGATCCCAAGATGACCGATCTCGATAAGACCGAGGCCGCCCGCGCCCTGCTCCTGCACTGCCTCGACGAGGCCATCGCGGCGGCCCATCCGGCCCGCTGCCTCGTGCCGCACCTGCCCGCGCCGGGCCCGGGCCGGCTCATCATCCTGGGGGCCGGCAAGGCCGGCGGCAGCATGGCGGCGGTGGCGAGCCGGTTCTACCGCGAGGAGCACGGCGTCGATCCGAGCCGCATCGTCGGCCTGGCGGTGGCCCGCCACGGCTATGGCGAGGAGGCGCCGATGATCCGCATGGTCGAGGCCGGCCACCCCGTACCGGACCAGGCCGGGATCGACGCCACCGCCGACGCCCTGAAGATCGCCGCAGATGCCGGCCCGGAGGACGACGTGCTGGTGCTGCTCTCGGGCGGCGGCTCGGCGAACTGGATCGCCCCGGCCGGTGACCTGACCCTCACCGAGAAGCAGGCGATCACCAAGGCGCTCCTGCGCTCGGGCGCGCCGATCAACGAGATCAACGCCGTGCGCAAGCACCTGTCGCGCATCAAGGGCGGCCGCCTCGCGATGATGGCGCGCAACGCCCGCTCGATCCTGACGCTGGCGGTCTCCGACGTGCCCCACGACGACCCGGCGGTGATCGCCTCCGGCCCGACGGTGCCCGATCCGACCACCCTGGCGGAGGCGCGCGCGATCTGCGAGCGCCGCGGCATCCCGCTGCCCGAGACCGCCAAGGCGCTCCTGAACGATCCCGTCAACGAGACCCCGAAGGCGGGCGACCCCTCCTTCGCCCGGGCCGAATACCGCATCATCGCCCGGCCCATCGACGCCCTGGAGGCCGCCGCCGCCGCCGCCGCGAAGGCCGGCTACGAGCCGGTGATGCTCGGTCCCGACGTGGAGGGCGAGGCGCGCGAGGTCGCCGCCGAGCACGCCCGCCTGGCGCGCGAACTGGCCGAGGCCGGACGCCGCGTCGCGATCATCTCCGGTGGTGAACTCACCGTGACGATCCGGGGCGAGGGCAATGGCGGCCCCAACCAGGAATACGCCATGGCACTGGCGATCGCCCTCGACGGCGCCCCCGGTATCCTCGGCATCGCCGCCGATACCGACGGCACCGATGGCGGGCGGGGCGCGGCCACCGATCCGGCCGGCGGCCTCATCGACCCGACCACCCTCGCCCGCGCCCGCGCCGCCGGCCTCGACCCGGCCGCGATGCTGGCCGACAACGATTCGACGAAGTTCTTCGCCACCATCGGCGACCTCGTCCAGCCGGGTCCGACACGCACCAATGTCAACGATTGCCGCATCATCCTCGTCGGTTGAGGAAACATCCCGTCGCGTGCGCCGCCCCTCCCCCGGGGGGCGCACCTGCGCGGGGGCGGCCATCCTCGTCGTCCTCGCGCTGACGCCCGCGCCCGCACAGGCGGACCTGCGCATGTGCAACCAGACCGCCAGCAAGGTCGGCATCGCGCTCGGCTATCGCGATCCGCAGGGCTGGGTCACGGAGGGCTGGTGGGACGTGGCGCCCAAGGCCTGCGAGACCCTGCTCAAGGGGGCGCTGGCGGCGCGGTTCTACTACGTGTTCGCGGTGGACTATACGCGCGGGGGCGAGTGGAACGGCCGCTCGCTGATGTGCACCAAGGACCGGGAATTCACGATCCGGGGCGTCGAGGATTGCCTCGCGCGCGGCCTCGACCGCAACGGCTTCTACGAGGTCGATACCGGCGAGCAGAAGAGCTGGACGATCCAGCTGACGGATCCGAACCAGCCGGCGGCGCCGACGCCGTGAAGGGCGGGGCAGTCCCGGAGGCCGCTCAGGCGTCCCGGGGTCGAGACGGGTCGTCCCCGAATCGGATCGGGAAACGCCGGGTCAGCCGATCTGATCCTCGTCGTCCACCTCCGGAACGATGTCGCTGAACGGGATGGTGAGCACGGGACGGGTCTGCTCGTCCTCGATCTCGAACGAGCAGGCGAACCAATCCCGCACGGCCATGGAGGGCGGCCCGGCAACGAGGTCGCGGGCGGTTTGCAGCGCATGCTCGCGCGCCGCCTCCACATCGGCGAGCTCATCCCCTTCGGGATCGACCGCCAGCTTGCCGGCGCCGGGGCCGTAGCGAAGGTTGAAGAAGTAGCGAGGCATCGTCAGGCCCCCTCGATCAGCCGCGCGTACTCGGCCTCCGGAATACCGTAGCTGCCGTCCGCGATCTCCTCCAGAAGCTCCCGGTTGATCACGGTGACGCGCCCGCGCTTGGCTCGGATGCGGCCGGCGCCCTCGAGTTGCTGCATGGCGATGGTCACGCCGGAACGCCGCACGCCCAGCATCATCGACAGGAACTCGTGCTTGAGCAGGAGCTCGTTGCCGTCGGCCCGGTCGTGACACATCAGCAGCCAGCGGGCGAGGCGCGCCTCGATCTCGAGGGTCGCGTTGATGAAGGCCGTCTGCCGGACCTGGATCATCTCGGTGAGGATGTAGCGCAGGAGCAGTTTGCGCAAAGCCGGGCTGTCCTCCACCGCCGCGACCACCACCTCGGCGCTGATCTGATAGGCGCTCCCCGGCATCTGAACGAAATGGTCGTAGGGCACGCGATCCGAGCCGAGGAGCATGGGGGTCGCCCCGACGACGCCTTCCCGGCCGACGATCCCGATCTCGACCCGGCCGTTCGCGCTCTCGGCGGTGATCGAGGTGACCCCGCTCTCCATGAAGTGGAACGTCTTGATGCGGGCGTTCGGCTTGATCAGGGGTTGCCCCGACAGCAGCTCGACGAACTCCAAGTGAGGCTGGAGGCGCGCGAAGTCCTCATGGGTCATGACTTTGAGCAAACGATTCTGTACGTCGGATTGCTGGATCGGAGCCATGGACCCTTATCTGCCAATAGGAGCAAGAGCGCATTTCGTCTCTTAGTCGCCTGCGCTCGAATATTTTCAGCAGACGATCGATTCCGTGTGATACAAATATTGGTTCAATACAACGGCGCAAAACCACTTATGTTACTTCGTTACTAACTCGGTACGGTATCGCACATTCGAAAGTTCGATAGCGCACGCGAAACATTGTTGCCTTGATGGGCCTTTTACTTGGAGGCTATAAAATTGATGATACAGCCTTGTTGCCCTGGAGGTTGTTGAGCATCCTGTTCCGGAGCGTTCCATGGATCTCGCAGCCCGACGCCCGCTCGTCCTGCTTGCCGAAGCCGATGCGGTGGTCGGTGCGGATCTGAGCGAGGCGCTGGAGCGGGCGGGCTATCGTGTGCTCGGGCCGTTCGTAACGGGCGGCGAGGCCCTGGCCGCTATGGCGCGGGAGAGGCCCACCCTGGCCGTGGTGGATGTCGTACTCCGGGATGGTCTCAGTCCGGCCCTGGGCCGCGCCCTGCACCGGCACGATGTTCCGGTCCTCGTCTATTCCGCTCTCCGGCGAGACGACCCGCGGGCGCGCGACTTCCAAGGCCTGCCGTGGCTCGATAAGCCGGCTTCGCCGCAGGAGGTCACCACGCTCCTCGATGGACTGGCCCCGCCCCCGCCCCCATCGCCTGCCGTCGTGAAGTCCCCCGCGCCGGTTCGGATGCTCCGTTCGGATGAGAGCTTGGGCAATCCGCTCATCCGCAAGCTGGAGGGCTTCGGGGTGCTCTCGGACGCGGATCGTGCGGTCCTGACCCAGATCAGCGCCAATCCCCGCCTGATCGGGCCGCGCATGGACCTGATCCGCGAGGGCGACCGACCCGAGGGCGTGTTCCTGGTCCTCGACGGCATGGCCTGCCGGCACAAGGTGCGCGAGACCGGCGCCCGTCAGATCCTGGCCTACCTGCTGCCGGGAGATCTCTGCGACCTCGACGTGGCTCTCCTCGACACCATGGACCACACCATCACCACGGTGTCGGCCTGCCGGGTGGTGCAGATCCCGCCCGAGACCATCGCCGCGTTGATCCAGCATCACCCGCAGGTCGCCCGGACCCTGCGCAAGACGACCCTGGTCGACAACGCGACCCTGCGCGAATGGCTGGTGAACGTCGGCAGTCGCTCCGCCGTGGAACGGCTCGCCCACCTGCTCTGCGAGCTCCTCGTCCGGCTGCGCGCGGTGGACCGGACCGAGGGCGACAGCTTCGAACTGCCCGTGACCCAGGCGGAGCTCGGCGACACGACCGGGCTCTCGAGCGTCCACGTGAACCGCTCCCTGCAGGAACTCAGGCGCCAGGGGCTGATCGAACTGAAAGGTCGGCGCCTGACGATCCTCAATCTGCCTCGGCTCAAGGCGGTCGCCGAGTTCCGGGCGAATTATCTGCACCTTGGAAACCGAACCGCGGCATGATTCGGGGACATGGCGCAGGGGTGTGATTCCGAGGCGTGAGATCCCCGCTCCACGCCGGGTCCCCTCGCCCGCCGGGCGTCCGTGCGATCGAAAAATCTTGACAATATTCCTATTATGTGGTTCCTTGCCACCGCTCGCCTTCCACGAGGGAGGCCCCGCGACGGACCGGGTCGCGGGGCTTGGAAGGAGGAGACGGCGCCCGCGTCGGTGGCCCGGTTTCGCCATCGCTTCGGGCCGCGCCGTGCGACGCAAGGTGTCTCGGCAAACCGGTCCTTCCGGACCGGTCTCCTGGGGCATCCCCAGATAACGGACGACCTGCCCGAGACGCGGCGGGTCCGGGGCCGTGGGCCATGATAAGTCGGTCGCCAGGGGCTGCCGCTCCCGCCAAGGGGGTGACGGTGCCTGGAGGAGGGCCGCCACAAGCCGAGTCGCAGACGCTGTCGAAGACGCCGTGACGTGACAGGTTCGGCTCCCCGGCGGGGGCCGGGCCCAGGGACGCCGGGGAACCGGCATAACCTTCGAAAACGTGGTTTCGCGGCGTCCCGCGTCTCCCGCTTTCAGCCTCATCCCGCGCCGGAAACGGCGGCGGGGCCGTCGGCGCATGCCTCGCGCGCAGCGCGCGACCCTGCGTCGGGCGCGGCCCCCGCCGGGTCCCGGGGATCGGCGTTCTTGACGCGCCGGCTCCTTCGGTGCTTGTGGCCCTTCGCTCAATGCCGGTCGTTCGAAACTGGCGGGGCCCGATCCGGGGATGGAGACACCAGTGAAACGCTCACGCCGCACGAAGATCATCGCCACGCTCGGCCCGGCCTCCGACACGCCGGAGATGATCGAGACGCTGTTTCGCGCCGGCGCCGACGTCTTCCGGCTCAACATGAGCCACCTGCCGCGCGAGAAGCTGCCGGAGAAGATCGAGGTCATCCGCACCATCGAGCGCGAGCTGAAGCGCCCCATCGCGATCCTCGTGGACCTCCAGGGCCCGAAGCTGCGCGTGTCCGCCTTCGCCGAGGGCGCGGCGATGCTCGCGAACGGCGCGACCTTCGTGCTCGACAGCGATCCGACGCCGGGCGACGTCTCGCGGGTCTACCTGCCCCACCCCGAGATCCTCTCGGCGCTGGAGCCCGGTCACTGCGTCATCATCGATGACGGCAAGCTGCGGCTCACCGTGACGGAGGTCTCGGAGGGGCGCGCGGTGACCCGGGTCGAGGTCGGGGGCCGCATCTCGAACCGCAAGGGCGTCTCCCTGCCCGACACGGTGATCCCCGTCGCGGCGATGACCGAGAAGGACCGGGGCGACCTCGAGGCCGGCCTTGCCGCCGGCGCCGACTGGATCGCCGTCTCCTTCGTGCAGCGGCCCGAGGACGTGGCCGAGGTCAAGAAGGTCGCCGCCGGGCGCGCCCTGGTGATGGCCAAGATCGAGAAGCCGCAGGCGCTGACCCGCCTCGAGGAGATCATCGAGATCTCCGACGGGCTCATGGTGGCGCGCGGCGACCTCGGCGTCGAGATGCCGCTGGAGCAGGTGCCCGGCGTGCAGAAGCGCATCACCCGCGCCTCGCGCCGCATGGGCAAGCCCGTGGTGGTCGCGACGCAGATGCTCGAATCGATGATCTCCGCGCCGGTCCCCACCCGCGCCGAGGTCTCCGACGTCGCCACCGCCGTCTACGAGGGCGCCGACGCGGTCATGCTCTCGGCCGAGAGCGCCTCGGGGGCCTTCCCCGTCGAGGCCATCACCATGATGAGCCGGATCGCCGAGCAGGTGGAGCGGGACGCCCTCTACTGGACCATCCTGACCGCGCAGCGCTCCGAGCCCGACGCCACCGCCTCGGACGCGATCGCGGCGGCGGCCCACCAGATGGTCGATGCCCTGGGGCTCACGGCCGTGATGGCCTGGACGCATTCGGGCTCCACCGCCCTGCGCCTCGCCCGCTCCCGGCCGAACGCCACCATCATCGCCCTGACCCCGAAGCGCGAGACGGCGCGGCGCCTGGCGATGTGCTGGGGGACGCACCCGATCGTCACCAAGGACGCCAGCGACGTCGACGACATGGCCTTCCGGGCGGCGAAGTTCGCGGTGCGCGAGAACTTCGCCGAGATCGGCGGCCGGATCATCGTGGTGGCGGGCGTGCCCTTCGGAACGCCGGGCGCCACCAACCTCGTGCGCATCGCCTTCGTGACCCGCGAGCACGCTGCGAAGGCCTGACACCCGCCGTCGCCGGCTTCCCGGCCGGCGGCGGCCTTCAGCGGGCGCTGACCCCCTCGGAGAGGCGCAGGCTCTCGGAGAGACGCACGACCTCGTCCTGCACGGAGGTGCTCGCGACGGCGTGGACCATATGGCCGATGCCGGGCAGCACCACGAGCCGTGCCCCCGGGATGCGGGCCGCGAGGGGCTTGGCGTGGCGTTCGGCCGGCACGATGCTGTCGCGGTCGCCGGTGATGATGACGGTCGGCGCCGTGATCTCGCCGTAGCGACGGCTCTGCGCCAGGAGTGCCGCCGGAAGCCCGGTCAGGTCCTGTACGTTGGCGAGCATGGTCGCCGGCCGCAGCACCAGGGCGGCGCGGACCGCCTCCAGGTAGTTGGCGGGTGCCGCCTGCGGACGGAACACGCCGTTTCCGGCCCGGGGCAGGTAATAGAGCCCGACCGGCGTCGCCACGGTCCGGCTGAGCAGCCAGGTCACCGGGGGCCAGAGCGCCAGGCGATAGATCGCCGGGATCGGCCCGATCTCGGGCAGCGGCATCACGGCGGGCGACATCAGGACGAGGGCCGCGACCGCTTCCGGATGATCCAGGGCGAGCGCCGTCGCGAGGGCGCCCGACCAGGAATGCCCGAGCACGATCGCCGGACCGGCCCCGAGGCCCGCGAGGGCCTCGGCGATGGCGGCGGCCTGAGCCTGCGGCGTCGCCATCCCCGCGCCGGCGAGCCGGTCGCTCCAGCCGAAGCCCGGCCGGTCCAGGGCGATGACCCGGAAGCCCGCCTGGGCCAGGCTCCCGCCCAGAGCCGTCATCGGGTCGGCGGCATTGGCGGATGCACCGTGCAGGAGCACCACCGTTCCCCGGTCGGAGGGATTCGGCCCGGCCTGGATCGTCGCGATGCGCCCGCCTGTCACCGGAACGAAGGGTCCGGCGGGCGGATAGCGGGCCTCGATCCGCGCGGTGATGAGCAGGGTGATGCCCGCGGCCACGAGGGTGAGCACGAGGCCGCCGGCGAGCAGGGCCGCGATCAGTTTCAGGAGGAGCATCGGGCGCTACAGGTCCCGGCCGTCGACATCGGGGGCGAGGCGGTCGATCGCCGTCTGCAGCCGGTCCATGCGCGGGTAGAGCGCCGCCGCCCGCCGGAAGGCGACGAGCGCCCGACGCTTGTCGTCCATGGACTGGTAGATGCGCCCCAGGGCTGCCCAGGCCTCGTAGTGGCGCGGCTCCAGCGCGAGCGTCCGCTGCAGGTCCGCGATGGCGGCGGCGGGGTCGGCCAGCATCCAGAACACCGTGGCGCGCCGGTTCCAACCCTCGGACCAGGCCGGCTCCAGGGTCGTCGCCCGGTCCATCAGTTCGATCGCCAGCGGAAGGTCCTGTCCGGACATGGCCTGGCGCGCCCGCTCGGTCAGCAGGTCCGCCGTCGCGCTGCCCGATCGTCCCAGCCGCTGCTCGATGAGCTTGGCAACGCCCTTGGCCTCGGCATCGTCCCCCGCCGCCTTCAGGCGTGCGTAGAGTTCGTCGAGGCCGGGCGGTGGCTTCTTCTCGGGCCTTGCCGTCTCCGGTGTCGGCTCGGCAAAGGCAGGCGGCGCCAGGCAAACGCAGAAAGCCGCGACGAGCGCGGCTTTCAGGCAGGATCGGATCGAAAGGGGGTTCGGCATGGCCGGAGCTTCCTCGCCCCGCGCCGTGTCGTCAACGTGATGGCTTGCCGCGTCCGCGGCGAGCGCCGTTCAGCCCTGGCGCGCCTTGAAGCGCTTCTGGGTCTTGTTGATGATGTAGACGCGGCCCTTGCGACGCACGATCTGGTTGTCGCGGTGACGGCCACGGAGGGACTTGAGGGAGTTGCGAATCTTCATCGGTCTCACGTCGGCCGGGCGCAGAACCCGCCGCCTGTCCATAGGGTCTCGGGAACGAGGCACCTGACGGCGGCCTCGGCGATGTGTCGATGCATCGCGGAAAGGCGGTTGCCTTATCAGGATTCGCGACATCATGGCAAGGCTTCGCGGCGCTTTGCACGATCGAAGGCCTGAGATGGGTCCGGCATCGGTGCCCTTCGAACGAATGTATCGCGCTCGTCGGGTCGATACTCATGGTCGGATGGAAACCTGAGGGATTGGAATTCCTGATCGACCACGGCCGGATTGGCCCACCGCCTCGGGACTGGAATCGTCCGCTCGCCGTTCCGAGAGGGGGAGAGGCGATGTGCGGGTATCCTGAATTTAACAACCATCAGAAGATGTATCAAAGGATAGTCCGCGCGGCTTTCAGAGCTCGGCAGATCCCTGGACCAGTGGGACGGCAACGCTCTCGTGAAACGGTCGGGAGTGCCTGTTCCGCGGTTCTCGGTTTCGCGACAGAGCTGGCCGGAGGGGCTCGAAAGCGATTGAGAACTGCGTCCGGCGCACACGGTATGTCTCCGTAAACACTTCGCATGCGAGATAGCGTCAGCATCTGTCAGCTACGGAGACCCACGGGTGACGGTGGAATCAGGCGAGTCGACGCCAGAGTCGGCGGTCCCACGGCGGGAGGAGCGAAGCCCGACGAACTGGATCGCGACCATCCGTCTGCGCGATGGGACCGAGATCCCCTGCACCGTGAAAGACGTTTCGAAATCTGGTGCCAAGATCGGTGTGGCCGCCAGTCAGGTCCTGCCGCCTGTCTTCATGCTGCGAATCATCGGGCGCGATTTCCTGTGCCTCGTTCGCTTGGCGTGGCGCCGCGGGGATTACGTCGGCGTACGCATCGAGCGCGTGGGGAAGGTTCCCGTGTCGGCCGCAAAGACGGATGTGGATTCCCAAGCGCGACAGGATGTGCGCGGCGGTATCGGCGTCCCCTCACGCAAGCGCGGGATCTCGGCCTTCTGACGCGATGCCGGTGCCGGGCGCCGTACCGTTCCGATTTTTTTCGATGGCACCATGAAACGCGAGAACCCCGCCCTGCCGAGGCAGAACGGGGTTCTTCGATGATGTTCGATGGAGAGGTCTCTCGCGCGTTCAGGCGGCGCTGCGGTTGCGCGCCTCGCGCTTGGTGTCGACGCCCGAGGCTTTAATCTCGGACAGCTTCTGAGCGACGTTACGCGAGAACACGAACTCGGCCGGACGCTGGTTCTCGAGGTTGATCTCCGGCGCCATCGCGCCCTCGGTCTTGATGCCGCGAATGGCGTGAATCAGGGGCTTCCAGGGCTTCTTGACCGAGTCGACCACCGAGGACGCCTCGTAGCCCGAATGGACCATGCAGTCGGCGCACTTCTCGTAGTTGCCGGTGCCGTAGGAGTCCCAATCGGTCTCGTCCATCAGCTCCTTGAAGGTCGCCGCATAGCCCTCGCCGAGGAGGTAGCAGGGCTTCTGCCAACCGAACACGGTACGGGTCGGGTTGCCCCAGGGCGTGCAATGGTAGGTCTGGTTGCCGGCGAGGAAGTCGAGGAACAGGCCCGACTGCTGGAAGGTCCACTTCTCGCGACCCTTCTCCTTACCGTGACGGAACACGCCGCGGAAGAGATCCTTCGTCGCCTTGCGGTTCAGGAAGTGCTTCTGGTCGGGTGCACGCTCATAGGCATAGCCGGGAGAGACGGTGATGCCGTCGATACCCATCCGCGTGACGCTGTCGAAGAAGTCGGCGATCTTGTCGGCCGACGAATTGTTGAAGAAGGTGCAGTTGATCGTGACGCGGAAGCCCATCTCCTTGGCCTTCGCGATCGCCGCCACCGCCTTGTCATAGACGCCGCGCTGGCACACCGACTGGTCGTGCATCTCCTTGTCGCCATCGAGATGGATCGACCAGGTGAAGTACGGGCTCGGCTTGTACTCCTTGATCTTCTTCTCGAGGAGGAGTGCGTTCGTGCAGACGATGGCGAACTTCTTCTGCGCGATGATGCCTTCGACGATCTGCGGAAGATCCTTGTGGAGCAACGGCTCGCCGCCCGCGATCACCACCACGGGTGCACCGCACTCGCGGACGGATTCGAGCGCATCCGCCACGGGCAGGCGCTTGTTCAGGATCTCGTCCGGATAGTCGATCTTTCCGCAGCCGGCGCATGCGAGATTGCAGCGGAACAGCGGCTCCATCATCATCACGAGCGGATAGCGCTTACGTCCGGTCAGGTGCTGCTTCAGGATGTAGCCGCCAATCTTCGCGACGTACCGGATAGGAATGCCCAAGACGCGGCTCCTTGTTGTTGGCCCGAATGTATCGGGCTGCTTAGCGTGAAAAATGGCCAAATTCCAGCGACGTAGCTTGGAACCGATCTCAAAGGCGTCGAAAGGCGTTCATTCGGCAAAGATCGCGAAGCCCTGGGACAATCGCGCCACAGAGTTTCAAGCGTCGGGACCGACCGTGCGATGGAGACTAGGCAGGGTATCTCAGCCCCATCCCGACTTTCCTATTCCTCCAGAGCATGCCCAGGCTGCAGCTTGACGGTTCCTGGTCCGACGAGCCGCGGCATCAAGGGCTATTTTCGAACCGTGCTGCGGTGCGAAGCGGCACGCGAGATAGAACCTCGGGGCCGCCACGCCGTTTGCGTTGCAATCTGGTCGCGGGGTGGATAGGTGGGCGTGCTGCGCAGGGCTGTTTCGTCCCCATGCGATTCAGAGAAGCTGTGTCGAACATGCATCAATTGGCGCATGGGCAACTCGGTTTGCACGCTGGATTCGGGATTTGCAGCAACAGGTGATAACCCGCGGCACTAGACAGATCGATCCTCAGCTCCGCAGCCGTCCGGGCTGCGGCGTCCTTGCGGGCGCCAGGGCGGCGGGGATCGCATCGCTCAGGCAGGTAGGATACCCGTGATCGAACGGCTCGTCGCGTTTTCCGTCCAGCGTCGCTGGCTGGTCATTGCTCTCGTGGCACTCGTCACCGTGGCGAGCGCCGGCATGGCGGCTCATCTCTTCAAGATCAACACCGATGTCGAGCGTCTGATCGACAAGGACGTGCCCTGGCGGCAGGACGAGATCAACTACGAGAAGGCCTTTCCCCAGCGTACGGGGACTTTGGTCGCCGTGATCGACGGGAAGACACCCGAGGAGGCCGAGGAGGCCGCGGCCAACCTCTCGGCCGCTCTCGTCAACCACAAGGACATGGTCGAGTCGGTCTACCGACCCGATGGTGGTGCCTTCTACGAAAAGAACGGTTTCCTCCTGATGTCACAGGAGGAGCTGACGAAGACGACCGAGCAGCTCGTGCAGCAGCAGGGTCTGCTCGGCCCGCTTGCCGCCGACCCGTCGCTGCGCGGCATCATGCGGGTGCTCGGTCTCGGCGCACGCGGGATCAAGAGCGGAGACGCCAAGCTCGAGGACCTCGAGCGGCCGATGACGCAGATCGATGGAACTCTCCGCAAAGTGTTGACGGGCGAGCCGGCGCGCATGTCGTGGCAGATGCTGCTGTCGAATGGGCGGACGCAGAGCACCGATCTGCGCAAGTTCATCATGATCCAGCCGGTCCTCGACTATAACGCGCTGCAGCCCGGTGCCGAGGCGACCGAACTCGTGCGCAGGGTCGCCGCGGACCTGAAGATCAACACGCTCGGCGCTCCTGAGATCGCGGGCAACCCGCGCATGCGCCTCACCGGCCCGGTGGCGGTGGCGGACGACGAGTTCGCGACCCTCTCCGAAGATGCGCTGCTGAACTACAGCGTCACCGTCGGGGCCATCGTGCTCTTCCTGTGGCTGGCGCTGCGCTCCGCTCCGCTGATCGGCGCGGTCCTGATCACCACGTTCGCCGGGCTCATCGTCACGGCGGGCCTCGGCCTGCTCATGGTCGGCGAGTTGAACCCGATCTCGGTGGCCTTCGCCGCCTTGTTCGTCGGCCTCGGCATCGATTTCGGCATCCAGTTCGCGGTGCGCTACCGGGCCGACCGCTACGAGCAGCCCGATCTGCCCTCCGCCATGAACGCGGCCGCCCGTGGGGTCGGCTGGTCGCTGACCCTGGCGGCCATCTCGCTCATCGCCGGCTTCTTCGCCTTCCTGCCGACGGCGTTCCGTGGCGTGTCGGAACTCGGCCTGATCGCCGGCGTCGGCATGATCGTGGCCTACCTGTTCTCCCTGACCCTGCTGCCCGCGCTCATCGCGGTGTTCAGGCCGAAGGGCGAGCGCGAGGCGGTGGAGACGACCTGGCTCGCTGGCGTCGATCCCTGGATCATCCGCAACCGCAAACCGATCCTGATCGGCGTCACCCTGATCACGCTGGCGGGCATCCCGCTGCTCTTCAAGCTGCCCTTCGATTCCAACCCGATGCACCTGCGCAGCCCGAAGGTTGAGTCGATCTCGACCTATCTCGACCTGATCAAGGACCCCGAGACGAGCCCGAACCTGATCGACGTTCTGGCGCCCTCCCCCGAGGCGGTCCCGGCCCTTGCCGAGAAGATCTCCAAGCTCGCATCGGTGGCCAAGGTCATCGACATCAACACCTTCGTTCCGCCGGACCAGGATGCGAAGCTTGCGATCATCGCAGACACAGCCCAACTGCTCGGGCCGGTCCTGAATCCAGGCCGTAAACCGCCGCCGCCGACGGATGCCGACAACGTCAAGGCGATCAAGGAGGCCGTAACGGCCCTGCGCGGCATCGCGCTGGGTTCCGATGCGCCCGGCGCCAAGGCGGCGGGCGCTCTCGCGGATGCCCTCGACAAACTTGCCGCCGCGCCGGTGGCGACCCGCGAGGCGGCCAGTGTCGCCCTGACGAAGGATCTCAGGACCCTCCTCACCCGCCTCTCCGGGCTTCTGAACCCGGAGAAGATCACCCTCGACAATCTTCCGCCGAAGCTGAAGGCGGAATGGATCGCGGCGGATGGACGTTCGCGCATCGAGATCCACCCGAGCGGGGATGCCAACGACAACCAGGTCCTGCGTCGCTTCGCCAAGGATGTGCAGAGCGTGGCGCCGCACGCCACGGGTGCGCCGGTTGCCACGACCTCGTCGAGCTACACCATCCTCGGCGCCTTCCTGCAGGCGGCGGTGACGGCCCTGGTCCTCATCTTCATCATCCTGTCGGTGGCCCTGCGCAAACCCTGGGATGTCGCCATGACCCTGGGGCCCCTGGTGCTCGCGACCCTGTGGACCCTGATGGCCCTGCACATCGTGGGGATGCCCCTCAACTTCGCCAACATCATCGCAATGCCGCTGATGCTGGCGGTAGGCGTGGCCTTCCACATCTACTACGTCATCGCCTGGCGGGCCGGCGTCACCGACATGCTGGCGTCCAGCCTGACGCGTGCAATCTTCTTCTCGGCCCTGACTACGGGGACTGCGTTTGGCTCTCTGGTGCTGTCGAGCCATCCGGGTACCGCCAGCATGGGCAAGCTGCTTGCCCTGTCGCTGTTCTTCACCCTGGTGGCGGCCTTCTTCGTGGTGCCGGCTTTCCTTGGTCCGCCCCCGAAGCAGCCCGATCCGAAGCGGCCCGAAGGTGATGCCGCCCTGCCGCCGTCCCTTCAGCCTCGCAAAGCCGAGGCGCTGTCGGCGAAGTAGCGTGGCTGCGAATCTCAATTCCTGAACACCGAAGGGGCGCGGATCGGATCCGCGCCCCTTCTCGTATCGTCGCGGTCCTGAAGGCCGGGCTCAGGTCAGGAAGTCGGAAAATCCGCCCCGGGAAATGCCCGCCGCGGCCGCCAGGGTCGCTGGGGCGATGAGGGCGTCGCGCTCGGCCGCATAGGCGTAGCCCGGCGCCTCTCCCGCAAAGCCGCCACCCGTCGCAGGGTGGGTGTAGAGTTCCGTGAGACCATCCGGCAGGTGAGCCAGCAGGCCGGCGACCCGGGCCGGCGTCATGGCGCCGGACCAGGCGAGCCCGAGTGTCCGGTCGGGGATCAGCAGACCCGCCTGCCGCGCCCGCACGGCGAGCAAGGCAGCCCAGGGTGCACTGTCGAGGGCGGCTTTCGGGGTGGCACCGGGTTCGGCCGCGCGCAGGATGGCCCGCGTCTCACGGGGCACCCGGATTGCGCGCATGCCGTGCCGTTTCCCCGCCGCGAGGACGAGGCCGGCGATCAGCGGATGCACGTGGAAGTGCTTGTGGGCATTCACATGGTCGAGGGGCAGGCCGGTGGCGCGATAGGCCTGAAACTGGGCTTCGATCTCGGCGGTGAGTTGCCGACGGGCAGAGGCTTTCAGCGCAAGGTCGAGGCCGAGGCGACCCATGTCGCTGCGGATCAGTCCATCGGCTCCCACGAGGTCCGGAAGCTGTTCGGGTGGGAGCGTCGGCCACGCCTCGACCATCACCAGGTGAAGCCCGACGCGCAGTGAGGGCAGTCGCGTCGCGCGGGCTATGGCATCGGCGGCCGCGGGCGCGGACACCATCAGGCTCGCGGCCGTGAGGATGCCGTCGCGGTGGGCCTGCTCGACGGCCTCGTTGACCTCCCGGCTCAGGCCGAAATCGTCGGCGGTGACGATCAGGCGTTTCCTATGGGCCTCGGCCATGTCCAAGCCTTCTCATCGGGAATGGTGCCGGGGGAAGCGGCAAAGGTATTGCGGCCGAGCACCGGGGTCGCTCCGGCCTTCCTGCCAGAGGCGTCCTCGAGCAGGCGCAGGTTCATAAGCTCTGGATTGCGCTTCAGCATCGGGGTCAAACTAGCCAGGGAACGCAAGGGCCGGCCTGTTCAATGCGCGCGCTCCGGGCGGCCTGTCCCTCAAGCAGCACCCGCTCCACCTCCGCCTAGAGCCGGCGGACCCTTGCGTCGCTGGCCGCACCCCAGAGGGTGTCGCGCGACCGGATCTGCCCGGCCAGGCGTCTAGACCACGAGATGCAGGGTGGAAACCGGTTTCCCGCATCCGGCTCGCCGTGCAGCAGGCCGCAGAAAACGAGAACGGCCGGGCGATCTGCCCGGCCGTTGTTGGCGAAAGACGATGAGGAACCCGGGATCAGGCGGCCTTGGAGGTACCGGTCTGACGCTCCTTGAGGAAGCGGTAGAACTCGACACCCTCGCGCAGGCGGCGCTTCATCATATCGGGGGAGCGCACCATCTCGGAGACGATGGAGGCGATCTTCGGGGCGCGGAAGTAGAACTTCCGGTAGAACTCCTCCACCGACGTGAAGATCTCGGTGTGCGACAGGTGGGGGTAGTGCAGCGGGGCGATCTGAACGCCGTTCTCGTCGACGAGCTCCGCATTCTCCACGTCCAGCCAGCCGTTCTCAACCGCCTGCTTGTAGAGGAAGGTACCCGGATAGGGAGCCGCGAGCGAGACCTGGATTGTGTGCGGGTTGATGCGCTTGGCGAAGGCGATCGTCTCCTGGATCGTCTCGCGGGTTTCGCCCGGCAGGCCGACGATGAAGGTGCCGTGGATGGCGATGCCGAGTTCGTGGCAATCCTGAGTGAACTTCTCGGCCACCTCGACGCGCATGCCCTTCTTGATGTTGTTCAGGATCTTCTGGTTGCCGGACTCGTAGCCGACGAGCAGCAGGCGCAGGCCGTTGTCCTTGAGGACCTTTAGGGTCTCGCGGGGCACGTTCGCCTTGGCGTTGCAGGACCAGGTGACCCCGAGCTTGCCGAGTTCGCGGGCGATCTCCTCGGCGCGGGGCAGGTTGTCCGTGAAGGTGTCGTCGTCGAAGAAGAACTCCTTCGTCTGCGGGAACTCCTTCAGGCAGTACTTGATCTCTTCGATCACGTGCGCGACCGAACGGGTGCGGTAGGTGTGGCCGCCCACGGTCTGCGGCCAGAGGCAGAAGGTGCAGCGGCTCTTGCAGCCACGGCCGGAATAGAACGAGATGTAGGGGTGCTTCAGATACCCGATGAAGTACTTCTCCATCTCGAGGTCGCGCTTGTACACGCTCGTGACGAAGGGCAACTGATCCATGTCCATCATGATCTCGCGGTCCTCGTTGTGGACCACGGTACCGTTGGCATCCCGATAGGACAGACCCTTGATCTCCGACATCGGAGTGCCGTCGGCGACTTCCTTCACAGTGAAGTCGAATTCGTTGCGGGCGCAGAAATCCACCACCGGCGCCTGGGCCATCGCGCCGGCGGCATCGACGGCCACCTTCGCGCCGATGAGGCCGGCGATGAGCTTCGGATTGGCGGCCTTCAAGGCCTCGATCGTCTTCACGTCCGACTTGAAGGACGGCACCGAGGTGTGGAGCACCACGAGATCGAAATCGTGGGCCTGGGCCACGATCTCATCGAGCTTGATGTTGTGCGGGGGGGCGTCGATCAGCTTCGAGTTCGGCACGAGGGCGGCCGGCTGGGCGAGCCAGGTCGGGTACCAGAACGACTTAATCTCGCGCTTGGCCTGGTAGCGGGAGCCGGCACCGCCGTCGAAGCCGTCGAAGGTGGGAGCCTGCAGGAAGAGGGTGCGCATGGGGTTCAAGGCCTCAGCGAGATCAGGGAAAAAGGTGAATCGAGGACGGGCGAAGCTTAGAGCGAGGATGCACCAGCATCGCGGGCGAGCGTCGCCTCGGGGATCAAGGTGCCATCTGCAACCACGCGATAATCATGGCCCTTCCATGTCACGGCACCCGAGACGAAGCTCCAGGTGAAGTTCATGAAGGAGAGGATGTCGCGAATCGGCAACAGCCAGTAGGGATGCGGAGCGAGACCGAAGGCACGCTCCAGGCGGATGCAGAGGATGATGCGGCAGGCGAGCGCGAAGGCCGCCACCGCAAGGGCCGTGGCGCCGGCGCCGGGGATCAGCGCGCCGATGAGGGCGAGCGGAAAGGCATGGGTGACCAAGGAGCCGGCGTAACCGGCCGGGTCGACGTTGCGGATGGTCCGGTTCCAGCGCAACTCGTGACTCCACAGGCTGGCGAGGTCCGTGTCGACGCAGGTATGGCCGATGGTGAAGTTCGGAATCGCGACCACGCCGCCCTTCGCCCGCAGGGCTTCGCCGACCGCATAATCGTCCGCGAGGTCGTTACGGAACGCCTCGAAGCCGCCGATCTCGGCGAGCGCCTCGGCGGTGAACGCGATGGTGGAGCCGAAGCACGGATTGGCGAGCCCCAGGGACGTGCCCATCACCACGTTGGGTAGGAATTGGACATCGATGGCGAGGGCCGAGAGGTGGGCCCAGATACCCCGATGCGCCGGCACGCCGTGATACAGACAGGTGACGCCGTTGACGCCGGGCTGACCGAGTTCGGCGACGAGGCGGCCGAGGTAGTCCGGCTTCACCACCATGTCGCTATCGGCGAGCACGATCACCTCATGGGCGATCAGGCCCGACATGTTGATGAGGTTAGAGACTTTGCGGTTCGTGCCGTGCTGGCGCGCGTCGATCACGAGGTCGAGGCGCTTGCCCGGATAGGCGGCCTGGAGCCGGCGCACGACGGCGATGGCCGGGTCTGCGGCGTTCTGAACGCCGAACACGACCTGTACCGGTCCGGCATAGGCTTGCTGGCAGACGGTCTCGAGATTCTCGTAGAGGTTCGGCTCGATGCCGCATAACGGCTTCAGGATCGTCACCGAGGGAGCCGCCGCACCGAGCGCCGGGGCCGGTTTGCGCGCGAAACGCCCCGCCAGCACGGCGGCCGTCAGACCGTACAGGCAGCCGACCAGGGCGATCAGGGGCAGAAGGTGCGAGAGCCAGGTCAGGTCCATGAGGGGCATCGCTCGGTCACGGGTCTCGTGAGAGTGCCGCGGGATCGAGCGGCGCGAATGATTCGAAGATCGGGAGGAAGAAAGTCCGGCCTCTCTCGCCGGACTCTAAGGCGCTGGTTTGACGGCGAGCATGCCCGTGGTGCGATCGCGCAGAAATGTCAGAAGCGCGTCCGCGCCGCCGGCCTTCAGCGGTTCGGCGAAGCTGCCCCGTAAACTCGCCACTTCGCTGACGTTGCCGTTGAGGTAGACGTCCTGGACCCGGTTATCCGGGCCGAGAAGGAAATCGACCTGCGAGGTGTCTCCGTCCCGGTTCGCGACCTCGGTCTGGACCATTCGGTTCGGCCCCCGCGTCTCGCTTTGCGGCTTGACGCTGAAGATACCGCCCGCCGCCTGCGCAAGGCGCGTGGCGTAGGTCGCGGTGAAGTACCGGCCGAATGCCTCGGTGAGGGCGCCCTGCTGCTCGGGGGTGAACGCCTTCCACTTCGGACCAACGGCGACGCGGATCATTGCGGGGAAATCGAAGGTCTCGGCCAGGGTGCTGCCGATGCCGTCCGCGCGCGCCTTCACGTCCTTCGGGCTGTCCTTCAGGGCCGATTCGAAGCGTGCGTAGGTCTTGCTGATCGCCGCAACGGCCGGATCTTCGGCGGCTAGGGCAACGGTGCCGCCCTGGATCAGGCCGGTCACCAGTAGGGCGAGGGCGATGCGTTTCAGGCGCACTTCTTGAAGTCTCCCAGATCGTCGTCATTGCGGATCCGGGCAGCGCCGAGATCGCTGGCCAAGCCATAAACAGGAACCGGGATACGGATCTCGCGGAGCAGGCCGGCTTCGGCTCTGGGCTCGGGGGCCTCTTCCGCCACCGCGGAGCGGCCCTCGAGAGCGTGCCAGGCGAAGAGTCCGGGAACGCCGACGAGGAGGTCCGCGAGTCGCTTGACCAGCGACAGGGCGAGGGCCGCCTCGGCCGGAATTCCGAAGATGGCGCAGAGGGCGATCAGGCCGCCTTCCTGCGCGCCGAGGGCGCCGGGTACCGCGAAGGCCGCGCCGCGCACCGCCTGAGCCAGGCTCTCGATCACCACCGCCTCGACGACGCTCACGGGATATCCCATGAAGTGCAGGGCGACATAGACTTCGATCGTGCCAATCAGCCAGCCGCCGAGATGGATGCCGATACCTCCGGCGACCCGCAGGTGCTGGCCGTAGAGGCGCTTGAGGCTGGCATAGAGCACGTCGATGGCGCCGAGCGCCTGCCACTCGCGGGAGCCGGCGAAGCGGGTGACCAGGGCCTGGACGACCTTGTGGCCGCTGCGACGCTGGATGAGGTAGAACGCCCCGAGGGCGGGTGCAGCGAGTGCCAGGCCGCCGGCCACGGTGCGCACGATCGGTCCGTCGCCGGCGAGCCAGACCAGGAGCGCGACGCCCGCCACGGTGAAGATGAACTGGGTCACCGCCTGGGTCATCAGGTCGACGAACATGCTGGCCCCGGCGATTCCGCCGGGAACGCCGCGCTTGGTCAGCAGTCGGGCGCCCACGAAATCACCGCCGACCTGCGCCACCGGCAGCAGCGTGTTGATCCCCTCGCGCACGAAACGCAGGGTGATGCAGTCCCGCAACGTCGGGCGGGAAACCTTCGGAAAGATCACGAACCAGCCGAGGCCCGCCCAGGCCACGGCGACGGCGCGCGCGACCACGACAATCAGGGCACCCCAGCCGGCGCTCACGACGGCGGCGGCCACGTCTTCGAGACCCGAGGACAGGAACAGGCCGACGACCGTGCAGAGACCGGCGATCAGGGCCAATGTCGTCAGACGCTTCATGGTCCCCTTTCGGCCAACGGCGCGGGGATCTCGGACGAAGATCCGCCGTGTTTCCGTCAGCAAAAAACCGCCGGAAACGGTGAACGTCTCCGGAAGTTGCAGCTTTGGGAACCGTTGTCTATCACCCCGGAGACACAGTCAGGACCAAAGCGGCGCAGGGCTCAGGGCCCCCGAATCAGCCGTCGATGTGCACAAGGGAATGGGAACCGATGGATCGCGAATCACACATCACGGCCGACGAGGCCGTGCGCGACGAGACTCGGGCGGAGCAGTACGGCCATGCCGGTCTCGACGCGGGGCGGCTTGCCGCCCCGAGTTCCCCGGTGATGGCCTGGAACGAGTGGGATCCGCTGGAGGAGGTCATCGTCGGAAGTCTCGACGGTGCGACCATCCCGACACACCACCTCACGGTGATCTTCAACCTGCCGCGGGCGGCCCAGCCCTTCTACCGCTTCGCCTCCGGTTTCCGGTATCCGAAGTTCATGAAGACGCTCGCGCAGAAGGAGCTCGACAACTTCATCACGATCCTGGCCGGTGAGGGCGTGAAGATCCGCCGTCCGGACGCGGTCGATTTCTCGCGCAAGTTCAAGGCGCCGCGCTGGTCTTCGCGCGGCTTCTGCGTCGCCTGCCCGCGCGACCCGTACCTCGTCATCGGTGACGAGATCATCGAGAGCCCGATGTGCTGGCGCTCACGCTACTTCGAGGGCGACGCCTACCGGTCCCTCTTCAAGGAGTATTTCCGGGCCGGCGCGCGCTGGACCTCGGCCCCCCGTCCGCAGCTGACGGACGAACTCTACAATTACGACTACCGGGTGCCGAACCTGAAGGCCGGCGAGCCCATGCAGTTCACCGTCAACGAGTTCGAGCCCGTCTTCGATGCGGCGGATTTCGTGCGCTGCGGCCGCGACCTCTTCGTCACGCGCTCCAACGTCACCAACCTGATGGGCATCGAGTGGCTGCGCCGCCACCTCGGGCCGGGCTTCCGCATCCACGAGATCGAGAGCCGCTGCCCGCAGCCGATGCATATCGACTCCTCGTTCATGCCCCTGGCCCCCGGCAAGGTGCTGGTGAACCCGGACTATATCGATGTCGAGAAGCTCCCGGCCGTCCTCAAGAAATGGGACGTGCTGATCGCGCCGCGCCCCGATCCTGTCGAGGGTTTCATGAGCAAGATCTCGATGTGTTCGCCCTGGACCTCGATCAACGTGCTCGCCATCGACGAGAAGAAGATCGTCGTCGATCAGAGCCAGCCGACCCTGATCAAGGCCCTGAAGGACTGGGGCTTCGATCCGATCCCGGCGCCGTTCCTGTCCTATGGCCCGTTCGGTGGCTCGTTCCACTGCGCCACCCTCGACGTGCGTCGGCGCGGAACGCTGAAATCCTACTTCTAGGGTTTCCTTCGTCTCAGATCGGTCGGCAAAGGGGGCGCCTGGGGCGCCCCCTTTCTCGTCTCAGCGGGCGACGCTGTAGACGGATGCGGCAGCCGAAACCGGCGCGGTGACGGTGGAGAAGACGGAGAGGACCTTCTGGACCTCGGTGAAGGGGGCGTTGGAGACGTAGACGAGGTCGCGGTTGCGCATGCGGAAGGCCTGGGTGAGGAACAGGCTGTTGGGGTCGCGCATGTTGATGCGGTAGACCACCGGCACCAGGGGGGTGCCCAGCAGCGGGCTGCCGGGCTTGAGGCGGCGCACCACGGCGGCCGGCTCGAAGCGGAAGATGAAGGTGCCGGTCGGGTCCGCCTGGAAGTCGGACAGGCCCCGCGCCTTGGCCAGGGCCTGGGCCAGCGTGATGCCCTCGGCCTGGAACGCGATCTCGGTGGAGTTGCCCAGGGCGCCCACCGCCAGGAAGGTCTGGGGGTCGCGCACCAGGGTGAGGGTGTCGGCCGGGCGCAGGAAGATGTTCTCGGCCGGGTTCGACACCACGGTGGTCAGGGGCACGGTGGCGGTCTGGGCGCCCCGCGAGAGGCGCACGAAGGTCTCGTTGACGGGCGCGCGCACGCCGCCGGCGGTGGCGATGACGTCGAGGAGCCGGTCGCCCTTGCCCGAGAGCGGCACGCGGGCGCCGGTGACGGCCTCGCCGGTGACGGTGACGGTCTGCGAGACGGACTTGGTCACCGAGACCAGCACCTGGGGCTGGATGGCCTTGCCGGCCAGTTCGGTCTCGATGAGGCCCTGCACGTCCTGCGGGCGGCGCCCGGCGACCTGGATGCGTCCGGCGTAGGGCACGGTGATGGCCCCGTCGCGGGGCACGACCTGCTCGGGAATGAGGGCGGACTTGGAGCCGGCCGAGAAGCGGTCGGCCACCAGCGGCCCGGAGAACAGGCCGCCGGAACCGGCTTCCCAGACGGAGATGGCGACGTAGTCGCCGACGCCGATGACGGGTTCGAGGGAGGGGCGCCGGTCGCCGAAGGAAGCGAGCAGGCTGTCGAGGGCGCGCCCGCGCAGGGCTTCGATGGTGGCCGCGGACAGGTCGACGATCTCGTAGCGGGCGAAGGTGCCCTCGCTGGTCGAGACGTCGGCCCCGTCGATCACCGCCCCGGTCGTCGGGCCGGCGGCGGGCAGCAGCGACGAGCAGCCCGAGACCAGGCATGCCGCCAGGGCCGCCAGGGTCACATTACGCACCATTGTCATTCTCCCGACCGGAGCCGCCGAGGCGACGGTCCGGCGACGACGTTCACCCGGCGCGAGACGCGGGCGGCGCCGTTGCTAAGTTCATCCGCTGGTGCAGCCATGGCGGCGGCGGGCCAGGACGACCGCGTGACCAGGGGTCGTTCGCAGACCCCTCGACTCTCGCCTGATACGCGCTCAAACGCTGCGATCGGTTTAACGGATCATCCAGCTATCCGAGTCGACGCTGCGTTCGGATCACCTCCGCTGTCGGTCCCCATTGCGTCACAACGGTGGCAAGGCCACGCTTGCCTTCTGTGAGACCTGCTCCATGGACGCACGCAATTGGCGGCCGAGTCCGCCGGCGCTGAGGTCGCGCCGCATGGGGGCGGTATCGGACGCGGTCCCGAACCGGAAGATCGCGTAATCGGTCGTCGTGTCCTCGAATCCCGGCCGGCAGTTGGGCAGGGACGGCGCGTGGTCTCCGAAGATGCAAAGCGTCGCCGGCAGGGTCTCTAGGCTCGCGATCAGGGTCTCGACCGCGCGGCCGGTATTCGCCACGTGGGTGAGATACTGCGCCAGGGGGTCGTCGATGCCCGGCAGGCGACCCGGCTTCCAGGGGCCGTGGTTCTCCATGGTGACGCAGAACAGGAACAGCGCCCCGTCGCGGGCGTGTATTTCCGCCAGCACGCGCTCGGCGAGCGCCGCGTCGCTGATGTAGGGTCCGAAGCGGGGCGCGCCGGAAAAGTCGTCCTCCATGACGAGGCGATCGAAGCCGAGGCGGGTCACCACCTCCGCCCGGTTGAAGAAGGCCCGGTGAAACGGGTGGACGAACAGCGTCCCGAAGCCGGCGTCGCGGGCGCGCGCCGGCAGGCTCGTCGGCTCGCGCCCACCATGCGTGAGGTAGGGATCGAAGACGCCGAAGCCGAGGTCGTCGGCATCCTGCCCGGTGAGGACCGCATGCTCGGTGCGCATGGTGTAGGCGCCGTGCGCCGGCACACTCAGGCGCCCGTACTGGCTGGCCCGTGTCCGGACGACCTCCATAAGCGGCAGGGGTGGACCACCGAGGCGCTGGGGATCCATGAAGGATTCGAGTTGCACCACGACCATGACGGCATCGTCACCGCGGCCCTGTACGGGTTGTCGCGGTACGAGATCGGCGCGGCGCCCGGCCCGCCAGCGCAGGGCATAGCCGACGATCGTCGCGGGTAGGCCGAAGCGGGCGACGTCCGCCTGCAGCGCCGGCTTGGGGAACAGCCTGGCCAACCCACCCGCGATTCGCCCGGTGCCCGAGAGCGCCACGAGCGTGAGGAGGAGGAGTGGCAGCGTCAGGACCGCCAGCACCGCGACACTTGGTTCTGCCGGCAGGATCGTCGGCTCGATCGCGTACCATGCGGCCACGAACAGGAGGCTGACGCCGATCGGTCCCGCCATCCGGGGGTCCGTCAACGGGTGGGTATAGTAGAGCTCCGGATGGCGCGGGACCTGACGCAGCAGTGCGAAGTCGCTGAAGACCAGGGGCTCGCCGATGATTCCCCGCTTCAGCCGGCTGATGACGGCGAGGATCGCCACCGTCAGCACGCAGGAGAAGCCCGCGAGCCAGGGGCGCCAGGAGAACTGGAACCAGAACGCCATGAGGAGGCCGTAACCCGTCAGGCGAACCGCCAGGTCCGTCGGGCGGCGGGAGACCGGCCGGGTCCGTCCGCCCTCGACGGCCTCGACGGCGAGGCTGAGCCCCAGCGCGACGATGAGGCTTGCCAGCAGCGTCATCGCGGACGTCCCCCTGCCGGTGCGTCGGCCTTCGTGATCCCGCGCTTGCGCCGCAGCCGGCGAACGATCGGATTGAGGAGGGCGTAGCGTGCTCGCATGAGCAGGTGTGCGCCCTGGCTCAGCGCGAGCCTGGACGGCCCGGCGGCATCCCGGGCTGCCGAGAGGCGGTCGAGGAGCTGTTCGGCCGAGCACGGCTTCATCGCGACGGGGTCCAGGTAGAGCGGATAGAGGAGGAGCGCGCCGGCCACGAGCTCGTCGAGGGCGAGCCGGCGGCCACGGTCGGCACCGGGGGCGAGATCCTCGCTCAAGCCCCAGCCGGCGTAGAATGGGCGGCCGTGCACCGCGACGGACAGGCCCCGGATCAGGGCCTCGAACCCGGCGAGCGACGTCATGGTCTCGACATGGTGCGCCCGGTCGAGGAGGTCGACGATCGACAGGCCGCCGACGATCCGATCGGCGAGGGTCAGCGCCTCCGCTTCCGGGATCGCTCCGGGGCGAAACCCGGCCTCGACGTCCGGGTGCGGCTTGTAGAGCAGGAACGCGTCCGGGTTGCGGGCGCGCGCCGCCCGGAGCAAATCGCGGTTCGAGCGCACCACCGGCGATCCGTGCATCACCGAGGCATCGTCCTCGACCTGACCCGGCACGAGCACGATACGCCGGTCGCTCGGCCAGGGGGCGGCCTCGTCCGTGAGCCCGACATTGTACTTCGTGAGGCGCCGGGCGATCACGCCCTCGCGCAGGGCCCTGGCGCGGGCGACGAGGTCGGGGCCGAAGGTGGCGGTTCGCAGGATCACTGCGAGCCGGCTCTCGGTGCGCGGATCGTAGTAGATTCCGCGATCGTCCACGACGATCGAGGCGCCCGGCTGCAGGCTCGCCCCAAGCCCGACCGAACGCAGGAACCCGTCCTCGACGCGGGACAGCGGAAGGCCCTCCTCGGCGCAGAGGGGCGCCAGCCGCTCCGGCATCCGCGTGGCCCAGGCGACCACGCGAGCCTGGCGCAGGCGCGCGGCCGCGACGGCGTCCTCGGCCGTCATAGTGTGAATGGGCCGCCCGGAGGGACCATCCATGAACACGTCGAGGGCGGGTCGCTTCCAGCCCGAGATACCGACGAGCACCGTTGGCCGGCCGTTGTCCGCGAAGCGGTCGCACAGCCACGTCACCCGCTCGAGGCAATCGGCGAACGGGATCGGTGCGCGGGTCCAGGGATCGAAGTAATGCACGCCCGCGCCGTAGCCGGCCGTTCCGCCTTCATCCGGCCTCTGCACGGGTTCCGCCGCGCCGGAGCCATCGAGGCAGACCACGTCCGCGCCGGCGAGTTGGGCCTCGCAGGCGAAGCGCCGATCCGCCACGAGCACCCGGCGCATCCGTGGGAACAGGGCCCAGGGGTCGACGGGACCGGTGATGACCCGCAGGCGCGGTGACGGCGTCCCCGGCAGGGCGGGACATCCGGCACTTCCCGCGACCACGAAGGCTTCGTCCGGGAACCGCGCACGCGCGTGGGTGACGAAGGCGCTCAGACGCGTCCGGGACCGTGCGAGATGTCCCTCGGCCAGGATCAGCGATGGCGCCGAAAGGCCGGCCAGCGTGTCGGTGATCGTCGAGGTCTCGCCGCGCACGAAACGATTGCGTCCGAAGGTGCGGGCCGCGCGCAAGGCCTCGCCATCGATGCCCCCGCCCTCGATGCCCTCACCGCCGACCGGCGCGCCGGCCAGGGACAGGCGCAGGCTCGCCATCCCGGTCGCGGGTGAATCGTAGGGCGAGAGCAGCGGCCCGGGCTCCACGCGGAGCGCGGGACGGCCGAGCCGCGAAGAGAGGTTCCACAGGGGATCGTGATCCCAGACGACGGGGCTCGCGCCGCGCTGCCAGGGGGCCGCGAACCCGATCCCCGTGGCGGCCGCGATCTGCCCGCGCAGGGCCTGGATGGTCCGGCCTGTGGAAAAGACCGATGACGGCAATGGCGAGGGCATGGGTCCGTTCGATCGCGGCGACTGGCCGCTGCCTTACCACCTTCCCGAGCCCGAGGGGGATGGCGGAGCCAACTTTCCGTTCGCCCCGTTCCGGATGACACCTCGAGCGGGGCGTTCGCGCAGGGCGTGTGGACGAAACCGTTGCGCGGGGACCACAGGGTCAGGGAATCCCCACTCGGCCCCACCGCCGCCCAATTGATGAGATGGATGTGCCGTGCGACGGAATATCCCGTGCAAGGCGGCCCGTGCGTTGACGGGCGCAGGAGCAGGCGTCCCAGGAATGCTTCAGCCCCGCGCAGACGTGCATCCCGGTGCAGAACCGCATCACGACGCTGACGCGCATCGCGGCGGGCCCGCGACCTTCCTCTTCCTGCAGGGTCTCGCATCCCCGTTCTTCGCGGATCTCGGTCGCGCCCTCTCCGAGCGCGGGCACCGGGTCCGGCGCATCAACATCTCGTCCGGCGACTGGTTGTTCTGGCGCCTGCCCTCCGAGAATTATCGCGGAGCCTTCAGCAATTGGGGTGCATACGTCGCGAACTACATCCGCGAACACGGCGTCACCGACATCGTCCTGTTCGGGGATTGCCGCCCTTACCACGTGGCCGCCACGCAGGCGGCCAAGCCGTTCGGCGTGCGCATGCACGTGTTCGAGGAAGGCTATCTCCGGCCGAACTGGATCACCTGCGAGCTCGGGGGCGTCAACGGACACTCGTCATTGCCGAAGACCGCCGACGAGATCCGCGCCGTCGCCCGGCGGCTGCCGCAGCCCGGCCGCGCCATGCCGTCGAGCGGGGACATGGCCCGCCGCAGCCTGTGGGATGTCGCCTACAACATCGCGAATTTCGGCTTTCCCTACTTCTTCCCACATTTCCGGAGCCACCGCCCGCACCACATCGCGGTGGAATATGCGGGCTGGATCAAGAAGTTCTCCCGCCGCGGCCGAACCCGCCGCGAGGCGTCGGGCCTGAACCAGGCCTACGTGGCCATCGAGGCCGATTACTTCCTGCTGCCGCTCCAACTCGACAGCGACTACCAGATCCGGGTCCACTCGCCCTTCCTCGGGGTCGAGGCCTTCATGGATCGGACCATCGCGTCCTTCGCCGCCCATTCGGTGGCTCCGGCGCGCCTGCTCATCAAGTTGCATCCCCTCGACAGTGGCCTCATCAACTGGCGCAAATACGCCCGGCACTCGGCCAAGCGCCACGGCGTGAACGACCGCCTCGACATCATTGACGGCGGCGACCTTCCCAGCCTGATCGCGGGCAGCCGGGGCGTGGTCCTGGTCAACAGCACGGTCGGCATGCTCTCGCTGGAGCTTGGACGGCCGACCTATGCCGCCGGCGCGGCCATCTACAACCTGGCCGGCCTGACCCATCAGGGCGGGATCAATTCGTTCTGGACCGCACCGACGCCGCCGGATTCCGAGCTGATGTCCGATTTCCGGCGGGTGGTCCTGCACCGGTCGCAGGTGAATGGCGGCTACTTCTCGCATGCCGCCATCGCGCGGGCTGTGGCCGGGACCATCCCGCGCCTTGAGGCCACGCTGCCCGCCTCGGCCCTCGCCGCCGCCGCTTCGATCCGTGAGGCGTCCGATCCGGCGCAGGAACTCGCGCCGGTCTATTGATCCGGCGCCGGCCCCCGCGCTAGCACGCCGCATGTCCGTTACCCTGATCACCGGCGCGTCGAGTGGCATCGGCGCCGCCCTCGCCCGCCACTATGCCGAGCCCGGCACGACGCTGATCCTGCATGGTCGGGACGCGCCGCGCCTCCAGGCGGTCGCCGAGGCCTGCCGGGCCAAGGGCGCCCGGGTCGAGACTGCGCGCCTCGACGTCCGGGACCGGACCGCCGTCGCGGCCTGGCTCCAGGCGCTCGACGCCGCCCATCCCCTCGACCGCGTCATCGTCAACGCGGCGATCAACGGCGGCGACCCCGGCGGGGATGTCGAGTCCATCGAGATGGCCTTCGAGACCGTGGACGTGAACCTCGTCGGGGCGCTCAACGTCGCCCTTCCCTGCGTGACGCTGATGCGGGCCCGGGGCCGTGGCCAGATCGCCCTGGTGTCGTCGCTCGCGGCCTTCGCACCGCTTCCCGACGCTCCGTCCTACAGCGGCACCAAGGCCGCGCTGCTCGCCCACGGTCTGGCGCTTCGCGAGAAGCTGAAGCCGTACGGGGTGCGCATCAACGTCGTGACCCCCGGCTACGTGAAGACCGCGATGGGCGGCGAGTACCAGGGCTGGCGCCCCCTGGAGATCAGCGCGGCGGATGCCGCCGCCCGGATCGCGCGGGGGCTCGCGCGGGACCGGGACATCGTCGCGTTCCCGTGGATCCTGGCCGCCGCCGCCCGGGGCGCGGCTCTCTTGCCGGAACGGCTCCGGCGCCTCGGCATGAGCGGATTCTCGTTCAAGATCCGGGTCGGCCGATGAAGCGCCCCCGCCTCGCGCTCTTCGTCCTGGAGGCGCTGCCGAACGCCCGAGCCGTGCGCCGGTTCGTGGCGGACCATGCCGACGAGATCGCCTTCGTGGGCCTCTCGAACGCGGAGCGGCCGAGTACGGGCGGCCTCCTCGGCCAGGTCCGCCGACACCTTGCCCGCTCGGGTCCGGCGATCCTGCCCTATCTCGCGGTGAACTTCGGCCTGCCGGACCTGCTGGCCCCGGTCTCGGGTCCGCTGCGTCGGCTGACCGGTGCGGGACCGGCGGTGAGCGCCACGCCCCTGAAAGACCTCTGCCGGGATCTCGGCATCCCGACTTCGAGGGTCGACGACGTCAACGGTCCGGAGGTGGCACAGGCTTTCGCGAGCCATGCCCCCGACCTCATCGTCACCTTCCACTTCGATCAGATCCTGTCCGGGCCGACGCTTTTGCGGGCGCCCCTCGGCGGCCTCAACATCCACCCCGGGTTACTGCCGCGCCATCGCGGACCCGTGCCGACCATCCATGCCCTGGCGGAGGACACGCCAGATTTCGGCGTCAGCGTGCATCGCCTCGCGGTGACGATCGACGCGGGTGCGCTCCTGGCACAGAGCGCGGTTCCACTATCGGGCGACACCACGGCGACGCGGGCCGCGATCCTGCTCCACGAGGAGGGACGGCGGCTCCTGGAGGGTGTGCTGACGCAACTCGGCGACGGAACGCTCGGTCCAGGCGAAACGCTGCCGATCCTGCCCTATTGCCCGTTCCCGGACCGGAGATTGCTCGCGGACCTGCGTCGGCGCGGGCGCAAGCTCACGGATCGACGGGATCTGAACGAGGCCCTGAGCCTCAGCGCCCGGGCCTGATGTTGATAGATCCGCGTCCTTGAGGTTCGAAACGCCCTCGTCCTGAGAGAAGAGGGCGTTTCGATCGCTCTCAGCGCGAGAACTTCTTGTACTTGATCTTCTTCGGCATCAGCGAATCGGCGCCGAGGCGACGCTTCTTGTCCTCCTCGTAATCCGAGAAGTTGCCTTCGAACCACTCGACATGGCTCTCGCCCTCGAAGGCGAGGATATGGGTGGCGATGCGGTTCAGGAACCAGCGATCGTGGCTGATGATCACTGCGCAGCCCGCGTAATCCTCCAGCGCCTCTTCGAGGGCCCGCAGGGTCTCCATGTCGAGATCGTTGGTGGGCTCGTCGAGGAGGAGCACGTTGGCGCCGCCCTTCAGGGTGCGGGCGAGGTGCACGCGGTTGCGCTCACCGCCCGAGAGGGTGCCGACCTTCTTCTGCTGGTCGGAGCCCTTGAAGGCGAAGGCCGCGCAATAGGCGCGGGAATTGATCTCGCGCTTGTTGAAATAGATGATGTCGTTGCCGCCCGAGACCTCCTGCCAGACCGTGGCGTTCGGATCGAGGGCGTCGCGTGACTGGTCGACATAGCCGAGATGCACGGTCTCGCCGACCGAGATCGTGCCGCCATCCGGCTTCTCGGCGCCGGTGATCATCTTGAACAGGGTCGTCTTGCCGGCACCGTTCGGGCCGATGACGCCGACGATGCCGCCCGGCGGCAACTTGAACGACAGGTCCTCGATCAGCAGGCGGTCACCGAACGCCTTGTTGAGGTGCTCGAACTCGATGACGTTGTTGCCGAGGCGCTCGTCGATCGGGATGACGATCTGCGCCGAAGCGTCGATCTTGTCCTGCGACTTCGCCACCAGCTCCTCGTAGCGGGTGATGCGGGCCTTCGACTTCGACTGGCGCGCCTTCGGCGAGGCGGCGATCCACTCCTGCTCGCGGTTGATCGCGCGCTGGCGGGCCATGTCCTCGCGACCCTCCTGCTGGAGGCGCTTCTGCTTCTGCACCAGCCAGGCCGAGTAGTTGCCCTCGTAGGGGTAGCCGCGCGTGCGGTCGAGTTCGAGGATCCAGCCGGTGACGTTGTCGAGGAAGTAGCGATCGTGGGTCACGATCAGGATCGCGCCCGGATACTGGCGCAGGTGGCCTTCCAGCCAGTTCACCGTCTCGGCGTCGAGGTGGTTGGTGGGCTCGTCGAGGAGGAGGAGCTCCGGCTCCCACAGCAGCAGCTTGCAGAGCGCCACGCGGCGACGCTCGCCGCCCGACAGCGTCGCGACGGGCTGCTCGTCGCTGGGGCAGCCGAGTGCCTCCATGGCCTGGTCGACCTTGGAATCCAGCTCCCAGAGGTTGGCGGCCTCGATCTTGTCCTGGAGGGCGGTCATCTCGTCCGCCGTCTCCTCGGAGTAGTTCATCGCGAGTTCGTTGTAGCGGTCGAGCAGCGCCTGCTTCTCGGCGACGCCCTCCATGACGTTCTCGCGCACGGACTTGTTCGGATCGAGCTGCGGCTCCTGCGGCAGATAGCCGACCCGTGCGCCTTGCGCGACGAAGCCTTCGCCGGTCCAATCCTTGTCGATGCCGGCCATGATCTTCAGCAGGGTCGATTTGCCCGAGCCGTTGATGCCCAGAACACCGATCTTCGCATCCGGGTAGAAGGACAGGTTGATGTTATCGAGGACCTTCTTGCCACCCGAATAGGTCTTGGTCAGACCCTTCATGTGGTAGATGAATTCGCGCGCCATATCGGTGTCCTTCGTCCTGTCGGCGGCCCGGCGCGCCTGCGCGCTGACCGTCGGAATGTTCGTGTGCGTGGCCGCGAGCGGCGTCCGGTCGATCCGGTATTCCTGCGCGCTCTGCGCCTGGAGGGCCGGAGACCGTGGGCCCGTCGTCGCCGAACCGCTTCGCGTGAAAGTGTTGCGTCGGAGTATCAGGGCGGCGGCGGACCGGCAAGAACGTGACGCCGACAAGTATGCCGGATCGGTCGTGCGTGCCGGCTCCGTCGCGCCGGGCTCTCGCGATCAGGCGTGGGATCAGGTGAAGGGGTTCTCCACCGACGCGGCCGGGCGCACCGCATCGCTCACCCGCTCGGGCAGCACCTGCGCCTCGAGGGTGGTCACGATGGCGGCCAGGGTCTGCGCGAGGAGCCGTGCGCGGGCGAGGCCCGCCGTGTCGCGCGTCAGATCGACGGCGCCGTGGATGGCGATCCGCTCCGTGCCATTCTCCAGCGACAGGCCGCCGATGGTCTGGACGGTCGACTCGTCGGCGAAGGGCTCGAATCGCGTCGGCGATTCCGGGGCTTCCGTGATCGGAGTCTCGCGCTTCGGCATGGCATCTTCCCTCAGAACAGGGCCCGCATCAGGTCGCGCCAGAGCCGCCGCAGGGCGCGGTGCAACTCGCCACGAGCCCAGGCTTCGAATGATTCGTCCTCGCGGGGGCGCCGGCGGGGCCGCTCCTCCGCGCCAGCCTCGCCGCGGGAATAGGCGCGCGGTTCCGGCAGCGCCATCGCACGCGCCTTGACGTCCGGCGCCAGGGCCGGAAACACATCGAGCCCCGCGGCCTGCCGCAACGCGTCGAGGGACACCGACTGCCAAGGGGCATCGTCCCGGTTCGCCACGAGGTAGGCGCCGGCCTCGCCGGTCTCCAGGTCGTACAGGGCCTTGAACAGCTGCGTCGGCACCAGCACGCGCCCGTTGATCGCCTGTAGCGCATCGCCGGAATAGATCGGGCCCGTGACCACGTAGAGGGCGCCGCGCCGGGTCGCGAGCCGGCGCACGCTCTCCTCGATCGCCGACCACAGGCCGCGATTGAGCTCACGGTCCTGCGGCACGATGTTGGCGAGCGAGAAGGACTGCGCCTGCGCGGGCCCCGTGGGCATGTCGCCTGCCGGGGCCATGTGGCCTCGGTCGAAGCCGCTGCGGACGTAATCGTCGAGGCGTGCCCGCTCATCCGGTGGCAGCGCGTCCTCGTCGTGAAAGGTGTCGACGCGGTCGACCCGGCGCGCCGCCGCGACGCTGGCCGAGGTCAGGTGTTCCGCTGCGTAGAGGGGCGTCCGCGTGGCGCCCGAATGCAGCACCGCGAACGCATCGAAGCAGAGCGGCACGAGGCGCTGGGCGAGCTTCGGGTTCGTGATCTCCGGTCGGCGGCCCTGCGCGAACAGTCCTGCGCAGTCACCGGCCCATCCGGTACCGGGCAATGCCAGGACCCAGGCCACGATCAGGGAGGCGACGGCGGCCCTCATCTTGGCGTCTGGGTCAGAAGCATACCCGGACCTTGCGCGTCCCCTCCGGGGTGGCGCGCCAGCGATAACCGCAGGGACGTCCCAGGGTGCCCTCGAACGGATGCACGGAGCGGTCGGCGGGTCCGGGGGCGGCCTGTGGGCGGCACGGTGCGAACGGTCCGCACGCGAACGTGAAGCGGCCGTGCCGGGCGGACGGGTGGGACGCGCGTGGGGCCTGCGCCGGCTCGGCGGCCCGGGGCGATCCGGCCTGCAGAAGCAGGGCGGAGCCGATCAGGGAGAAGGACCGGAAGGGCGACATCATCAACCTCGATGCGGGAGCCGGTTTCGGGGAAAAGCCGTCCCCACCGTTGATCGGAACGAACGAGGGGATTAACTGCCGGACTTCGAACGGCGATGCCAGCCTCGCGGCGATTCGAGGATGCGGTCGCGAATCCCATCGTCGGGTGATCGTCGGAACGGTTCTGCAGAGCTGAAGCGTCCACTCTCAATGCCACCCGCGCCGCGTTGCGTGGCAAACCGGCGTAATGGCGTTATAAGTGCGATCGAAACGCCCCGGCCTGGTTCTGGGGTCTACACCGTTTGAGGGTCGGACCGCGCATCGCCGGGCGGGCTGGATCGAGCGGATGTCCAGCAACGAACGGGTGTGAATCAGTGTCACGGCAAGAAACCTCGCAAGATTCTACAGGCGCGACGGCGCTTCTCGACGGGTTGTCGGAGCCTGCGGCGCTGCGTCTGCTTCCGGAGAGCCAGCTTCAGGCGGTGGCGGACGCGGTGCGGGCGGAGATGATCGAGGCGGTCTCGGTCACGGGCGGGCATCTCGGCTCGGGGCTCGGGGTGGTCGAGCTCACCGTGGCGCTGCACCACGTGTTCGACACGCCCGACGACCGCATCGTCTGGGACGTCGGCCACCAGGCCTACCCGCACAAGATCCTCACCGGCCGACGCGACCGCATCCGCACCCTGCGCCAGCCCGGCGGCCTGTCGGGCTTCACCAAGCGCTCGGAGAGCGTCTACGATCCGTTCGGGGCGGCCCACTCCTCCACCTCGATCTCGGCGGCGCTCGGCATGGCGGTGGCGCGCGACCTCGACGAGGCCTCCGCCAAGGCCAAGGGCGCGCCGGCCCCGAAGCGCCGCAACATGATCGCGGTGATCGGCGACGGCTCGATGTCGGCGGGCATGGCCTACGAGGCCATGAACAATGCCGGCGCCCTGCACTCGCGCCTCATCGTCATTCTCAACGACAACGACATGTCGATCGCGCCGCCCGTGGGCGCGATGTCGGCCTACTTCGCGCGGCTGGCCTCGGGCGACACCTACCAGTCCCTGCGCGAGACCGCCAAGCAGCTCGGCAAGCTCCTGCCGAAGGGGCTCTACCAGCGCGCGGCCGCGGCCGAGGAATACGCCCGCTCCCTGGTGGTGGGCTCGGGCACGATGTTCGAGGAGATGGGCTTCCACTATGTCGGGCCGGTCGACGGGCACAACCTCGACCACCTGCTGCCCGTGCTCAAGAACGTGCGCGACTCCGAGCAGGGCCCGATCCTGCTCCACGTGGTCACGCAGAAGGGCAAGGGCTACGCGCCGGCTGAAGCCAGCGCCGACCGCTACCACGGCGTGGTCAAGTTCGACGTGCTCTCCGGCGTCCAGGCCAAGGCCAAGCCCAACGCCCCGGCCTACACCCGGGTGTTCGGCGAGAGCCTGATCAAGGCGGCCGATGCCGACGACAAGGTGGTGGCGATCACCGCCGCCATGCCGGGAGGCACGGGCATCGACCTGTTCGGCAAGGCGCATCCGGACCGGACCTTCGACGTCGGCATCGCCGAGCAGCACGCGGTGACCTTCGCGGGGGGGCTCGCCACCGAGGGCTACAAGCCGTTCGTGGCGATCTACTCGACCTTCCTGCAGCGGGCCTACGACCAGGTCGTGCACGACGTGGCGCTGCAGAACCTTCCCGTGCGCTTCTGCCTGGACCGGGCCGGGCTGGTGGGCGCGGACGGGGCGACCCATGCGGGCGCGTTCGACCTGGCGTATCTCTGCTGCCTGCCGAACATGACGGTGATGGCGGCCTCCGACGAGGCCGAGCTGGTGCACATGGTGGCCACGGCGCATGCGCACGACACCGGCCCGATCGCGCTGCGCTACCCGCGCGGCGAGGGCGTGGGCGTGGACCTGCCCGAGCGGGGCGAGGTGCTGCCGATCGGCCGGGGGCGGATGGTGCGCCGGCCGGAGGGCGCGCGGGTGGCTCTGCTGGCGCTGGGCACGCGCCTGTCGGAGGCGCTGAAGGCGGCCGACCTCCTGGAGGCAGAGGGGGTCGCGGTCACGGTGGCGGATGCGCGCTTTGCCAAGCCGCTGGACGAGAGCCTGATCCTGGACCTGGCGGGCAGCCACGAGGTTCTGGTGACGCTGGAGGAGGGCTCGGTGGGGGGCTTTGGCGCGATGGTGCTGCACCTGCTCGCGGACAGGGGCGCGCTGGATGCGGGCCGGGTCCGGGTGCGCACGCTGACGCTGCCGGACACCTACCAGGACCACAACACGCCGGACGCGATGTACGCCGAGGCCGGCCTCGACGCCGCCGGTATCCTCAAGGTCGTCAAGGCCGCACTGCCCGAGCGGAAGGCCGGTCAGTCGGGGCGCCTGCGCCTCGCCTGAACCGCCTCGGCCGGCGCTGAGACCCCCGGGCTTTGCAGCCCGGGTGTGGCTCCGTTGCGCTTGTCCGGTGGCGGTTTCGATGACAAAAGCGCGCCATTCATGGGTCCGAGGTTCGCCTCGGGCCCGGCACGCGTTCAAGATCCTCAGACCCTTACGAGAGAAATGCCACAGGCGACCCCTTCCGGCCCGTTCGACGCCGGCCCGGTTCTCATCACCGGCGCGAGCGGTTTCCTGGGAGCGGCCCTGGTCGATGTCTTCCGGAAGGCGGGCTTTCCGGTGCGGATCATGGTGCGCGCAACCTCGCCGCGCACCAACCTGACCTGGACCGACGTCGAGATCGTCGAGGGCGACATGCGCGACCGCGCCGCCGTCGCACGGGCCCTTCAGGGTCAGCGCTACCTCGTCCACGCGGCCGCCGATTACCGCCTCTGGGCGCCCGACCCGGAGGAGATCGTCGCGACCAACCGTGACGGCGCCGTCATCCTGATGGAGGAGGCCCTGCGGGCCCGGATCGAGCGCATCGTCTATACGTCGAGCGTCGCGACCATCAAGCCGCACGACGACGGCACGCCGGCCGACGAGAGCCGCCCCCTCACGCCCGGGACGGCCATCGGCGCCTACAAGCGCAGCAAGGTCGTGTCCGAGCGCGTGGTCGAGGAGATGGTGGCGCGCAACGGCCTGCCGGCGGTCATCGTCAATCCCTCGACGCCCATCGGTCCGCGCGACGTGAAGCCGACCCCGACCGGACGCATCATCCTGGAGGCCGCCCTCGGCCGGATGCCCGCCTTCGTGGATACGGGCCTCAACCTCGCTCACGTGGACGACGTGGCCGCCGGACACCTGCTGGCGCTCCGGCACGGGCGCATCGGCGAGCGCTACATCCTCGGCGGCGAGAACGTGCTGCTCTCGCAGATGCTCGCCGACATCGCCGGCATGGTCGGCCGCAAGCCGCCGACCGTGAACCTGCCCCGCGCCGTGGTCTATCCGATCGCCTTCGTGTCGGAGCAGATCGCGCGCTTCACCGGCAAGGCGCCCTTCGCCACCATCGACGGCATCAAGATGTCGCGCTACCGGATGTTCTTTTCCGACGCGAAGGCGCGGGCCGAACTCGGCTACAGCGCCCGCCCCTACCGCGAAGGTCTGTCGGATGCGATCGCGTGGTTCCGTCAGGAGGGACGCCTGAGATGAGCGCGACGATCCAGACGGCCACCGAGGCGCGCACCGGCAAGGGCTATCGCGACGAGAACTTTCCCGTCGCCTCCCACCTGATCCACCCGCGGCACCGCAGCGCGATCCTGGCCTTCTACGACTTCGTGCGGGCCGGCGACGACGTCGCCGATCACAACGGTCTGATGCCCGAGCGCAAGGTCGAACTCCTCGACGCCCTGGCCGCCGACCTGACCGGAACGAACCCGTCCGATTCCGCCGCCGTGCCGCTGCGGCGGGAGTTGGCGGCGCGTGGGCTCGGCCCGACCCACGCCCTCGAACTCCTCGATGCCTTTCGCCTGGACGCGCGCAAGAACCGCTACGCGGACTGGGACGAACTCATCGCCTATTGCCGGCTCTCCGCCATGCCGGTCGGCCGCTATGTCCTCGACGTGCACGGCGAGGATCGCAGTGTCGTCTGGGGGCCGTCCGACGCGATCTGCGCCGCCCTGCAGATCATCAACCACCTGCAGGATTGCGGGAAGGATTTTCGCGGACTCGACCGGGTCTACATCCCGCAGGATGCCCTGGACCGGCACGGCGCGGCGATCTCGGAACTCGGCGCCGACAAGGCCTCGCCGGCGCTGCGCAACGTGATCCGCGATCTTGCCGAGAAGACCATGCTGCTCCTCGACGAGGGCGCGGTGCTGCCCGACCTCATCGCGGACCTGCGCCTGAGCCTCGAGATCGCCGCGATCCACCGCCTCGCCGTCGTCCTCTGCCGGGGCCTGATGGAGCGCGACCCGCTCTCCGAGAAGGTCCATCACGGCAAGGCCGCCTTCGCGCTGACCGCGTTCGGCGGCATCGCCGCGACGCTGGCCCGACGCCCTCTGCGCGGCCGGACCCTGCGCGCGCAGGCCCTGAAGACGGCGCGAGGGAGCCACGCATGAGCGCCACCCTGTCCCCGGCCACCGAATCCGCGCCGTCCGAGGTCGCCGCCCTGCCGGCGAAATCCTCGTCGTTCTACACGGCGATGCGGCTGCTGCCGCCGGAGCGCCGCGAGGCGATGTACGCCGTCTACGCTTTCTGCCGGGCGGTGGACGATGTCGCGGACGACGGCGGCCCGGCACCGGTCCGCGCGGCCGAACTCGACCGCTGGCGCGCCGACATCGACGATCTCTACGCCGGGCGGCCGGCGGCACGCGTGCAGGATCTCGTGGTGCCGATCCGCCGCTACGGACTCCTGCGGGACGACTTCCAGGCCGTGATCGACGGCATGGCGATGGATGCCTTCGAGGACATCGTCGCCCCCGACGAGGCCACCCTCGACCTCTATTGCGACCGCGTCGCCAGCGCGGTCGGCCGCCTGTCCGTGCGCGTGTTCGGCGTGGCCGAGGCGGAGGGCATCGCGCTCGCCCACCACGAGGGCCGTGCGCTCCAACTCACCAACATCCTGCGCGACATCGACGAGGATGCCGAGCGCAACCGCCTCTACCTGCCGCGCGAGAAGCTTGCCGCCATCGGCCTGACCGCCCCGACGCCCCAGGCCGCGATCGACCATCCCCGCATCGGCGAGGTCTGCGCGGCCGTCGCGGCGGAGGCCGATGCCCATTACCGCGCGACCTGGGAGATCATCGGGCGCTGCCCGCGCAAGGTGACCAAGGCGCCCCGCCTCATGGCCGCGGCCTACCGGCTCTACCTCGACGCGCTGCTGGCGCGCGGATGGCAGAAGCCGCGCGCGCGGGTGAAGCCGGGCAAGCTCGCGCTGCTCGGCGTCGCCCTCCGCCACGGGATCGTCTGATGGCGGGCACCGTTCACGTCGTCGGCGCCGGCCTCGCCGGCCTCTCGGCCGCCGTCTCGCTCGTCGAGCGGGGCGCGCGCGTCATCGTGCACGAGGCAGCCAAGCAGGCCGGCGGGCGCTGCCGCTCGTACTACGATCCGACCCTCGGCCTCACCATCGACAACGGCAACCACCTGCTCCTGTCGGGCAACACCTCGGCGCTGGGCTTCATGCGCACGATCGGCGCGCCGGCGAGCGCCCTGAGCGGCCCGGACGAGGCTGCCTTCCCCTTCGCCGACCTGAAGACGGGCGAGCGCTGGACCCTGCGCCCCAATGCCGGCCGCGTGCCGTGGTGGGTGCTCCAGGCCTCGCGCCGCGTGCCGGGGACCTCGGCACGCGACTACCTCGCGCCGCTTGGCATCCTGAAGGCCGCCGCCGGCAAGGCGCCGGGCCAGGGCGGGACCATCGGCGAGAGCATGGCCTGCGAGGGTACCCTCTACGAACGGCTCTGGCACCCGGTACTGCTGGCGGCCCTCAACACCGATCCGAAGGAGAGCGACACGGGCCTCGCCGCGAAGATCCTGCGCGAGACGCTCGGAGCGGGCGGAAAGGCCTGCCGGCCCCTCGTCGCGGTCGAGGGGCTCTCGGCCGCCTTCGTCGACCCGGCGGTGGCCTACCTGACGCAGCGTGGTGCCGAACTCCGCTTCGGGCATCGCCTGCGCAGCCTGACTCTCGGGAACGGCCGGATCGACGGCCTCGTGTTCAGCGACGAATCGGTCAGTCTCGGGCCGGATGATGCGGTCGTGCTGGCGCTGCCGCCCTGGGTGGCCAGCGACCTGCTGCCCGACCTGCCGGCTCCGCAGAGCCACCGGTCCATCGTGAATGCCCATTTCGCCATTGTCCCGCCTCCGGGATCGCCATTACTTCTCGGCGTGGTGAACGGATTGACGGAGTGGCTGTTCGCGTATCCGGATCGTCTATCCGTGACGATCAGTGGAGCAGATCGACTACTCGATGTGCCCCGCGAAGATTTGGGACGTCGGATCTGGGCCGAGATCGTGACCTTGACCGGACTTGCGCCGGAACTGCCAAGCTGGCAGATCGTCAAGGAGAAGCGGGCGACCTTCGCGGCAACGCCCGCCGAGGCCGCGCGGCGCCCCGGCGCCGTGACGGCCCATGCGAATCTCGTCCTGGCAGGCGACTGGACCGCGACCGGTCTGCCTTCGACGATCGAGGGAGCTATCCGTTCTGGGACGACCGCCGCGCACGCTCTCGTCCGAAAGGACGGGACGTGCGGACAGGCACTGGCGCGCGGCGCGGCGTGAGGTAGGGCCGCTGCAAGCGCGGCCGGTGAGGCGAGGACGATGCGGGACGCATACAGGAAGGTCGAGGCGCTGCAGCGCCCCAAGACGCAGGAGATCTCACTCGAGGACGTCGATCGCGGCGTCGTGCGTGCGACCCAGGCGCTGACCGCCCTGGCGCATGCCGACGGACACCTGTGCTTCGAACTCGAGGCGGATGCGACCATCCCCTCCGAATACATCATGTTCCACCAGTTCCGGGCAACGGAAATTCCGGCGGAGCTGGAGGCCAAGATCGGCGCTTACCTGCGGCGTACGCAGGGCAAGCACGGTGGCTGGGCCCTGGTCCATGACGGCCCGTTCGACATGAGCGCCAGCGTCAAGGCCTACTTCGCCCTCAAGATGATCGGCGATTCCATCGAAGCGCCGCACATGCGCCGGGCCCGCGAGGCCATCCTCTCGCGCGGTGGCGCGGCCAACGCCAACGTGTTCACCCGGTTCCTGCTCGCCCTCTACGGCGAGGTGCCGTGGCGCGCCGTGCCGGTGATGCCCGTCGAGATCATGCACCTGCCGCGGTGGTTCCCGTTCCACCTCGACAAGGTCTCCTACTGGGCGCGTTGCGTGATCGTGCCCATGCTGGTGATCCAGGCCAGGAAGCCGCTGGCGAAGAACCCGCGCGGCGTCGGTATCCCGGAGCTGTTCGTGGCGCCTCCGGCAACGGTGCGCACCTGGCCGGGCAGCCCGCATGCCACCTGGCCGTGGACGCCGATCTTCGGGGCCATCGACCGGATGCTCCAGGTCACGCAGGACTATTTCCCGAAGAAGCGCCGCGAGCGCGCCATGGACAAGGCTGTGGCCTGGGTCAGCGAGCGCCTGAACGGCGATGACGGCCTCGGCGCGATCTTCCCCGCCATGGTCAACACCGTGCTGATGTACGACGTGCTCGGCTACCCCGCCGATCACCCGCAGGTGCGCATCGCCTGTGAGGCGATCGAGAAGCTCGTCGTCGTCAAGGAGCACGAGGCCTACGTGCAGCCCTGCCTGTCCCCGGTCTGGGACACGGCGCTCGCCGGCCATGCCCTGCTCGAAGCGGGCGGACCCGATGCCGAGCACCAGGCCCGGCGCGGCCTCGATTGGTTGAAGCCCCTGCAGGTGCTCGACATCAAGGGTGACTGGGCGGCCGGACGGCCGAACGTGCGTCCCGGCGGCTGGGCCTTCCAGTACGCCAACCCGCATTTCCCCGATCTCGACGACACCGCCGTGGTGGTCATGGCCATGGACCGGGCCACCCGTCAGCACGGTCCGGTCGCCGATGTGCCCGACTACGCGAACGCCATCGCCCGGGCCCGCGAATGGGTCGAGGGCCTGCAATCGAGCGACGGTGGCTGGGCGGCGTTCGACGCCGACAACAACCACCATTACCTCAACCACATCCCGTTCTCGGATCACGGCGCGCTGCTCGATCCGCCCACCGCCGATGTCACGGCCCGCGTCGTCTCGATGCTGTCCCAGCTCGGCGAGACCCGCGCCAGTTCGAAGGCCCTCGATCGCGGCGTGATCTACCTCCTGAACGATCAGGAGGAGGACGGCTCCTGGTACGGCCGCTGGGGCATGAACTTCATCTACGGCACCTGGTCGGTGCTCTGCGCCCTGAATGCCGCCGGGGTCGACCCGGCCTCGCCGGAAATCCGCAAGTCGGTGGCCTGGCTGATCCGGATCCAGAATCCGGATGGCGGCTGGGGCGAGGATGCCTCCTCCTACAAGATCGATCCGGCCTTCGAGCCCGGTTACTCCACGGCCTCCCAGACCGCCTGGGCGCTCCTCGCCCTGATGGCGGCGGGCGAGGCCGACGATCCGGCGGTGACGCGCGGCATCAACTATCTCACCCGTACGCAGGGCGCCGACGGCTTCTGGTCCGAGGAGCGCTACACCGCTACGGGTTTCCCGCGCGTGTTCTACCTGCGCTATCACGGCTACCCGAAGTTCTTCCCGCTCTGGGCCATGGCGCGCTACCGCAACCTCAAGCGCAGCAATACCCGGAACGTCGCGTTCGGGATGTGAATCCCGGGCGCGGTCCCGCAACCGCGCCCCTCGGCCGGCCGCACCCGATGCGGGACGCGGCATCGCGGACGAATCATGAGTGCCAGCACCCTATCGCAGCCCCTGCCCGTCCTCGCCGTGACCGGATTGGCGAAGGAGGCGCGGCTCGCCGCCGGCCCGGGCGTCACTGCCATCGGAGCGGGGGGCGACCCGGCCCGACTGCGGGCCCTGCTCGCCCAGCGGACGGAGCCCGGCTGCCGCGCGGTGGTGAGCATCGGCATCGCGGGCGGCCTCGATCCCGACCTCCTGCCCGGCGATGTTCTGGTGGCCACAGCCATCGTTACCCCGAGTGGCCGGCATGTCGCCGATCCCGCCATCGTGGAAGCCATGCGGCGCGCGCTCGACGGATCGGGGCTGCGGGTGCGGTCGGCGGTGCTGGCGGGCGTCGACGCGGCCGTGCTCACCGTCGCGCACAAAGCGGCACTGCGGCGGGCCACCGGAGCCGCCGGTGTCGATATGGAATCGCACGTGGCCGCCGCGTTCGCAGAGCGGCACGGTCTACCCTTCGCGGCTCTCCGCATCGTGTGCGATCCGGCCGCGCGCGCCATTCCGGCCTTCGCCGCCAAGGCCCTGAAACCGAACGGCGAGCCCGACATCCGGGCCGTGCTCTCGGCGGTCGCCCGCGACCCATCGCAGATCCGCCCGCTGGTCCACCTCGCACGGGATTCCGGCACCGCCTTCGCCAGCCTGAAGCGGTGCCGCTCGCACCTCGGCGACGGCCTCGGCGTGCCGCGGCGTTCCGCCTGAGGCTCACGGCATCGGCCGCCCACCCGCGACGTTCCCCGCCCGGTTCGGCTTCGCAGCCGGCAGAGGGCCGTGCGGTCGATGCGTGCTCCACCTTGGCCGGCGACAAACCCACCATTTTGCTATGATGGTGGAGACCAACCCGGATTGTCGGGCTGACGCGCGGGTGCCGCCCGAAGGGGCGCCTTCGGCAGGCAGCCCCCGGCGATCCCCGGGGCCGGAACGCGGAACGCCTTCGATGTACGTGCTCATCCTCGACGACGCGCCGCTCAACAATCTGCTGCTCGCCGAGGTCATCCGCGATCTGCCCGGTTGCACGGTCCAGGCTTTCACCTGTCCCGTCGAAGCCCTCGCCTTCGTGCGTGGGAATGCGACGGACATCGGCGTGGCGATTTCGGATTTCGAGATGCCCGGGATGAACGGGGTGGCGTTCATCCGCAGCGCCCGGCTGATCCCGAGCTTCGCGCACGTGCCCATCGTCATGGTGACGAGCCTCGATCAGCGCAGCCTGCGCCGCGAAGCCCTGACGGCAGGCGCCACGGACTTCCTGGCGAAACCCTTCGACGCGGTGGAGATCCGGGCCCGGGTGTCGAACCTCCTGGCGCTGAACCAGGCGCGCCTCGATCAGATGGACCGGGCGGCCTGGCTCGATCGCGAGGTCAAGGCGGCCACGGCCCTGATCGCCGCGCGGGAACGCGAGATCGTCATGATGCTCATGAAGGCCGCCGAGCACCGGGACAACGAGACCGGCAACCATGTGGCGCGGGTCGCCCACCTCGTGGCGACGATCGGCCGGGGCCTCGGCCTGCCCGAGGAGCAGGTCGAGCAATTGAGCCTCGCTTCGACGATGCACGATGTCGGCAAGATCAGCGTGCCCGACGCGATCCTGCTCAAGCCCGGCCCGCTGACGGCGGAGGAGCGCAGCGCCATGCAGACCCATGCCGAGCGCGGCCGGCGAATCCTCGAAGCGGGTTCCTCCAGCCTCATGCAGCTGGCGGCCGAGATCGCCGCCACGCATCACGAGCGCTGGGACGGGACCGGCTACCCGCTCGGACTTGAGGGTGAGGCGATCCCGCTCGCCGGTCGCATCGTCGCCGTCGCGGATGTCTTCGATGCCCTCACCTCGGAGCGGCCCTACAAGAAGGCCTGGAGCGAGGCGGAGGCGCTCAACCACATCCGGACGAATGCGGACTCGCATTTCGACCCGGCCTGCGTCGACGCTTTCCTGCGCGAGAGAGATTCAGGCGCCTGAGCGGCATGCCGGATCGGCGCACGGCGTCGGGACCGGAAGCGCCGCGACAAGAAAATGGGGTCTCGCCGATGCAATCGGGGGCAAGGCATCAGCGAGACCCGCCGAACACCCATGAGCGCCCGACCCGGTCAACATGCCCGTCGGAGCCGGGGCTCGCATTGACATAAGCTGGAAACAGCTTCGATCGGACGTCGTTTCGACGAGGATTGTCCCGTCCGCGACGCGCCTCCGCGTTCCGGTCAGGCCACGGCGCGTGGGCCCAGGTGCAGGTAGCGGGCGTTGAACTCCGCGATCGTCTTGAGCCTGTGACGGTCGAGGATCTTCAGGGTCCGACCCTTCAGTTCGATCACACCCTGGCGCCTGAGTTCCTGGAGCGAGCGGTTCACGTGAACGTTGGAGAGCCCGACGGTGTCGGCGAGGTCCAACTGGGTGACGGGAAGCTCGTAGGAATCCTCGCTGGCCAAGCCGACGACCTGGAGGCGCACGAGCAGCTCGCAGAACAGGTGCGCGATCCGCTCGATGGCGGAGCGGCACCCCACGTTGACGAGCCACTCGCGCAAGGTCGCCTCGTCCACGAGGGTGGCCATCCGCAGGGTTTTGGCGATGGCGGGATGCTCGGCCATCAGACGTGCCACCACATCGCTCGGGATGCGCACGACGCGGCAGGTGGAGAGCGTCGTGATGGTGTGATCCATCCGGCTCAGCAGCGCCACGTCGAGGTCGCAGGCGTCGCCCGGCACGAGGTAGGCGGTGATCTGGCGCGACCCGTTCGCCCGGTGCTTCTGGCGGCAGGCGATCCCCTCCATGATGAGGACGACGCCATCGGGGGGATCGCCCTCGCGGATCAGATCGATGCGCGCGCCGACGAGGTGGCTCGGAGCGCTGATCCGTTCGAGGATGTCGCGTTCGGCGGTCGTGAGCCGACCGAAGGCTTCGAGCTTTCGAACCAGCGGGTTGGACATGTCGGGGCGCGGAGCGGCAGATCTGGAAGGCAATTCGGCGTCCGTATCAGGGCGTCTATCGTGCGATCCGGCCCGGACCCGACGGAGTCGCAATGCCCGGGTCCGGCAAGAAGCCGGTCCCATGACCCGGCGGCGTCGTCTCCCGGCCAACCCGTATGGCCGCTGTGAAAGAAGCACGACAGCGGCACGTTACGAAGAGGCCTTTAGCCTGCGGTCCCAGAACGCGTAAGATGACAGAACAACTTCGTATGTTTTCGAACATTAACCTAGGTTGAGGTCGGTGTACAATTGATCAAGTAATCCCCATGCTAAATGTAACGGCGTCCGGATAGCCGAACGTTGTCCACACGCAGCCCTGGGTCCGGCAAGAGGCGTCGCCCTCTCTAGCCAAAGAGAGCCGGGTCGGTCTTGCGCCTATTTGAAGCACGCTCTCGAAACGCAAAGCGGCCGGGGTGGATCCCGGGTCAGGCCGAGGGTTCGGTAAGGCGGGCCCGGTGCCGCTCCAGGGCAGTGCGCAGGTGCGGCAGGAACGGCGAGGGCCCTTTCAGCCGAGCGGCCTCCGCGCTCAGGCGATCCAGGGCCGCGATCTGCGCCGTGCTTCCATGCGATTGCGCGAGATAGGCCCAGATCGCGTCGTCGGCCTGTCCGATATCGACGGGCTGTTCGGCGAGCATCAGCGCCTCGAAGCGCTGAAGCGTGTGTGCGAGATCCGCCATGTCCCTGCCCTCCCCCGTTTCCGCCGTCCGGCAGTGCCCTTTCGCTCAAGAGTGACGCCGGCTGCCGCCAAGGAGGCTGGCGGCGGCAAGTCCGAAACCCGCCACCACGGCGGCGGTCGCCAGCGGATGCAGGGCACTGCGCGTATAGAAGCTGCGCCGCATGACGTAGCCCGGATGATCGCCGGCGACGCGGCCGCCGAGCCCCGCCGCATAGAGGGCGCCGCCCCGGTCGCGGGGTGCCTCCGCCCGCTGCTGCTGCGCCGTCATGGTGCGGGCGACCCGGTCGAAGGCCCGGGGGGCCATGCGCTTGGCGCTGCTCATCAGGCGCCCGCCGCCGCCGATATAGATGTCGCGCTGCGGATGCACGGCCGCGTGCACGATCGCGTTGGCGACCTCCTCGGTCCGGTAGATCGGCGGCGGCAGCTTCGGTTCGTGGTCGGTGTAGTTGCGGGCGTTCTGCGGGAAGGGCGTATCGATGGAGGCCGGCTTGATCAGCGTCACGGCGACCGGATCGCCCGCCGATTCCAATTCGATGCGCAAGGCATCGGTGAAGCCTTTGATGGCATGCTTGCTGGCGCAGTACATGCCCTGCAACGGAAAGGCGATGTCCGAGGCGACGCTGCCGAGGTTGATCAATACTCCGCGCGAAGCCTTGAGGTGCGGCAGCGCCACCAGCGAGCCGTAGACGACCCCCCAGAAATTGGTCTGGAACAGGCGCTGATGGTCGGCGTCGGTGACCTCCTCCAGGCGCCCGAAGATCGACAAGCCGGCATCGTTGACCCAGGTGTCGATGCGCCCGAAGCGTTCGATCGTCTGGTCGGCGATGGCCTGCACCTCGGCGCGTTCGCCGACATCGGCCACAACATGCAGGGCCTCGCCCCCGGCCGCCTCGATCTCGCGCCGGACTTCCGCCAGCACGTCGCCGTTGCGCGCGGCGAGCACGACCTTCGCGCCGGCCTGTGCCGCCATCCGGGCGGTGGCGAGGCCGATGCCGCTGGAGGCTCCCGTGATGACGATGACCTGCTGGTCGAGGGGCTTGCGCGTGAAGGCCATGCGGTTCCGGCTCCCGGGGCTCGCGTGTGAGGAGATGCACGGTCAACCGGTGCCGGTGCCCGGCTGTTCACCCGGCCGGGGACGCCGCGTGTCCCGGGGAAGCGCGACATGACCGCGTCTTGACCGATTTGCGGCGATTGACTGATTTCTAGGCAGGGATCCGCTCAGGCGCGGCGCTTGGCCCGGTGTCCAGGCTTCCCCTCCGCATCGAGGTGGATGGCGCGGAGAAGGGCGTTCGAGCTTGGCCCGATCCATGCCAAGGTGGGTGAAGCCGCGTGGGAAGCACGCTCGAAGAGGATGGCTGCCTTGTTGAAGTCAACGGTCAAAGCGTTCGTCTCGGCGACACTCCTCGCCGGAGGTCTCGGCCTGTCCGCTCCGGCTCCCGCCGCGGCTGCCAACGTCTTTCGCTTCGCTTTCCAGGGTGACATCAAATCCCTCGATCCCTACTCGCTGAAGGAAAGCTTCACGATCGGGATGCACGGCGCCATTTTCGACTCGCTCATCACGCGCGACAAAAATTTGAAGCTCGCCCCCATGCTCGCCGAGTCTTGGGAAAATCCGGAGCCGACGCGCTGGCGCTTCCACTTGCGCAAGGGCGTCACGTTCCACGACGGCTCCCCCTTCACCGCCGACGACGTGATCTTCTCGGCCACCCGCGTGCGGGCGCCGGGCTCGAACTTCACCACCAACGTCCCGTCCGACGCCGAATGGGTGAAGGTCGACGATCACACCGTCGACATGGTGCTGAAGAGCCCAAACCCCATCGCCCTCTACCAGTTCTCGACCTGGTACATCATGTCAAAGGCCTGGGCCGAGAAGCACGGGGCCGTGTCGCCGACCCTGCCGAGCGCCACCGCCACCAGCTACGCGGCGCTCCACGAGAATGGCACCGGGCCCTTCATCGTCAGCGAACACCAGCCCGGCGTGCGCACGGTGTTCAAGAAGAACCCGAATTACTGGGGCAAGGCGGAATCGAACCTCGACGAGGCGGTCTTCACCACGATTCAGAACGATGCCACCCGCGTCGCCGCCCTCATCTCCGGCGAGGTCGACTGGATCGAACCCGTGCCCCTGCAGGATGCCCAGCGCGTCAACGCCAGCGGCACCAGCACGGTGATGGCCGGGCCGGAACTGCGCACGATCTTCCTCGGCATGGACCAGTCCCGCGACGAGCTGAAGGACTCGAACGTCAAGGGCAAGAACCCGTTCAAGGATGTCCGCGTGCGCGAGGCCTTCTACCGGGCCATCGACGAGGAGACGATCGCCAAGCGCGTCATGCGGGGCCAGGCGACGCCCTCCGCCCTGCTGATCGCGCCGGTGCTCTTCCCGCGCGCCGACGAGATCAAGCGGCCGGATTACGACCCCAAGCGCGCCAAGGCGCTGCTCGCCGAGGCCGGCTATCCGGACGGGTTCTCGCTCGGCATGGATTGCCCGAACGACCGCTACGTCAACGACGAGGCGATCTGCCAGGCGGTCGTCTCGATGCTGGCCCGCGTCGGCGTGAAGGTGAACCTCAACGCACAGCCGAAAGCCAAGTACTTCGCCAAGGTGCTGGCGCCGGCCTACGACACGTCGTTCTACCTCGTCGGCTGGACCCCCTCCTCCCAGGATTCGCACAACATCCTGTTCGAGATCGCCGGCTGCCGGAACGGCTCCAAGCCGGGCCGGGGCAACTGGAACCTCGGCAATTACTGCAACCCGAAGGTCGATGCGCTCGCGGATTCCGCGGAGGCCGAGACCGACCAGACCAAGCGCAACGCGCAGATCAAGGAAGGCTTCGACCAGATCCAGGCCGATTGGGGCTTCATTCCGCTCCACCAGCAGGCGCTCGCCTGGGGCGTGTCGAAGAAGGTCACCCTGACCCAGCGCCCTGACAACATGCTGATGCTGTACTGGGTGTCGAAGCAGCCGTGAGATCCCGCGAGAGGTTTGTAGAGGTGCGTGGGCCGGGCTTCGATCTCGGGCGGCAACCGGAATGGGTTCGCAGCCGAGGATCATTCCACAAAGCACGCCGTCATCGTGGGGCCGCCCAGCGGTGCCCAGGATCCGGACCCGCCGTCCAGGCAGGAGTTAACGCCATCAGCGGTTCTGGATTGCACGCCGCTGGGGCGCCCCTGCGGGTCCGGGCTCGCCTCCAGCGCGCCGGAATGACGGCGCGCTTCCCCTGGCCGGTGATCGGCCGGACCGGATCTCCCGCGGAAGGCCTTCACCGATGATCGCCTTCATCCTCCAGCGCCTGCTCCAGTCCATCGCGGTCCTGTTCGCGGTGGGCCTGATCGCCTTCTCGATGTTCCGCTTCGCCGGTGACCCGGTGAATCAGATCGTCGGCGTCGACACGCCCTACGAGGAGCGCGTCGCGATCCGGAAGGACCTCGGCCTCGACGATCCCGTGGTCGTGCAGTTCCTGCGCTATGCCGGCAACGTGGCGCGGGGCGAATTCGGCACCTCGTACCAGTTTCGCCAGCCGGTCTCGGCCCTGCTCGCCGAGCGCATGCCCGCGACCCTCGAACTCGCCCTCTGCGCCACGCTGTTCGCCCTCACCGTGGGCATCCTGATGGGGGTCTACTGCGCCCTGCGGCGCGAGACCTGGCTCGCCAAGGTGTTCCTCGCGGTCTCTCTGATCGGGATCAGCCTGCCGACCTTCCTGATCGGCATCCTGCTGATCTTCCTGTTCGCGGTGACGCTGGGCTGGCTGCCCTCGTTCGGTCGGGGCGACACCGTTCGACTCGGATGGTGGACGACAGGGTTCCTTACCGCGTCCGGCCTGCGCGCCCTCATCCTGCCCTCGGTGACGCTGGGCCTGTACCAGATGACGCTGATCATGCGGCTGGTGCGGGCCGAGATGCTGGAGGTGCTGCGCACCGACTACATCCGCTTCGCCCGGGCACGGGGCCTGACCACCCGCTCCATCCACCTCGGGCACGCCCTGAAGAACACGCTGGTCCCGGTCATCACCATCGCCGGCCTGCAACTCGGTTCGGTAATCGCCTTCTCGATCATCACCGAGACGGTGTTCCAGTGGCCGGGCATGGGCCTGCTCTTCGTCCAGGCGGTGCAGAACGTCGATATCCCCATCATGGCCGCCTACCTGCTGCTGGTGGCCGCCATCTTCGTCGTCATCAACCTCGTGGTGGACGTGCTCTACACCATCGTCGATCCCCGCCTGCGCCTGTCCACGGGACGGGCCCCATGAGCGCGTCCGTGCAGGAGATGCCGGCGCCGCCCCGGCGCTCGACCCTGGCCCGCTTCCTCGATTCCGACGTCTACGCCAGCTTCCGGCGCTCGAAGCTGGCGATGGGCGCCTTCGCGGTGACGCTGCTCTTCGTCGTCCTGGCGGTCGCCGCGCCATGGATCTCGCCGCAGAACCCCTACGACCCGGCCCAGCTCGAACTGATCAATTCGAGCCTGCCGCCGCTCTGGTATCCGGACGGCGTCGCGCCGTTCACGCTGGGCACCGACGACCAGGGCCGCGACGTGCTCTCGGCGGTGTTCTACGGCCTGCGGCTCTCCCTCGTGGTCGGCCTCCTCGGCGTCCTCGTCTCGGGCACCCTCGGCATCCTGCTCGGGCTGGTGGCCGGATATTTCGGCGGGTTCATCGACACGCTGATCATGCGGGTCGCCGACGTGCAGCTCACCTTCCCGGCGATCCTGATCGCCCTGGTGGTGGACGGCGTCGCGAAGTCCGCGCTCGGCAGCCAGATGGACACGGAGGCCGCCATCGGCCTCATCGTCCTCTCCATCGGCCTCTCGTTCTGGGTGCAGTACGCCCGCACCGTGCGCTCCTCGGTGCTGGTGGAGAAGAACAAGGACTACGTCCAGGCCGGGCGGCTCATCGGCCTGTCCGCACCGGTCATCATGGTCCGCCACGTGCTGCCGAACGTGCTCGGGCCGGTCTTCGTCATCGCCACCATCAACCTCGCGCTGGCCATCATCACCGAGGCGACGCTCTCGTTTCTCGGCACCGGCCTGCCCGATTCGATGCCTTCGCTCGGCACCCTGATCCGCACCGGCAACCGCTTCCTGTTCTCCGGCGAGTGGTGGATCGTCGCCTTTCCGGGGCTGGCGCTCGCCGGCCTCGTCCTGGCGATCAACCTGCTCGGCGACTGGCTGCGCGACGCCCTGAACCCCAAGCTGCAATGACAGAACCCGTTCTCTCGGTCCGCAACCTGCGCGTAGCCTTCGCGGGCCGGCGCGGCACCCTGACCGCCATCGACGACGTCTCCTTCGACATCGCGCGGGGCGAGATCCTTGGCGTCGTCGGGGAATCCGGCGCCGGCAAGTCGGTGACCGGCTCGGCCGTGATCGGGCTCATCGATCCGCCCGGCGGCATCGTCGGGGGACAGATCCTGCTCAAGGGCGAGCGGATCGACAATCTGTCCCCGGAGGCCATGCGGCGCATCCGGGGCCGGCGCATCGGCATGATCTTCCAGGATCCGCTCACCAGCCTGAACCCGCTCTACCGGGTAGGGCGCCAGATCGTGGAGACCATTCGCACCCATACCGACCTCTCGGAGCGGGCCGCGCGGCAGCGAGCCATCGACCTCCTCACAGAGGTGGGGATCCCGGCCCCCGAGCGGCGGATCGACGGCTACCCGCACGAGTTCTCCGGCGGCATGCGCCAGCGCGTGGTGATCGCCCTGGCGCTCGCCGCCGAGCCGGAGCTCATCATCGCGGACGAGCCGACGACCGCGCTCGATGTCTCCGTGCAGGCCCAGATCATCGCGCTCCTCAAGCGCCTCGGCACCGAGCGCGGCACCGCCGTGATGCTGGTGACCCACGACATGGGCGTGATCGCGGAGGCCGCCGACCGGGTGGCGGTGATGTATTCGGGCCGCATCGCCGAGATCGGCCCCGTGCGCGACGTCGTGCAGAACCCGCTCCACCCCTACGCCAAGGGCCTGATGGGGGCGATCCCGACACTCGCCCAGGAGACCGACCGGCTGGCCCAGATCCCCGGTTCGATGCCGCGCCTCTCGAACATCCCGACGGGCTGCGCCTTCAACCCGCGCTGCCCCTCCGCCTTCACGCGCTGCGTGGCCGAACGGCCCGACCCGATCCCCGTCGGCGACCACCGCGTCGCCTGCCATCTCTACGACCGGTCGGAGGCGTCGGCCGCATGAACGCACCCGTGACACCCGCGCCCTACGTCGCCATCGACGGTCTGCGCCGGACCTTCGATGTGTCGCGCCCCTGGCTGAACCGCGTCATCGAACGCCAGCCGAAGCAGATCCTCAAGGCGGTGGATGGCGTCAGCTTCGCCATCCGCCGGGGCGAGACCTTCGCGCTCGTCGGCGAATCCGGATCCGGCAAATCCACCGTCGCCCGCATGGTGGTGGGCCTGCTGCCGCCGAGCGCGGGGGACGTGCGCATCACCGGAATCTCGATGACCGACCCGCGCGAGGCCGCCGCCCGGCGCCGGCTGCGGCGGCGGATCCAGATGATCTTCCAGGATCCCTACGCCTCGATGAACCCGCGCTGGCGGGTCCGCCGGATCATCGCCGAGCCGATCCGGGCCTTCAACCTCCTCCAGGGCGAGGCCGCCATCGGCGCCCGCGTCGGCGAACTCCTCCGGCTCGTCGGGCTGCACCCCGACGACGGCGTGAAGTACCCGCACGAATTCTCCGGCGGCCAGCGCCAGCGCATCGCCATCGCGCGGGCGCTGGCATCGGAAGCCGAGTTCCTGGTGGGCGACGAGCCGACCTCGGCCCTCGACGTCTCGGTGCAGGCCCAGATTCTCAACCTGATGCGCGACCTTCAGGACCGGCTCGGGCTGACCTACCTGTTCATCAGCCACAACCTCGCCGTCGTCCGTCACATGGCGAACCGCATCGGTGTGATGTATCTGGGACGCGTGGTCGAGATCGCAGACGGACGGGAACTCTTCCGTGCTCCGAAACATCCCTACACGCGCATGCTCCTCGACGCGGTGCCGGATATCGGCCTCACCGGGCGCAAGCGCATCCCCGTCTCGGGCGAAATCCCGAACCCGATCAATCCGCCGTCGGGTTGCGCCTTCAACCCGCGCTGTCCCTTTGCCAACGACCGCTGCCGCGCGGAAGTGCCGGCCCTCGTGGAGGGGGTTGCCTGCCACGCCTTTCAGGAGCGCCGGCTGCCGGCCTGACGCTCGGCCGCGCGCCCGAACGTGCCTCAGAGGCAGAGCATGAGTCCGAACCCAGCTCGATCCCCGGTCGAACCGACCGGCGCACCGCCCGACGCCGAGCCCGACAAACCGGCGCCTTCGATTGTGGAACTCAGCGCCGTCGAACTCTCTGCCGCGATCCACGCCCGACGCGTCTCCTGCGTCGCGGTCATGACGGCCTATCTCGACCAAATCGAGCGGCTGAATCCCGCCGTCAACGCCATCGTGGCCCTGCGCGACCGGGCGGACCTTCTGGCCGCCGCCGAGGAGCGCGATGCGCAAGCGACGCGGGGCGAGTTCCTCGGCCCCCTGCACGGCTTCCCCCTGGCGGTGAAGGACATCGACGCGGCCAAGGGGCTGCCCTTCACCCAAGGCTCGCCGATCTTCCAGGACCGCATCGCGGCGGCCGATTCCATTATGGTCAAGCGCCTGCGCAAGGCGGGTGCGATCGTGATCGGCAAGACGAACATGCCGGAATTCGGCCTCGGTTCGCACACCTTCAACCCGGTCTACGGCACCACCCGGAACGCCTACGACCCGGAGAAGTCCGCCGGCGGTTCCAGCGGCGGGGCGGCGGTCTCGGTGGCCCTGCAGATGCAGCCCGTGGCCGATGGCAGCGACCATGCCGGGTCACTCCGCAACCCGCCCGCCTTCAACAACCTCTTCGGCCTGCGCACCGGCTACGGCCGCATCCCGATCGAGAGCCGGGACGCCTTCACCGCCGGCCTCGGGGTCTCGGGTGGCATCGGGCGTTCCCCCGCCGATATCGGCCTGCTGCTCTCGGTGCAGGCCGGCTACGACGCGCGGGTGCCCTACTCGAACACCCAGGACCCGAGCGTCTTCGCCGAGGACCTCAAGCGGGACTTTTCCGGCGCGCGCATCGCCTGGTTCGACGATTTCAACGGCTACCTGCCCTTCGAGCCCGGCGTTCTCGACCTCGACCGCAGCGCGCTCGCCGCCTTCGAGGCGATCGGAGCCCGCGTGGAATGGGACCGGCCCCGCTTCGACATGGGCAAGGTCTGGCGCGACTGGCTGACCCTGCGGGCCTGGATGACCGCCGCCAACCTACGCCCGCTTTACGACGAGCCCGCCTACCGCGCGCTGCTCAAGCCCGAGGCGGTCTGGGAGGTGGAGCGCGGGCTCGCCCTCTCCGCCGATCAGGTCACCGCCGCGCAGGAGGGCCGCACCGCCTGGTACGAGGCCGTGCGCCGCTTCCAGGAGCGCTACGACTTCCTCGCGATGCCCTCGACGCAGGTGTTCCCCTTCGACGTCGCGGAGCGCTGGCCGACCTGCGTGGGGGGACGTCCCATGGACACCTATCACCGCTGGATGGAGGTGGTGATTCCCGTCACCATGAGCGGCCTGCCGGCCCTCAACGTGCCGGCCGGATTCGATCCCGCCGGCCGGCCCTCCGGCATCCAGATCGTCGGGCCGAACAACGGGGAGCGCGCCTGCCTGCAACTCGGCGCCGCCTACGACGCCGCGACGAACTGGGTGTCCCGCCGCCGGCCCGCCCTGCTGAACCCGTCCTGATCCCCCGAGACACCCGATGACCGAGACCGCCCGGCCCCATCACGGCCGCTATGCCTACAGCGCCCTGCCCGACCGGCCCGTCTACGACTGGCCGGGGGGCAAGCGCCTCGCCGTCTACATCGCCCTGAACCTGGAGGGCTTCGATTTCGGGGGCGGTCTCGGCGCCGAACTGGCACCCGGCGGGCCGCAGCCGGACGTGCTGAACTACGCCTGGCGCGACTGGGGCAACCGGGTCGGCGCATGGCGGGTGAAGGACACCCTCGATGCGCTGGAGCTTCCCGCGAGCGTCCTCGTCAACAGCCGCCTCTATGCGGATTGCCCCGGCCTGATCGAGGCGTTCCGGGCGCGGGGTGACGAGATCGTCGGGCATGGCCGCACCAATTCCGAGCGTCAGGGCGACCGCGACGAGGCGGAGGAGCGCGCCCTGATCGCGGAGGCGACGGCGGTGCTGACGCGGCACGAGGGCAAGGCTCCGGCGGGTTGGCTCGGACCCTGGATCTCGCAGAGCCGGACCACCCCCGACCTGCTGGCGGAGGCGGGCTACCGCTACCTGCTCGACTGGTGCCACGACGACCAGCCGACCTGGTTCGCGACGCGCGACGGCGGGCGCATCCTGGCGGTGCCCTATCCGCAGGAACTCAACGACATCCCCGCCGTCGTGGCGCGCAAGGAGACGGGGCAGCAATTCGCCGATGCCCTCGTGCAGGCGTTCGACGAGATGCGGGAGCAGTCGCGCAGCGCCCCCCTGGTGATGGGCATCGCGCTCCACCCCTACATCGTCGGCCAGCCGCACCGCCTGCGCCCCTTGCGTCGGGCGCTCGCCCATATCGCGGCCCACCGCGAGGAGATCTGGCTCACGAATGCGGGCGGCATCGCGGCTTTCGCCGAGGCGAGCGGCACGGCGCTGTAAGAAGGCCCTGCAAGGGGGGGCCGTTCAGGCATCGATCAGGCTGGGGCGTCTAACAGGAGCGCTCGCGCTTCGAGCGCCGTGACCCGAGCCCGTCCCATGCACGCCGATGCCTTCCTCGCCGACGCCGAACGCCTGCCCGTTGCCGACCTCGATGCCCTGACCGGGGGAACCGGCCTCGTCGTGGTGGCACCCCATCCGGACGACGAGAGCCTCGGCTGCGGTGGCGTGATGGCGGCGGCGCGCGCCCGGGGGCAGGCGGTCGCGGTGGTGATCGTCAGCGACGGCTGCGGCTCGCACACCCATTCCGCCCTGTACCCCCCGGAGAAGCTGCGGGCCCTGCGCGAGCAGGAAACCCTGGCAGCCGTGGCCGCCCTCGGCGTGCCGGCCGAGGCCGTCACCTTCCTGCGCCTGCCCGATGCCGGGGTGCCGAGCGCCGGCCCCGTCGCCGAGGCGGCCGCCGCCCGGATCGCGGAGATCGCGCGGCGCAGCGGCGCCGGGGCGGTCTGTGTGACCTGGGGACACGATCCGCATTGCGACCATCAGGCCGCCGCCGCCATCGTGCGGTTGGCGCGGCCGCATCTCGGCCCGATCGCCAGTTTCGCCTACCCGGTCTGGGGCTGGACCCTGCCCGAGGGCACCGAGGTGGGCGATCCGCCGACGGGCTTCCGGATCGATGTCGGCGCCCACCGCGCCGCCAAGGCCGAGGCGATCGCGGCCCATCGCTCGCAGACCACCGACCTTATCTCGGACGACCCCACGGGCTTTCGCCTGGAGCCCGCGATGATCGCCCGCTTCACCGGCACCCACGAGATCTTCATTCGCATGGACGCGTCCGCCCCGTGATCGCCGACACCACCGTCATCACGCTCAACAAGGGGCGTGACGCCCACCTCGCCCGCCTGCTCGAAGGCCTGGCGCGCGGCCCTCATCCCGAAGCCTGCATCGTCGTGGAGATGGGGGCAGAGCCCGAACCCCTGCCCGATCTCGGCTTTCCGATCCGTCGGATCGTCCTCGACGCCGACGGCCTTCCCCTGGCCCGGGCCCGCAACGCCGGGCGGCGCGCGGCCACGACCGAACGGCTCGTCTTCCTCGACGTCGACTGCATCCCGTCCGCCGACCTGGTGCCGCGCCTCAGCGACGACCTGACCCGGGCCGATGGCCTGATCTGCTGCGAGATCCGCTACCTGCCGGCGGGTGCCGTGGCCGATGGCTGGACGGAGGCGGGCCTGCGGCAAGCCGGACAGACCCATCCCGTCCGCGAATTTCCCCGGGATGGGATGGCGCGTTGCGAGAATGCCGGCCTGTTCTGGTCCCTCGCCTTCGGCGTGCGCGCCACCACCTTCGATCGCTTGGGTGGCTTCGACGAAGGCTTCGACGGCTACGGGGCCGAGGACACGGACCTGGCCTTCCGGGCCGATGCGCTCGGCATCCCGGTGCTGTTCACCGGCGGGGCCCAGGCCTTCCATCAGCACCACCTCGCCTGCGACCCGCCGCTGCAGCACTTCGCCGACATCCTGCGCAACGCGACGCGTTTCCAGGCGCGGCACGGCCTCTGGCCGATGGATGGCTGGCTCGACGCCTTCGCGGCACGCGGGCTGATCGGTGCGGACTGGCGCAGCGGCCCGACGATCCTGCGCCAGCCTACGCCGGACGAAATCGCCGCCACCCGGCTGCCCGCCGAGCGCCCCTTCTGACCTCAGGGGCGGCGCGCTTCTGCCCGATCGGCGACCGCGCCGATCAGGCGAGCGGCTCGTGCCACCGTACCCGGCTGACCGAGGGCGCCGATGCGCGCCGGATCGAGGCGCAAGCCCGCCGCGATGACGCCGGGCCATTCGGATGCCGTGGGCCAGGTGGGGCAGTGGATCGCCGCGCCGAGCGCCGCCAGGGCTTCCGACTTGGCGACCTGCTCGTCGAAGGCTCGGGGCTCCGGCAGGCAGACGAAGCGCTTGGCCTGCGCCGCGACGGCTGAGACGACGCCGTCGCCCCCCCCGCCCACCACCAGAGTGGCGCGGGCGAGATGCGGACCCGGATCCGCGACCCATCCGTGCAGGTGAAGGTTCGATGGACGCTGCCCGGTTCCGCCTTCCACGGGGCCGAGGACGTGCCAGGACCGGTCGGGCACCGCGCGCGCCGCCTGCGCGAGGTCGGCGATCTGTCCGCCCGCGCCGCCGCGCCCGTAGATGACGAGGATGGAACCGTCCTCAAGGGCCGTGCCGCCGGAAATCTCGGGCGCCGGCATTCCCGCATAGAGGGTTTTCGCCCGCACCCAGTCCGGGGTGCCGGCGGCTTCGAGTTCCGGCGGGAAGAACGCCAGCACCGCCTCTGCGCTGCGGAAGGCCTCGCGATGGGGCGTGTCGGTGCGGTTGCCGGAGAGGCGCACGGCCAGGGTCGGCACGGACATCAGGCGTGCGAACAGGGTGATCTCCACCGAGACGTCGGTGACGATCAGGGCCGGATCCGATTCGGTGATCCAGGCGGCCAGACGCCCCATGCGCGCCCGGACGTTGTCGGCCCCCACGGGCGCGTAGTGCAGCGCCTCCGGCCGGTCGGCCGCGCCGTCCCGCCCGTCGAAGGCGGTGAGCAGGCGGTCGTCCGGCAGGTCGAGGACCGGGACGGGGGCCTTCCCGGTATCCAGCCCGGCCAGGGTGCCGATCAGCGTGACAGGGCGGTCGAGGGCCTCGGCGATGAGGCAGGCCCGCTGCCAATGGCCCGCCCCCTGGTGGTGGACGTAATAGCCGATGGGGCGCCGGCTCATGCGACCCGCGCCGGACGCGCCTCGGCGAGCATCGCGTGCAACCCGGCCAGGGCCTCCTCCAGCGGCACGGAGACCGCCTCGGGGATCCCCTCGCCGATCCGGGCCTCGACACGCTCGACCAGCGCGATGGCGTTGGGACAGTTGGTCGGGTCGATGGCGGCGATGTCGTCCGGCGCGATGCCGAGCGCCGCCAGACCCGCCGCGACTCCTGCACGATCGGTAAAGCTGGCGGCCACCGCGCGGCGACGCGCGATGAGGGCGCGCCAATGCGCGGCCGGGGGCAGGCAATAGGTCTCGCCCCCGGTCGCCACGCGGGCCCGTCGCGTCATCTCGGTGGCCATGCCGCCTTGGACGCGGCCGATGCCGCGATCCGAGACTGCCACGGAGACGTGGGGGCAGTGGCGGACCCGGCCGCCGTGCAGGCGGACGCGCGAGACCAGGGCGTTGTCCTCCCCGCAGGGCAGGACCGGCAGGCCGCCGACCGCGCGGTAGAGATCGGCCCGCGGGCTCAGGCTCGCGGCCACGTGGTCGCCGTGGCGCGGCGCCGGATCGTGCGCGGGCGGATCGAACGCGTCCTCGAGCCCGCGCACCGCGGACCAGTATTCCTCGATCCGGTCGTGCAGGGCCCGCAACACCGGCGTGTCGGACACTTCGTCGGCCTGGAGCACGAGGCGCCCGCCCACGAGTTCGGCCCGGCGCAGGGCGCGCAGGTTGGCCCGGACCCAGTCCTCGGGGACGATCGCGTCGGCATCGGTGCTGAGCAGGACCCCGTCCGCGACGCGATCGCCGGCGAGCCATTCCACCCCGGCGTCGAGGGCGCGGCGGCGCGCGGTCCCGACATGGGCGTCCGGAGGCGGTATCGTCGCCTCGACGACCCGGAGGTCGAGGTTCGGCACATCCCCGGCCCGTGCCATCGCCCGGAGCGTGTCGGCGGTCGCGTCGGTACAGTTGTTGGCCAGCACCAGGACGCGCAGGCGGGCCCCGTCCCCCGTGCCCTGCTGTCGGTCGAGGGAGCGGATCAGGCGCGGTAGCGCCTCGGCCTCGTTGCGGGCCGGGACGCAGACCACGGCCCGGCTCAGGGACAGGTCCATCTCAGGCATTGCTGACGCGGGCCCCGGTCGCCGCGCGGGCGGCGCGCTCCAGTTCGATCGCGTAGAGTTCCTCGTAGCGCTGGGTCATCACGTCGGCATCGAACAGGTGCTCGGCCCGGCGGCGGCAATCGGCGCGGTTCAGGCGAATGGCCCGGGTCACGGCCCGTCCGAGATCCGCGACATCGTCGGCATCGGCGAGCACGCCCGAGGACGCGTCGAGGATGTCGGGGATCGCACCCCGGCGGAAGGCGGCGACCGGGGTGCCGCAGGCCAGGAACTCGGCCAGCACGAGGCCGAAGGGCTCCTCCCAGCGCGGCGTGCACAGGGCGACGTGGGCCTCGCCGACACGGCGGGCGAGGTCGTCATGCCCGAGATGGCCGAGATAGGTGATGTCGGCACCGAGGCGCGGCGCGATCTCGCTGTCCCAGTAGGCGGGGTTCGAGCGCGGCCCGGCGAATTTCAGCGGCAGGCCGGCGGCGCGGGCGGCGTCGATGGCGAGGTGGGGGCCCTTCTCGGGCACGAGGCGCCCCATCCAGATCGCGTGCGGCTCGCCTGTCGGGGTCGGCGCGTAGCGGAAGGCACCGAGGTCGATCCCGTTGCCGATGACAACGGGTTCTCCGATGAGCTCGTGCCATTCACGCGCCAGGGAGGGCGATACGGCGGCGAAGGTCATGTCGCGGGCCCGTGCCCGGACGCCGCGCACGAACGGTTCGAAGGGCGGCGTGTGCAGGGCGGTGACCATCGGAACCGCGAGCTCGCCGGCCCGCAGCAGGGGCAGGTAGTGCAGGCTGTTGTTGTGGACGAAATCGTATCCGCCGGCCGCGACGGCATCCATGATCCGCACATAGGCGGCGTGCTCGGCCGCATCGATCCGCGCCTCCGAGACGTCGTCGAAGGCGCACCCGGTCGGCGGGCAGACGGGGACGAGGTCGAACACCCCACGCGACCCTTCGGACGCATAGAGGGTGACGGAATGTCCGCGCGCCTGGAGCGCCGATGCGAGCAGATGGGTGTGCATCTCCAACCCCCCCGAGAACGGCTGGGCGATCGGGAACTTGAGATGCGCGATGATGGCGATCTTCACGGGATGCGGATCACGACGGTTCGAGGGAGGAAGCCCCCCGGTCGCGAGGACCGGGACCGCTCCCGATGGGAGTCTGCCAGGCCATCTGGCCATCCCGATCCCCAACGCCACGTGAACAAATGAGAGATTGGCGTCTCCTGGTGTACCACATGCACGATCCGAGGCGGGACGGCCGAGTCTTTCCGCCATCGAGCATCGCTGGATACTCCGGCCGCCCTGCGACATCGAAAGCATCCCAGCGGCCAGCCGGGACCGGACGGTCGCGTCAACGACGGCCGATAGGTGCCCTCCGGCTTGGTCGCGGACCTGTGGCGCCGCTTCACGAACTCAAAAGCTTTTCGCGCCAAGGTGATCGGGCTCGGCGTGGTGAACGCTTTCATGCGGGACGTCGCCCGCTTCACCGCTGCCTGCGCACCGACCCACGGATTGGCGGCTTTCATCGCCGAAACGTGATGAGAATCGTTCGATACGGATTCTCCCTCCCATCCTGCGCTGGAGCGCTCGGGCTTCCGCCGGATAAACAACTTGTTGGCGAATAGTGTCCATGGATTGCGGAGGGAGGAGCCGAGGCGACATGCAGCATGGTGCGATCTATCTGCTGACGGACCGACCCGACCGCAGTGCCGCCCTCGAGGCGATCATCAAGTCGGTCGGACGTTGCGAGGTCGTCGCCAGCGGCGATGAGCGCACCCGCGCGGTTCCCCCGCGCGCGATCGTCTCCGACCTGACGCTCAGCCGCCGTGAGGCCGTGACCCGCCTGCGCGCCTTCGTTCCGCACGGCAAGGCCATCAAGATCCCGCTCGTCTGCGTGTTGCGCTCGACCTCGGACCACGACCTGCGCCTGGCGCGTGAACTCGGCGCCACGGTCTGCTTTCCCGCCTACACGGCGCCCCACGTCGTGGTGCAGGCGCTTCTCGACCAGATCGACACCAACGAGGCCGATCCCAAGGTCGCGCCGGTGGTGCAGGGCGTCGGACGCGCCTCGGAGGTCCTCACGGGCCTGTTCAACGATGTCCGGGACGGCGGCACGATCTCGCTGCCCCTCGTCGATGCCGGTCTGGACCCGATCCTGTCGGCGGTGCGCGAAGGCGGGCTGACGCGCTGGCTCGAAACCGTCTGGACCCACGATGACGCGACCTACCAGCACTGCCTGCTGGTCGCGGGCGTCGCGGCGCAGTTCGTGCTGCATCTCGGATTCCGCGCCGAGGACCGCGAGCACTTCGTGCGGGCGGCCCTGCTGCACGATGTCGGCAAGGCGCGCATCCCCCGCGAGATCCTGAACAAGCCCGGCCGGCTCGATGCGGAGGAGATGTCGATCATGCGTCAGCATCCCGTGATCGGCTACGAGATCCTGCGGGACAGCGGGTGCGACGCCCCGACCCTCGGAGCCGTCCGGCATCACCACGAGATGCTCGACGGGTCGGGTTACCCGGACGGGCTGATCGGTGCGGAGATCGGCGACACGGTCCGGCTCCTGACGATCTGCGACATCTACGCGGCGCTGACCGAGCGGCGCGCCTACAAGGAGCCGATGTCGTCGCGCGCCGCGATGACGATCCTCGAAAGCATGACCGGCAAGCTCGAGATGGGGCTGGTGCAGCGCTTCGGCGAGGCGATGATGCCGAACGGACAGGACTGACGGACCAGCGCCGCAGCGCCGGTCCGTCGATTCGCCTATTCCGCCGCGTCGAGGCGGGGCCGCTCCACGGCGCTGCGCTCGCGCTTCACCAGTTCGGCCGTGAGGAAAGCGACCTCCAGGGCCTGCTCCGCGTTGAGGCGCGGATCGCAGTAGGTGTGGTAGCGGTCCTGCAGGTCGTCGGCCGTCAGGGCCCGGGCGCCGCCGGTGCACTCGGTCACGTCCTTGCCGGTCATCTCCAGGTGGATGCCGCCGGCGACCGTCCCTTCGGCACGGTGCACGCCGAAGAAGCTGCCGATCTCCTGCATCACCCGCTCGAACGGCCGGGTCTTGTAGCCGCCCGCCGAGATCGTGTTGCCGTGCATCGGATCGCAGACCCAGACCACGTCGCGGCCCTCGCGCTCCACCGCCCGGATCAGGCCGGGCAGGTGATCGCCGACCTTGTCGGCGCCGAAGCGGCAGATCAGCGTCAGGCGCCCGGCCTCGTTGGCCGGGTTGAGCTGATCCACGAGCCGGATCAGGCCCTCGGCATTCATCGAGGGACCGCACTTCAGGCCGATCGGGTTCCGAATGCCGCGCGCGTACTCCACGTGGGCATGGTCGGGCTGGCGGGTCCGGTCACCGATCCAGAGCATGTGCCCCGAGGTGGCGTACCAGTCGCCGGAGGTGGAATCGACGCGGGTGAGCGCCTCCTCGTAGCCCAGCAGCAGGGCCTCGTGGCTCGTGTAGAAATCCGTGGTGCGGACTTCCTGGTGCGTCTCGGGATTGATGCCGATGGCGCGCATGAAGTCCAGCGCGTCCGACATCCGGCCGGCCACGTCCTGGTAGCGGGAGGATTGGGGCGAATCCTTCACGAAGCCGAGCATCCAGCGATGCGCGTTGTCGAGGTTGGCATAGCCCCCGGTCGCGAAGGCGCGCAGCAGGTTGAGCGTCGCCGCCGACTGGCGGTACGCCTCCAGCTGCCGGCGCGGATCGGGCACCCGGGCCTCTTCCGTGAAGGTCAGCCCGTTGACGATGTCGCCGCGGTAGCTCGGCAGCGTCAGGCCTTCCATCGTCTCGGTGGGCGAGGAGCGAGGCTTGGCGAACTGTCCCGCGATGCGGCCGACCTTCACCACGGGCGAACCGCCCGCGAAGGTGAGAACCAGGGCCATCTGCAGGAACACCCGGAAGAAATCGCGGATGTTGTCGGCCGAATGCTCATCGAAGCTCTCGGCGCAATCACCGCCCTGAAGCAGGAAGGCCTCGCCGGTGGAAACCCGCGCCAGCGCGGATTTCAGCTTGCGCGCTTCGCCTGCAAAGACGAGGGGCGGAAAGCTCGCGAGCTGCGACTCGACCGATTCCAGCGCGGCGGCATCCGGATAGGCCGGCACCTGCTGGATCGGCAGGTTTCGCCAGGTCTTCGGTGTCCAACGCTCGGCCATAATCGTCTCCGCTCCGCCTTTCGGTCGGTTCCGCGCGACGGAACGCCACGCGGAAGAGCGCGGTGTATAGAGCGGTTCGTCCGTCGAGGCGAGAGCGCGCGGACGCGGCAGCCATTCGCACCGCGCCCGATGCGCCGGACCTTCGGGATGCCTATGGCAAGAGGCCTGTCCGCCCGCCTCGCCGGATCCTCAATCCCCGGTCTGGTCGCCGTCCTCGATGGCGATGCCGTGCTCGGACAGGATCCAGAAGATCGCCTCCAGATCCTCCGCTGTGACGTCGCGGGGCGGCAGGGCCTCCTCCAGATCGTCGTAGGTCAGGCTGCGCTGCCGCTGCGCCTCGGCCTTGGCGATCAGCGTATCCACGGTCCGGCGCATATCGTCGGACAGGGCGTCGTGGCTCCGGCTGCGCTCGTTCACGGACGGATGCAGCGCCTCGGCGAGCATGCGGTCGATGATGGCCTGGCGCCGGGCCTGTGCGTCGTCGGGACGTTCCATGCGGTCGATTATGGGCCTCGGACGCCGGCCGTCGAGGGACCGGCGCCCGAAAAAACCGGATCAATCCGCGACCGCGAGGGGCGCAGCCCGGCGGATGCGCACCGGAATCGCCTTGGCGGCCGGGGTCTTGGCCTGCGCGTCGTGGTGCCAGAGCGGGATCAGCGGATTCAATTCGGGATAGTAGCCGCCGACATTGCCCTCCGGGATCCCGTACTGGATCACCCGCAGGCCCTTCACCTCACGGGCGAAATCGTCAGCGGCCTCGGTGAGGAGATCCACGCTCTCGCCGTCCGCCAGCCCGAGGCGCTCCATGTCGCTGGCGTTCATGAACAGGATCATCCGGGTGCCCTTCACGCCCCGGAAGCGGTCGTCATAGCCGTAGATCGTCGTGTTGAACTGATCGTTGGAGCGCAGGGTGATGAGGTCGAGCACGTCGCGCCGGTCGGAGCGCATGTCCGGATCGGCCTCCAGCCCGCCGGGGATGGTGAAGTTCGCCTTGCCGGTCTCGGTCTCCCACTTGCGGTCGCGGGCTGCGAGCGGCTTGTGCAGCCCGCCCGGCTGGAACATCCGCCCGTTCAGGTCATGGAAGACGTCCGGGTAGGTCGCTTCGATCGCGTCGCGGACGCGGGCGTAATCGCCGACCCAGGCATCCCAATCGACCTTCGGGTTCGGCGGCAGCAGGGCCTTGGCGATCTCGCCGACGATCCAGGCCTCGGAGCGCACGGCGTCGCTCACCGGCTTCGTCTGACCGCGCGAGCCATGGAAACAGGAGGTCGAATCCTCCATCGAGACCGCCTGGGGCCCGCTCGCCTGCATGTCCACCTCGATCCGTCCGAGGCAGGGCAGGATGTAGGACACTGCCCCGTGCACGAGGTGCGAGCGATTGAGCTTGGTTGAGATCTGCACGGTGAGACGCAACGACCGCCAGGCCTCCTCCATCCGCACCGTGTCGGGTACGGCCCGGATGAAGTTGCCGCCAAGGCCGATGAAGGCCTTCACCTCACCCGAGACGATGCCCTCGCAGGCCTCCACCGTGTTGCAGCCCTTCTCGCGGGGAGGCTCGAAACCGTAGAGCTCCTTCAGCTTGTCGAGGGGCGCCAGCTCCGGCTTCTCGGTGATGCCGACCGTGCGCTGGCCCTGCACGTTGGAATGGCCCCGGACCGGGCAGAGACCGGCGCCGGGACGCCCGATGTTCCCCCGCAGGAGCATGAGGTTGACGAGCATCTGCACGCCCTCCGTCCCCCGGCGGTGCTGGGTCAGGCCCATGCCGTAGACGGCCACGACGGAGCGGGCGCGGGCATAGGCGGTGGCGGCGGCCTCGATGCCCTCGCGGGTCAGACCCGAGCGGGTCTCGATGGCGGGCCAATCCTGCCCGTCGCAATAGTCCACGAACGCGCGGAAGCCGTGGGTGTGCTCGGCGATGAAGTCGACGTCGAGGATCCGGGGGCGCCCCACCGCCATCGCCTCGCGGTCGGCGGCGATGAGCACCTTGCACATGCCGGTGATGGCGGCGATGTCGCCGCCGGCCTTGACCTGATGGTACTGCGTCGAGATCTCCGTGGAGGTCCGCGTCAGCATCTCGGTGGGCGATTGCGGGTTCGTGAAGCGCTCCAGGCCCCGCTCGCGCAGCGGGTTGAAGGTGATGATCGGGACCCGGCGCCGGCGCGCCTCCTGCAGCGGGTGCAGCATGCGCGGCGCGTTGGATCCGACATTCTGCCCGAAGAACAGGATCAGGTCGGTGGCCTCGAAATCCTCCAGGATCGTGGTGCCGACCGGGGAGCCGATCGAGGATTTCAGGCCCACCGAGGTCGGCTCGTGGCACATGTTCGAGGAATCGGGGAGATTGTTGGTGCCGTGCATGCGCGCCATCAGGCCGTACATGTACGACGTCTCCAGGGAGGCGCGGCCCGAGGTGTAGTAGATCACCGAATTGGGATCGAGCGCGCGCAGCTCCCGCCCGATCTCCGCGACGGCATCCTCCCAGGACACGGGCACGTAGCGGTCCGAGCCGGAATCGTAGCGGAGCGGATGCGTCAGCCGGCCCTTCTCTTCCAGGGCGTAATCCGTCCAGGTCAGGAGTTCGGTGACCGAGTGGCGCGCGAAGAAATCCGGCCCGACGCGCTTGGCGGTCTGCTCCCAGACGGTGGCCTTGGCGCCGTTCTCGCAATACTCGAAGGTGTTGGGCTTGGCCGGTTTCGACCAGGCGCAGGACACGCACATGAAGCCGTCGGGCTTGTTCTGCTTCATGAGCAGGGCAGCCCCCGAGACGGGGATCTGCTCGCGCGTCAGGATCTCGGCCAGCGACCCCGCCGAACCCCAGCCCCCGGCTGGTCCATCGTAGGGTTCGATCTTCGGCTCGGCCATCGGCTCGGTCATGTGCGGGTCCCGACGTCTGAATGTCGGGAGTGCAATGACGGGGAGGCTCGCGGTGTTCCGGACTGCGACGGTGGGGCCGCCGCAATCCGGTGTCGGTGAGGCGCCTCAGCGCGGCAGGATGCTCGCGCCCATCAGGGCCTCGTCGATGGAGCGCGCAGCCTGACGGCCCTCGCGGATCGCCCAGACCACGAGGGACTGCCCGCGGCGCATGTCGCCAGCGACGTAGATCTTCTCGTTCGAGGTCCGGTAGTCGAGCTCGTTGGCGGTGACGTTGCCGCGCTTGTCGACGACGACGCCGGATTCCTCCAGCAGGCCTTTGCGGACGGAGCCCGCGAAGCCGATCGCCAGGAAGACGAGATCGGCCGGCAGGGTGAACTCGCCGCCCGGAACCGGCTGGCGCTTCTCGTCCACGCGGGTGCAGACCACGCCAGTGAGCTTGCCCTTCTTGCCCTCCAGGCGAAGGGTGGCCGCCTGGAACTCGCGCTCGGCACCCTCGGCCTGGCTCGACGAGGTCCGCATCTTGGTGGGCCAGTAGGGCCAGACCGAGAGCTTGTCCTCGCGCTCCGGCGGGCGCGGGCGGATGTCGAGCTGCGTCACCGACAGGGCGCCCTGGCGGAAGGAGGTGCCGACGCAATCCGAGGCCGTGTCGCCGCCGCCGATCACCACGACGTTCTTGGCGGTGGCGAGGATCGGGGCCTCGCCGTTGCCGGGCATCGGCTCGGCGCCGACGCGCCGGTTCGACTGTACCAGGAACGGCATGGCGTAGTGAACGCCGGCGAGTTCCTGACCCGGCAGCTGCGGGTTGCGCGGATCCTCGGCGCCGCCCGTGAAGAGCACCGCGTCGAAGGCGGCAGTGAGTTCGTCGAGCGGCTTGTTCACGCCGACATTGACGCCGTAGTGGAACTGGACGCCCTCCCCCTCCATCTGCTTCACGCGCCGGTCGATGTGGCGCTTCTCCATCTTGAAGTCGGGGATGCCGTAGCGCAGCAGGCCGCCGGCCTTCGGCTCGCGCTCGAAGACATGGACGTCGTGGCCGACGCGGGCGAGCTGCTGCGCCGCCGCCAGACCGGCCGGGCCCGAACCGATCACCGCGACCTTCTTGCCGGTCTTGTGCTCGGCGGGCTCAGGCTTGACCCAACCCATGTTCCAGGCACGGTCGGCGATCGCCTGCTCGATGGTCTTGATCGCCACCGGCTGGTTCTCGAGGTTCAGCGTGCAGGCCTCCTCGCAGGGCGCGGGGCAGATGCGGCCGGTAAATTCGGGGAAATTGTTGGTGGAGTGCAGGTTGCGCGCCGCCTCCTCCCAGTCGGACTGGTAGACGAGCTCGTTCCAGTCCGGAATCTGGTTGTGGACCGGGCAGCCGGTATCGCCGTGGCAGAATGGGATGCCGCAATCCATGCAGCGCGCGGCCTGCTTCTTCAGGTCATGCTCGTCGAGCGGCAGCGTGAACTCGCGGAAGTGACGCACGCGATCGGCGGCGAGCTGATACTTCTGCTCCTGCCGGTCGAATTCGAGGAAACCCGTGATCTTGCCCATCGTCTGATCGTCTTTCGCGAGTCTGTCTGATCCGTCGCGCGGAGAGCGGCCGGATCGGCCTGTTCCGCTTGTCACCAATCGGACCGGCATCACCGCCGGTCCGCCTCTTTCGTCGGCGTCGCGGGCCTTACTCGGCCGCCACCGGCATCCGCGCCATTTCCATCTCGCGAAGCGCCCGGCGGTACTCCACCGGCATCACCTTGACGAACTTCGTGCGGTAGCCGGCCCAATCCTCCAGGATCGCCTTGGCACGCGGCGAGCCCGTGTACTTCAGGTGATTGGTGATGAGCTGGGACAGGCGCTCCTCGTCGTGGCCGGACATGTCGGCCAGGATGTCGACGCGCCCCTTGGTCTCGAGGTCGCCGTCCTGGTGGAAGCGACGCATGATGTCGTCCTCCTCCTCGACGGGTTCGAGATCGACCATGGAGAGGTTGCAGCGCGCCGAGAACGAGCCGTCCTCGTCGAGCACGTAGGCGATGCCGCCCGACATGCCGGCCGCGAAGTTGCGCCCGGTCTCGCCGATCGACACCACCACGCCGCCGGTCATGTACTCGCAGCCATGGTCGCCCATGCCCTCGACCACCGCGATGGCGCCGGAGTTGCGCACGGCGAAGCGCTCGCCGGCCGAGCCCCGGATATAGGCCTCGCCCGCGATCGCCCCGTACAGGACGGTGTTGCCCGCCATGATGGTGTGCGCGCCCGGCGCCTTGAGGGCATCCGAGGGCCGGATGATGAGCTTGCCGCCCGACAGGCCCTTGCCGACGTAGTCGTTGGCATGGCCCGTGAGCACCACGGTGACGCCGGCGGCGAGCCAGGCGCCGAAGCTCTGGCCGGCGGTGCCGGAGAGTTCGACCCGGATGGTGTCGTCGGGCAGGCCCTCGTGGCCGTAGGCCTTGGCGACCATGCCGGAGAGCATGGCGCCCGCGGTCCGATCCGAGTTCCGTATCACGTCCCGCACGACCACGGGCTCACCGCCGTCGAGGGCCGACTGCGCCCCCGCGATCAGGCGGCGGTCCAGCACCGTGTCGATGGGGTGGACCTGCTTCTCGGTGTGGCGGATCGCGACGTGCGCGGGCACCTCCGGACGGTGGAACAGCTTCGAGAAGTCGAGGCCGCGCGCCTTCCAGTGGTTGATGACCTCCAGCGTGTCGAGGAAGTCGGCCCGGCCGATGAGATCTTCGAGCTTGGTGAAGCCCATGGCCGCCATCAGCTCGCGCAACTCCTCCGCCACGAAGAAGAAGTAGTTGATCACGTGCTCGGGCGTGCCCTTGAAGCGCTTGCGCAGGACGGGGTCCTGCGTCGCCACGCCCACCGGGCAGGTGTTGAGGTGGCACTTGCGCATCATGATGCAGCCGGCCGCGATCAGCGGCGCGGTGGAGAAGCCGAACTGGTCGGCCCCGAGCAGCGCCGCGATCAGCACGTCGCGGCCCGTGCGGATGCCGCCATCGGCCTGCAGCACGACGCGCCCGCGCAGGTGGCTCAGCACCAGCGTCTGCTGGGTCTCGGCCAGACCCGTCTCCCAGGGACCGCCCGCATGCTTGATCGAGGTCAGCGGCGCGGCACCCGTGCCGCCATCGAACCCGGAGATGGTGATGTGGTCGGCGCGCGCCTTGGCCACGCCGGTGGCCACCGTGCCGACGCCGACTTCGGAGACGAGCTTCACCGACACGTCGGCCGCCGGGTTCACGTTCTTCAGGTCGAAGATCAGCTGGGCCAGATCCTCGATCGAGTAGATGTCGTGGTGCGGCGGCGGCGAGATCAGGCCGACGCCCGGGGTGGCGTAGCGGACCTTGGCGATCTTGGCGTCGACCTTGTGGCCGGGCAGCTGACCGCCCTCGCCGGGCTTGGCGCCCTGCGCGACCTTGATCTGCATCATGTCGGCATTGACGAGGTATTCCGTCGTGACGCCGAAGCGGCCCGACGCCACCTGCTTGATGGCCGAACGGCGCGAACGCCCATCGGCCATCGGCTTGAAGCGCTCGACCTCCTCACCGCCCTCGCCCGAGTTCGAGCGGCCGCCGAAGGAGTTCACCGCGATGGCGAGCGTCTCGTGCGCCTCCTTCGAGATGGAGCCGTACGACATCGCGCCCGTGGCGAAGCGCTTGACGATGTCGGCCGCCGGCTCGACGGAGTCGATGTCGACCGGTGCCCGGCCGAGTTCGGCCGCCTGCTTGATCCGGAACAGGCCACGGATCGTCTTGAGGTGGTTCTCCTGCTCGTTCACCAGACGCGCGTATTCGCGATAGCGATCGGGCAGGCCGAGGCGCACGGCGTGCTGGAGCGTGGCCACCGAATCCGGCGTCCAGGTGTGGCTCTCGCCGCGCAGGCGATAGGCGTACTCGCCGCCGACATCGAGGGCGGTGCGGTAGATCGGCGAGTCGCCGAAGGCGTCGGCGTGCCGCCGCGCGGTCTCCTGCGCGACCTCGGCCATGCCGATGCCCTCGATCGTCGTCGCTGTGCCGAAGAAGTCCCGCTCCACGAAGGAGGAGTTCAACCCGATGGCGTCGAAGATCTGCGCGCCGCAATAGGACTGGTAGGTCGAGATGCCCATCTTGGACATGACCTTCAGCAGGCCCTTATCGATCGACTTGATGTAGCGGTAGACGATCTCGTCCGGCGTCAGGTCCGGCGGGAACTCGTCCTTCATCGCGATCAGCGTTTCGAAGGCGAGATAGGGGTTGATCGCCTCGGCGCCGTAGCCGGCCAGACACGCGAAGTGGTGCACCTCGCGCGGCTCGCCCGATTCGACCACGAGGCCGACCGAGGTCCGAAGCCCCTTGCGGATCAGGTAGTTGTGCACGGCGGCCGTGGCCAGCAGCGCGGGAATCGCGATGCGGTCCGGTCCGATGCCGCGATCCGACAGGATGATGATGTTGTAGCCGCCGCGCACGGCCGCCTCCGCCCGGTCGCAGAGACGGTCGACGGCGCCCTCCATGGCCGCCGCACCGGTCTCGGCCGGGAAGGTCATGTCGAGGGTGCGGGTGTCGAACCGGTCCTCGAAATGCGAGATCGAGCGGATCTTCTCGAGATCGCCGTTGGTGAGGATCGGCTGGCGCACCTCAAGGCGCTTCTTGCGGGACGCCCCCTCCATGTCGAGCAGGTTCGGGCGCGGACCGATGAACGAGACGAGGCTCATCACGGCCTCCTCGCGGATCGGATCGATCGGCGGGTTCGTGACCTGCGCGAAGTTCTGCTTGAAGTAGGAATAGAGCGACTTCGGCTTGTCGGACAGCGCCGAGAGCGGCGTGTCGGTGCCCATGGAGCCGACCGCCTCCTGGCCGGTGACGGCCATTGGCGCCATCAGCAGCTTCAGGTCTTCCTGGCTGTAGCCGAAGGCCTGCTGGCGATCGAGCAGCGCGACGTCCGAGCGCGAGGCGCGCGGGATCACGGGCTTCAGGTCCTCCAGCACGATCTGGGTGTTCTTGACCCACTCGGCATAGGGGTGCGCCGCGGCGAGCTCCCGCTTGATCTCCTCGTCGGAGACGATGCGGCCCTTCTCCAGGTCGATGAGCAGCATGCGGCCCGGCTGCAGGCGCCAGGACTCGACGATCTTCTCGTCCGGGATCGGCAGCACGCCCATCTCGGAGGCGAGCACCACGAGGCCGTCATCGGTGACGAGGTAACGCGCGGGCCGCAGGCCGTTGCGATCCAGCGTCGCGCCGATCTGGCGACCGTCGGTGAAGCAGACGGCGGCCGGGCCGTCCCACGGCTCCATCAGGGCGGCGTGGTACTCGTAGAAGGCGCGACGCTCCTCGCTCATCAGCGGGTTGCCGGCCCAGGCTTCGGGGATGAGCATCATCATCGCGTGGGCGAGCGAGTAGCCGCCCTGCACGAGGAACTCGAGGGCGTTGTCGAAGCAGGCGGTGTCGGACTGGCCCTCGTAGGAGATCGGCCAGAGCTTCGAGATGTCGTTGCCGAACAGCTCGGAATCGACGCTCGCCTGGCGGGCCGCCATCCAGTTGACGTTGCCGCGCAGCGTGTTGATCTCGCCGTTATGCGCGACCATCCGGTAGGGGTGCGACAGGCGCCAGGTCGGGAAGGTGTTGGTGGCGAAGCGCTGGTGAACCAGGGCGAGGCCCGAGACGAAGCGCTCGTCCTGCAGGTCGCGATAGTATTCCCCGAGCTGGTCGACCAGCACCATGCCCTTGTAGACGATGGTCCGGGTCGAGAGCGAGACGGGATAGTAGGTGCTCGTGCGCTCGTCCTTCAGGCCGTAGACCTTGTTCGAGATGACCTTGCGGGCGGTGAACAGGCGGCGCTCGAACGCGTCCTCGTCCGCCACCGTCGCGGGGCGGCCGATGAAGATCTGCCGGTGGCAGGGCTCCGTCTCCAGGACCATCGCGCCGAGGTCGCTCGGGTCGACCGGCACGTCGCGCCAGCCGAGGAAGGGCAGGCCCTCGTCGGCGAGCGCCTGCTCGACGATCTGCTCCACGAGGCCGCGCGCCTCGGCATCCTTCGGCATGAAGAACTGGCCGACGCCGTAATGGCCGGGCTCCGGCAGGGTGATTCCGAGGGCCTCGCACTCCGCCTTGAAGAAGGCGTGCGGGATCTGCACCAGGATGCCGCAGCCGTCGCCCATCTTCGGATCGGCGCCCACCGCCCCGCGATGATCGAGGTTGCGCAGGATCTGGAGACCCTGCTGCACGATGGCATGGGTGCGCCGGTCATGCATGTCGGCGACGAAGCCGACGCCGCAGGCATCGCTCTCGCGGGCCGGATCGTAGAGCCCCTGCGCCTTCGGAAGGGCACGGTCGCGCACGATCAGCGGCGCGCCGCCGTCGCGGGTGGCGGGAACCGACGCCTGGAGCGCCCCGAACTCAGACAATGCGACCACGTCCACCATCTCTCGCCTCCGACCTGCCCGCATGCGAGCATGTTTCATGCCCGGGGCCCAGGGGGCCTCCAGGTTTCGCGTCTCTCGACAGCGTCGGCTCTTAAGCGGGGTCTTCGGTCAGAAGCGCCCGCTTCTCGCGGGCTCGACGCCGGCTTGGTCTCAAGCCGTGCGGGCCCGGATCGCCACGATGGCGATCGGCTTCGAATCTCGTTTGGTCGCCGGCAACGTCACCTGGACGAGATCCTCACAGCCTTCCGGACAGGGACCCTGCCGGAGATGGGACAGCCTTGCTGTCCTACCGAGCGAAAGTGACAGATTTTAACCGCTCCAGCAAGTGTGTGCAGGGGCGCACATCGCGGTTTTGGAGGCCGAATCCCGTCTTCCCGCCCGCGATGATGACGCAGGAGCGAAGCCTCCCCGGGATTGGCGCCTGCCGGCCTGTGCGGGACGCTCGGCCTGTCGATACGGTTTCCGCCGCGCCCGGTCCGTAATGTCGCCCCAATCGAACGCTTAACAAGGTCTTGCCGAGCACAAGCGGCATGCGGGGTTGCGAGACCCGGCGGATCATGGATCGGGGGACCTGCGCCAACAGCAGGCCTCCGAACCGATCCCACCCCTGGAAATTCCTCCCGATGGATCTGGATCGCAGAACGCCCATGCGTGCATCCCCGTCGCCCCGTGGCCTCTTCTCGGGCATCCTTGCGGGCTTCCTCACGGTGTCCGCCCTGGGAGCGGGCACGGCGCGGGCGCAGTACGCCTACGAGTCCGACATGCTGATGCCGCCGCGCGCGGTGGTCTGGCGGCTGAACGACCGCGGCTTCACCGAGGTGACGCGGCCCCGGTTCGACGGGCAGGCCTACATCGTCGAAGCCTCCAGCCCGTACGGCGACCGTGTGCGCCTGTTCGTGGATGCCCGCGATGGGCGGATCGTCGGGCGCCAGCGCCTCGATGCGCCCCTCGAACCCCCGGCCCGTGTGGTGCGCCGCGCGCCGGGCTACGGTTGGACCGAGGAGGACGAATCGATCCGGCGTCCGGTTCGCGAGGCGGAGCGGATCGTTCCACCCGCCGACATCCCCTTCCCTCAGGGGCAGGCGCGCCGCGTTCGTCCGGAGGCCGTGGAGCGGCCGGAGCCCGGGATGCGCACCGCCGCTCCCGCGCGGCCTGATCCCGTCGATCGCAATCCGATGGGCCTGAACCCGGATGCGCGTGGGGCGGAGACGCGGCCGTCCTCGGACGCTCCTCGCAAGGTCGTACGGCTGAACCCGCCGGCCAAGGCGGCGACACCGCCCGCGACGCCCTCCGCACCCAGGCTCTCCGACGTGCCGCCTGCCGCCGCGAAGGTCGACGCCGCGCCGGGTTCCGAGAGCGCGGCGGTCTCGCCGCCGAAGGCGTCCTCGCCGGCGGCGTCGGGCTCCGCCATGACCCCGGCATCGGTCCAGCCGCCGGCTGCCGAGAAGTCGACCGCCCAGGCCTGGAAGGACGTCCCCGGGGATGCCAAGCGCCCCGTGCGGGTGATCGGCGGCGCTACGGTGGTGCCCGGCACGACCACGAAGGACGCCGACCAGAACTGAAGGCGGCCCGAGGCCGCAGCGAAGACGCCGCGCGGTGTCTGCCGCGCGGCGTCTTCGTTTTCAGCCGGCGTCGCTGGCGCCCGCCCCCTGGAGATGCGGGTCGCGGGTTCCGGCGCGAACCGGGCTGTCCGCTTCCGGCCGCTCATGCAGGGCACGAAGCGCGAGAGGGTCGAGCCCGCTCTCGGGACGTGGCGCATAATCCGCGAGGGCCTCCCGCATCTTCGGCGTCCAGAACGCCACGATGTGCTTGTGGATGCCGGCCACCGCTTCCTCCTCCGGATAGGAGCGGAAGAAGGTGGCGATCTGGTTCGCCATGCGAACGAGCCGGTCGTTGGACGAGGTGGCGCTCATGGGATCGGAACTCTGATCGGGGACGGGATCGCGCCGTCAGGGGGGCGGCGCGAGATCGAGGCGTTCGCGGCCGGTGAAGACCGTCAGGGTGTCGGAGCGGGCGATGGCGCACAGCGTCATGCCGTGCAGCTTCGCCCGGTCGATGGCGAGCGAGGTCGGCGCCGAGATCGCCACCAGCACCGAGGCGCCGAGGCTCGCCGCCTTCTCGACCATCTCGAACGAGCAGCGACTGGTGATGACGACGAAGCCCTCCGCCGGGTCGGTGCCGCGCCGGATCAGCGCGCCGATGAGCTTGTCCAGCCCGTTGTGGCGCCCGACATCCTCGCGCAGCGCGACCACGGCCCCGTCGAGTCCGGCCCAGGCGGCCGCATGGACCGCGCGCGTCTCGGCGTTGAGCACCTGTGCGTCGCCCATCGCCTGCAATGCCCGCTGGATCGCCGCGATGCCGACCCGCCCGGCCCCGCCCAGGGGCGCCTCGGCCTTCGGCAACTGGTCGAGATCCTCGATCCCGCAGACACCGCATCCGGTACGCCCCGACATCGCCCGCTTGCGGGCGAGATGCTCACGCAGGCGTCCGGGCACGAGATCCACGAGGAGGCGCATGCCGCCCTCCGCCGCGTCCCGCTCGACGTCGACCGAGCGGATCTCGTCGGCCGCCGCGATTATGCCCTCCGTCAGGCTGAACCCGTAGGCGAAGTCCACGAGGTCGGCCGGCGTCGTCATCATCACCGCGTACGGCACGGTGCCGTAGACAAGGTTGACCGGCATCTCGACGGCGAGCGGCCGGGTCCCGTCCCGTGGGACCGGATCGTCGTAGGCGACGACCAGGGTGGGGACGCGCCGGGCCGTCTCGGCCGACGCGTCGGTATCGTTCAGGTCCGCGTGGTCACTCGGCCGCATTCAGCTGGGTCGCAATCCGGGTCAGCGAGAAGTCTTCCTCGAAGAACCGCGCCTGCCAGTCGGAAGGACGGTTCGTCCGCCGGACCTGCACCGCCGTGACCTTGTACTCGGGGCAGTTGGTGGCCCAGTCCGAGTAGTCGGTGGTGATCACGTTGGCGCCGGTCTTGGCGTGGTGGAAGGTCGTATACACGACACCGGGCTGCATGCGCTCGGAGACGATCGCCTTGAGGGCGATGTCGCCGGAGCGGCTCTCCAGGGCGACGAGGTCGCCGTCCACGATGCCACGCACCTCCGCGTCGAAGGGGTGGATCTCCAGCACGTCCTCCTCGTGCCAGCGCGAGTTCTCCGTGCGGCGGGTCTGCGCGCCGACATTGTACTGCGACAGGATGCGGCCGGTGGTGAGAATGAGCGGGAAGCGCGGACCCGTGCGCTCCTCGGTGGGCACGTACTCGGTGATCATGAACTTGCCGAGGCCGCGCACGAAGCGGTCCACGTGCATCATCGGGGTGCCGAGCGGGGCAGCCTCGTTGCAGGGCCACTGGATCGAGCCGAGTTCGTCGAGCTTGGCGAAGCTGACGCCCGAGAAGCTCGGGGTCAGGGACGCGATCTCGTCCATGATCTCGCTCGGGTGGTTGTAGCTCATCGGGTAGCCGAGGGCGTTGGAGAGCAGCATCGTGCCCTCCCAGTCACCGACGCCGGAGAGCGGCGGCATGACCTTGCGCACGCGGGAGATGCGGCGCTCCGCGTTGGTGAAGGTGCCGTCCTTCTCCAGGAACGAGGCGCCCGGCAGGAAGACGTGGGCGTACTTGGCCGTTTCGTTCAGGAAGATGTCCTGGATGACGATGCACTCCATCGCCATCAGGCCTGCGGTGACGTGATGCGTGTCGGGGTCGGACTGGGCGATGTCCTCGCCCTGGATGTACATGCCCTTGAAGCCGCCATCGACGGCCTCGTCGAGCATGTTGGTGATCCGCATGCCCGGATCCTTGTCGAGGGACACGCCCCAGAGGGCCTCGAAGGTCTCGCGGGTGGCGTCGTCCGAGACGTGGCGGTAGCCCGGCAGCTCGTGCGGGAACGAGCCCATGTCGCAGGAGCCCTGGACGTTGTTCTGGCCGCGCAGCGGGTTCACGCCGGCACCCAACATGCCGATGTTGCCGGTGGCCATGGCGATGTTGGCCATGCCCATGACCATGGTCGAGCCCTGGCTGTGCTCGGTGACGCCGAGGCCGTAATAGATGCCCGCGGCCCCGCCCGTGGCGTAGAGGCGGGCGGCGCCCCGCAGTTCCTCCGGATCGATGCCGGTGTAGACCGCCTGCGCCTCCGGCGAGTGGCGCTCGTCGGCGACGAAGCGGGCCCAGGACTCGAAGTCGGCGAGATCGCAGCGCTCGCGGACATAGGCCTCGTCGATCAGCCCTTCCGTGACGATCACGTGCGCCATGGAGTTGATGAAGGCGACGTTCGAGCCCGGCTTCAGGGGAAGGTGGAAGTCCGCCTGGATGTGGGGCGACTTCACGAGGTCGATCTTACGCGGATCGGCGACGATGAGCTTCGCGCCCTCGCGCAGGCGCTTCTTCATGCGTGACCCGAAGACCGGGTGACCATCGGTCGGGTTGGCGCCGATGACCAGGATCACGTCGGAATGCGCCACGGAGGCGAAGTCCTGCGTGCCGGCGGAGGTGCCGAGCGTCGACATCAGGCCGTAGCCGGTGGGCGAGTGGCAGACGCGGGCGCAGGTATCGACGTTGTTGTTGCCGAAGGCCGCGCGCACCAGCTTCTGGACGAGGTAGGCTTCCTCGTTGGTGCAGCGGGACGAGGTGATGCCGCCCACCGAATCCTTGCCGTACTTGGCCTGGATGCGCTTGAACTCGGATGCCGCGCGGTCGATCGCGACCTCCCACGACACCTCCTGCCAAGGGTCCGTGATCTTGTCACGGATCATCGGCTTGGTGATGCGGTCCTTGTGGGTGGCGTAGCCGTAGGCGAAGCGACCCTTGACGCAGCTATGGCCCTCGTTCGCCTTGCCGCCCTTGTAGGGCACCATGCGGACGATGCGGGTGCCCTGCATCTCGGCCTTGAACGAGCAGCCGACGCCGCAATAGGCGCAGGTCGTGACCTCGGAATGGTCCGGCTGGCCGTGCTCGATGATCGACTTCTCCTGGAGCGTCGCGGTCGGGCAGGCCTGCACGCAGGCGCCGCAGGACACGCACTCGGATTCCATGAAGTTCGTCGGCCCGGCGGCGACGCGGCTGTCGAAGCCGCGGCCCTCGATGGTCAGCGCGAAGGTGCCCTGCACCTCCTCACAGGCGCGCACGCAGCGATTGCACACGATGCACTTCGAGGGATCGTAGGTGAAGTAGGGGTTCGAAGTGTCCTTGGGCAGGTACTGCTCGGAGGTCGGCTTGACGTGGTTGGCGCCGTCGTAGCCGTAGCGCACGTCGCGCAGGCCGACCGCGCCGGCCATGTCCTGCAACTCGCAATCGCCGTTGGCCGCACAGGTCAGGCAGTCGAGGGGGTGATCGGAGATGTAGAGCTCCATCACGCCCTTGCGGAGCTTGGCGAGCTTGTCCGTCTGGGTCGAGACCACCATGCCGTTCTCGGCCGGGGTCGTGCAGGAGGCGGGCGTGCCGCGCCGACCCTCGATCTCCACGAGGCAGATGCGGCAGGAGCCGAAGGCTTCGAGCGAGTCGGTGGCGCAGAGCTTGGGGATCTGCGTGCCGACATGCATCGCGGCGGCCATCACGGAGGTGCCGGCCGGGACCGTCACGCTCATACCGTCGATGGTCAGGGTCACGGTCTGATCCGAGACGCGGATCGGGGTGCCGTAGTCGATCTCTTTGATGAGGGCCATGGGTCGCGCCTCCTTATTCGGCGGCGACGGACATGGGTCCGCGCTGCTGGAAATCCTCGGGGAAGTGGGTGATCGCGCTCATCACGGGCATCGGCGTGAGCCCGCCCATCGCGCAGAGCGAGCCGTCCGTCATGACGTCGCAGAGGTCGGCGACCACCGCGAGGTTCTCGTCCGGCCGGATGCCGGCAATGACCTTGTCCATCGTCTCGACGCCGCGTACCGCGCCGATGCGGCAGGGGGTGCACTTGCCGCAGGATTCGACGGCGCAGAACTCGAAGGCGAAGCGGGCCTGCTTGGCCATGTCCACGGTGTCGTCGAACACCACGATGCCGCCATGCCCGACGAGGCCCTTCTTGGCCGCCATCGCCTCATAATCGAGGGGCGTATCGAGGAGGTGGTCGGGGAAGTAGGCGCCGAGCGGGCCGCCGACCTGGACCGCGCGGACCGGCCGGCCGCTCTGCGTGCCGCCGCCGAAATCCTCGATGATCTCGCGCAGGGTGATGCCGAAGGCATACTCGATCAGCCCGCCGTGCTTGATGTTGCCCGCGAGCTGGATCGCCAGGGTGCCGAGCGAGCGTCCCATGCCGTATTCGGCATAGGCCTTGGCCCCATGCTCGAGGATGTAGGGCACCGCCGTGAAGGTCATCACGTTGTTGACCAGGGTCGGCTGGCCGAGGAAGCCCTTCAGCGCCGGGATCGGCGGCTTGGCGCGAACGATGCCGCGACGGCCCTCCAGGCTCTCCAGCAGCGAGGTCTCCTCGCCGCAGATATAGGCGCCGGCGCCGAGGCGGACCTCCAGGTGGAAGGCCTTGCCCGAGCCCATGACGTTGGCGCCGAGGACGCCCGCGTTGATCCCGTTGGCGATCGCCTCCTTCAGGGTGGCGAAGGCCTGGGGATATTCGGAGCGCAGGTAGATGTAGCCCCGCGTCGCGCCGGTCGCGATCCCGGCGATGGTCATGCCCTCGATGAGGTTGAAGGGGTCACCCTCCATCATCATGCGGTCGGCGAAGGTTCCGGAATCGCCCTCGTCGGCGTTGCAGACCACGTATTTCTGCGGCGCCTGCGCCAGCATCACCGTGTTCCACTTGATGCCGGCCGGGAAGCCCGCGCCACCACGGCCACGCAGGCCGGACTCGCGAACCTCCCCGACGATACCGGCGGCGTCGAGCTTCAGGGCCGCTTCGAGACCCTTGTAGCCGCCATGGGCCCGGTAATCGTCCACCGAGACCGGATCGACCACGCCGCAGCGCTGGAAGGTCAGGCGGTGCTGACGCGCGAGATAGGGGATCTTCTCCGGGTCGCCGAGACGCAGCGCGTGCTCCCCGCCCGTGGCCAGGCCGGCGTCGAGCAGGCCGTCGATGTCGGCCGGCGTGACCGGACCGTAGGCGATGCGACCCTCTGGGGTCACGACCTCGATCATCGGCTCCAGCCAGAGCATCCCGCGCGAACCCGTGCGCACGATGGTGACGTCGAGACCCCGACGTTCGGCCCCGGCGAAGAGGGCGCGGGCGACGCGGTTGGCGCCGAGGCCCAGGGCGACGGCGTCGCGCGGAACGGTGATCGTGATGCTCACGACTTCATCTCCGTCAGGGCGGCTTGCAGGGAGTCCGCGGTGAGGCGGGCGATGGGCTCATCGTCCACGAGGGCGCCCGGGCCGTTGGCGCAGAGGCCGAGGCAGTAGACCGGCTCGACCGTCACGGCGCCGTCGGCGGTGGTGCCGTGCCACTCCACCCCGAGGCGGGACAGGATCTCGGCATGAAGCGCGTCGGACCCCATCGCCTGGCAAGCCTCGGCCCGGCAGAGCTTGACCTGATGGCGACCCGAAGGTGCGCGGCGGAAGTCGTGATAGAAGGTGATGCAGCCGTGAACTTCGGCGCGAGACAGGTTGAGGGCGTCCGCGATCAGCGGCACGGCCCCCTCGTCGACGTAGCCGAAGGTCTCCTGCAGGGCATGGAGGATAGGCAGGGTCGCTCCCTCCAGGTGAATGTGTTCGGCGATGATCCCGGCGGCGCGTGGCTCGCTCCAGGGCTCGTTCGGCACCATTGTTCCTACCCAGACTGATCTTGTTCTCATTCCAGTGTGGTATATCACCAGATAGCGATCAATCGTGCAGATCGGTTGGACGACAACGGAATTTTGTTGAGCGAGCGTTCCGCAACGCAAAATCGTTGGTCAACCGCCTTCTTTTTTGAAGCGGCTTCAAATTTTTCTAAAGAGCATCGATGGTCTGACCGATGCTCGCGGCCACACTCCGCGCCTCCACGATGAGACCCGCGCAGAGCGGAGTCATCGGTTCACGCTCCGGCACCACCAACCCGACGAGGTGGCTGACGTCCGGTTCCACGATCGGCACCGCCCGCACCCGGTCACTGAGCCGGAAGGTGTCAGCGAGGACCGCCGGCATGATGCTCGCCCATTTCGCCGTGCGCACATGGGTGAGCAGCACGATCATCGAGTTCGATTCGAGGAGCGGCGCGGATTCGGTGCCGGCATGCAGCAGCTGCCGGTCGATGATGCGCCGGTTCTGCATGTCCGGGGTCAGGAGGCAGAGTGGCAGGCTCGCGACTTCGTCCCAGGTCACGGCATCGCGCTCGCCGAACAGACCGTCCACGGCGGTGAGCAGCCGATAGCGCTCGCGGTAGAGCGGGACTGCCGTCAGCCGACCAAGGGGCTCGTTCTCCAGATAGGTGATGCCGGCATCGATCTCGAGGTCGGCGATGAGGCGGCCGATCTCTCCGGAGGTTGTGGATTGCACCGAGAACCGCACGTTCGGATGGCGCGCGCGAAACGGCGTTGTCAGCGCCGCAACGATGGGTGTCGCAGTCGGAATGGCGGCGAGCCGCAGGGTGCCGGAGAGGCCGCGCCTCAGGCTCGACACCTCCTCGCGCATGGCTCGTGCGTCTCCGACGATGCGGCGCGCCCATTCGAGGACGCGTTCACCCTCGGGGGTGAAGCCCTGGAAGCGCGAGCCGCGCTGGACCAGAAGCACGCCGAGCCGGTCCTCGAGCTGCTTCACGCCGGCTGAAAGCGTCTGCTGCGAGACGTTGCAGGCCTGGGCCGCCCGTCCGAAGTGTCGCTCGCGCGCCAGGGCAAGGATGAATTCGAGTCGATCGATCACGCATGGGCCTCGGATGTGCGGGACGTCCGAATCCGGTGTTCCACTGGCGTATGGAATACCTGGGGACGTCGGCGCAGCGACTGCGACATTTGGATAGAGTGTCAACGGGCCGAATCGAGACCACGAAGGTGCTTGATGCGACGCTGTTGCGGTTGCACACCTCCCGCCCTTGTGGTCTGACACGCGCATCGGCCAGACGTGGGTACAATTCCGCGAACGGCCCGCGATCCGCGAAATGCACTTGCGATTTAGTCCAAACCCAGCAAGACGCGCGGCATCGTCGATCACCATCACGGGGAGCCAAGAGAGGCACATGCGGACGACGCAGGCGCAACACCGGTCATCATGGGGGCTTGCCGCGCTCGGCGCGTTCCTCGTCTCAACGTCGTCGGCGCTCGCCGCCGGCATCGGCCAGCCCGTGCCATGGCAGATGGACCGTCAGGTCGGTGTCACCGAGAACGCACGGGATATCCACGCGTTCGAGCACGGCATGCACTGGCTGTCGTTCGGCATCTCGCTGTTCGTGCTCGGGCTGATCCTCTACTGCGTGTTCCGCTTCTCCGAGAAGGCGAACCCGAAGCCCTCGAAGACCACGCACAACACCATGATCGAGGTGGCCTGGACGATCGTCCCGGTCCTGATCCTCGTGGCGGTGGCGATCCCCTCGTTCCGCCTGCTGCGCACGCAGCTGTCCGATCCGAAGGCCGACGTGCTGGTCAAGGTCATCGGCCACGCCTGGTACTGGTCCTACGAGTACCCCGCCGTGGAGAATGGCGGCGGATTCACGTTCGACGCCAACCTCGACGAGGACAAGCAGCCCAAGCTGCTCGGCACCGACAACGACATGGTCGTTCCGGTGAACAAGATCGTGAAGGTCCAGGTGACCGCCGCGGACGTGATGCATTCCTGGGCGGTGCCGTCCTTCGGCTTCAAGATCGACGCCGTGCCGGGCCGACTGAACCAGTTCTGGTTCAAGGCCGACCGCGAGGGCACCTATCACGGCCAGTGCTCGGAGCTCTGCGGCTCCCGCCACGCCTACATGCCGATCACGGTCCAGGTCGTGAGCGAGGAAGCCTACGCCAAGTGGCTCGTCGAGGGTAAGACCAAGTTCGCCCGCATCGACGGCCCCTCGAAGTTCGCCGACGCCCGGTAAGGGCGTGCAACCCGGAGGCGGGCCCTCGCGGCGCCCGCCCCACCCATCGCGATGATCACGAGAAACCTGGACTAAGGTCTGCATCCATGGCGAACGCCGCTGCACATACGGGGCATCACGATGCCCACGACCATCACATGCCGTCCTTCTTCGCCCGCTGGTTCCTGTCGACGAACCACAAGGACATTGGCACCCTCTACCTGCTGTTCGCCTTCTGCGCGGGCATCATGGGCGCGTTCCTCTCCTTCGGTATCCGTATGGAGATGGAGCAGCCCGGCCTGCAGTACTTCGCCAATCCCGGCACCTACAACGTGTTCGTGACCGGCCACGGCCTCATCATGGTGTTCTTCATGGTGATGCCGGCCCTGATCGGCGGCTTCGGCAACTGGTTCGTGCCCCTCATGATCGGCGCGCCCGACATGGCGTTCCCGCGCATGAACAACGTGTCGTTCTGGCTGACGGTGGCGGGCTTCCTCAGCCTCGTCTGCTCGCTCTTCGTGGAAGGCGCGCCCGGTTCCAGCGGCGCCGGCACCGGCTGGACCGTGTATCCGCCGCTCTCCAGCGCCGGCCATCCCGGCCCCGCCGTCGACTTCGCGATCTTCGCCCTGCACCTCTCGGGTGCCGGCTCGATCCTCGGCGCGATCAACTTCATCACCACCATCCTGAACATGCGCGCGCCGGGCATGACCCTGCACAAGATGCCGCTGTTCGCCTGGTCGATGCTGGTGACCGCGTTCCTGCTGCTCCTGTCGCTCCCGGTGCTCGCCGGCGCGATCACGATGCTGCTCACCGACCGCAACTTCGGCACGACCTTCTTCGACCCGGCCGGCGGTGGTGACCCGGTGCTCTACCAGCACCTGTTCTGGTTCTTCGGTCACCCCGAAGTGTACATCATGATCCTGCCGGCCTTCGGCATCGTCTCGCACATCATCTCGACCTTCTCGAAGAAGCCCGTCTTCGGCTACCTCGCCATGGCCTACGCCATGGTCGCGATCGGCGTGGTCGGCTTCGTCGTGTGGGCCCACCACATGTACACGGTCGGCCTGAGCCTGCAGACGCAGTCCTACTTCGTGTTCGCCACGATGGTGATCGCAGTGCCGACCGGCGTGAAGATCTTCTCCTGGATCGCGACGATGTGGGGCGGCTCCATCCGCTTCACCGCCGCCATGCACTGGGCGGTCGGCTTCATCTTCCTGTTCACGGTCGGCGGCGTCACCGGCGTCGTGCTCGCGAACTCGGCGATCGATAAGTACCTGCACGACACCTACTACGTGGTGGCGCACTTCCACTACGTGCTCTCGCTCGGTGCCGTGTTCATCATCTTCGCCGGTGTCTACTACTGGTTCCCGAAGATGACCGGCCACATCATCCCGGAATGGGCCGGCAAGCTGCACTTCTGGCTCGCCTTCATCGGTGCGAACGTGCTGTTCTTCCCGATGCACTTCCTCGGGCTCGCCGGCATGCCGCGTCGCTACGCCGACTACCCGGAGGCCTTCGCCGGCTGGCACAAGGTCTCGACCTGGGGCGGCCACATCTTCGCGCTGGGCATGGTGGTGTTCTTCATCGGCGTGGTGCTGGCCTTCCGCTCCAGCCGACGCGCCGCTGACAACCCGTGGGGTGAGGGTGCGACCACCCTCGAGTGGACCCTGTCCTCGCCCCCGCCCTTCCACCAGTTCGAAACGCTGCCCCGCATCGTCGACGAGCCGGGCCACCACTGAGCCGCAACACCACGATTCGGATTGCGAGGACCGCGCGAGCGGTCCTCGCTCTTTCCCGGAGGCCCCGGCCAAGCTTTCACAGCTGGGTCTGGACCTCCCGCAAAGGGCGGCGCCCGACGGCGCGATCCGAAGCCCGAACCGGACACGAGAACCGTATCAGGAACCCATGACGAGCCTGTCGAACAGCCTATCCGCTGGCGCCGAGCCGCAAGTTCTGTCGCCGGTCGGCGGCGAGGTTTCGGACTTCTTCGCCCTGCTGAAGCCCCGCGTGATGGTGCTGGTCATCTTCACGGCGCTCGTCGGCATGGTGGTCTCGAACGTCCATATCCAGCCGGTGGTCGGCTCCATCTCGCTCCTCATGATCGCGGTGGGCGCCGGTGCGTCCGGGTGCCTCAACATGTGGTGGGATGCCGATATCGACGCGGTGATGACGCGTACCGCCAAGCGCCCGATTCCGGACGGCCGCATCCGGCCGGACGAGGCCCTCACCTTCGGCATCGTGCTGTCGGTGGGTTCGGTGCTGGTGCTCGGCCTCGCCTCGAACTGGCTCGCCGCCGGGCTCCTCGCCTTCACCATCGTGTTCTACGCGGTGGTCTACTCGATGTGGCTGAAGCGGGCGACGCCGCAGAACATCGTCATCGGCGGCGCCGCCGGCGCCCTCCCCCCGATGGTCGGCCAGGCCGCCGTCACCGGCAGCCTCGGCATCGAATCGCTCGTGCTGTTCATGATCATCTTCATCTGGACGCCGCCGCACTTCTGGGCCCTGGCCCTGATCAAGTCGGCCGATTACGCCAAGGCCGGCATTCCGATGATGCCGAACGTGGCGGGTCCCGATTCGACCCGGCGCCAGATCATCGCCTACTCGGCCCTGCTCTTCCCCGTCGGCCTCACTCCCGTCTTCCTCGGCTTCGGTGGCTGGCTCTACGCCGTGACGGCCTTCGTCGGGGGCCTCGCCATGCTGGCCTTCAGCGTCCACGTCTACCGCAACCGTGAGGGCGAGCCCGAGCGCAAGGCAGCCATGGGCATGTTCGGCTTCTCGATCCTGCACCTGTTCCTGATGTTCGCCGCCCTGCTCGCCGAGCAGAGCCTCGGTCTGTTCCGCGCGGTGACCCTGTGAGCGAGCGTCCCGTGCAGCCGCGCCCGCTGACGCCGGAGGAATCCCAGCGCCGGCGCAAGCGCTCGATCGCCATCGCGGCCGTGCTGTTCGCGCTGGTCACCATCTTCTACGTGCTGACGATCGCCAAGCTCGGACCTCAGGTCCTCAGCCGCCCGATCTGACCGCACCGCGTCGCGACGGAGCCCCATGACCGACCGCAGAGACGACAAGCCCCAGCGCCCCAAGGCGAAGACGAGCAACGCCGGCGTTACGGCCTTCGCCTGCGCGGGCCTCGCCTTCGGCATGACCGGCCTCGCCTTCGCGTCGGTGCCGCTCTACGACATGTTCTGCAAGGCGACCGGGTTCGACGGCACGCCGCGCAAGGGCCTTGCGCCGACGGCAGCGGCCACCGACGATCGCATGCTGGTCCGGTTCGACACCAACGTCGCGACGAGCCTGCCCTGGCGCTTTCAGGCCGAATCGCCCCAGGTCGAGGCGCGACTCGGTGAGACCAAGACGGTGTTCTTCCGCGTCCGGAACACCGGCACGACGCCGTCCACCGGCATCGCCACCTTCAACGTGCAGCCCGGCCTGATGGGCGGGTTCTTCGTGAAGGTGGAGTGCTTCTGCTTCAACGAGCAGACGCTGCAGCCGGGTGAGACCATGGATTTCCCGGTTGTGTTCTACATCGATCCGGACGTGCGCAAGGATTCGAACACCGCGCACCTCTCCGAGATGACCTTGTCCTACACCTACTTCGCCTCGAAGAACGGCCAGCCCACGGCCGCGCTTGCGACAACGGGCGGCACGGGGACGAAGTCGAATTTTTGACGGAGCAAGCGTGACAACAGCGCGCGACCCTGGGTAAGGGTTCGGCACAACAATCCGGGGCAACCCGGTCCAGATCGGCATTCAGTGGATCGCGGGCCGGCAATGGCCTGAGGTCTGGGGCAGGAGAAGAGTTAGATGGCCGAGGCAGGCGCCAAAAATCACGACTTCCACATTCTGGCCCCGAGTCCGTGGCCGCTGATCGGCGCGTTTTCGGGCTTCCTGATGGCGTTCGGCGCCGTGTTCTGGATGAAGAGCCTGCAGATCGGCACGCTCACCCCCGGCCCCTACATCTTCGGCGCGGGCACCATCGGCGTCCTCTACGTGATGTTCGCCTGGTGGAAAGATGTCGTCCACGAGGCCGAGAGCGGCGACCACACCCGCGTGGTGCAGCTTCACCACCGCTACGGCATGATCATGTTCATCGCCTCCGAGGTGATGTTCTTCGTGGCGTGGTTCTGGGCCTACTTCGAGGCCGCCCTCTACACCGCCGACCCGATCCAGGCCTCGCGCCTCGACTTCACGGGCGGGACGTGGCCGCCGAAGGGCATCGAGGCCTTCGATCCCTGGCACCTGCCGCTCCTCAACACGCTGATCCTGCTCACCTCGGGCACGACCATCACCTGGGCGCACCACGCGCTCCTGCACGATGACCGCAAGGGCCTGAAATACGGCCTCTGGCTCACGATCATCCTCGGCGTGCTCTTCTCCGCCTGCCAGGCCTACGAATACGCCCACGCGCATTTCGGCTTCTCGGGCAGCATCTACGCCTCGACCTTCTTCATGGCGACGGGCTTCCACGGCTTCCACGTCATCATCGGCACGATCTTCCTCGCGATCTGCCTCTACCGCGCCTATCTCGGCCAGTTCACCGTGCGTCAGCACCTCGGCTTCGAGTTCGCCGCCTGGTACTGGCACTTCGTCGACGTGGTCTGGCTGTTCCTGTTCGCCTCGATCTACGTCTGGGGCGCCGGGGTCGGTCACGGCGCGCACTGAGCGCGGGTCCGGTCGCCGACCGATCTCGAGAAGGGCGGCGCGAGCCGCCCTTTTTCATGTCCGGCGCGTGTGGAGCGCCTCTTGGGTTCCCATATCGTGCGGGCCGGCGCGTCGTCGGCCGAGGAGTTTTCCATCTTGGACGTATCGCGGCCGACACCTTCGCCCGTCTCCGCCGGCCTGCGCGGCCGCTGCCCACGCTGCGGCGAGGGGCACATGTTCGATGGCTTTCTGACGTTCCGCCCGTCCTGCGAGGTCTGCGGTCTCGATTACGAGAGCTTCAACTCCGGGGACGGACCGGCCTTCTTCGTGATGTCGATCGTCGGCATCATCGTGGTCGGCCTCGCGCTCTGGATGGAGATCACCTACGAGCCACCGATCTGGGTCCACGCCCTCGTCGCCGGAACCCTCTCGATCGGCCTCAGCCTCCTGCTGGTGCGGCCCCTGAAGGGAATCCTCGCGGCGCTGCAATTCACCAACAAGGCCGAGCAGGGGCGCTTCCGCTAGTGACCGCGATCCGACCCGGTGCCTGGCGCGGACTGATCGCGCCGGGCCTCGTCTCCCTGCTCTGCCTCGCCATCCTGCTCGGGCTCGGAACCTGGCAACTCGGCCGCAAGTCCGAGAAGGAGGCGCTGATCGCGCGCATCCTGGCGCGCTCGAAGGTCGAGCCCCCGGCCCCCCTCCCCGCACCGGAAACCTGGCATCCCGAGCGCGACGAGTTCCGGCGCGTACGCGTGGCCGGCAGCTTTCAGCACGAGGCGGAGACCCTGGTTCACGGGCTCGCCGCCGGCGAGGTGCCGGGCCGGGCCCTGCAGGGCTACTACATCCTCACCCCGTTCCGGCTCGAGGATGGCGGCACTGTCCTGATCAACCGTGGCTTCGTGCCGACGGAACGCAAGGCGCCCGCCAACCGCTCCGCCGGGCAGGTCGCCGGACCGACGACGGTGACCGGGATCCTGCGGGGCTCCGAGCTCCGGACCATGTTCGTGCCGGCGCCGGATCCCGTGCGCAACGAGTGGTTCAACCGCGACATCGCCGGTATCAGCGCGAGCCGGGGCCTCGCCGACCCGCGTCCCTACCTCGTCGAGGCGGATGCGACCCCGAACCCCGGCGGCTGGCCGAAAGGCGGACAGCTGCGGGTCGACCTGCCGAACAATCATCTCCAGTACGCCTTCACCTGGTTCGGTATCGCCGCGTGCCTCCTCGGGGTCTTCGGGGTGTTCGCGTGGCGGCGGCTTCATGACGAACCGGAGCCCGCCGTCTCCGCGCGATCGTGAAAGCCCTGGTCCGGACCCGGACTTGCGGGCGGGGGGGATCGGCGTAGGCTCTTGCCTCGCGGTCACCTCCCGGAGTGGGCACCATGCGCACGGTCCTCCTGTTCCTCGCATGCCTCGTCGCAACGGATGCGCGGGCTGCGGACGAGGCTGCCCGGGACGCGGCCCGCGCGACGGTGGAGCGACAGATCGAGGCGTTCCGCCGCGACGATGCGGCGACCGCCTACGCCCAGGCCGCACCGCAGATCCAGAGCCTGTTCCCGTCTCCGGAAACCTTCCTCGCCATGGTCCGGCAGGGCTATGGCGCGGTCTATCGCGCCCGCCGCTTCAGCGTGGACCGGATCGAGGAGGCCGGCGACGACGGACTCGCCCTCGGCGTGACGATCCAGGACGAGGCCGGTGCCGATTGGGCCGCCCTCTACAGCCTGCAGAAGCAGCCGGACGGTGCCTGGCGCATCACCGGGTGCCGCCTCGTGAAGGCGCCGGGAAGCAACACCTGACCCGCATGACGGCTTTCGACACGCCCGCCGACATCGTGTAGACGGGGCGCCTTCCCGGAGGCCCCCTTGCTTCACGTCTCGACCCGCGGCGCTGCGGCGCCCCTCAGCTTTTCCGATGCCCTCCTCGCCGGGCTTGCCCGCGACGGCGGTCTCTACGTGCCCGAGACCTGGCCGCAGATCACCAAGCCGGCGATCGCGGATCTCGCGGGCGTGCGCTACGCCGATGCCGCCAAGACCGTGCTGCGGCCCCTCATCGACGGGGAGATCGCGGACGCGGACCTCGATACGATGATCGAGGATGCCTACGCGACGTTCCGGCATCCGGCGGTCTGCCCACTGACGCAACTCGACGACAACCTGTTCCTCCTCGAACTCTTCCACGGCCCGACGCTCGCCTTCAAGGATGTGGCGATGCAGCTCCTCGGGCGCCTGATGGACCACGTGCTCCGGGCGCGCGGCGCGCGGGCGACCATCGTCGGCGCGACCTCCGGCGACACCGGCAGCGCGGCGGTGGAAGCCTTCCGGGGCCTCGATCAGGTGGACATCTTCATCCTGTTCCCGGAGGGGCGCGTCTCCGAGGTGCAGCGCCGGCAGATGACCTCGGTGGGGGCGCACAACGTCCACGCCATCGCCATCGACGGCAATTTCGACGATTGCCAGAACATCGTCAAAGCCCTGTTCCAGCACGCGGATTTCGCCGACGACGTGCGCCTGTCCGGCGTCAATTCCATCAACTGGGCCCGCGTCGCCGCCCAGGCGGTCTATTACTTCACCTCCGCTGTAGCGCTCGGCGCGCCGCACCGTCCGGTTTCGTTCGCGGTGCCGACGGGCAATTTCGGCGACATCCTCGCGGGCTGGGTCGCCAAGCGCATGGGCCTGCCCATCGAGCGCCTGATGATCGGCACCAACGCCAACGACATCCTGGCGCGGACCCTGGAGCACGGGTCCTACGAGGTGCGCGGCGTGCAGCCGACCACCTCCCCGTCCATGGACATCCAGATCTCCTCGAATTTCGAGCGGCTGCTGTTCGAGGCCCTGGGGCGTGATTCGTCGAGCCTCGGCCGTCTCATGGCCGGGCTGAAGCAGTCCGGCGGCTTCCACCTCGATCCAGGGGTCCTCGCCACGGTGCGTTCGGAGTTCGACGCCACCGCCGTTTCCGAGCCCGAGGTGGTCGCCGAGATCGCCCGCACCCACGCCGAGACCGGTCACGTCATCGATCCGCACAGCGCGATCGGCGTCCACGCGGCGCGCAAGCTTCTGCTGCAGGACCCGCGCACGCCCGTGGTGGCGCTGGCCACTGCGCATGCCGCCAAGTTCCCGGACGCGGTGGCCAAGGCGATCGGCGGACGGCGCCCCGAACTGCCGCCGCACCTCGCCGACCTCATTGACCGCAAGGAAGAGTTCTCGCGCGTCGCCAACGATCAGGCGGCGGTCGAGGCCTTCATCCGCGAGCGCGCCCGCATCACGAAGGGAGCCTGAGCGCTCATGAACCAGCACTTCGCCACGCATGGCGCCTCGCCCGACCTGAAGATCACCAAGCTCGCGAACGGGGTCACGGTCGTCACGGAGGCGATGCCGGGCGTGGCCACCGCCACACTGGGGGTCTGGGTCGGCGCGGGCTCGCGCCACGAGCGCGCGGATGAGAGCGGCCTGAGCCACCTCATCGAGCACATGGCGTTCAAGGGAACGAAGACCCGCACGGCCCGTCGCATCGCCGAGGACATCGAGAATGTCGGTGGCGACATCAACGCGGCCACCAGCGCGGAAGGCACGAGCTACACCGCCCGGGTCCTCGGCGAGGATGCGGGGGTCGCCCTCGACGTCATCGGCGACATCCTGACGGGTTCGGTGTTCGATGCCGGCGAACTCGCCCGGGAGAAGAGCGTGATCCTGCAGGAACACGCGGCCATCGAAGACACCCCCGACGACGTCGTCTACGAGGCCTTCACCGAGGCGGCCTTTCCGAACCAGCCGATGGGCCGGCCGATCATCGGCACGCCGGAGACGATCAAGAGCTTCGACCGGACGGCCATCGAGGCCTACATCGCCCGCGAATACACGCCGGACCGCATCGTGCTCGCCGCCGCCGGGGCGATCGGACACGATGCGATCGTGGAATCCGCCGAGCGCTACTTCGGAGGCTTGGCGCCGACGCGCCCGCCCGAAGCCGTGGCGGGAATCTATGGCGGCGGCGAGAAGCGGCTGCCGAAGAAGCTCGAACAGGCCAACGTCGTCCTCGGCCTGCCCGGGTTGTCGTTCCGCGACGAGAACTACTATGCCCTGCACCTGTTCGCGCAGGTGCTCGGGGGCGGGCTGACCTCCCGGCTCTGGCACGAGGTGCGCGAGACGCGCGGCCTCGCCTACGAGATCCAGTCCTTCCACTGGTCCTTCTACGATTGTGGCTTGTTCGGCATCGGCGCCGGCACCTCCGGCGGCGACCTCGTCGAGCTCATGGACGTGACCCTGGACGCCACCATCCGGACGGCGGCGGATGCCGACACGGCCGAGGTCGCTCGCGCGAAGGCACAGTTGAAGGTCGCGCTGCTCTCCGCCCTGGAGACGCCGGGGGGCCGCATCGAGCGCAACGCCCGCCAGATCCTCGCCTGGGGCCGGGTCATCCCCGCCAGCGAGGTGATCGCGAAGGTCGATGCGGTCACGGTGGAGGACGTCCGGGCCGCCGGCAAGCGCCTGCTCGCCGGGGCCCCGACCTTGGCGGCGATCGGCCCGATCAAGAAGCTACCGGGCCTCGAGCGGATCGCCGCCACCCTGCGGGCGGCCTGATCCGGCGGCGCACGGCTTGTTTTGGCCGCAAAGGGGGGCGATCGAAGCGGCTCGGTGTCACGGTTGAGAAACGGTGAACGTCCTCGCGCATGGCGCCTGTCCGCCTTGCCCGCGGAGGAACCCACCGATACGACTGGGCCGACAAGCTCGGCCTTATCTCATCGCCCGATTCCTCGATCACGCCCCGCTTGGCCGGAACACTCGCCCGTTGCGTAGAATCGCCCCCGTCATCGCCGCCATTCTGCCGGCCTTCGTCGCGGCCCTGCTGAGCGCCCTGCTCGTCAGCGCGCCGGCCCGGGCCGTCGAGGCGGTCCGGGTCACCGTCGACGCACCGGCGATCGACTTGACGCCGATGATCGAGCGCTATCGTTCGGACGGCGACCTCATCCAGATCTCCACGGCACCGGGTAAGGACGGGATCGTGCGCCGCATCGTGGTGAAAGCCCGCGATACCGGCGCGCGGCCGGACTGGATGGTCTTCGCGCTGACCAACGACACCGACGAGCAGGTGGACCGGGTCCTCGTCGCCCCGCATTTCCGTTTTGTCGGCTCGGGCGTGATCTGGCCGGATCTCGGCGGCTCGCGCATCGCGGCGATCACCGCGAGCCAGGGTATCCGCCCGGAGCGCGACGAGAACCCGGAATCTGATCAGTTCGTCATCACCCTCGATCCCGGTGCCACCGTCACCTACGTGGCGGAGTTGCGCGGGCCCAACATTCCGCAGGTCTACCTGTGGGACCAGGAAGCCTACCGCAAGAAATCCACCGGCCTGACCCTGTACAAGGGTATCATCATCGGCATCGCCGGCCTGCTCGCCCTGTTCCTGACGATCATCTTCGTCGTGAAGGGTGCGATCATCTTCCCCGCCGCCGCCTCCCTGGCCTGGGCGGTGCTGGCCTACGCGTGCATCGATTTCGGCTTCCTGCAGCGCGTGTTTCCCATCACCGAGGTGGCCGAGCGGGTCTATCGCGCCTCCACCGAGGCAGTGCTCGGCGCGACCCTCCTCGTGTTCCTGTTCGCCTATCTCAACCTCAGCCGCTGGCACGTGCGCTACAGCCACGTCGCGGTGATCTGGCTCCTGTTCCTTGCCTGCCTCGTCGGGCTCGCGGTGTTCGATCCGCCCGTGGCGGCGGGGGTGGCGCGCATCTCCATCGCGGCGGTGGCCGGCGTCGGACTGCTGCTCATCGTCTATCTCGCCGCCCATAACGGCTACGACCGGGCGATCCTGCTGGTGCCGACCTGGTGCCTGCTCCTGGTCTGGGTGGTGGCGGCCGGCTTCGCGATCACGGGGCAGATCGGCAGCGACCTCGTGCAGCCAGCCCTCATCGGCGGCCTCGTGTTGATCGTGATGCTCATCGGCTTCACGGTGATGCAGCATGCATTCGCCGGCGGTGGCCTGACCTACGCCCTTGTCTCCGACACCGAGCGCCGGGCCCTGGCACTGACGGGCGCGGGCGACGTGGTCTTCGACTGGGACGTGCCGGGCGACCGGGTCTTCGCCGGCCAGGAGATCGAGGGCCAGCTCGGCCTGAAGCGCGGCAGCCTGGAGGGGCCGGCGGCGAACTGGCTCAGCCTCGTCCATCCCTTCGACGTGGACCGCTACTCGGCGGCCCTCGACACGGTGATCGAGGAGCGGCGGGGCCGCATCGTCCACGATTTCCGCCTGCGCTCCACGGTGGGGCCCTATTACTGGTACCGTCTCAAGGCCCGCCCGGTGATCGGTTCGGACGGCGAGGTGATCCGCGTCGTCGGCACGATCAGCGACGTCACCGAAGTGAAGACCGCCGAGGAGCGACTGCTCCACGACGCGGTGCATGACAGCCTCACCGGCCTGCCGAACCGCGAACTCTTCTACGACCGCCTCGACGCCGCCCTCGCCTTTGCGAGCCAGGACCTGCGGCTGAAGCCGACCACGATCGTCCTCGACATCGACCGGTTCAAGGCCATCAACGAGGCGATCGGCCTCTCGGCGGGCGATTCGATCCTGCTCACCCTCTCGCGTCGCCTCGGACGCCTGTTGCGGCCACAGGACACCCTGTCCCGCGTCGCCGGCGACGAGTTCGCGCTGATCCTGCTCTCCGAGCGCGAACCCGACCGCATCCTCGCCTTCGCGGAAATGATCCGCAAAGCCATCGCGACGCCCATCACCTACGCGGATCGCGAGATCTTCCTCACCGTCTCCGTGGGCATCGCCCTGCACGAGGGCGGCGCGAACTTGAAGCGGGAAGAGGTGTTCAAGAACGCCGAGATGGCGATGATCCAGGCCAAGCGCGGCGGCGGCGACCGCACCGAGGTGTTCCGCGCCACCATGCGCAATGAGCGTAGCGACCGCCTCATGCTGGAGGCGGACCTGCGCCGCGCCCTGGAGCGCAACGAGATGAAGGTGCTGTTCCAGCCCATCGTCCGGCTGGAGGACCGCACCGTGGCGGGCTTCGAGACCCTGCTGCGCTGGGACCATCCCAAGCTCGGCCGCATCACCCCAGCGACCTTCCTGCCCATCGCGGAGGAGAGCGGCTTCATCGTCAACCTCGGCATCTTCGCCCTGGAGCGCACGGCCCTCGAACTGGCCGCCTGGCAGCGTTCGCTCGACGTCGATCCGCCGATCTTTGCCTCCGTCAACGTCTCGTCGCGACAGCTCCTGCGCCACGACCTCCTGCACGACGTGAAGACGATCCTCGCCCGTTCCGGCGTCATCCCCGGCTCACTGAAGCTCGAGATGACCGAGAGCCTGGTGATGGAGAACCCGGAATACGCGGCCCAGATGCTCCATCGCATCCACGATCTCGGGGCCGGCCTCTCGCTCGACGATTTCGGCACCGGCTATTCCGCCCTCTCCTACCTCCAGCGCTTCCCCTTCGATACGATCAAGATCGATCAGTCCTTCGTCCGTCAGATTACGACCGGCCAGACGGCCATCCTGCGGTCCATCGTCAAGATGGCTCAGGAACTCGGTCTGGCGATCATCGCCGAGGGCGCGGAAACCGAAGCTGATACGCAGGCCCTGTTCGAATTGGGCTGCGAATACGCGCAGGGCTTCGCCTTCGGCGAGCCGATGTCGATGCTGCAGGCACGCCAATTGTTGGGAGCGGCGACGGAAGCCGCTTGAATTACGCGCCTCAACGGATCCGGGCCATCGGCGCGGTCTGGTTAAACCTCCCTTAACCATAATCCGCCATCGTCAAGTCCGGAACAGGTGCGGGCGGCAGAGCGCGACCGCCTTCCGGCAGGAGATGGCGTGATGGCGCAGGCTGCGTTGCGGATCGTGGACGACGAGATCGATACCCGCCTCGTCCGGCGCCTGATGGGTCGCCCGCTCCGCGTGGTCGCCGAACCCGTCTCCGACGTATCCGATGCCGAACCCACCGCCGCTACCGAGGTCGCGAAGGCCGCACCCGCCGGAGAGGTGTCCCGCCTGCGGGCGGAACTGATGGTCATGAAGGCCGTCCTCGGCGCCGAGCGCCGCGAGGCCGAGCGCCTGCGCGCATGCCTGACCCGCATGGACGAGGCCGCGCCCCTGACCCCCGAGGCGCGCGCCGTGCGTGACCGCTGGGCCGCCCTGGTCGACACGCTCCTCGACGCCCCGCGCTGACCCGCAGGGGACGAGGCACGATCCGACGCTTCCCCTTATCTTCTCGAAACGAAGGACGACCATGAGCGCCCGCTGCTCGCTCGTCGTCAACGGCAAGTCCGTGCGCGTGTCCACCGGCGACACGCCGCTGGAGGCCGCCCTTGCCGATGGGATGATCGCCCCCGCCCCCGGTCTCAACGGTCAGGGGGCCGGTCCGGCCCCGCGCCGGGCGCAGACCCGCGCGCATCGCAGCGAATCGGTGAAGCTGTCGCTCCCGCGCGCCAGCGGAATCGAAGCGCCGCGTCCCCTGGTGCTGCCGACGCGGCCCGTCGCCGCGCAGAAGCGCACCGGCACCGTCACCGAGATCAGCTCGCTCGGGCCGCACACCGTGCAGGTCGTCGTGACGATCACGCGCCGGCTCGCCCTCGAACCCGGTCACCAGGTGGTCGCCACCTTCGAGGGGTTCGAGCCGGTGACCCTGAGCCCGACCCTGCGGGTCGATGGATCCGCCGAACTCAACGAACTCGTCTTCCACCTGCGCCTGGCGCACGACGGCACCGGCCTCGGCCATGCCTTCGGCGAGTCGATCGACCTCGATCATCCGGTCAAGCTGAAGGGGCCCGTCGGCCGGGGCTTCTATCGGCCGGGCAGCGGACGCCTCGTCCTCGTGGCCGCCGAGACCGGCTTCGCGCCGATCTGGTCGATCGCCCGGGCGGCCCGCTACATCGATCCCGCCCGTGAGATGACCGTGATGGTCGGCGCGCGCGATCCCCTCGACCTCTACATGCGCCCGGCCCTCGACTGGCTGCGCGCCACGGGCGTGACCCGGATCGTCGTGGTCTCGGACCGCATGCGCCAGCGTCCACCCGAGGTCCGACCCGGCCCGCTGACCGCGCACCTGCCCTCCCTGCGCAGCACGGACGTGGTGCACGTGGCCGGCGATGCCTCCACGGTCGGGGCCGTCGAGGTGCTGGCGGCCGCGACCGGCGCCCGCTGCTATCCCGTGCTGCTCGATACGGGGATCTGAACGCCTGCCGGAATGGAAAGAGGCGCGTCTCCGGTCGGGAGACGCGCCTCTTTCATGTGCGTACGGCGCGAAGCCCGGCCGCGGAGGCGACCGGGCCCGCGGGGACTCAGGCGACGCGGACGCGCCAGATCTCCTCGGCATATTCCCGCATTGAGCGGTCCGAGGAAAACCAGGCCATCCGGGCCGTGTTGAGGATCGCCGCGCGCCACCAGGCCTTCGGGTCGTTCCAGGCGGCGTCGACGGCGCGCTGCGCCCGCCAGTAATCGTCGAAATCGGCCGTGAGCAGGTAGCGGTCGTTGCGGCGCAGGTCGTCGACAATCGCCTGGAAGCGGCCGGGCTCCTCGGGGAAGAACCCGCCGGCTTCGATGATGTCGAGGGCCGCCTTGAGGCGCGGCGAGGCCGCGATGGCGGCTTCCGCGTAGTTCGGCTCGCCCATCCGGGCCTGTACCCCGGCCGCGTCGAGGCCGAAGATGAAGATGTTGTCCGCGCCCACATGGTCGCGAATCTCGATATTGGCGCCGTCCAGCGTGCCGATGGTCAGCGCGCCGTTGAGGGCGAGTTTCATGTTGCCGGTGCCGGAGGCTTCCATGCCGGCGGTAGAGATCTGCTCCGAGAGGTCGGCCGCCGGGATGATCGCCTCGGCCAGGCTCACCGAGTAGTTCGGCAGGAAGGCGACCTTCAGGCGGCCGGCGACGTCCGGATCCGCGTTGACGATCCGGGCGACATCACAGGCGAGCTTGATGATGAGCTTGGCCTGGACATAGCTCGGCGCGGCCTTTCCGCCGAAGATCTTCACGCGCGGCGTCCAGTCCGCCGTCGGATCGGCCTTGATCGCCTGGTACAGGGCCACCGTCTCGATGACGTTGAGAAGCTGGCGCTTGTACTCGTGGATGCGCTTGATCTGCACGTCGAACAGGGCCGAGGGGTCGACCACGATGCCGGTGCGCTCCGCCACCACGCGGGCGAGCGCCAGCTTGCGGCCCCGGCGCATGGCCGCGTAGCGGGCCTGAAAGCCGGAATCGGACGCCATGTCGGCGAGGCCGGCGAGACGCTCGGGGTGATCGAGCACCTCGGGTCCGACGGCCTCGACGGCGAGGGCCGTGAGTTCGGGGTTCGCGTTGTGGAGCCAGCGGCGGAAGGTGATGCCGTTGGTCTTGTTGACGATCTTGTCGGTGTCGAGGGCGTGCAGGTCCTTGAACACCGTCGAGCGCATCAGGTCCGTATGCAGGGCGGAGACGCCGTTGACGCGCCGCGCGCCGAGGAACGCGAGATGGCCCATGCGCACGCGCTTGCCGTGGCTCTCGTCGATGAGAGAGACCGAGGCGAGTTGCTCGGCCGTCCCGCGACCCTGCTTGCCCTGCTCCTCCAGATGCATCCAGTTGATGAGGTAGATGATCTGCATGTGGCGCGGCAGGACGCGCTCCATCAGCTCCACCGGCCAGGTTTCCAGCGCCTCCGGCAGGAGGGTGTGGTTGGTGTAGCCCAGCGTATGGGTGGTGATGTGCCAGGCATCCTCCCAGTTCAGGCCGTGATCCTCCAGGAGGAGGCGCATCAGCTCCGGAACGGCGATGGCCGGGTGGGTGTCGTTCAGCTGGATGGCCGCGTGGTCCGGCAGCGAGCGCAGGTCGCCGCGCTCGGCCACGTGGCGCCGCAGGAGGTCCTGCAGCGAGGCGGAGGTGAAGAAGTATTCCTGGCGCAGGCGCAGTTCCTGGCCCTCGGCGGAGGAATCGCTGGGATAGAGCACCCGCGAGATCGCCTCGGCCCGGGCCCGCCCCGCCACGGCGCCCACATGGTCGCCGCCGTTGAAGCGCTCGAGCTCCACCGGTGTCTCGGCCTCGGCCTTCCACAGGCGCAGCGTGTTGACGTGGCGCCCGCGCCAGCCGACCACGGGCACGTCGTGGGCCACGGCGCGCACGGTCTCGGCCGGGCACCAGTGGCGCCGGATCACGCCCTCCGTCACCGAAGACATGGTGACGTGGCCGCCGAACCCGATCGTGTAGGTCGCCTCCGGCCGCACGAACTCCCAGGGGTTGCCTTCGGCGAGCCAGGTCTCTGGAGCTTCCTTCTGCCAGCCATCCTCCAGCGACTGCCGGAACAGGCCGTGATCGTAGCGGATGCCGTAGCCGATCGCAGGGATCGAGAGGCTCGCCATGCTTTCCATGAAGCAGGCGGCGAGGCGCCCGAGGCCGCCATTGCCGAGCGCGGCGTCCGGCTCGGCCGCTTCCACGTCGCCGAGGTCGATACCGAGCTCACGCAGGGCGGCCCGCGTGGTCGCGACCAGGCCGAGGTTGTTCATGGCGTCGGACAGGAGCCGGCCGATGAGGAATTCGAGAGAGAGATAATAGACGCGCTTGTTCGGCACCGCCCGCTCGTTGTCCACGCAGGCATCGACGATGCGGTCGCGCAAAGCGAGGGCGGTCGCGGCGAACCAGTCGCGCTCACGGGCGTTGCTGGGCGCCTTTCCGATGACGTAGGCCAGCTTGGCCAGGATCGCCTCGCGCAGGTCGGCGACGTCGTTGCCCGACGTCACCTTGGTTGGAATGGTGCGTGCCGGCGCGGCAAGAGCCTCGGGCGTCTGCTTCTGGTTCGGAACGTTCGCGGCGGATGCGTCGTCCCGGCGGATCAGGTTCTCGTTCAACACGTCTCAGGTCCCCCCCTTTCTCGACCGTGGGACATGGTCACGAAATCCGGAACGGCAACCCCGAAAGTCCGCTCCAGTCTAGCGATCCTGTCCATCCTTCGGTCCAGCTCACTACAATCGCGCGCATTCATCATTTCTGAACAATGCGACAAGATCATCAAACACTTGCTGGTACTTCCTCCTTTTGGGGGAAGAACAGCAGACGGTCTCGCGCTCGGGGGCTGCCCCCTCACGGTTCCGCAAGGGGTTCAACCTGTACCGGGTTGCTTGCCCGGGCCTGCCGGCTGGATCGATCCCGACCTGATGAAGACGGAATTTCCATCCGCGTCGCCGATGCTCCCAGCCAATGCGTCCAGGAATAAGACCACATGACGTTCGAATATTGTCTGAACGCCCGAGCCGATGGGTGCTCCACCGCCTGAAAAGCCAATTGCCGGTGCGTGCTCACGTGCCAGACGAGGCTGATCTTTTCTCGTCTCATGGGGCAAAGCCACGGACCGGATCCGGGGACCGAGAGTCTGTTCACGGGCCACACCGCCGAACTTGTGTGCGACGCAGCAGAGCGTTGCACGCGCTGTGTGCACAATCCACGGATGTGGCCATTTTAAGGGCGACGATGGCCTTTCCCGTCCCAAAGGCATTCCAGGGGCGTGGGCGGGCGCGGCGAAATAAACAGTCTGAACGTGGCTTGAATTGTGCGATGCAACGGAACTGCTAAGGATTTAGGGCGTTAATGATGTCGACGTCGATGTTGGGCTGCCGTCCGTCTCCGCCCATTGCACGACGTGGGGACATGTACATGAGTCCGGCGGATCTGACCGACCACGTCGACACGCACCACCCCCTTCGATCCCGCTCCCATCTCAAGCCCCGCATCCTCTTCGCCACCCCCGAGATGTCCGACTTCGTGAAGACCGGCGGTCTTGGCGAGGTGGCAGGCTCCCTCCCGCGGGCGCTGCGCAGGCATTACGATGTCCGGGTCATCATTCCCGGTTACCGTCGGGTCGTCGAGCGGTTCGACCACATCCCCGTCATCGCCCAGTTGCCCGGAAGGGCCGGCGTCCCACCCTGTGACCTCGGCCTCGTCGAGACGAGCGACGGCCTGCAGGTCTACGTGATCCTGAGCGCCGAGCTCTATCAGCGCGACGGGACCCCGTACGGGAACGCGCAGGGCGATTTCGGCGATAACGACATCCGCTTCGCCCGCCTGAGCCTTGCTGCCGCAGAGATCGCGCGCGGGATCGATCCGGCCTGGGCCGCCGACCTGCTGCACCTGAACGATTGGCAGGCGGCCCTCGCGCCGGCCTATCTCGCCTGGAGCGGTCTACGGATCCCCAGCATCCTCACGGTGCACAACCTCGCCTATCAGGGTGTCTTCCCCCGCGAATCGCTCGGCCGCCTCGGCGTCCCCGAGGATGCGTTCCAGATGGACGGCGTCGAGTTCTATGGGCAGATCTCCTTCCTCAAGGCGGGGCTCTATTACGCGTCCCACGTAACGACGGTGAGCGAGACCTACGCCCGGGAGATCACCACCCCCGAATCCGGCTGCGGTCTCGACGGGCTGCTGCGCACGCGCGCGGCCCAGGGACGCCTCGCCGGCATTCTGAACGGCATCGACGAGAGCTGGGATCCCCGCACCGACCCGCACCTCTCCGCCCGCTTCGAGATCGACGACTGGAAGGGTAAGCGGGCCAATGCCGAGACCGTGCGCCGCCGCTTCGGCCTCGCCGTCTCGCGCGGGCCGCTCTTCGCGATCGTGTCGCGCCTCGTCCATCAGAAGGGCATCGATCTCAGCATCAATGCCGCCGAATCGATCGTCGCCGAGGGTGGACAACTGGTTGTGATCGGCCAGGGTGAGAGCCGCTTCGAAGGCGCGCTTCGCGACCTCGCCCGGCGCCACCCGGCCTCGGTGGGCGTCCATGTCGGTTTCGAGGAGGCGGATGCCCGCCGGATGTTCGCTGGCAGCGACTTCCTGCTGATGCCCTCGCGGTTCGAGCCCTGCGGTCTCGCCCAGATGTACGCCCAGCGCTTCGGCTCGCTGCCGATCGTCCACGGCACCGGCGGGCTCGCCGACACGGTCGAGGACGGTGTGACGGGCTTCACCTTCGGCGAGGCGTCTCCGCGGGGCTTCGCGACGGCGATCCGCCGGGCGATGGACACCTTCGCCCAGAAGAAGCGCCTGAACGCCATGCGCCGCCACGCGATGTCGCGGTCCTTCGGGTGGGACAAGGCGGCCCTGGACTACGTCTCCCTCTACACCCGCGCTATCGGCAACACTCCCGGCCTGCGCCTGCGCGCCGCCTGAACGGGATCTCGATCGCAGGACGAAAGAAGCCGGCGGGGCATCCCTCGCCGGCTTCTTCGTATTTGCAAGGCTGTCTCGCAGGTCCGCCGTAAAACCACCGGGCCTTGCGCCCCCTTTCGCGATGGAAAGGAGGCGCGAGGCGGCGTTGTATCAGTCTTCCCGCACGAAGATCGTGGTTGCCAGCGGCGGGATCGTCAGCGCGATCGAGTAGGGCTGGCCGTGGCTCGGCGTTTCTTCGGCGCGGACGCCGCCCATATTGCCCACGTTCGAGCCGCCGTAGCGTTCGGCATCCGAGTTGATCGCCTCGCGATAGAAGCCGGGCGCGGGGACACCCACGCGGTAGCCCTCGCGCGGGACGGGTGTGAAGTTCGAGACCACGACGGCGAGTTCACCCGCCTCGCGGCCCTTGCGGGCCCAGGCGATGACCGAATTGTCCTGGTCGTCCGAAACCAGCCACTGGAACCCGCCGGCCTCGGTGTCGCGCGCATGCAGGGCCGGCGTCGCCTTGTAGAGATGGTTCAGGTCGCGGATCAGATCCTTGACGCCCTGGTGCATCCCGTCATCGAGCAGGTGCCAATCGAGGCTCTGGTTGTGGTTCCACTCCTTCTCCTGGCCGAACTCGCAGCCCATGAAGAGCAGCTTCTTGCCGGGATGCCCCCACATGAACCCGTAATACGCCCTGAGATTCGCGAACTTCTGCCAGCGGTCGCCCGGCATCTTGCCGAGCAGCGAGCCCTTCCCGTGCACCACTTCGTCATGGGACAGCGGCAGGATGAAGTTCTCCGAGAAGGCGTAGAGCAGGCCGAAGGTGAGGTCGTGGTGGTGGTAGCGCCGGTGGATCGTCTCCTTCGAGACGAAGTTCAGGGTGTCGTGCATCCACCCCATGTTCCACTTGAAGCCGAACCCGAGGCCGCCCGTGTAGGTCGGGTGCGAGACGCCGGGCCAGGAGGTCGACTCCTCCGCCACCGTGAGCGTGCCCGGCGCGTGCGCGTAGGTCGCCTCGTTGGTCTTGCGCAGGAATTCGATGGCGTCGAGGTTCTCGTTGCCGCCGTAACGGTTCGGGATCCACTCGCCCTGCCGGCGCGAATAGTCGAGGTAGAGCATCGAGGCGACGGCATCCACGCGCAGGCCGTCGAGGTGGTAGTGCTCCAGCCAGAATCGCGCGTTGGCGGCGAGGAAGCTCGACACCTCCGTGCGGCCGAAATTGTAGATGTAGGTGCCCCAATCCTGGTGGAAGCCCTGGCGCGGGTCGGCATGCTCGTAGAGATGCGTGCCGTCGAACTGGCCGAGGCCGTGCGCGTCGAGGGGGAAGTGACCCGGCACCCAGTCCAGCATCACGCCGATGCCGGCCGCGTGGGCCGCGTCCACGAAGGCGGCGAAGTCGTCCGGCGTCCCGAAGCGGCTGGTCGGCGCGAACAGCGAGACCGGCTGGTAGCCCCATGAACCGTCGAACGGAAACTCCGTGATCGGCAGCATTTCGATGTGGGTGAAGCCCATCTCCTTGACGTAGGGGATCAGGCGCTCGCTCAGCTCCCGGTAGGTCAGGTAACGGTTGCCCTCCTCGGCCACGCGGGCCCAGGAGCCGAGATGGACCTCGTAGATCGAGATCGGGACGTGGCGCGGATCCTTCGCGCCCCGCGTCTCCATCCACTGCGCGTCGTTCCAGGCGGGATCGTTCGTGCCCTGCAGGACGGAGGCCGTCTCCGGCGGCTTCTGCGCCGCGAAGGCGACCGGATCGGCCTTGAGCGGCAGCACGGAGCCGTCGGCCCCACGGATCTCGTACTTGTAGTGGGCCCCGGCCTTCAGCCCGGGGATGAACAGCTCCCAGACGCCGCCATTCTGCCAGAGGCGCATGGGGTGGCGCCGGCCATCCCAGTTGTTGAAATCGCCCACCACGCTGACCCGGCGGGCGTTCGGTGCCCAGACCGCGAAGCGGAATCCCTCGATCCCGTCGACGTTGCGGGCCTGCGCCCCGAGGATGCGGTAGGTGACGTTGCTGCCGACCTCACGCAGGTTGTCGATGTCCTCCTGGCGCAGGGACGAGCCGAAACCGTAGGGGTCGTGGCGCGAGCGCTCGGTGCCGTCCCAGGCCTCGACGGCGAGCTCGTAGAGCGGGCGCCCCTGACTCGGCACGCGGGCGACGAAGAAGCCGTCCGGATGCTTGCGTTCGAAGGCGATACGCTGTCCGCCCACCAGAAGGCTCGCGGCCTTCGCCTCCGGCAGGACGGCACGGACCTCCCAGAGATCCGGTCCCACCTGATGGGGACCGAGGACCGAGAAGGGATCGCCGTGGTTCGCCGCCATGATGGCCGCGACGGCATCGGGGTGGAGCGACGCCGTCTCGGACGCCGCACCCTGCGGCGCCCGGGTGGCACCGGGCGCAACGTCCGCCGATCCGGAGGCGCCCGACGCGAGTCCGGTCCTGCTCGCGAACGTCTCGTCGATGCCCATCATTCAAACGCCTTTCTTGATCTCGTCCAGAATGTTGAGAACCCCACGTGCGGGGATTTCGATCCAGTCGGGACGATTGTTGGCTTCGTAATCGACCTCGTAGAGCGCCTTCGTCAGGAGCGAGAGCTTGAGGAGGCGGCTCTCGGTCTCCGGATCGGTCACGGCGGCGCGGCTCACCGAGACCGCCTCGCGATACCCGTCGAGGAAGGCTGCATCGATCATGCCGCGCCAGGCGATGGAGGCCCGGCGTGCACGCTCCTCGGAATCCGAGAAGCGGGCGGCGATCCCGCGCGTGACCGTCTCCGCGCCGTAGGCGAAGGAGCGCAGCATGCCGGCGACATCGCGCAGGGGCGTCGACTTGGTGCGCCGCTCATCGGCCGGCCGCGAGGGTTCGCCCTCGAAATCGACGATGATGAGGTCGTCCTCGGCGGCCAGCACCTGACCCAGGTGATAGTCGCCGTGGATGCGGGTCTTCATGGCGCCGAGGGGCGCGCGGGCGGTCAGCGTCTCGATCGCGGCCTCGACCTCGCGGCGGCGACCCGCCAGTTCGGTGCTCGCCGCGTTGGAGCCGCGTCCCGCCAGGCCGTCGAGGCCCCGGAAGGCACGCTCGGCCTGCCGGCGGGTGTCGTCGCCGAGCGCATGAAGGTCCGCGTGCTCGAAGGGTTCGGCCGCGAAGGCCGGGTCGTCCGTCTCCACCGCGAAGGCGTTGTGCATCTCGGCGGTGCGTCGGCCGAGCAGGATCGCCCAGCGCAGGTGCGGCTCGAAGGCATCGGCCGGGGACGGCGCCTCGCTTTCCGGCGCCAGCACGACGGTGTCGAAGTCGCGGCGCAGGCCCTCGAGCATCAGGCTCCAGGCATCGCCCTGGTTCGGCACGAACTTCTGCAGCACGGCGAGCGCCGTGCGGGTGCCCTCGGCATCCACGTGCTCCAGCACGCCGAGCAGCGCCGGCGTGTTGGTGAAGTGCGCCGTCTCGGTGAGGAAGCGCCCGACCTCGATCTCCGGATGCGTTCCCGTCTGCAGCCGGCGCAGCAGCTTGAGCATCATCTTCGAGCCGATGGCGATCGACGTGTTGCTCTGCTCGGCGTTCAGCGAGCGGACCTCGCCCGCGTCGATGGTAACCTCGGGATCGAAGGCCGAGGTGGTGGAGAACACGAGGCGCCCGTTCTCCGTGGCGACCTCGCGTCCGTCGCGCATGGCCTCGATCATCGAGACCGCGAAGGCGGGGGACGCCGAGGCGCCCAGGAGCAGGCCGGTGCGCGGGCCGCGACGCACGCGGGCGACGGCGTGCTGGAGCATCGCCTCGTCCTCGCGGCCCTCGTCCACGGCCACGGGCACGAAGTAGTCCTGACGCTCGCCTGTGGAGAGGTGGACGGCGACGCGGGGCAGCAGGAAGCGCGCCTCGCCGGTGCTGTCCTTCAGGGCGACGCTGTCTGTGACCTGCACCGACTTGATGCGCGAGCCCTTCGCGGCGAACCAGCGCCGGGTCGCGATGAAGCGCGGCGCGACCGTGCGCTCGAAGGCGGTGCGCTCGCGCCCCGCCATCAGGGATTCGATGCCGCCAGTGAGCACCAGCGTGAACAGCTCCGGCAGTTCCGGCTGCGGCCCGATGCTGCCGGTGTTCGCCGCGCTCAGGGAGAACCAGTAGAAGCCGTAGGACGGCAGCGTCAGCAGGTAGGGCAATTCGCCGATCGCCGGGAACTCGGAGCCGCCGGTCAGCTCGATCGGGACCGCGTTGCGCAGTTCGGACAGGTCGAGCTGCACGGCCTGCGGCGCCCGCGAGAGGTTGGCCACGCAGAGCACGCGCTCACCCTCGAACTCGCGGATCCAGGCGAGCACCTTGCGGTTCGACGGATACAGGAACTGCATCCCGCCGCGTCCCAGCGCGACCGAGTTGTTGCGGATCGCGATCATGCGCCGTGTCCAGTTCAGCAGGCTGGTCTGCGACTGGGTCTGCGCCTCGACGTTGATCGCGTCGAAGCCGTAGATCGGGTCCTGCACGGAGGGCAGGAACAGCTTCTGCGGGTTGGCCCGCGAGAAGCCGCCGTTGCGGTCGGGCGTCCACTGCATCGGGGTCCGCACGCCGTCGCGGTCACCGAGGTAGATGTTGTCGCCCATGCCGATCTCGTCGCCGTAGTAGAGCACCGGCGTGCCGGGCATCGACAGGACGAGGGACTTCATGAGTTCGATCTTGCGCCGGTCGTTCTCGAGCAGGGGCGCGAGGCGGCGCCGGATGCCGAGATTGATGCGGGCGCGGCGCTCGGCGGCGTAGAACGACCAGAGGTAGTCGCGCTCCTCGGCCGTCACCATTTCGAGGGTCAGCTCGTCGTGGTTGCGCAGGAAGATGGCCCACTGACAGCCTTCCGGGATCTCCGGGGTCTGGCGCATGATGTCGGTGATCGGGTGCCGGTCCTCGCGGGCGATCGCCATGTACATGCGCGGCATCAGCGGGAAGTGGAATGCCATGTGGCACTCGTCGCCGTCGCCGAAATACTGCGCGGTCTCCTCGGGCCACTGGTTGGCTTCCGCCAGCAGCATCCGGTCGGGATAGCTCGCATCGAGGGCGGAGCGGATGGCCTTGATGACCGTATGGGTCTCCGGCAGGTTCTCGCAGTTCGTGCCGTCGCGCTCGATCAGGTACGGGATCGCGTCGAGGCGCAGCCCGTCGACGCCCATATCGAGCCAGTAGCGCATGACCTCGATCACGGCCTCGAGCACGGCCGGGTTGTCGAAGTTCAGGTCGGGCTGGTGGCTGTAGAAGCGGTGCCAGAAATACTGCTTGGCGACCGGATCCCAGGTCCAGTTCGAAACCTCGGTGTCGAGGAAGATGATGCGCGTGTCCGAGTACGGCGTGTCGGTGTCCGACCAGACGTAGAAGTCGCGCTCCGGGCTGCCGGCGGGCGCCTCGCGGGCCCGCTGGAACCAGGGGTGCTGGTCCGAGGTGTGGTTGATGACGAGCTCGGTGATGACGCGAAGCCCGCGCTCGTGGGCGGCGTCCACGAACTTCCGGAACTCCTCCATCGTCCCGTAGGACGGGTTGACCTCGCGGTAGTCGCCGATGTCGTAGCCGTCGTCGCGCAGCGGCGAGGGATAGAACGGCATCAGCCAGATCGCCGTGACGCCGAGGTCGCGCACGTAGTCGAGCTTCTGGGTCAGGCCCTCGAAATCGCCGATCCCGTCATTGTTGGAGTCGAAGAACGACTTGACGTGGATCTGGTAGATGATGGCGTCACGGTACCATTGCGGATCGCTGCGATCGATCATCGCGTCGTTGCCTCATACGTCGAGTTCAAGGGCGTTTTCGGAGTTTCCGCAACGACCTCCCGGAAGAGGCGTCCGCGCATGCCGTCCACGTTGGGGATAGGCGCCGACACTGAGGCGACACCGCGACGATCGTTGCCGATCGCCGGGTTTTTTGCTGACACGGGCACGCGCCTCACGCAACCCGGCGCGGCGCCCGAAGCCGCCAGACCACCGCCGAACGCTCGGCGGGGTCGAGGGCGATCCGGTGCGATTTCCCACGCAGCTCGAACTTGTAGCCGAGCAGCAGGTCCTCGACCTCGACGGCGCCGTCATCCGGCTCGCCGAGCAGCCAGAGCGGAACCTCGTAGGTGCATTCCTGGCGGTTGCGCGGGTCGAGATTGACCAGCACGAAGATGCAGTTGTCGCCTTCCGGGGTGATCTTGGCGTATCCGATGATCTGGTCGTTGTAGGTGCCCGTGAAGGTCACGTTGCGGAAGTCCCACAGGGCCGGATTGTCGCGCCGGATCGTGTTCAGCTTGATGATGTGCTCGCGGATATTCCCGGGCCGGTCGTAGTCCCAGGCCTTCAACTCGTACTTCTCGGAGTTGAGGTACTCCTCCTTGCCGGGATAGGGTGCGGCTTCGCAGAGTTCGAAGCCGTTGTAGATACCCCAGACGCTAGAGAGCGTCGCGGCCAGTGTCGCCCGCACGACGAAGCCCGCCCGTCCGCTGGTCTGCAGGTAGATCGGATTGATGTCGGGCGTGTTCGCGAAGAAGTTCGGCCGATAATACTCGCCCATCTCGCCGGCGAGCTCGGTGGAGTAGGCGATCAGGTCCACCTTGGTATCGCGCCAGGTGAAGTAGGTGTAGCTCTGCTGATAGCCTGCCTTGGCGAGCTTCTTCATCATCTTCGGGCGGGTGAACGCCTCGGCAAGGAAGATGACGTCGGGATAGCGGGCGTTGACCGCGGCGATCATCCATTCCCAGAACGGGATCGGCTTGGTGTGCGGGTTGTCGACCCGGAAGATGCGCGCGCCGAGGGCGGCCCAGCCCATCACGATGTCGCGCAATTCGATCCAGAGGGAGGGCAGCGCACCGCCGTAGAAATGGACGTTCGAGATATCCTCGTACTTCTTGGGCGGATTCTCGGCGAATTTCAGGGTGCCGTCCGGACGCCACTCGAACCACTCGGGGTGATTCTTGATCCAGGGGTGATCCGGCGAGCACTGGATCGCGAAGTCGAGGGCGATCTCCATGCCATAGGCATGGCTCGCGGCCACGAGGCGTCGGAAATCGTCGAGGGTGCCGAGTTCGGGGTGGACGGCCTCGTGCCCGCCCTCCTCGGAGCCGACCGCATAGACCGAGCCGACATCGCCCTCAAGCGCCTTCAGGATGTTGTTCTTGCCCTTGCGGTTGGTCTTCCCGATCGGATGGATCGGCGTGAAATAGAGTACGTCGAAACCGAGTTCGCGGATCTCGGGCAGGCGCCGGATCACGTCGTCGAAGGTGCCGTGCCGGTTGACGTCCATCGACTGCGAGCGCGGGAAGATCTCGTACCAGGCCGAGAACCGGGCCGCGAGACGGTCGGCGATCACGGGGACGTCGACGGGGTAGCGCGAGAGGTTGATGCGCGGGGCGTGCCGGCGGATCAGGCTGGCATTCGTGGGTTCCAGCATGAGGTCGAGCTGGGCCGCCGAGCCGGATTCCCGGCCCTCCAGGTCATCGACCAGGGCGTTCAGGCGCTCGCGGTCCGGGCCCCCGGCATTCTGGGCGGCGCCGGTGACGAACTGGACACCCTCGATGGTCTCCAGCCGGACATCCACGCCGGCTTGGCGCTTCTTCAGGGTGTCGCGGACCCAGGAGGAGTAGCCGTCCCGCCAGGCCTGGACGGTGAACTCGTAGCGGGCGTTGCGCAGCAGCGGGAAGTGGCCGCCCCAGCGGTCGTTGTCCACGAAGACCATGCGGTCGGCGCGCCAGTCCGTCTCGCCCACCACGCGGGACAGAATCTCGGCGTCGATGATCTCGTGGCCGTCGCTGAAGATGTCCGCGGTGACGTAGACGCTCTCGCCCACCACGCGCTTGACGGCCGAGCGTCCCCCATCGAGTTCGGGCATCACCGCTTCGATGACGACGCGGCCTTCCCCCGTGGGCGTGCCGGATTCCGGAGGCACCGCCACGGTGGCGCGCTCGGCGGAAAGGATGCGGACCTCGCCGGGCGCCAGCGCCAGGGCGATGCCGGGCCGGAAATCGATCGGCTCGGCCTCCGGCGTGCGGTCGATGAAGTCGCCGAGCATGCCACCAGTGCGGGCGAGCAGCGTCCCCGGCTCGACCGGCACGGATGTCTCGGTCGGGTTGTGCAGCACCAGGGTGGCGCTGTTCGCGGAGGCGCCGTGGCCGGTGTCGAAGCGCAGCAGGGCGACGTAGGCCGCGTCCGGCGCGGAGATGCGGGCCTGGGCCCCTTCCACGTTGGCGGCCGGCAGGTCGGCGCGCAGCGCGTTGATCGCGGACACATAGCCCGAGATGTCGATCCCGGTGTCGCTCTCGCGGGCCTCGGGCGTGGTGTCCACCACGTGCAACGCGGTGCGGTAACCCCACTCGTAGCCGATCGGCAGGAGCACGCCGGCCGAGAAGAAGGCCGCTAGAGCGTAGCGTGCCTTCAGGGCCTGCGCGATGGCCGCGGTGTCGCCGTCGAGATCCGCCGCGAGGCGGGCCATGTCGTGGTTCTCGGGGAAGGCGATCGACGGCGCGATCACGCGCAGGCGGTCATACTGCTCCAGCGCCCACGAAGCCTTGAGGTCCCACCAGGCGAAGCTGTTGAAGAGGTAGTCGAAGCCGGCTCCGGCCGTGGCCTGCGCCTCCTCGAAGGTGCAGCCCAGCGTCTCGGCCGCGAAGAGGCATTCCGGTTCCAGGGCTTTCGCCGCGCCGATCAGGTCGCGCCAGACCTCGGCCGGCACCTTGTAGGCCGCGTCGCAGCGGAAGCCGCCCACGCCGAGGTCCTGCAGACGATTGACGTATCCCGACCAGAACCGGGTGAGTTCCTGGCGCGGTGCCTCGGAATGGTAGTCGAGTTCGGCGAGGTCGCCCCAGACCGTGCGGAGCGAGGGATCGACGGGATCGACCGCGTAGGGGCTCTCGATCCGTCCTTCCGCATCCCTCAGGAACAGGTCGGGACGCTGCGCGGCCAGGGGACCGTCCATGGCCGTGTGGTTGATGACGAGGTCGGTCATCACGCGCAGGCCGTGCGAGGCGGCGGCGGCGCAGAACCGTCGGATCTGCTCGTCGTCCGAGGTGCCGTCATCGTCGCGGAAACGCGCGTCGAGGTGGTCCGGGTCGGCCACCGCGTAGAGGCTGCGCGACCCGCCCGTCTGATGGAACGGGTTCAGGTAGATCCAGTCGAAGCCCAGCGCGGCGATGCGGGGGAGTTCCGCGGTCCAGGCCGAGACGCGACCCACGAGCAGGGGGAACAGATTGTAGATGCGCGGCCCCTCGGCGCGGGGCGCGAGGCTGGCCGGCAGCGGCACCTGACCGGCTTCGGTCCGCTGGGCGGCGGTCGTTGCGGGGCTCGGTGCGTTCATGCGTGCTCCATTCCAGTCGTTCATGTGTCGGACGCGGGTCCGGGGCGGCCCGCGTCGCACCGATCCCGGACAGCGGGATCGTCGCGGGGGAGGCTCACCCCTCCCCCTTTGGTCGTCAGTGCCGCTGTGCCTCGCGGGGTGGCGAGGCGGCAGGCGGCGTCAGCGGGTCCGCTTCAGGACGACGTAGGGCAGACGCGCGAAGGCCCGTCCCAGTTCGATCCGTCCATCCTCGGTGACAACCTCGTCGCCCGTCACGAGATCGGTCCAGGCCGTCCCGGGCGTCACCGGGAGACTCGTTCCCACGTAGGCCTCGCTCGACCAGACCGCATCGCCGACGAACCCGGCGACGAGGCGCGGCACGGCCACCACGAGATCGCCCTCGCCCGTCGTCGCATCCGAACGTGTGAATGCGATGACATGCGCCGCCTTCGGACCCGTCGCGGGCAGCGCCTGATAATCGGCGTCGGCATAGAAGGTCGGGCGCGCCGCGCGGTCGGCGAGCAGCCGTGCGAGGGTCGCCTGCTTCACGCGGCCGTCGGGCCAATGCGCCAGCAGGTCGACGGCCGGAGCCCCCTCCTCCAGGGCGCGGGTCAGCGCCGGGTAGTCCACCGGACGGCGGTTGTCGGGATCGACGAAGGAGAAGTCCCAGAACTCGGTGCCCTGGTAGGTGTCCGGCAGGCCCGGCAGGGTCGCCTTCAGCACGGTCCGGCCGAGGCCCGCGATCATGCCAAGATGGGCGAGCCGCTTCGCGAAGGGGCGCAACTGCGCCAGGAACGCCGAACCCGGCGCGACCAGCTTGGCGAAGAGCGCGTGCACGGCGCCTTCGTAGGCCTCGTCCACGTTGACCCAGCTCGACCGGCGCTTCGATTCCCGCAGCGCCTTCTCCGCATAGGCGTCGAGGCGCTTGCGGAAATCCTCGATCGCGGCCGGCTCGTCCCGCTCCAGCAACTCCAGCGGCCAGGCACCGAGGATGGCCTGGAAGAACATCCACTGGTCGTTGGCGTCGGGGGCCGGCTCCTTGTCGATGGCGGTGAGATGGGGCGTCGCCAGGGCGGTCCATGTGTCCCAGGCCTCGGCCCAGGCCTCGGGTATCTCCGAGAGGGCGAGGAGGCGCGAACGGGCATCCTCGCCACGCTTGGTGTCGTGGGTCGCCGTAGTGATCATGGCGTTCGGCCAGTCGCGGGCGCGGGCCGCCTGGAGCGCGTGGAAATGCTCCGCGTCGAGGCCGTACTCGCCCGGATCGCCGCCGACCTCGTTCAGGGCCAGGAGTTCGGCGAACCGGTAGAACAGCGTGTCCTCCAGGCTCTTGGCCATCACGGGACCGGTCAGCTGCTGGAAGCGGCGGCGGAAGCGCAGGATCACCTCCGGATCGGGCCGGCCCGATCCGGTCACGTCGATGCGCCCGAGCATGGCGTCGGCGGCGAAATCATGCACCGAGCGGTCCGGCAGGGCGCTCCAGCGCTTGGCCTTCTTCACCGCCGTCTCGATGAGGCGGATGTCCTCATCCTCCACATCGCTCTCGTCGAGATCCCCCGGCAGGTAGCTGCGATAGGTCGGGAAGCGCGCGATGATCTCGATCAGCGCCCGGCGGATGGCATTGACCGAGAAGTCGCGGGTGCGCCGGTCCGCATCCGCCACCGCTTTCAGGTCGGAGGTCATCACCTCGAGTTCGGAGGCGAAGCTGATCTCCAGGATCTCGGCCTTGGCGGCGCGGAGCATGAACTTGTAGGGCTCATCGAACTGTGTGCGGCTCTCGTAGAGCTTGCGCACCTCCGCCCGCTTGCCCTGATCCACCAGGATGCCGTCGAGGTGGTTGAGCACGTCGTAGCCGGTGGTGCCCGCCACCGGCCAGGGCCGCAGGCGCTCGCCGGGCTCGAGGATCTTCTCCACCACCACGTAGAAGCCCGGCCCGATGGCGGCCTGCAACGCGCGGGCGTAGCCGAGGGGGTCGGCGAGACCGTCGATATGGTCGATGCGCAGGCCGTCGATCCGTCCCGCCTCGATGTGGCGGAAGATGGTCTCGTGCGAGCGCTGGAACACGTCAGACTTCTCGACGCGCAGGCCCGCGAGCCCGTTCACGTCGAAGAAGCGCCGGTAGTTGATGTCGCTCGCCGCGATTCGCCAATGGGCGAGGCGGTAGGATTGCTGCTCGAGCAGACGGTGCAGCGGGCCGAAGCTGTCGGCATGGCCCTTGGCGCCGTTGAGCAGCCGGAGCGTGCGCCCGATCGCCGCCGCGATGGCGGGGGACGCCGCCACCGCCTCCACGAGACGGCCCTTCAAATCCTCGGCCTCAGCCGGGAAACCGCGCCGCCGCTCGTCGCTGGTGTCCTCGCCCATCGTACGCAGCCGCTCGGAGATGCCGAGCACCTCGAGGGCGGCGGCATCGTCGATCTCGCCGAGCGCCGCCAGCGAACGGTTGAGGATGGTCGGGTATTGCAGCGGACAGATCGGGAATTCGTGCTCGTAGTGCCAGACGCTGAAGGCGCCCTTCGCGGCATCGAACTTGAGCTCCAGCGTGCCCTTCTCCAGGGCTTCGCCGTAGCGATCGCCGAGGAAGGGCACCACGAGCTTGCTATTGGCCCCGAGCCGCGACCAATCGATGTCGAAGGCCTCGGCCGAGGGCGAGAGACCGCCCCATTCGAGCACCGAGAGCCACCACGGGTTGTCGGCGCCGCCGACGCCCATGTGGTTGGGCACGATGTCGAGGAGGAACTTCAGGCCGGCGCCGTGCAGCGCGTCGGAGAAGCGGATGAAGCCCTCCTCGCCGCCGAGCTCCGGGTTGATCGTGGCGTGGTCGACGATGTCGTAGCCGTGGGTCGAGCCGGGGCGCGCCTTCTGGATCGGCGACGCGTAGACGTGGCTGATGCCGAGCTTGGCCAAGTACGGAACGATCCGCTCTGCATCCGCGAAGGTGAAGTCCTTGTGGAACTGCAGGCGGTAGGTCGCACGCGGCGGAGGCGAGGCGAGGCGCGCGGCGCCCGAGCGGGGACCGCGATCCTCGGCGGCCAGCGAGGCTGCGAGCTTGGCGAGCGGGCCACCGGGGGCGGCAATGCTCTCGAGGGTCCGGTCGAGCTTGCGGCGCCAGTTGGGGTAGCCCTCCGTCGAGCCGGGGACGTTCGCCTGCGACAATTCCGAGACCACGTCCTCGTACTGGACCGCCGTCAGCATGGACGGGGCCCGGCCGAGGTAGCGCGCGGCGGCCTCCAGGGGCGCCGCTTCCGGCGGGTCGTAGCTCGGCAGCAACTGCTCGGAGGCCAGCGCCTCCGTCAAGCGCGCGCGCTCCTCGACGCGCTCGCGGCGCTCGGCTTCGGCCCGCTCGGAATCGTAGAGGCCCAGCGCCTGGCGGGTGTCGGTGTCGACCCCGCGCCACCAGCCCATGAAGGTCGGCAGGTCGTGCGTGGTGATGGCGGTGAGCGCGTCGCGGGGATAAGCGCCCGGCGGCTTGAAGCGGGCGCCCTGCTCGCGCTCGAAGGCGAGGATGCGGTAGCTCAGGATGCCCGCCTGCATCAGCGCATCGGAGAAGCCCTCGGGCGCCGTGCCGAGATCCTCGGCGATGACGAGGCACTTCGCGCGGTGGCTTTCCAGGCGCAGCACCGCGAGCATCGGCTCGAAGGGCATCGCCACGTAGGCGCCTTCCTTGGCCGAGCGGCCCACCGGGATCAGGAACAGGCGGGCGAGCTGGAAGGCGTGATCGATGCGGATCGCGCCGGCATGGCGCATGTTCGCCACCACCAGCGCCCGGAAGGCCGCGAGCCCGTCCCGTTCCATTTCCAGGGGATGGAAGGCCGGCAATCCCCAATCCTGGCCCTTCGGCGCCAGCAGGTCCGGCGGGGCGCCGATGGAGACACCGTTGGCGAAGCGCTCCGGGTGCGACCAGATCTCGGACCCGCCGCGGTCGGCACCCACCGCGAGGTCGCGGTAGAGGCCGAGGCGCATGCCGGTCCCGAGCGCCGTGCTGGACGCGTCCTCGAGCTGCCGGTCGGCGAGGTACTGAAGCCAGATGTGGTAGGTCACCGCCTCGGCATGTGCCTTGGCGAAGGCCTGGACGGCCGGGGTGCCGTTGCGGCGCATGTCCTCCGGCCAGTCGCCGAGCCATTGCGCCCCTTGGACCTGGAAGTGCTCGGCTAGGGCTTCGAAGGTGCCATGGGCTTCGAGGTCCGCGCCCCCAACGGTCCGGAAGTCGGAGAAGCCCGCATCGGCGCCCTCGCGGGCGGCGGATTTCTGCCAGAGTTCCCGCAGCACCGGCGAGAGCACGCCCCAGATGCCGGCATGATCCACGAGCTTGGCCTCGCGCAGGGCCTCGACCCGGTCCGCCATCGAGGCGAGCAGCGCCTCGGCCTTCGACCCTGCGAAGCCCGGCAGCACGCCGGGCTCAATGAACAGGGTCTCGAGGAACAGTCGCGAGGACGGCGAATAGGGCGAGATCTTGGTCCGGTCGGTGGCGAACAGGGCGTGGACAGGGCTCAGGCCGAGGAACGAGGCGCCGCGCAGGCCCGCGTCATGCGCCGCCCGCCCGGCATCCACGTAGGAGCCGATCCCGAGGTTGTGCGGCGAACGCAGGCCGTAGAGCTGCGCGGCCAGACCCCAGTCGCGGGCCCCCTCATCCGCATAGGCACGCGGACGCCAGCAGCGCTGCGGCGCCGCGATCACCCAGGCCTCCGCCCGGTGCTCGCCGAGGCTGACGGTCAGGCTGTGATAGCCCGGCGTCAGGGGCGGCAACTCGAAGGTCTTGCCGGAGACGGCGACCCGACCCTCGCGATGGAGCCCGCGCTCGTCCACGAGGCGCCAGGACAGCGTGCCGGTGGCACCCGGGATCTGGATCGGGACGGTGATCGCGCGCCGCGCCTCGGCCGGCAGCAGGGGCGGGATCAGGCCGCTGCGCACCGCCTCGACCTCCGCGAGGCTGCGCGCGATGTCCGCGTCGGTTTCCACCGGGAAGCCCAGGGCCGAAATCATGCCGCGCCGCACGTCGAGATCGGTATCGACCCGCTGCCCGAAGGCGTCGGTGTAGCCGGCGGCGACACCGAGAAGGTCGGCGAGGCGTTCGAGGTCGCGGCTCATCAGTTCACACCCGTCAGGAAGACACCCGTCCAGGACGGGAGTTCGATCGATCCGTCGGCCGATCCGTTCGACCACACCACCTGGCCGGTGCCGCGCTCCGCCGTGAAGTCGTCGGTGCCCACGTTGGCGACGAAGCGCAGCCAGCCGCCCTCGTAGGACCAGGTACAATCTACCACGTCCGGGCGTGGCTGGATCGCCTTCGCGCCGAGGTAGCGGGTCTTGGTCAGCGGCACGACGGTCTGATGCCGGATCTGGAGCAGATTGCGCGTATCGGCCCAGACGGAGCGGTGCGGCGCGGCCGCGGCCTCGGCCCAGTCGATGCGCGAATCCGTGAAGGTCTTCTCCGCGGTCGGATCGGGGATCACGGAGGTGTCGTCGGCGAACGCCGCGAAGCTCTTGAACTCGCGGCGCCGCCCCTCGCGCACCGCCTTGTTCAGGTCCTCGTCCGGCGCGAAATCCACGAAGAAGAGGAACGGCGCGGAGGCCGACCATTCCTCGCCCATCCACAGCATGGGGATCTGGGGGCTCAGCAGCAATCCGGCCCGGGCCAGCCCCAGCTTGGCGGGGTCGGCGAGCGCGCTCAGGCGCTCACCCAGGGCCCGGTTGCCGACCTGATCGTGGTTCTGCAGGAAGGTGACGAAGGCCGAGGGCGGCAGGTGGGCGGAGGGCTCGCCGCGCGGGTGATTGTCGAGGGTCGGGAAGGGCTCGCCCTGATAGGCGAAGCCCTCCGACAGGCAGCGGGCGAGATGCGCGACGGGCTTGTCGGCGAAGCTCGCGTAGTAGCCGGCATCCTCGCCCGTCAGCAGCACGTGCCAGCAATGGTGCAGGTCGTCCGCCCACTGGGCGTTGTGCTGGATCGCCGCGCCCTGCGCGTCCCGCTCCAGCCAGCGGGCCTGATTGGCCTCGTTCTCCAGGACGAGGTGGATGTGGCGGCCGGGCAGGCGGGCCCGGATCGTCTCGGCCAGTTCGCCGAGGAAGTGCTTGGGGGAATCGTCCAGGATCGCATGGACCGCGTCGAAGCGGATGCCGTCGAAGTGGAACTCCTCCAGCCAATAGAGCGAATTCTCGATGAAGAAGTCGCGAACGACCGGCCCGCTGGTCTCTCCGTCGAAGTTGATGCCCGCGCCCCAGGGCGTCTGGTGACGCTCGGTGAAGAAGGTCTTGGCGTAGGCGTTGAGATAGTTCCCGGCCGGGCCAAAGTGGTTGTAGACGGCGTCGAGGAACACCATCAGTCCGAGGCCATGCGCGGTGTCGATGAGGTGCTTCAGATCCTCGGGGCGGCCGTACACGCCATCCGGCGCGTAGGGCAGCACGCCGTCGTAACCCCAGTTGCGCGTGCCCTTGAAGTCGGCGAGCGGCAGGAGCTCGATCGCGGTGACGCCGAGGTCGCGCAGGTCCTCGAGCTTGCCTTCGAGCGCCGCATAGGTGCCCTCCGGCGTCGCGGTGCCGACGTGGAGTTCGTAGAGCACCACCTCTTCCCACGGGCGCCCGGTCCAGGCCGTATCGGACCACGCGTAGGCGCCGGGGTCGACGACTTCGCTCAGGCCCGAAACGTCGTCCGGCTGGAAGCGCGAGGCCGGGTCGGGCACCACGAGGTCGCCGTCGATGCGGTAACCATAGCGCGCGCCGCCCTTGACGCCAGGCACCGTGACCCGGCGCCAGCCCTCGCCGACCTCCGGAATCGGGTGGTCGGTCCCGTCGAGCACCAGGGCGACCCGCTCGGCCGTCGGTGCCCAGAGGGCGAACCGGACTCCGTCCTTCGTGACTTCACTGCCGAAGGCCATGCTATGGGCGCGCCGCATCAGGCCACCATCTTCCGTGTCTCGAGTTCGCCAGGGTGTCGTCTGCGTCCGCCGCACCTTCCAGAAGCCCGCGCGCCCGCCGTTGTTCCCTGGATCGTCACTGCCGAGGTAAGGCGTGGCTTGGATGCGACAACCGCTGCGCGAGAGAGTTTTGTGCAGCGCACGGCCACGCGGGTTCCGGGCCGTGCCGGGACACACCGCCCGTACCCCCCCAGCGCGGGCGACCGGCCTCAGCGCGTATAGGCGGAGGCGGGCCGGGCGCGCAGGACGTAGATGGAGCGCGCCTCGAGCCGCACCCCCGCGCCGGCCGGGAACAGGGCCTGGCCCGCCGGCACCGCTCCGGTCGGCCGGGTCGTGTCGAACACGAGCGTCCAGGGACCGCCGACCACCGGCGCGAGGGTGAAGTCGCAGGGCGTGTCCGCCGCGTTCAGCAGGATGAGCAACCGGTCGGCCTGCGGCAGGTCGTTGCCGATCTGCATGCCGAAGACCTGACGCTCGCCGTCGCCCCAATCGTCCTGGCCCATCTCGGTGCCGCCCGGCGCCAGCCAGTGCACGTCGCGCAGTGACCCCTCCCCCACGGGTGCCCCGGTGAGGTAGTCGCGGCGGCGCAGGGCGGGCTGCTCGCGCCGCAGCCGGGTCAGGTTGCCGACGAAGGTGGTGAGCGCCGGATCGGGGTCGGTTTCCCAATCCATCCAGCTCGCAGTGTTGTCCTGCGCGTAGGCGTTGTTGTTGCCGCCCTGGCTGCGCGAGCGCTCGTCGCCCATCAGCAGCATTGGCACGCCCTGCGCCAGGAACACCGTCGCGAGGAGGTTGCGCTTCTGCCGGGCGCGCAGGCCGAGGATGGCCGGATCGTCGGTCTCGCCCTCGACGCCGTAATTGCGCGAGAGATTGTGGCCGTGGCCGTCGCGGTTGTCCTCGCCATTGGCGAGGTTGTGCTTCTCCTCATAGGCGACGACGTCCGCGAGGGTGAAGCCGTCATGCGAGCCGGCAAAGTTGATGCTGGAAAGGGGCCAGCGCCCCGAGGCCGCGAAGATCTCGCGGGATCCGGACAGCCCCTGCGTCACCTTCGCGAGCGTGCCGCGATCGCCGCGCCAGAACCCCCGGATGCTGTCGCGGAACTGGTCGTTCCACTCGCTCCATCCGCGCGGATAGCCGCCGAGCTGGTAGCCGCCGGGACCGATGTCCCAGGGTTCGGCGATCAGCTTCACGTGGGCCAGGACCGGATCCTGCGCCACCGCCTGGAAGAAGGCTGCCTTCGGGCTGAAATCGTGTGGATTGCGGCCGAGGCTGCTTGCTAGGTCGAAGCGGAAGCCCGCGACCCCGTAGGCCGTCACCCAGTGGCGCAGGGAGTCCAGGACCATCTGCATCACGCGCGGATGGTCGAGGTCGAGGGTGTTGCCGCAGCCGGTGCAGTCGAACTCCTGACGCGGGTTGCCAGGGTCGAGCTTGTAGTAGCTGGCGTTGTCCACGCCCCGGAACGAGAGGGTCGGGCCGGTGTGATCGGCCTCCGCCGTATGGTTGTAGACGACGTCGAGGATGACCTCGATCTCGGCGGCGGCGAGTTCGCGGATCGCCGCGCGCAGGCCTCCGATGCCGGCGGGCCCGCGGTAGCGTGGGTCGGCGGCGAAGTAGTTCAGGGGCGAGTAGCCCCAGAAATTGACCAGCCCCTTGTCCACCAGGAAGCGGTCATCCGCGAAGGACTGGATCGGGAGCAGCTCGATCGCGGTCACGCCGAGCTTCAGCAGGTGCTCGATGATCGCCGGATGGGCGAGGGCCGCGTAGGTCCCGCGCGCGGCCTCCGGGACGTCCGGATGCACCTGCGTCAGCGCCTTCACATGCGCCTCGTAGATCACGGTCTGCGCGAGCGGACGGCGCACGGGGGGCACGGCGAGGTCGGGCAGCTCCGGCGGCGCGACGATGCCGCGCGGCATGAAGGCGGCGCTGTCGCGCCGGTCGATCTGGTCAGCGCGCTGGAGGCCCCGGCGGTGCCCGTACAGGGAGTCGTGCCAGCGGATGCGCCCCTGCACGTCCCGCGCATAGGGGTCGAGCAGGAGTTTGGCCGGGTTGAAGCGGTGGCCGTGCGCCGGGTCCCAGGGGCCGTAGACGCGGTAGCCGTAGAGCTGGCCGGGAAAGACGCCCCGCAGGTAGCCGTGCCAGACGTCGTCAGTCCGGCAGGGGAGGCGGATGCGGCGGGTCTCGTGCCGCTCGCCGGGCTCGAACAGGCAGAGGTCGACCGCCGTGGCGTTCTGCGAGAACAGGGCGAAGTTGACGCCGCGACCGTCGAAATGCGCGCCGAGCGGCGCCGGCACGCCGTCCTCGACGCCGATCATGTTGTCCGATGCGATCAAGGAGTGAGGCCGTCCCGGGTTTTAGGCGCCGAGGGACGGCGCCCGAGGATCATTCCGCAGCGGCTGCGGCGCGGGGCGGCTCACGCTCGATCGTCCGGAAGTTCTCGAGTTCCGACATGAAATTGCGTGCCCACCAGTCGACATCCTCGCGCGTCATGCGGTCGACCATCGGCTTCCAGCGCTCGAGGCGCTCCCCGCGCGGCATATAGAGTGCGGTGCGGATCGCCTCCGCCACCTCGAAACGGTCGTAGGGATTCACCAGCAGGGCCTCGGGCAATTGCCGGGCCGCCCCCGCGAACTTCGACAATACGAGGACGCCCGGATCCTCGTCGGACTGGGCGACCACGAACTCCTTGGCGACGAGGTTCATGCCGTCGCGCATGGGCGTGACGAGCCCGACCCGCGCCGCACGGTAGAGGCCCGCCAGGACAGGGCGCGGATAGGCCTTGGTGACGTACTGAATCGGGGTCCAGTTCGGTTCGCCGAGCGTCCCGTTAATGTGCCCGACCGTCTCGTTCACCTCGCGGCTGAGTTCCTCGTATTCCGGAACCTCCGTGCGCGATTTCGGCGTGATCTGGAGATAGACGACGTTGCTGCGCTGGTCCGGATTGGACGCGAAGAAGCGGTCCACCGCCTCCATCCGCTCCGGAACGCCCTTCGAGTAGTCGAGGCGGTCGACGCCGATGAGGAGCTTGCGCGTGCGCAGGCCGGCCATAGTCTCGCGGACGGTCCGGTTCGAGCCGGCATTCTCCGCCGCCTCCTTGAAGCCGGCGACATCGATGCCGATCGGGAAGCTGCGGATGCGCGTGCGCCGGCCGTCGACCATCAGCGACCCGCCACCGAGCGGGATCGCGCGCAGCTCGTCGATGAGGTTGCGGGTGAGGTTGTGCACGTCCGGATCGGTCTGAAGCCCGATCAGGTCGTAATCCGCGATGCCGCGCAGGAGGTCGTTGCTCGCGGGCAGCGTATTGAACACGTCCGCGGCCGGCCAGGGGATGTGGTGGAAGTAGCCGATCGGGTTCGCGATCCCGAGGCCGCGCAGTTCCGAGGCCAGCGGCAGCAGATGGTAGTCGTGAACCCAGATGATGTCGTCGGGCTCGACGAGGTTGGCCAGTGCCCGCGCGAAGATGCGGTTCACGCGCTGGTACCCGGCATAGTCGGAGCGCGAGAAGGCCCCGAGCCCGAGCCGATAATGCATGATCGGCCAGAGTGCCCGGTTGGCGAATCCGCTGTAATATTCCCGGTGATCCTGGGGTGACAGATCCACCACGGCGTAATTGACTCGGCCCCGATCGATCAGGGTCGGCTCCGTCGAGGGCTCCTCGACGACGTTGCCGCTCCAGCCGAACCAGAGTCCCTCATAGGCCGTGAAGGCCTCCTTGACGGCGACGGCGAGCCCGCCGGCCGCCACGGCCTTGCCCCCTTCCTCAGGGATAGCAACGCGGTTCGATACGATGACGAGACGTGCCACGAAGCCGGCTCCGGTCCTCACGGGTCTCGCGCCGGAGCGACGCTCGACCAGAATGATACAGGTGGTGAACGCGCGGAAGCCGAGCGCGATCCGTGCTCCCAGCCAAGCGCGTTCGGCATCCCTGGGTCAAGGGCTGTTTCTCCCGGCTGCACGGCAATGATTCCGGTTACGGGTCGCATCGGCTCCGGATCGGCACGGTTTCGCATCCTTGCGGTCGACGCGGACCGTGGATGCTGTGGATGCGGCCGGGTCCATTCGGAACGCGCGGAACCCTGTCTCTCCCGACGCTGTTGAAACGTCGCAACTGCTTGTGTCTTCCCAAGAACCCGTGTCGAGGAGTGTCGCCGTGACCGCTAATCAATCCCCAGGCCCGACCGGCGCGGAGCCGGCGAACCCGCAGGCCGACTGGCGGGCCCTGCGCGGCGATGTCGAGGGGATCGCGGACGTGGCCGCAGAGCGCGGCCGCAGCTTCGTCGATGCCGCGCGTGCGCATGCCACCGACTACGTCGACCAGCGCAAGGGCGACGCCGCCCGCTCGGTCACCGATCTCGCAAAGTCCGTGCGCGAGTCGAGCAAGACCTTCGAGGCGCAGCCGAACATCCGCGCGTTCTTCGACAGCGCCGCTGACGGCCTGGAGCACCTCGGCACCTCCATCGAGGAGCGCAGCTTCTCGGAGTTCTACGAGGATGCCGAGGCGTTCGCGCGCCGCGCGCCCGTCGCGGTCGCCGTCGCCACGTTCCTGACCGGGTTCGTGGTAGCACGCTTCATCAAGTCGACGAGCGTGCAACCGCTGAACGACACCTATTCCGACCATCGCCTCTGAGGTGCCGGCATGACCACCGGTCCGCAATCCAGCATCCAGGGCCTGATCGGCGATGCCCTGCGGGAAACCAACGAACTCGCGCGGAAAGAGATCGCCCTCTTCCGCAATGAGATGACGAGCAATGTCCGAGCCCTGTTCATCGGGCTCGGCCTCCTCGTCGGCGCCGCCGTGTTCGGCGTCGTAGCCCTCTTCGTCCTCGTGGATGCCCTGGTGAAGTGGCTGGCCACCGTGGTGCATTCCGAGGCCCTGGCCGCCCTGATCGTCGGCGGCGTGCTCCTCGTGGTCGCCGTGGTCCTGGCGCTGATCGGCCGGAATGCCATGTCGCTGTCGACGCTGGCCCCGGTGCGGACCTCGCGCCAGGTCCGTGAGGACGCCCGTACGTTGTCTGAGAGGGTGTCGGGATGACCGAGTCGCTGAACGAGCTTGAGAAGGATATCGAGGCGAGCCGGGCCCGCCTCGATCAGACCATCGACCAGATCCAGGAACGGCTTTCGGTCTCTAGCATCGTGGACGAGATGCTCGGCAATGCCCGGCGCACGCCCTTGAGCGGGGCGTATGACGGGGCGCTCGAAGCGGTCCGGCGCAATCCGGTCCCGGTGCTGCTGATCGCGGCGGGCGTGGGCTGGCTCATTCACCGCATGACGAAGGACGGGTCCGACCCGGCCGCGCGTCGCCGCGCCCGGCTCGCGGTGGACGGCCTTCCGGTGACGAAGACCGGCGCGGACCGCATCTATGACCCCGACCTCCCGACCCAGCATCCGGTCAAGGATTTGTCCGCCACGACGCAGATCTGAGCCCGACTCCATCCGAGACCGGTCCCCCGGCCTCCCGAAACCATCGCCGATCCTCAGGAGTGACCCATGAGTTCCACCCAGAAGCCGGGCGACGAGCATCGCTCCCTCCCCGACGACATCGCGCTCGCCGCCGGTATGCCGCGCGGCAGCCAGACGGAGGGGTCGCTGCACGACGTCCCGAGCCCGGGCACCTACACCGCCGCGCACCACACCACCGGCACCCAGACCCACAGCATCCGGAACGAGGGCGGCTCCGACGCCTCCGTGCAGGCGCGGGTCGGGGATCTGAAGGATCGGGCCACGGAAGCCGCGAACGATGTGCGCGACCGCGTCTCGGAGACGGCGCAGGACCTGCGTCAGCGCGCCACCAGCGCCTATGACGATGCGCGCGACTGGGCGTCCGATACCCACGCGACCGGACGGCGCCACCTCAGCGACCTCGGCGAGCGCGGCAATGCCCGCCTGCGGGACGGCCGCTCGGCGGTCGAGGACTTCGTGTCGGAGAACCCGCTGCTGGTCGGCGTCGTCGGCCTCGCGGCCGGCCTCCTCATCGGCGCCCTGCTGCCGCGCACCCGCACCGAGGACCAGAATGTCGGTCCCTGGGCCGACGAGGTCCGTGACCAGGGCCTGCGTTACGCCCGCGACTTCACCGATCGCGGCCGTGAGTTCGTCTCGACGGCCCTCGATCCGGAGAACCTGAACGCCGCCGTGCAGCGCGCGAGCGGCCAGGAGCAGCCGGCACCCCAGCCCGAGGCGCCCGCGGCCCGTCCGCACTGACGCTTCGATCGACCTTCATCGACGGCACGAGACAGGGGGTGGCACCGAAAGGGCCGCCCCCTCTTCGTCTCGGCCTCCGCTTCGCATCGCCAGCGCCGCGCCCCGACCTCTCGACGCGTTTCCGCCTAGCCGCTATCGGAGGGCGCATGAAGATTGCCGATTGCGAGATCCTCATCCTGCCCGGCTATGCCGGTTCCGAGGACGAACACTGGCAGGCCCGCTGGGCCGAGCGCCTCTCCACGGGCCGGATCGTCGAGCAGGACGACTGGCACCACCCCGATGCCGAGGCGTGGCGCGACCGCATCGTCGCGGCGGTGGAGGCGGCCACCCGCCCCGTGGTGATCATCGCCCACAGCCTCGGTGTGGTGGCGGCCGTCCAGGCGGCCCCGCGCTTCCCCGCCGGGACCGTGCGGGGCGCCCTGCTCGTCGCGTTTCCGGATGTCGAGACCACGCCGAACCTGCCGTCGCGGGTCACCGCCTTCGCGCCCGTCCCCCGCGATCCCCTGCCCTTCCCGGCCCTCCTCGTCGCCAGCCGCAACGATCCCTATTGCAGCTACGAACGGGCGGAGGATTTCGCCTATGCCTGGGGCGCGGTGGTGGTGGATGCCGGCGAATCCGGCCACATCAACGTGGCGAGCGGCCACGGCCCCTGGCCGGAGGGACTGATGCGTCTCGCCGGTTTCATGAAGACGCTCTGAGGCCGGCTCCGGGTCAGGCTTTCGCGTCGTCCCCGAGCGGCTTCAACAACTCGCCGGCCACATCGCCGAGGCGCGGGGGAGCTTCCCGGACGAACGGCAGGGGCCGGCACACCGCCATGGCGGCGAGGCCGAAGCGCGCGGTCATCAGCCCGTTCAGCACGCCTTCCCCGAGCTTGGCCGAGACCCGCGCGGCGATGCCGAGACCGAGCACCTGCTGGATCATGCTCTCGCCCACCGCCATGCCGCCGGTGACCGTGAGATGCGCGAAGGCCGAGCGGGCCAGCCGCAGGAAGCCGAGAAAGCCGGGACGCCCGCCATAGATCGTCGCGATCCGGCGCAGCAGGCGCACGGCGGCGAAGACCACGAAGGCGACGTCCACGATGGCGCGGGGGCTCAGCGCGGTCACGGCCGAGACCTGCTTGGCGGCCGACGCGATGGCGTTGCGGGCCTGCCGGTCGAGGGGCGCCAGCAATTCGTGCTCCGCGAGCCCGATGCGGTCGTCCACATCGAGGATCGCGTCGCCCAGGGTATCGAGGCGGGTGCGGCCCGCCGCGAGGGCCGAACGGTCGGCGTAGAGGGTGGTCAATTCCCGCACCACGCCCTGCGCGGCGGAGTGATCGCGGGTCGTGATCGCCTCCATCGCCTTGCCCCGGATCCGTTCGATCTGGCGTTCCCGCCAGATGCCGGACAATTCGCGGGCGACGAGCGCGAGGAATGCCACGGTCGCGATGGCGAGGAGGACCAGCGCCACGGCCCCGAGCCAGGGCGCGGCGCTGAACAGGTCGGCGATCAGCCGCTCCACCGAGAGCCCGACCCCGAGGGTGACGAGGCCGCCCAGCGCGACGAGGAGCAGGCTGAGCCAGGGCGCGCGCGCCTTCGGCGCCACCGGCACGGCGACCCCGTCGGCGGCCTCCACGATCTCGAAGGGCTCGTCCACCATCCGCACCTGCGAGGGCGGCGGCGCCGCGCCCTCGGGGCTGTCCTGCGGCGCGGCGGGCGGGATGCGGAAGGCGCGGGGGCGGTTCGTCGAACTCATGGGGAGAGCTTCCTCACGGGCCTCAGGCGAGCTTGTCGCCGATGAGGAACTGCATGGCGCGGTCGAGGCGGATCTGCGGCAGGTCGCCGGGGCGGCCCAGGGCGTCGGGCTTCACCAGAGGCGGTCGAAAGCGCGGAAAGCGCAGGGAGCCGGGCGGCACCGCGCCCTCCAGGACGGATTCGGGGCGCTGCGGCAACTCGCCGGGGAATATCGCGGCCTCGCTGAGGCCGTCGAAGACCTCGTCGCCCACGGCCTCGCCGGCCTCGGGCGTGCCCGACACCGCCCGCAGGACTTCGCCGCCGTCGTGGATCGTGGTCTCCCGCGTCGCCCGCACGGAGGCCAGCGCCACGGTGCCGACCCGGGCGCCGGCGGCCTCCGTCCGGCGCATGGCCCGGGAGACGAGGAGGCGCAGCAGGGCGTCGAGCCGGTCGTGGCTGGTCTGGTGCAGGTGATCCGCCTTGGTCGCGGCGAAGAGGATGCGCTCGGCCCGGGGCGCGAACAGGCGAGACAGGATCGTATTGCGCCCGATGCGGAAGCTGAGGAGCACGGAATCCAGCGCCTCCTCCAGCTCGGCCAGCGCCGCCGGACCCGCATCAACGGCGGCGAGCACGTCCACCAGCACGATCTGGCGGTCGACCCGCTGGAAGTGGTTGCGGAAGAACGGCTCAACCACCTTGGCCTTGTAGGCCTCGAACCGGCGCTCCATCAGGCCGGCGAGGCTGTCCGGCGCCAGGACCTCCGGCAGGTTGTCGAGGGGCGCGAAGGTCAGGGCCGGCGAGCCCGCGAGATCGCCGGGCATCAGGAAGCGACCCGGCGGGGTCGTGGCCACCGCCTCCGGCCCGGCCCGGAGCGCCGAGAGATAGGTCTTGAATGCGGTGCTCGCCCGTTCCGCCACCACCTCGTCCAGGGCCCCCTGCGGATCCAGGGCCTTCAGGGTCTCCAGCCAGGGGGCCGCCATGGCGCCGCGCCCGCTGCGCCGGGTGCCCGCGATGGTGGCGCGGGACCAGGCGGTGTAGCTCTGCTCGATCAGCGCAAGGTCGAGGAGCCACTCCCCGGGGTAATCCACCACGTCGAGCATCAGCGTGCCCGGTCCCGAGCGCCAGCCGCCCGCGCGCTCGTACTCGATGGCAAGGCGGAACTGGCTGATCCGGTCGGTGGAGCGCGGCCAGGCACGCGCGTCCGTCAGCGCGGACAGGTGCTCTTCGTAGGGAAAGCGCGGGATGTCGTCGTCCGGCTGCGGCACCAGCCGGGCGCGGCGCAGGCGGCCTTCGTGGGCGGGCGCGAAGGCCGGCAGGGCATGCGCCTCCACGAGGTGATGGATCAGGGCCGTGGTGAACACGGTCTTGCCCGAGCGCGCGAGGCCGGTGACTCCGAGGCGCAGGGTCGGCTGGATCAGGAGGTCGCTCGACGCCTCGGCGAAAGCCTTGACCGCGGAACCCGCGCGCGCGGCGAAGCTGTTCATGGCAACCTGTTTGACGATGGGCTGAGGGCTGGGCGGAAGGTCCGGGCGGGTGTCGCTGAGGTGGCGCCCCGAATGCGCCACCGCAAGGCTTCTGGCGCGGCGGCGAGGCTCAGGGCGCCGGTGTCCCGAGGGCGGCGAGCGTCGTGGCGTCGAGGCGGGCGATCGCCGCCTCGACCAGGGCCGGCCCGGCGCGCAGGCTCCCGAGTTCGACGCTCGACATCGCGAGCATGACCGCGCGCAGGTTCGGCGACGGGCGTCCCTCGGCGTCGAAGAGCTTCAGGTCGTCCTCGACCTTGAGGCCGACGCTCGCGGCGATGCGCCCGGCGTAGTTGCGGATCCGCGTCTCGTCATTGGCGCAGAGGGGCGCCGGAACGCTGAGGTCGAGGAGCGGCAGGCCGGCGACCAGCGCCGGCAGGGCGGCCGATTCGGCGACGAAGCGCTCCTGCAGGCCGCCCCCCGAGGCGGTCCGTGCGCGCGGAGCGTCCCTCCGGGTCGCGGCGGCCCCGCCGAGGACTGCCGTCGGCTCGACGAGCAGGACCGAGGGTTTGGCAATGATCGTGGACGGTTTCACGAGGAGTTCGGAGGGACGCACCAGGAGGTGGCCCCTGCCCGGCGCGGCCGCCGCCTTCGTCCGACCGCCGGGCGGCACCCGCGCTGGGTTCGACGCCAGCTTGGGCGCGCTCTCGGCAGCCGTCTTCGGTGGGGCCGCCGCGCGGGGCGGATGGCCGCCCATCCGGGCGAGGGGTGACCAGGGCTGGATGCGCAGCGCCCCCCCGCGCGACGCGACGGCGGCACGGGGCGCGCCGCCACGCGGGTTGCGCGCAAGGAAGCGGGCCCGCAGGGTCCGGCCGATGCCGCGCGGGGCCAGATCCGTCGAGACCGCCGGGGCGCGGACACGGGCCGGCAGGGCCGTACCGCCGACCCGGCACTCCGCCGGCGCCCAGCGCCGCACGATCGCCAGCGCGGTGCGGCGTCCATACTCACGATAGTAGCGCCGCAGCAGCTGCGCCGCCGCATCGGCCCCGTCGGCGGCCGTAGCGAAGCCCGTATGGCCCTCGGCATCGCCGCCGATCTCGCCGTTCCAGCGTGCGCGCTTGATGCACCAGTAATTGTTCAGCTTGACGCAGCGCGCCACGAAGGCCGGATCGACCAACGCGTAGCGCGCCACGAGCGCAAGCGACGCGGGCCGCAGGGATTCACCCGCCTGGATGCGCCAGTTCGAGACTGCCCGCGCCTCCGGCTGGAAGGTTGGGAAGACGGGGGCCACGGCCTCCCGGGACGGCCAGGCCGCGCCGAGGGCCCGGAACTCGGGACGGATCTCCCGGGCCGGGCCTTCGAGGCGCGGCACCAGGGTCGCCAGGACGAGGAGCGTGGTCAGGAGCACGGGATCTGCAAAGCTTGCCGGGGACCAGGGCAACGACCCGCGCCGGGGAAGGGTTCAATCCGCCCCGGGGCACGGGTGTTCGCGTCAATCCTCGAGTTCGAGGTCGCGCGGCGCGAGGAAGCGCTCCAGGCGCCCGCTGCCGGCCGCGACCGCGTGCCAGCCCTCGCCCTCGAAGTCGATCACCGCGATCGCGGCGGTCGGAAACTCGACGGTGAGGCGCTTGCGCCCGGTCCGGTCGCCCGAACCCGCGAGCCGAAGCGCCAGATCCTGGAAGCCCGGATTGTGCCCGATCATCAGCAGGCTCGACGCCGAATCGGGTGTCGCCTGCACGACCGCCAGAAGCGCGGCCTCCGGCGCCTCGTAGATCGCCTCCACGATCTCCGGATCCGGCCCCTTCAGGGCGACCTGCACGGCCTCCCAGGTCTGGCGCGTCCGCAGGGAGGGCGAGACCGCCACGGCGTCCGGCCGCAGGCCTTCCGCCGCCAGGTACTCCCCGATCCGGGGTGCCACCCGCCGCCCACGGGCATTCAGGGGCCGCTCGAGGTCGGCGACACCCGCCGGGCGATCGGATTTGGCATGGCGCAGGAGGATGAGACGACGCATGGGCCTTCGGACTTTCTCGCCGGCGGTGTCGGACGGTGACGCGGCCACGATGCGGCCGCGCCGGAAGCGATCTCACCGGAAACGCAAGGCGTTTTCATGGACACCGGCCACGGGAGCCGGGACGGCGGGGGCCGGGCTGCCGAGGCATCGATCCCCGGCAGGTGATGGGGTGCGGCGCACGTCCATCTGGTCACGCGGCAGCGCGTGGCCAGGGGCGCTGCGCGGTTCGGCGGAGCTCAGCCGCCGCGCTGCTCGCGCCGCATCATGAAGGCGAGCTTTTCGAAGAGGCTCACGTCCTGCTCGTTCTTCAGGAGGGCGCCGTGCAGGGGCGGGATGAGCTTGCGGCCGTCGCGCTCGCGCAGGGTCTCGGGCGCGACGTCCTCGGAGACGAGGAGCTTGAGCCAGTCGAGCAACTCGGAGGTGGAGGGCTTCTTCTTCAGGCCGGGGACCTCGCGGGTCTCCAGGAAGACCCGCAGGGCCTCTTCCACCAGCCGGTGCTTGATGCCGGGGTAATGCACTTCGACGATGGCCTTCAGGGTCTCGGCGTCGGGGAACTTGATGTAGTGGAAGAAGCAGCGGCGCAGGAAGGCGTCCGGCAGTTCCTTCTCGTTGTTCGAGGTGATGATGACGATGGGCCGCCGCGCGGCCCGGACCGTCTCGCCGGTCTCGTAGACGTGGAACTCCATCCGGTCGAGTTCGGTCAGGAGGTCGTTGGGGAACTCGATATCGGCCTTGTCGATCTCGTCGATGAGCAGTACGGGCCGCTCGGCATGGGTGAAGGCCTCCCAGAGCTTGCCGCGCCGGATGTAGTTGCCGATATCGGACACGCGTGGGTCGCCGAGCTGGCTGTCGCGCAGGCGCGAGACCGCGTCGTACTCGTAGAGGCCCTGCTGCGCCTTGGTGGTCGACTTGACGTTCCAGGTCAGCAGCGGCGCGCCGAGCCCCTTGGCGATCTCCTCCGCCAGCACCGTCTTGCCGGTCCCGGGCTCCCCCTTCACCAGGAGCGGCCGCTCCAGCACGATGGCGGCGTTCACCGCCGTGGTCAGGTCGGAGGTCGCGACGTAATCGGCGGTGCCGGTGAAGCGCATGAAGGGGCTCGCGGGGTTCGGGACAGGCCCCAGGGGTTAAGCCGCGTCCCGCCCGCCCGCAAGGCGTCGAGCCGGCCTGTCCTCGGCCAAGCCCTATCCAGCTCCGCTCGGAGCGTATTCCCTAGCGCCTTCCCTACAGTGTCTTCCCGTCGTGCCAGACGCAGTTCGAGGCCAGGATGCCGAGGTTCACGTCGGATTTCTGGGGCTGCGGCAGGGTCTTGCCGTCCATGGCGAGGTCGATCTTGATCTCGACCTGGCCCTTCTGCTCGTTCTGGCGACGGGAGAAGTAGCAGTATTGCTGGAAGGGCTGGTCCTCGTTGGCGCGGAAGTTCCAGCCGGTGACGATCTGGCCGTCCATGTAGGGCACCTGCTTGAACACCGTGAAGGTGGTGTTGACCGGTGCCTTCGAGGCCGGCGCGGCGTCGTTGCCGAGCTGCGCCTTGGTGGGCGTCGGCGCCCCGCCTGCCTTGGGCAGTGCGCCTTCGAGCTTGAGCACGTTGTCGGTGAGCGTGACCTCACCCTTGGTCTTCAGGGTGACGTCCGACAGGGCCGCCTGCATGGCGGCGGCGATCTTCTCGGCGGCCGAGTCGAACTGGTTCATGTAGGCGTAGCCGTAGGAGGCCGCCCCGACGCCCATGCCGGCCAGCAGCAGGAAGGCGCCGGCCCCGAGGGATCGGAACAGGAAGGCGCGGGCGGCGACGATCCGCGCCTCCGCGCGGAGGCGGCCGTTCACGCTCTGGGCGAGGACGACGTTCTCGGGCGTGCCGGGCGTGTGGATGCTCATGCGCCGGCTCCCGCGCCGACGGCCTGGGCCGGGGCGCGCCGGTCGATCGGGATCACCGCGCCGCCGGGCGGTGCCGCCTGCGCCGCGGGCGCGACGCCGGGTGCGACGGGTGCCGCCGCCGGCTCATCGGGTGCGGTGCGGGCCTGGTTCAAGGCCATCTCCGCGCGCAGTGCGCCGGTGATCGAATCCAGCATGTAGGGGGTCGCCGCCGGGTCGACGGTGGCGCCGAGGTCGTCCTCGTCCATGAAGGTCGAGCGCACCGAGACGGCGCAGAGCGCCAGGATCGTGGAGGCGAAGGCCGCGCAGAGGGCCGGCACGAACACGAAGATGCGCAGGAAGGCATGGACCTGGGCCTCGCTCACGTCGATCGGATCGACGCCGTAGACCATGGCGGTGAAGGAATGCAGCTGCGAGCGGTTGACCGCGTTGCGATAGGTCTGCTCCGCATCGGCGACCTTGCGCTCGGCCGCGCCCCGGTCGAGCTCACCCCGGGCCTTGCGGGCCTCCTCGAGAAGCTTCGTCACCCCGCCCCGGTCCGTGCCGGCCTTGGCGACGCTGGCGTTCAGGGTAGCGGTGCGCGGGTCGGTGACGCACTTCATGTTCGAGTAGCGCTGCCCCCGGCTGTTGGTGCCGTAGACGCGCTCGCAGCGCTGCGGCGGCAGGCCGGCGAGCTGGCTCGCGTTCTCGGCCGCGCGCTTCTCGATCTGGTCGAGTTCGGTGGTGTATTGCGCGACGCGGGCATCCGCGGCGGAGATGCGGTTGTCGATGGTGCCGCGATCGGCCTGGGCGTCCTTCAGGGCGGTCTTGGCCTTGGCGGCGTCCATGAGGCGGGGATGGAACATCATCTCGCCGAGCTGCGACACCGACTTCGTGGTCACGCCCGCCGCGAAGATGATGCCGATCACCGCCAGCATGCGGATGACGTAGGAGCGCTGCGTCCGCGCCAGGATGCCGAGCGGCACGCGGCAGAGTTCCACCGCCGCGTAGACCAGCGGCGCCAGCAGCATGAAGTAGAACGCCTTCGAATCGCCGTCGCTGTAGACCCCGGCGAACAGCCAGGCGCCCCACAGGGAGGCGCCGATGACCATGAACTCGACGAGGTAGGCGATGCCGACATAGCCCCACTTGATGCGGTAGCCCTTCTCGACGTCACGCTCGTGGACCCACCGGTCGGTTTCCCGGCGCCAGTCTCGGGCTTCCCGCTGCACGTCCCGGTTGGGCGGCGTCTTTCGCATGGTGTACTCATGTCTCATGACGCGACGCGGCGCGCTTAACGGACCATCAACATATTGCCTATGCGCATATTGTGCCGTTTTTGCGCCGCGTCGCCGTGCTTAGCAGCACGGTCTCCCTGTCCCAATGGTCGCAACCGGCGGATTTCGCAATTCCGCGTGTGAACGTGGTTGCGCCGGGACGGCGCCAGCGCCCATGGTCGCTGGCAGGACCGCCACCGTGACCCCGCGTCGTGGCGTCCCACCCGCGATCCCAGGAGCTTGCCCGAACCGATGACGGACGTTCACGCCGGCTCCTACAAGGAAGCGATCCTGTTCCTCGTCACCGCGGGCGTGGTGGTGCCGTTGTTCCATCGCCTGCGCATCAGTCCGGTGCTGGGTTTCATCGGGGCGGGCGCCCTCCTCGGTCCCTTCGGGCTCGGGCGCTTCGCGGAGGGCCATCACTGGGTCTCGACCTTCACCATCGCCAACCGGGCGGAGATCGCGCATCTCGCCGAGTTCGGCGTGATCTTCCTGATGTTCATGATCGGCGTCGAACTGTCCTGGGAGCGCCTGCGCACCCTGCGGCGCCTCGTCTTCGGGCTCGGCTCGATCCAGGTGCTCGCCTCCTCTGTCGTCATCGCCGTCATCCTGATCGCCCTGTCGGTACCGATGGCCGCCGCCGCCATCGTCGGTCTCGCGCTGGCCCTCTCGTCCACCGCCATCGTGCTGCCGGTGCTCGCCGACCAGAAGCGCCTGAACACCCCCTCCGGGCGCGCCAGCTTCGCGGTGCTGCTGTTCCAGGACCTCGCGGTCGCCCCCGTGCTCTTCGCCATCGCGGTGCTGGGCCGCAGCGATGCGGGCCACGTGGGCGGCGCCCTGGCGCTGGCCCTGGCGCAGGCTGCGGTCGCCATCGTGGTAATCGTGGTGGTCGGGCGCCTCGCCCTGCGGCCCCTGTTCCAGCTCGTCGCCCGCACGCGCTCGCCCGAACTCTTCATGGCGGCCTGCCTCCTCGTCATCATCGGCACCGCCGTCACCGCCGCCGCCGCCGGCCTTTCGATGACGCTGGGCGCCTTCGTCGCCGGCCTGCTGCTGGCCGAAACCGAGTATCGCCGGGCCATCGAGGCGACGATCGACCCCTTCAAGGGGCTCCTGCTCGGCGTCTTCTTCGTCTCGGTGGGCATGAACCTCGACCCGGCGCAGCTGATGTCGGCCCCGGGCGCCGTGCTGGGCCTCGCCGCCGCGCTCATCCTGATCAAGGGCGCGGTGATCGTCGCCGCCGCCCGCTTCCTGAAGCTCTCGAAGGCGGTGGCGATCGAGGCGGCGCTGCTGCTCGGCCCCGGCGGCGAGTTCGCCTTCGTGCTGATCGGCGGGGCGCTCGCCGGTGGGCTGGTGCCCGAGGAGGTGGGACAGGCCGCTCTCATCGTCACCACCGTGACGATGATCGCGATTCCCGCGCTCGCCGTCCTCGCGCGGCGCCTCGGCAAGCGCATGAGCGCCGCGCAGCTCGGCCGTGCCCGGGCGGAGCCGGCACCCGACCGGCAGCAGAATCGCGTCATCATCGCGGGCTACGGCCGGGTCGGTCGCCTCGTCGGCGAGATGCTGGCGCGGCACAAGATCCCCTACCTCGCCCTCGACGCGGATGCCGCCCGCGTCTCCGAGCATCGCCGCCTCGGCAACCCGGTCTATTTCGGGGATTCGGCCAATCCGGAACTGCTGCGGCGCTGCGACATCGCCCATGCCCGCGCCCTCGTCGTGACCCTGGACAACCCGCGTGCCGTTGAGGCCGTGGTGGAGGCCGCGCGGGCCGAGCGGGCCGACATCACCATCGTGGCCCGCGCCCGCGACGCGCGCCATGCCACCGCCCTCTACGAGATGGGCGTCGACGATGCCGTGCCGGAGACCATCGAGGCCTCCCTCCAGCTCTCGGAGGCGGTGCTGGTCGATGTGGGCGTGCCGATGGGCCTCGTGATCGCCTCGATCCACGAGCGTCGGGACGAGTACCGGGCGATGCTGCGCCGGAAGGAGAGCGAGGTCCGTCCGGCCTTCCGGGCACGGCGCACCGTGGGCAAGGGCGCGGAGCCGCGCGAGGGCGCGTCGCCGAAGGACGAGGCCAAGCCGGTGGTCAAGAGCGCCTGAGAGCGACGGGTCCGGCGCGATTCAGAGCAGACGGCCCTGGCCGCGCGCCGGCATCCGGGGGGATGGCAGCGGGTTCGGCGTGGCGGGCACGGTCTTGCGCGCAGGCGGCCGGACCGCGTCGGGCGGTTTGGGCGGCCTCGGGCTGGCGCGCCGGGGCTGCGGGCGGGCGTCGGGGCCGGTGCCCGGTGCGTAGCTGCAGCGGTAGATGATCTCGTCGGGCGGCCCGAGGCCGGTGTCGAGGGGGATCGCGACGGTGTCCTCGTGGAAGCGCCACTTGCGCGTTCCCTTGTCCCAGTAGAGCCAGATCGTGGTCGGGTGGCCCTGCACCGAGAAGATCGCCGCCTTCTTCGAGACGGCGCGAATCGTACGCGGCTCGTACATCCCCTTGGCACGGTAGGCCTCCCCGAAGGAGGCGGGCTGGCGCTCGATGAAGGTGTTGCGCACCACCTGAATCGTGGCACCCGGTTCGGCGAGGAACCGCTTGAAGTCGCTCAGCGAGCGCAGCACCAGCGCCATGTCGGTCACCCCCGATGCGATCCGAAGACCTTTATTCCGATGTCCTGCCTTGAATGATGTCCTGCCCTGACTGATACGTCCTGATCTGACCTGCACGACACTGTGCTGGCACGATGTTCGATCTCGATGACAAGTCCCTGTGCTGAGAACGACCAGCACAGTGGGATATCAACAGGAATCGGAAGTTATACCCAGTTCCTCGAACGGTGACGGCTCCCGGAGCGCGACTTGACCCGGGGCGTGGCTTCCCGCGTTGTCGGACCATGCTGCTCTCGTTCTTCACCGCCCTGCGCGAGGCCAAGATTCCCGTCACCCTGCGGGAGTTCCTGACGCTGCTGGAGGCCCTCGACCGCGACCTGGCGCAGAAGCGGGTGGAGGAGTTCTACCTCCTCGCTCGCACCGCCCTGGTGAAGGACGAGCGCAACCTCGACCGCTTCGACCGGGTGTTCGGCACGGTGTTCCGGGGCGTCGAGACCCTCGGCGAGGCCGCCGCCCCCAGCGCGATCCCCGAGGAATGGCTGCGCAAGCTCGCCGAGAAGTACCTGACCGAGGCCGAGAAGGCCGAGCTGCAGGCGCTCGGCTGGGACAAGCTGTTCGAGACCCTGAAGGAGCGGCTGGCCGAGCAGCGGGACCGGCACCAGGGCGGCAACAAGTGGATCGGGACCGGCGGCACCTCCCCCTTCGGCGCCTACGGCTACAACCCGGAGGGCATCCGCATCGGCCAGGACGGCAACCGCAACTACCGCGCGGTGAAGGTCTGGGACAAGCGCGAATTCAAGGACCTCGACGACACGGTGGAGCTCGGCACCCGCAACATGCGCGTGGCGCTCCGGCGCCTGCGCCGCTTCGCCCGCACGGGGGCGGCCGACGAACTCGACCTCGACGGGACCATCCGGGAGACCGCCGCCAAGGGCTACCTCGACGTGAAGCTGCGCCCCGAGCGGCGCAACGCGGTGAAGGTGCTGCTCTTCCTCGATGTCGGCGGCTCGATGGACTGGCACGTGGCGCTGGCCGAGGAGCTGTTCTCCGCCGCCCGCTCGGAGTTCAAGCACTTCGAGCACTTCTACTTCCACAACTGCCCCTACGAGCGCGTGTGGCAGGAGAACCGCCGCCGGCACGACGAGACGCTCCCGCTCCTCGACGTGCTGCGCACCTACCCGCCCGACTACCGCGTCGTCTTCGTCGGCGACGCCGCGATGAGCCCCTACGAGATCGCCATGGCGGGCGGCTCGGTGGAGCATTGGAACGAGGAGCCGGGCGAGGTCTGGCTCAACCGCATCCTAGAGCGCTTTCCGAAGGCGGTCTGGCTGAACCCGGTCCCGCCGGAGCAATGGGCCTACACGCAATCCATCGGCATGGTCCGCCGGTTGATGAACGACCGCATGTTCCCGCTCAACCTCGAAGGCATCGACGCCGGGATGCGGGCCCTGGTGCGGTGAGCGGGATCTCGCCGGCCTCTAACCCCATGGGAGTACGGTCGATGCAGGACAGTAGACCGGCGGGCGGCTTCGCACCCCTCATCCCCGAACTCGACGTCCGGGACCTCGGCGCCAGCCTCGAATTCTGGGTTTCCGCCCTCGGCTTCGCCGTGGCCTATGCGCGTCCGGAATCGGCCTTCGCCTATCTGGAGCGCGCGGGCGCGCAGGTGATGCTGAATGCGATCAACGGCAACTGGAGCACCGGGCCGCTGGACCCGCCGTTCGGACGCGGGATCAACCTCCAGATCGAGGTCGCCTCGGTCGATCCCATCCTCGAACGCCTCGCGGCGCGGGCCTGGCCGCTGTTCCGGCCCTGCCACGACGCCTGGTATCGCCTCGGAGGGGAGGAGATCGGCTGCCGTCAGTTCCTGGTCCAGGATCCGGACGGCTACCTTCTGCGCTTCAGCCAACCCCTCGGGGCACGACCCCTCAACCCTGGCGTGCCGGCGTCGTGACGCTGAGGCCGTCGAGCTCGGGGGTGATGCGGATCTGGCAGCACAGGCGCGAGGTCGCGCGCACGTCGGAGGCGAAGTCGAGCATGTCCTGTTCCATCGCCTCGGCGGGGCCGACGATCCCGGCCCATTCGGCGTCCACGTAGACGTGGCAGGTCGCGCAGGCGCAGGCACCGCCGCACTCCGCATCGATGCCCGGCACGTTGTTGCGGATCGCCGCTTCCATCACGGTCGACCCCACGTCGGCCTCCACGGTCCTGGCCGTTCCGGCGTGGTCGACGTAGGTGATCTTGGGCATCGGGGGCTCCGGGCTCGTACAACAGGAGGTTGGCCGGTTGTGCGGCGCAAGACTGCCTCAGTGGGCCGGACTGCCTTGAAGGGGCAGCCTCCCGAATGCAAGCGCGCTCACCCAACGGGCGTACAATCCTGCGCTTACGCCGGAGAGGCCGCGCCGTTCCATACCCGCGACGCGAGGTCCGGACCCGGACACCGGGACCCGGACATCAGGACGCGGGCGACACCACCGCCAGGGTCGCTGCCACCGCCTCCGTGAGCGCCTCTTCGGCACCCTCCCCCGGCGCGGCGCCGGCCCGCAGCGCGTCCTCGATCGCCGCAGACAGTCGCGCGATCCGCAGCGCCCCGATCCCGAGGGCGGACCCCTTCAGGGTATGGGCGAGGTCGGCACGCTCCGGGTCGGCCAGGCTCCGGTCCACGATGCCCGGTAGCAGGCGCCGGCACTGCCCGGCGAACAGGTCCAGGAGCTCGCGCGCGAGCGCCGCGTCGTCGAAGGTCTGTTGCGCCAGGTATGCCCGGTCGAGGAGCGGTGTCGCGTCCGGATCCTGCAAGCCCGTCTCCATCCCGAAAGCGTGATGCCCCGAGCCCGTCCGCCCTGGGGCCGTCCGGACTATCCACAGCCGAGGCCGCGTCGCGTTCGCTTCCGCTTAAGCGTTGAGGCATCATGCGGAAAGACGACGGCGCGGTTCCGGCCCCAGGCTTGGTAACCATTCCGTTAAGGTTTTTTGGGCGCAGCGGCGGGCTCGGGTATCCGGGCCTCGTGCCGAAGTCTAAAGTTCCTTGGTAAATTGGTAAAAATATCCTTGCTCGCCGGGCGCGGCCGGCGATCGAGGATGCGCGTAACGAGGCGTTGCATGGCCACCGAAAAGAAGCTCAAGGATCCGGCCGAGGCGGCTCTTTCGGCCATCGAGCAGGCGCTCAACCTCGACGCGTTCGCGCGCGGCGAGGACGAGGCCCGCGTCGAACCGCGCCTTCCGGACGTCGGTGACGGCGATCCCTTGCGCGATCCCAGTGGCCGTCTCGCCCCGCCCCGCCTCGACCTCGACCAGCCGCTCGCCTCGGACCTGCCGCCGCCGGACCGCAGCCGCCCCCGCCGGGAGGGTGGTCTGCTGCCGCCCGACCGTTCGATGGTCGCGAACGACGACCGCCAGAACATCGGCATCCTCCAGCAGACCCTCCGGGTCCGGCCGTCGCGCACGCCGTACCTCATCGCGGCGGGCGCCGGCGCCCTCTGGGTCGCGGGCCTCCTCGCGCTCGCCTGGATCCAGTCCGGCGGCGACCTGCGCGGCTTCTTCCACGGCCTGACGGCGATCCAGGGGGCGGTGGCCGCCACGGCCCTCGTCGGTCCCGTCGTGCTGTTCGCCATCATGGCGATGCTCGCGGTCCGCGCGCAGGAAATGCGCCTCGTCGCGCGTGCCGTCGGCGAGGTGGCGATCCGCCTCGCCGAGCCCGAGAACTTCTCCACAGACGCTGTCCTCACCATGTCGCAGACGGTGCGCCGCGAGGTCGCGGCCGTGGGCGATGGCGTCGAGCGCGCCCTGGCCCGCGCCGGTGAGCTCGAAACCCTGGTGCGCAGCGAGATCGCCACCCTGGAACGGGCCTATTCCGACAACGAGATCCGCATCCGCTCCCTGGTCGACGAACTGGTCGCCCAGCGCGAATCCATCGTCGCCAATGCCGAGCGCGTGCGCGGCGCCATCGCGGGTACCCACCAGAGCCTGACGGCGGAACTCGACGGCGCGGCCGAGCGCATCGTCTCGGCGGTCAACGGCGCGGGCGACCGGGTCACCGGCGCCCTCGACGCGCGCGGCGAGGCCATCACCACGGCGCTGGGGCAGCGCGGCGACACCATCACCGCCGCCCTCGGAGAGGCCGGCGAACGCGTGGTCGAACTGGTCTCCGGCCGGGGCGACGACCTCGTCCAGCGGCTCACCGCCACCAGCGACGGCGTGCGCGGCAGCCTCGCCGAAGTCGGTACCGCACTCACCCAGTCCCTCGAGGCCCGCGCCGACGAGGTCACCCGCGCCTTCGAGCGCACCGGCGGCATCCTCACCACGACGCTGGCCGAGAATGCCGGTCAGGTCGCCCGCACCCTGGCGCAGACCGGCGCCGAGGTCATCGACGCCCTGAACCGCCAGGGCGGCGAGGTCCGCCAGACCTTTGAGACGTCCGCCCGTGGCCTGGAGGACGCCTTCCTGGCGCGCGGCACCGAACTGACGCAGCAATTCTCCTCCACGGGCGGCGAGATCACCGCCCGCTTCGCCGAGACCGGCGACGCCCTGCGCCTGCATTTCGCCGAGACCGGCGCCACCCTCACCCGCGAGATCGCCGCCCGGGGCGATGCCCTGCGCAGCGAACTCGAGACCGCCGGCACCGGCGTCTCCGAGCTCATCGAGACCCGCGGCCGCGAGGCCCAGGCCGGTCTGGCGCTGGCCGCCAGCGGCATCGTGGAGACTTTCGGCACCCGCGCCGCCGGCGTGCGCGACGACCTGATCCGCTCGGTCGAGGACATCGCCAGCGGCATCGACGCGCGCGGCGGCGCCCTGGCGGAGCGCATCGAGACGGTGGCCGCCCGCCTGCACGACACCATCACGGTCCAGGGCACCGACGTGGCGAGCCTCATCGAGGCGCGCGGCCGCGACACCCACGCGACCCTGACCGAGACCACCGGCAGCCTCGTCGACGCCTTCGGAGCGCGCGCGGATGCGCTGCGCGAAAACCTCGTCGGTTCGGTGGAGGCCATCACCACCGAGCTCGACGCGCGCGGCGGCGTCCTGGCCGAGCGCATCGCGGCCGTGGCGGCGCGCCTCAACGAGACCCTGGCCGCCGAGGGCGGCAACGTCTCCGAGCGCATCGACGCCAGCGGCCGCGAGGCCCAGGCGGCCCTAGCTCTGGCCGCGAGCGCCATCGTGGAGACCTTCGGCAACCGGGCCGGCGCGGTGCGCGACGACCTCCTGCGCAGCGTCGAGGGCCTCGCAGCGGCCGTTGACCAGCATGGCGGCGCGCTCGCCGACCGCATCGAGACCGTTGCGGGTCGCCTGCACGAGACCATCGCGGTCCAGGGCCAGGGACTGGAATCCACCCTCGGCGCCACCGGGGACCGCGTCGGCGACCTCGTGGCCCTGCGCACCCGCGAGGCCGCCGAAACCCTCGACGGTGCCCTGAGCGCCCTCGGTCAGACCTTCGAGACCCGGGCCGCCGAGGCCGTCGCGAGCGTCCGCCGCAGCGCGGAGGAGACCACCGTGGTCCTCGGTGCCGGGACCACCGAGGCCGCGCAGGCCCTGCGCCGCGCCTCCGCCAGCGCCACCGGAGAACTGGAGGCCCGCACCGTCGAGGCCGTTCAGATCTTCGAGCGCCACGTCGCGGCCGCCTCGGGCGACCTCGCCGCCCGGACCGCTGAAGCGGCCGAACTCCTGCGCCGCGCGGCGGACGGGGCCGGCGGCTCCGTTGGAGACCGCGCCGAGGCCTCCATCGAGGCCCTGCGCCAGACCCTCGAGGCGGTCAACGCTGAACTGGCCCGTCGCGCCGACGAGGCCGCCGGCACCATCGCCCGCGCCACCGAAGGCCTCGGCGGCGATCTCGCGGCACGGGTCCGCGACCTCGAGACCACCTTCGGCGACCACGGCCGGACCCTCGGCGACCTCATCGCCGCCCAGGCCCAGGAGGCCCAGGCCCAGCTCGCCAATACCGGCCGCGACATCGTCCTCGCCGTCACCGCGCAGGGCGCTCGGGTCAACGACGCCCTCACCCGGAGCGGGGCGACCTTCACCGACACCGCCGCCTCCCGCTCCGAGGCGATCGACCGCGTGCTGACCGACCGCCTCGCCACCCTGCAGGAGACCATCGCCCGCGGCGACATCCTCGCCGACCGGATCTCCCGCGACACCACCGCCCTCAGCGAGACGGTGTCGGGGCGCCTGGAGGAGATGGACCGCGTCATCACCGTCCAGGGCCGCGCCGTGGCCGAGACCATCGCCGAGCGCACCCGTGAGGCGCAGGACCTGGTCGAGACCCAGCTCGGCGCCCTCGAGGAGCGCTCCCTGCGTCGCTCCGCCGAGATCGGCGAGACCTTCGCCACCCTCGTCGCCCAGATCGACGGACACCTCGGCAGCCGCGCCACGGCCCTCAACGAGGCCCTGATCGTGCGTACCGCCGAGATCGCCCGGACCATGGTCGAGGGCAGCCGCGACCTCGTCTCGACCCTCGACGCCCGCGCCGACGGCATGGCCCTCGACATCGCCGCGCGCAGCGCCGGCCTCGGCGATGCCCTCGGCGAGCGCGTGGCCGAGATCGGCCGCCGCCTCGACGAGCAGACCCTCGATCTCACCCGCCGCCTGGACGAGGGTGCCGGGCGCTTCGACGCCGGCGTGATCGGCCGCCTGGAGGCGATCGGTACCGCGCTGGAAGAGCGCAGCCGTCTCATCGAGGAATCCTTCGGGGCGCAGGCCTTCGAGGCGATCCGCCTGATCGAGAGCCGGACCCGCGCGGTGGACGAGGATCTCGCCAACCGCACCCGCGAACTCGTGGACATGATCGCCGACCGCACCAGCGGCGCGAACGCGGCCCTCGACGGCCAGACCGTCGCGATCCGCGAGGCCTTCTCCTCGCGCGCCGACGAACTCGCGCGCCTCATCGACGCCCGCACGGCGGCGATGGCCACCGAACTCGACGAGAAGGGCCGTGCCGTGTTCGGCGCCCTGGGTGGCCGCATCACCGAACTCGCGCGCCTGTTCGACATCGGCAGCAACTCCCTCGGCGAAGTGCTGGAGCAGCGCAGCGAGTCGATCCTGGCGCGCCTGCGCACCATGGTTGCGGAGGCCGAGCGCCAGCTCACCGAGGGCGAGGGCCGCCTCGGCACCACCCTCGACCGCCGCACCTCGGACATCAGCTCCCTGCTGGACGAGGGCGTGCGCACGGTGCACCAGCTCCTCGACGACCGCACGGGCGAGATCCGCGCCCTCCTCGACACCCATGCCAGCAGCATGGGTAGCCACTTCAACGAGCGCATCGCGCCGCTGCACGAGAACCTCGACCAGCGCGGTCGCGCCCTGGTCGACACCATCGCGGCGAGCCTCGGCAGTGCCACGGAAGCCGTCGAGGCGCGCACCCGCGCCCTGGCGAGCCTCTTCGACGAGCGCATCGACCACCTCGACGAGGTCGTGGAACGGCGCGGCGGCAGCCTCGCCGATGCGGTGGAGGCCCGGACCCGGGCCCTGGCCGAGACCTTCGACCAGCGCCTCGGCGCCCTGGACGAGGTCGTGGGCCAGCGCGGCGCCGCCCTCGTCGGGCGGGTCGAGGACCGCACCCGCGACCTGACCACCACCTTCGACCGGCAGATCGGCGTGCTCGACACGCTGGTGGACCAGCGCGGCGACCGTCTCGCCGAGAGCGTCGGCCAGCAGGCCCAGTCCCTGGTGGCGCAGCTCGACCAGCGGATCGGCACCATCGAGGAGATCGTGGAACGTCGCAGCGACGCGATGGCCGAGGCGGTGGACTCTCGCACCCGGGCGCTCGCCAGCCTGTTCGACCACCGCATCGGCCTCCTCGGCCAGCTCGTGGACGGCCGCGGCGCGCAGCTCACCGAGAGCCTCGACAGCCGCGCCGAGACCCTGGCCACCCTGTTCGACGACCGCATCGGTGCCCTCGAAGGCATCGTGGAGGGCCGCGGCACGCATCTCGCCCAGGCGCTCGATACCCGCGCCCAGGGCCTGCGCGCCCTGTTCGACGAGGTCCTGGCGGCCCTCGACGGCCTGGTCGACCGCCGCGCCGACAGCCTGACCGACCGGGTCGATGCCCGCACGCAGCGACTCATCACCCTGTTCGACGAGCGGATCGGCGCTCTCGACCAGCTCGTGGATCACCGCACCGCCACCCTGACCGACGAGGTCGATGCCCGCGCCCAGGCCCTGGTCGCCCTCGTCGACGGCCGTGTCGGTGCCCTGGACCGGATGGTAGACGACCGCGCCGGTGGCCTGCGGACCCAGGCCGAGGCCGTCAGCCAGGCCCTCGTCGCGCTGTTCGAGGAGCGCCTGCGCAGCCTCGACGGCCTCGTGGCGAACCGCTCCGAGACCCTGGCCGCCCAGGCCGAGGACCGCACCCGGACTCTCGTGACGATCTTCGAGGAGAGCCTGCGCGCCCTCGAGGCCCTGGTGGACGGCCGGGCCGGCACCCTCGCGGACCGCGTCGAGGCGCGCACCCAGTCCCTCGTCGCCGCTGTCGACGAGCGGATCCAGGGCCTCGACGCGGCCGTGGACGGCCGGGCCGACGCCCTCGCGGCCCAGGCCGCGGAGCGCACCCGCGCCCTGGTGGCGATCTTCGACGAGCGCCTGTCCGCCCTCGAGGCGCTGGTGGAAGGCCGCGCCGGCACCCTCGCCGACCGGGTCGACGAGCGCACGCGCTCCCTCGTCTCGGTGTTCGACGACCGCCTGCGCGCCCTGGACGACGCCGTGGACAACCGCTCGGGCGCCCTCGCGGCCCAGACCGAGACCCAGGTCCATGCGTTGGCGGGCTTCTTCGACGAGCGCCTCGGCAACCTCGAGCGCCTCGTGGACGGCCGGGTCGACACCCTCGCCGAACGCGTCGAGGCGCGCACCCAGGGGCTGGTCACCGTCTTCGACGCGCGTCTGAAGGCCCTGGACGAGACCGTCGATCACCGCGCGAGCGCGCTCGCCGAGCAGACCGAGACCCGGGGCCGTGCCCTCGCGACGATCTTCGACGAGCGCCTGTCCGCCCTCGACAGCGTCGTGGATGCCCGTGCGGCGGCCTTCGCCCGGACGATCGAGGCCCAGGGCACCGCCCTCGCCGAGAGCGTGGACGGCCGCGCGGCCGCCTTCACCAACCGGATCGACAACCGGATGAAGGTGTTCGCGACGCTCGTGGCCTCGCGCGGCGACGCCCTCGCCTCCGCCTTCGATGACCGCCAGGACGCCTATGCGGCCCTGGTCGACGAGCGCACCGCCGCCATGCTGTCGGCCTTCGACGAGCGCGTCGGCCGTCACGCGGCGCTCGCCGAGGCCCATGCCCAGGCGCTGGCCTCCGCCCTCGACCAGCGCAACGAGGCCGTCGCCACGCTGATCGACGGCCGCAACAGCGCGATGACCGACGCCTTCGACCGGCGCTCGACCGCTCTGGCCAGCCTCGTGGAGGCGCGCGGCCAGTCCCTCGCCCGCCGCCTGGCGGAGAGCGCGGAGACGATCACCCGTGCCATCGAGGAGCGCGGCGGCGCGCTGCTCGAGACCCTGGACGGCCGCGGCGGTGCCGTGGTGACCTCCCTCACCGACCAATCGGAGCGCCTGCGCGCCATCGTCGAGGGACCTGCGACCGAGCTCGTCGAAGCCCTCGCCCTGCGCGGCGACGCCATCGAACGCAGCCTGCGGGAGAGCGGCGCTCCCCTGCTCGATGCGATCCGCGAGCGCACCGACGCCCTGGCCGCCCAGTCGCGGGCCTCGGCCGAGGCGCTGGTCTCGGCCATCGACGGCGGCGCGGCCCGGGCCATCGCCACGCTGTCCAACGCCAGCGAGCAGATGAGCCGCGAGCTCGCGACGGTGATGGAGCGCGTGGACCACGCCAACGGCGCCCTGCGCAATCTCCTGGAAGGCACCGGCGAGAGCTTCGTCGGCATCGAGACCAGCCTGACGGGCCGGATCACGGAGATCCGCGAGACGCTGGCCGCCGTGACCGGCGAGACCGCGCGCGCCAGCGCCGGTGTCGCCGAGCAGGTCGATCTGCTGAAGGCCGTGGCCGAAGGCGCCCTGCAGGACGCCGCCGAACTGGCGGCCTCCCTCGACGCCCGTGGACGCACCCTGAGCGAGATCGGGCAGAACCATGCGGGTACCCTGGCGCAGGCGGCGGGCCGGCTCGAGGGCGCGGCCGACCACCTCGCCGGGGCAGAGGGCCATCTGTCCGAGCGCCTCGCGGAGCGCGAGGCGGCGATCGCCGGCGTGCTGGCGCGCATCGAGGAGCGCTCCGGCACCCTCGAGGCCCAGACGGCGCGCTTCGACGCGATGATCGGCGAGACCCTGCGGGCCGCCGAGGAGCGGGCACGGGCGCTCGGCACTAGGCTGTCCGAGACCGCCTCCGGAGCGGGCGCCAGCGTCACGCGGGCCTTCGAGGGCCTGCGCGCCGACGCGGATACCGAGGGCGCGCGCACCGCCCAGGCCGTGCAGACGGCGATCGAGGCTGCCTCGCGGCAGATGATGTCGGTGTTCGAGACCGCCTCCACCCGCTTCGGCGAATCGGTCACGAGCCTGCACGCGATGGCGGCCGAGATCCGGCGTGAACTCGACGCCACGCGGGCCGACCTCCAGCGCGGCGTGCTGGAAATCCCGCGCGAGACGCAGGATGCCACCGGCGAGATGCGCCGGGTGGTCTCCGAGCAGCTGAAGGCACTGACCGAGCTCTCGACCCTGGTCCAGCGTTCGGGCCGGGCCGTGGACGCGGTGGCGCCCCAGGTCTCCGAGCCCCGCCGGCCGGATGCGCCCCCCGAGGCTTCGGCTCCGGCGAAGCCCGCCCCGGCAAAGCCCGCCGCGGCGGCACCCGCCAAGGTCGCGGCCCCGGCCCAGAAGGCGGCGCCCGCCGCCCGGCCGGGCCAGACCATCAACGTGGTCCCGGCCCCCGCCACCCGCACGGGCGAGGTCATGCGCCCGGGTGCGGCGCGGCCGGACGCCCGGGGCGCGGAGAACCGAGGCTGGCTCTCCGATCTCCTGACCCGCGCCTCCCTCGACGACGATGTCGAGGCGCCGCCGGCCGCCAAGGCCCCGAACGAGGCGCAGGTGAACGCGGCCGAGCGCGGGCGTACCGCCCTGGAGACGATCTCCAGCGACATCGCCAAGATGATCGACCACCAGACGGCGGTGGATCTCTGGGAGCGCTATCGCCGGGGTGAGCCGGACCTGTTCGACAGCCGGATCTACACCGCGCAGGGCAAGCAGACCTTCGAGGAAGTCCGCCGCCGCTACGCCGCCGACGCCGATTTCCGGCGCACGGTGGACCGCTACGTCGGCGAGTTCGAGCGCCTGCTCGGCGACGTCTCGAAGAACGACCGCGACTCCTCGCGGGCGGATGCCTACCTCACCTCCGAGACGGGCAAGGTCTACACGATGCTGGCCCATGCCAGCGGCCGCTTCGACGGCGCGTAGGACCGGCCAGCTCGGGCAAGACAACCCCGCCTCCCCTCATGGGGGGCGGGGTTTTTCGTTCGCGGGTCGGGAATGGGCGGGCCGGTCAGATCAGCCCGAGGCTCGCGAGTTCGCGGCGCAAGGCTTCCGGCATCTCGGCGAGACCGCCGGCGGTGCGGGCATCGAGGTCGGCCGGCGCGTCCTCCGCCTTCAGGTAGCGCCAGCCCTGGAAAGGACGGCACGGCCGGGGCGACACGGTGGTGACGATCGGATCGAGCACCAGCCGGCACCGGCCGATGCCGTCGGCGTCGGTGAAGGGCATGATGGCGCTGATGGATTGCCGGCAGAGCAGCGTGCCCTTGATCACCCAGTAGATCGAGCCGCGCCCGACGATCTCGCCGGCCCGGGTCGGCAGCATCCGGGTGGTGTGGACGGGGACGGGGGCGCGCCCGAGGCGCAGGGCCTCGTCGCGGTTCTGCGCGATCCGCGCTTCGAGTTCGCCCACGCTGGCGGGGCCGACGCAGAGCTTCAGCAGGTGGAGGGGCGGCGAGGCGGGCATCGCGGGCTTGTAGCAGCGGTGTCGGGTGCGTGCGCCGCGTCGATGGCGCGACTCCGTGCCGCTGACCCCGCGCGGGCCTCAGGAGAACAGTGCGCGCCGCTCCTCCTCGGACAGGGCGTCGATCTCGGCGAAGGCGCTCGCGATGTCCGTCTGTTCCGGGGGATCGATCGGCTCGGCGGCGCTCGCCATCGCCTGCGCCACCGCGTCGACCGGGGTACCCGCCTCCGGGGTCACCGCATCGTCGGCGTCGTCGCTGGGCGACTCCTCGAAGGTCTCGACCTGCGGGTGAGCCATGACGATCTCCGTCGCGGGCTCATCCATGTCCGGCGCGACCGTGTCCGGCTCGGAAGACAGAGCCGCTTCACCCTCGACCTCCGTGACGGGCTCGGGAGCCGCCGGCTCGGGGGCCGGCGCCGTCCCGGGGGTGGTCACCTCGCGGAAGACGACGTCGTCGGCAACCATGTCGCCGGCGGGCATCCGGTCGGCCGGAGGGATCGGCGCGGCCGACGAGGCATCCATGTCGATGTAGCGGTCGACGTCGCTCTGGCAGAGATCGACCGGGACCACGACGGAGCGGGCCGAGCCGGGCGGGGCCGGTACGGTGTCGAGGTCGTCCCCCCAGATCGCCATCATCGCGGCGAGGCGGTCCTCGAGGTAGCGCAGGGTGTGGATGATCCGAGCCGTGCGCTGCCCGTTGAGGTCCTGGAACGAGCAGGCGGTGTAGATCGCCGTGGCGCGCCGATCGAGTTCGTCGCAGATTGCCGCGTCCGAGCCGGATTCGCGCAGCGTCCAGGCGGCTTCCTGCACCTGCTCGGCCGCGCCGAGGATGTCGGAGGTGGCGCGCTCGGTGGAGAGCACGATGGCGTCGAGGGCGGCCGAGGCGCCGCCGAGGCGGCTCTGGTCGTGGTCCGGCGCATGGATGGCGGCGATCTCCGCCTTGGTCCGGGCGATGGCATGGGCCATGTCCATCACGTCCCCGCGCAGGCGGCCGATCTGGCCCCCGTCGCGGTCACCGGTGACCGCGGATTCGAGCCGTCCGATCGCGTCGAGGAGGATGCCGGTGTCGTGCGCGCGGTTGCGGGCGAGGTATTCCTGCAGGAACCAGCGCCCGCGCTCGCTCTCGCTCATCGCGGCCTCGATCCGATCGTATTCCGAAACGTCGATCGACGTCAGAGAACGGGAACTCGACATCAGGCACGGATCCTCGGCGGTGCGGCGACCCGGCGCGCGGCGGCGGGTGCTGCAAATCCCGTGCAGGTTGACACGATCGCTTTAACGCCGGCTTTACGCAGTTCCGCCTCGGGCTCCGCTCCGGAGGCCCCCTCGTCCCGCCCGGTCGACGTGTCCAGCATCGCTCCCGCCCCGCCGGAGCCGAAGGCCCTCCGGCTCTCGGTCCTCTACGCCGTCGTCTTCGTCGAGATCGGCATCGCGATGCCGTTCATGCCGGTCTGGCTGAACGCGCTCGGGCTCGATGCCGCCGTGATCGGGGCCCTGCTCGCCCTACCCATCGCCATCCGCATCGTGGCGACCGCGCCGCTGGTGGGCCTGATCGACCGGGGTGTCGCCGCGCAGCGCATCCTGCTCACCGGAAGCCTCGTCCTGGCGGCGACCTATGCGCTCATGCCGGCCGGCGCCGCCATCGGCTGGCCCCTGCTCGCCCTGCTGATCGCCGTCAACGCGGTTGCGGCCGCCCCCCTGGTGCCGAGCATCGACTACATGACGCTCAGCGCCGTGCGCCGCAGCGCGCGCCTCAGTTACGCGCGCATCCGCATGGCCGGATCGATCGGTTTCCTCCTCGCCAATCTCGCGGGCGGCGCGGCGCTCGGGGCGATGGGTGAGCAACTGGCGATCCCCCTGCTCCTGACGCTGCTGGCGCTCATTGCGGCGACGGTGGCGCTCGTCGCCCGGGTCGAGGTGCCCGCGGCGCCGCGCGATCCGGAGGCGCCGCGCCCGCGCCTGCCCGCCGTGCTCTGGCTCTCCATCGGCGCCGCGGCCCTGATCCAGTCGAGCCATGCGGCGATCTACGCCTTCGGCAGCATCCACTGGAGCACGCACGGGATTCCACCCTCCTGGATCGGCACGCTGTGGGCCATCGGCGTCGCCTCCGAGATCCTGCTGTTCGCCGGAATCGGGCGGCTTCCGCCGTCCTGGCGCGGTCCCTTCGCGCTGCTTGCGCTCGGCGGCGGCGCGGCCCTTCTGCGCGCCCTCGGGATGGCGTGGTTCGGAGAGCGGCTCGGGGCCCTGATCGCCCTGCAGGTGCTGCACGGCCTGACCTTCGGCGCGACCCAGCTCGGGGCCATGGCGGCGGTGTCCCGCTTCGCGCCGGACGGGGCCCGGGGTCGGGCGCAGGGTACGGTCAGCTCGGCGGGGGCGCTCGCCTCAGCCAGCGCGACGCTCCTCACCGGCGTCGCCTACCAGGCGGGCGGCGGCCCCCTCGCCTTCGCGCTGATGGCGCCCCTGGCGTTCGCCGGCCTGTGCCTGGTGGCACGCGCCGCGCGGGCCGCTCACGCTTTCGGCCTTCACACCACCACGTTTGTGGGCCAGCAGGCACGACGACGGGATTAACCTTGACCGTTCGGTAACCGCGATGGGCGATGACTCCTCGCGGCATGGAGCGCGGCGCCGGTGGTGAAGGCCGAAATCAGGACCGGTGCGGAGGCCGCCGAAGCGGTCATCGAGGACGGCGGACGCGTCGGCCTGTCCGGACGCTGGACGGCCGACCAGGGGGCCGCCGTGGAAGCCGCCGCCGCCCGGATCATCGGGACCGCCGCGGGTGTCGCCGTCGTCGTCGACCTCAGCCAGGTCGTCCGCCTCGATACCCTTGGAGCCTGGGTGCTGGAGCGGACCCGCGCCGAGATCGAGGCCGCCGGAGGGCGCCTCGCCTATGCGGGGGCGGCCCCGGAACACCGCATCCTGCTCAGCGAGGTCAAGCTGCGCGCGGCCGAGCCCGCCCCGGCGCCGCGCGGACGCCTGATCGGCTTCCTGGAGGATCTCGGACGCCGGGTGGTCGGAGCGAAATCGGATTTCGTCACCGGCCTCGCCTTCTTCGGCGAAGTGGTCACCGCCTGCATCCGGGTCGCGGCCCGGCCGGGCACCTTCCGGGGCACGGCCCTCGTCAACCAGATCGAGCAGGTCGCCTTCCGGGGCGTGCCGATCATCGTCCTGATCTCGTTCCTCGTCGGCGGCATCGTCGCCCAGCAGGGCATCTTCCAGCTCCAGCGCTTCGGCGCCCAGAGCTTCGTGGTGAACCTCATCGGGCTCCTGATCCTGCGCGAGCTCGGCGTGCTCCTGACCTCGATCATGGTGGCGGGCCGCTCGGGCTCCGCCTTCACCGCCGAGATCGGCTCGATGCGGATGCGCGAGGAGGTCGACGCGCTGCGGGTGATGGGCCTCGACCCTATCGAAATCCTCATCGTGCCGCGCATCCTGGCGCTGGTCATCGGCCTGCCGATCCTGACCTTCCTCGCCTCCCTGGCGGCCCTCGCGGGGGGCGGGCTCACCGCCGCGCTCTACGGCGGCATGACGGTGGACGCGTTCCTGGCCCGTCTGCAGGCGGCGGTGTCGCTGCACCACGTGGCGGTCGGCCTGATCAAGGCGCCGTTCATGGCGCTGATCATCGGCATCATCGCGACCATCGAGGGCTTCGCCGTGGAGGGCTCGGCCGAGTCGCTGGGCCGCCACGTCACGGCCTCAGTCGTCAAGTCAATCTTCATGGTGATCGTCCTCGACGGATTGTTCGCCGTCTTCTTCGCTGCGATCGATTTCTGAAGGCCCGAATCCCCGAAATCCATGCAGACCCTGTCCGCCCCGCACCCGCAGACCTCCGGCGCGCCCCGACGCGCGGCGCCGGCCCCGATCATCCGGGTCCGCGACCTCGTCGTCGGCTTCGGTAACAAGATCGTGATGAAGGGGCTGAACCTCGACATCCGCCGGGGCGAGATCCTCGGCTTCGTCGGCCCGTCGGGCCAGGGCAAGTCGGTGCTCACCCGCACGATCCTCGGCCTCGTGCCGAAGCGCGCCGGCACCATCGAGGTGTTCGGCGAGGACGTGGACGGGCTCACCGTCGCCCGCCGGCGCCAGATCGAGCAGCGCTGGGGCGTTCTGTTCCAGCAGGGCGCTCTGTTCTCGGCGCTCACCGTCAAGCAGAACATCCAGATGCCGATGCGCGAGCATCTCAACCTGTCCGAGCGGCTCCTCGACGAATTCGCCCGCCTCAAGATCGAGATGGTGGGCCTGAAGCCGGATGCCGCCGACAAGCTGCCGTCCGAGCTCTCCGGCGGCATGATCAAGCGTGCGGCGCTCGCCCGCTCCCTCGCCCTCGACCCCGAGATCCTGTTCCTCGACGAGCCGACCTCCGGGCTCGACCCGATCGGCGCCGGCGAGTTCGACGAACTCGTCGCCACCCTGAAGCAGACCCTGGGGCTGACCGTGTTCATGGTCACGCACGACCTCGACAGCCTCTACACGGCCTGCGACCGCATCGCGGCGCTGGGCGACGGCCAGATCATCGCTCAGGGGACGATCGCCGAGATGCTCGAGAGCGACCATCCCTGGCTGCGCTCCTACTTCCACGGCAAGCGCGGACGCGCGGTCGTCCCTCAGGGAGGTCCGCATGCCCGCGCCTGACGCCGCCGACGCGACAGGTGCGACCCCGCACCGCGCCCGCCCCATCCCCCCAAGGTATCGCTGATCCGATGGAGACCCGCGCGAACTACGCCCTGATCGGCGCCTTCACCCTGGCCGTACTGGTCGCGGCCTTCGGATTCGTGTTCTGGCTCCAGGGCGGCTCGCGCAGCCAGGTCCGGCAGGCGGTACGCATCGTGTTCTCCGGCAGCGTCGGCGGCCTCGCCAAGGGCTCCACCGTCGCCTTCAACGGCATCAAGGTCGGCGAGGTCACGGATGTGCGCCTGCTGCCGCAGGATCCGCGCCGCGTGGTCGCCCTGGTCGAGGTGGAGCGCACCACCCCCTTGCGGGCCGACACCCGCGCCCGCCTCGATTCCGCGATGCTGACCGGCGTCTCCACGATCTCGCTGTCGGGCGGCAACGCCGATGCGCCCGCCCTGACCCCGGGATCCGGCGACCAGATGCCGACGATCTTCGCGGATTCCTCCGACATCCAGGACATGATGGCGGCGGCCAAGCAGATCGCCCAGCGCGCCGACGACGTGCTTCAGCGCCTCGACAAGGTGGTGGCCGGCAACGAGGGCGCGATCACCCGCACGCTCGCCAACGTGGAGGCCTTCTCGAAGACCCTCGCGGAGGCCGGCCCGGCGGTGAGCGGCCTCGTGAAGGCCATCGACGGGCAGAAGCTCAACCGCGTCATCGACAACGCCGAGCGCTTCTCCGGGGCGCTCGCCGCCGGCAGCCCCGACATCGAGGGCGCGCTCAAGGACGCCCGCTCGCTGGCCGCCAAGCTCAACGCCTCGGCGGACCGGGTCGACGCGGTGCTGAAGGGCGCGGAAGGCTTCCTCGGCTCGGCCTCCGGCTCGGCCGGCACCAGCACCTTCACGGAGGTGCGCGAGGCCGCGATCTCGGTGCGCGACGCGGGCCGCGCCTTCCGGACGCTGTCCGAGAACCTCGACAAGCGCACCTCGAACATCGCCACCAGCTTCAACCGCCTGAGCGGCACCGGCCGGCGCGAGGTCGAGGCCCTCTCGACCGACGGCCAGCGGACGCTCAACACCCTGAACCGGACGGTCAAAAGCCTGGAGCGCGATCCGAGCCAGGTGATCTTCGGCGGCAAGCCATCGTTGCCGGAATACAACGGTGGCCGCTGATCCGGTGAGTTCCCGGGCCGAGGGTGTCGCGGCGCACGGCACCACCAGCGACATACGTTAGTTTACCGCCACGCCGCGCGCCTGCGCGGTGACGGGCTTTCCGGAATGCGTATGACGATCCCCAAGACAGCCCCCGCGCTCGTCGCGATGTTCCTGGCTGCCGCGCTCGGCGGCTGCGGCGGGGGTGCGGTGCCGCTGACCTTCGACCTCGCCGCCCTGCCCGCGACCGGCCGGGCCGGCACCTCCGCGCGCGCGTTCAGCGTGGCCGAACCGGTGGGCATCCAGCCCTTCGAGGCGGACCGCATCATCGTGCGCGAGCCCGGCGGCGCGCTCTCGTTCCTCGGGGGCGGCCAATGGGCCGACCGTCTGCCCCGCCTGATCCAGACCCGCCTGATCCAGAGCCTGGAGAATTCCGGGCGGCTGAAATCGGTGAGCCGCCCCGGCGACAAGATCGTCTCCGAGTTCCAGCTGATCAGTGAGATCCGGGCCTTCGACATCGCGGCCGGCACCGGCGAGGCCGTGGTCGATATCTCGGCCAAGATCGTCGCGGAGGGCACCGGCAAGGTGGTGGCCGCGCGGATCTTCACCGCGCGCGTGCCCGTGCCGAAGGTCGATGCCGGCAGCGCCGCAGTGGGCCTCGACGCCGCCCTGGCGCGGGTGCTCGCCGAGATGGTCGCCTGGGTCAATTCCGGGCGCTGAGGCGCCGCGGGTCTCATTCGACTCCGGGCGTTCGCTTCGGGGCTCCGGCGGCGGCTGATGGGGATCCGATCCGCAGCGGGCTCGCCGATCTCAGCCGGTCCGCAGCAGGTCCTCCGCACGCTGGCGCAAGGCGTTGCGGTCGATCTTGTTGGTCGAGGCCAACGGCATCGCGTCGATGAACCAGACACGGCGCGGATGCTGGTAGGCGGGGGCGTTGGCGAGTGCGTGCGCCTTCAGGCCCGCCTCGTCGACGGATCCGTTGGGCCGGCGCACCACGAAGGCCACGGGCTTGGTGCCCTTGATCGCGTCGTCGACCGGCACCACGCAGGCCTGAAGCACATCGGGATGGCCCTGGAGGACCGCTTCGACCTCACCGGGGAAGATGTTCTCGCCACCCGACACGAACATGTCGTCGGTCCGGCCAAGGAAATAGTGCATGCCGTCGCGGTCGCGGCGGAAGACATCGCCGGTGTCGTAGTAGCCGTCGGGCGTGATCGGGCTGCGCACCTCCGGCCTGTCGTGATAGCCCAGCATGATCGCGGGACTGCGGATCTGCAGGACCCCGGTATCGGGCGCGTCCGGGCCGACGAGGCGCACCGACACTTCGCGATGAGGATAGCCCACCGAGTCGACCGGGATCGGAAGGCCGTTGGGATGGCCGTCGAAGACGACGGGGCCGCCTTCCGTGGTTCCGTAGGCGTTGAGGATCCGTGCGTTCGGTAGCAGCGCGCGGATCTGGTGGGCCAGGGCTTCGCTGACCGGTGCCGAGCCCATCCGCACCACGCGCACGCTCGTGAGATCGGCCGCCCGCAACGCCTCGTCCTCACGCAGCATCATCGCGATCATCGGCGGCACGGCTGTCAGCCAGGTGCAGCGGTAGCGGCTGATCGCGTCGAGATAGGCCTTCGCCTCGAACTGCGGCAGCAGCACCACCGTCGTGCCGGCCGCGCAGGCGAGGAGCGCCAGGGCCAGGGCGTTCATGTGGTAGAGCGGCGCCGCGATGAGGATCCGGTCCCCGCGCAGGTCGGTTCCGGCCATGCGGGTGCGCACGACCCAGAGATGGCTCGCATGCGAGAGCCGTACGCCCTTCGGCCGGCCGGTGGACCCCGAGGTGTAGAGGAACAGGGCCGCCTCGTCCGGTTCGGGGGCGATGGGCTCGAAGGGGCCGGGATCGAGCCAGGCTGCGAAGCTCGCGCCGCCCTCGGCGTCGAACGCGGCGACGCGCGTGTCCGGCCCCAGACCGTTGAGCTGCGCCCGGCGCGGCCCGTCGCAGAGGATCAGCCGCGCGCCGCAATCCGCGATCACCCGCGCGATCGTGGCGGGCGGGAACTTATGGTTCACCGGCACCGGAACGACGCCGGCCCGCATCGCGCCGAGGAGCGCGGCGAGGGCGTCCGCCCGGTTGGCCGAGAGGATCGCGATCCGCTCGCCGCGGCGGATTCCGCCGCGCAGGAGCCCGCGCGCGAAGGCGTCCGCCAGCGCCTCGAACCCGGCGCGGCTCATGATCTCGTGCTCCTCGCCGGGCCGGACCCCGATGATCAGGGGCCGCTCGGGATCGCCGCTCCGATCGACGAAGGCACCGAGATTCGTCACGGCTTTCATGATCGATGTCGACACAGGAGATGAAGATCGAAGGCGGGGAGCGCCAGCGCCCCCGTTCCCGGGCCGAGCCGGGTCCAATGGGCCCCGGGAAGGGACAGGGCCCGCGCCGCGAGGGCGTCGAGACCGTCAAAGACGAGGCCGAGATCGCGGAAGCACGCCCGCTCCCCCGGGACGAGCGTGATCGTCATGCCGTCGAGGCGGATCCGCCAGGCCCTGTCGATGACGGCGGCCGGGGCCCCGCAGGCGGCGGCGTAGCGGCCCGCCTCTGCCTCGGGATCGGGGCTTTCGACCGTCAGGGTGTCGAGCCCGAGGAACCCGTTCGGATGCTCGAAGGCGTCGGGCCGCCAGACCAGTTCCGGCGTCAGATGCTCGCAATGGTAGAGTCGCCCGGCGGGAAACAGGTCCGCGCGCAGGCGTACGGTGCGGAATCGGGCCTCCGCGACGGCTCCGTCGACCGTCACCGGCCGCGAGAAGGCCACGGGCGGCCCGGCGGTAAGGCCCGCCGCCGCGAGGCGGGCCTGGGTGGCGTCGGCGTCCTGGCTCCTCAGGACGAGGCCGTTCAGGCCGAACGGACTGTCGATGATGTCCTGACGCTGCGGACCGGCCTCGGGCAGGCCGACCAGTTCGAGATAGGCGCCCGGCGTCATCATCAGGTGGTTGATGGAGCCGAGGGAGTGGTGCCCACGGGGTGTCAGCTGGAAGCCGAGCGCCGCGAAGCAGGCGGCGGCCTCGTCCATGCGGCGCTGGACGTTGATCACCACGTGGTCGAGGACGCCACCCGTCGCGGCCGCGCTCATTTGGCCGGTGCGGTCATGTAGACGCCGCGTCCGCTCGCGAGCAGCCGGCCCTCGCCGTCGAGGATCTGCGCCTCGGCCACCGAGATCTGGCCGCCGAACTTCACGACCTTGCCCCGGCAGGTCAGGTCGCCCTGCATCGCGGCCCGGTGATAGTCGACGCGCAGGTCGACCGTCGGCACGCCCCGGCCGGTCTTCGAGACGAGCGCCCAGTCGGCCGTGAGGTCCACGAGCGTCGCCAGGATGCCGCCATGCGTGTAGCCGCGCTCGGCGTTGACGACCCATTCGGGGCGCCATGTGGCCCGGAGTTCGATCTCGCCCTCGCCCACCGAGACGACGCCGAGGCCGAGCCATTGGTGGAAGGGCCCTCGCAGGAGGAGCGCTTCGACCTGCTCTTTGGTCAGGATTGTGTCGGACATTGCGATGCTCCTCAGGGGGTGACCACGATCTTGCCCAGGACCTCGCGGTCGCGGATCAGGCGCAGGCCTTCCGCCGCCTGATCGAGGGGCAGGACCTTGTCGATGGTGGGCTTGAGCGTGCCGGCCTGGATCATCTCCATCAGCGCCGAGAGGTCGTCGTGGTAGAAGCTGTTCGAGCCGATCACCTTCAGCTCGAAGCTCCAGATGTAGCGCAGGTCCTCCTTGGGATCGTGACCGGCGGTGGCGCCGCAGACCAGCAAGGTCCCGCCCCGCTTCAGGCACTTCAGGGACGGGACCCAGGTGTCGCCGCCGGTGAAGTTGATCACCACGTCCACGCCGCCCTCGTAGGTTCGGCGCTGGGGCTTGCCGTAATGCTGGATCGCCCATTTCGAGAAGTCGGTCTCGTGGTAGTTCACCACGTGATCGGCCCCGAGCTCCTTCAGGCGCTGCGCCTTCTCGGCGCTGCCGGCGCAGGCGATCACCTCGGCGCCGAGTTGCTTGGCGAGCATCACGCAGCCCGTGCCGACGCCGCCGCTGGCGCCGAGGATCAGCACCCGGTCGCTGGCCTTGATCGTCTTGTGCGTGATCAGCATCCGGTGCGCCGTGCCGTAGGCGACCGGAAGCGAGGCCGCGTCCACGTAGCTCACGTCCGGCGGCATCGCGATGAGCTGGTCGGCGGAGACGCGGCAATACTCGGCCATGCCGCCGTCGAGCATCTCGCCCATCAGGCCCTTGGCCTTGTTGAGCGGGTTCACGAGCACCCGGTCGCCGTCCCGCCAGGGAGTGACACCCGGGCCGACCTCGACGATCTGTCCCGCCATGTCGAGGCCGATCACCACCGGGAACGGCACCTTGATGCCGGGCATGCCCTTCACGGTGAAGACATCGTGGTAGTTGAAGGACGAGGCACCGACCCGGATCACGACCTCGCCGGGACCGGCCTCGGGATACGGATGGTCCTCGGTGACCTTCAGATCCTCGATATCGCCGTGCTGCCCGAGCACGAGCGCTCGCATCGTACGCGCCATGACGTTGCGTCCTCTTCAGAATGATCGTTGGATTTCAGGGGAGACGAAGGAGGCGGCGGTCAGCGGACCGCCTTCGCGGCCTCGTAGGGGGCCGTGACGAGGGCGGAGGCCGGCAGGTCGCCCTTCACGGCGCCGACGGTCCTGTAAACCTCGAAAACCTGGCGCAGGGAGGCGACGTCCGCCGGCTCCATCCGCACGGTGTAGATGCTGTCCCAGAGGGCGGCGTAGGCCTTCGCGTCCGCCTCGCTCAGGTTGGCCGCATCCCGCAGCGCCTTGGCGACCGCCGCCTTGTCGGACCGGCCGAATTCGTAGGTCTTGCGCATGGCCGCCACCACCTTGGCGGGGCCGCCCGGGTTCTCCGTCATCCAGGCGTTGCGCATCAGGCCGACGCCGAGCACGGGCGGCGCGTCGGAGTTCGTGATCTTGCGCCACTCCTCGCGAAAGCTGCCGATCTTGCGCAGCTTCATCTCCGGCAGGAGCGCGATCGTGACCGTGCGCAGCGCCGCCGCGTCGATGTCCTTCTGGGCCAGGAACTGCGCGAGGCGCGGGTCGTTGCCCGGCACGCCCTGGTAGTCCCCGCTCGCGATGCCGTAGTTCGTCGCGAGGATCGCCGCGGTGATCACCGCCGTGGCGCTGCCGGCGGGCGAAGTGCCGATCTTCTTGCCCTTCAGGTCCGCCATCTGCCGGATCGGCGAATCCTCGGGCACGACGAAGTCGAGGTCGGCGACCTGGCTCGCCAGGACGATGCTGAGCGGCAAGCCGTCGGCGATCACGCTGAAGGCGGTGCCGGCACTCGCGCCGATCGCGAAGTCGATCGCGCCGGCCGCCATTGCCTTGGTCGGCGCATTGACGTCGGGGAACTTCACGTACTCGACCGTGAGCCCCTCCTTCTCCATGTACCGGCCCGCCTCGAGGACGGCGCCGAAGCCGAGGCTGACGCCGGAACTCCAGTAGCCGATCCGCACGGTTTCGGCACGTGCGGGGGCTCCCGACAGGCTTCCGAGCGCGAATGCGGCCACGGCCGTGAGATATCGAATCCGCTTCACGCTCTTCTCCGAATTCCAGACTACTGCTGGCCCATGTATTCCGCATGTTCAGCCGTATTCACGACTGAGTGGTCTTCTTCCACGCGAAGAGTTGCCGTTCGATCGGCTTCAGAACGAAGCTCTCGAGTCCAATCATCAGGGTCACGAGGGTGAGCGTCCAAGCAAAGACCTGGTCCGTCTGCACCAGGTCGGCGGCCTGGCGGAGCCGGTAGCCGATGCCGCTGCTGGCCCCCAGGGATTCCGCGACGAGGCTGACGCGGGCGCCGAAGCCGAAGGCGAGCCGCGCCCCGGAGAAGAAATTCGGCAGGATGGTGGGGAGATAGATCTTGGTGAGCACCTTGCTGCCGGGCATGCGGAAGGTCCGGGCGAGCTCCAGGTGCTCGGCGCTCACCGTCCGGGTGCCCTGCCAGACGTTGGTCAGGATCAACGGCATCGCGGTCATGAAGACCACGAAGATCGTCGTCCAATTGGACAAGCCGAACCAGATCAGCGCGAAGATCGCCCAGATCGTCGAGGAGACGGTGTTCATCACCGTCAGTGCGGGCTCGAAGAAGCCGCCCAGCGTCCGGCTCGCACCGAGCAGGAGCCCCAGCGGCAGGCCGACGAGGGTGGCGAGCGCGAAGCCCGCGGCGATCCGCCAGAAGGTGATGCCGAGATCGGCCGCAAAGCTCGGCTGGACCACGAGGCTGCTCCAGGCGGACCAGACCCGGGTCGGGCTCGGCAGGACGAAGCTCGGCGCGTGCAGCGAACCGAGCTGCCAGGCGATCAGCGCCAGGACGAGGAGAGCGAGGCGCTGCAGGATCGCTCCGGCCCAGCCTCGCCGGGCGTCGGATCGCCTCGGTCCGTGAACGAGGCGCGCGGGTGTCTGGGCCAGCATCACGCGCTCGCGGTGGACAGGCTGATCCGCAGGCGACGGACCGCCTCGGTGACCGCCTCGGACAGGGGATCGCGCGGATAGGGCAGATCGATATCGCGGATCTCGCCGATCCGGCCGGGCCGGGGGTGGAGCACCACCACCCGGTTTGCGAGCACGACCGCTTCCTCCACGTCGTGCGTGACGAAGACGAGCGTCATCGCCCGAAGCGCCGCGATGCGCAGGAGTTCGGCATGCATCTGCGCGCGAATGCCCGGGTCGAGCTTCGAGAACGGCTCGTCGAGGAGCAGGATCCGCGGCTCGGTGACCAGGCTGCGGGCCAGCGCCACCCGGCTGCGCATGCCGCCGGACAGCTCGTGCGGATAGGCGTCCCGGAAGCCCGCGAGGCCGACGAGCGCGAGGGTATCCTCGACCCGGTGCTCCCGTTCGGACCGGCGCATCCCGCCGGCTTCGAGACCGAAGGCCACGTTCTGGGCGGCCGTGCGCCAGGGCAGGAGCCGATCCTCCTGGAACATGTAGGTCATCGCCCGCCAGTCCCGGAACGCGTGGGAAGGGATGCCGTCGAGGCGGATCGCGCCCTCGTCCGGCTCGAGCAGGCCCGCGATCATGTTCAGGAGCGTGCTCTTCCCGCAGCCGGACGAACCGAGGATCGCGACGATGGCCTGCTGCGGGATCGCGACGGTGACGGTGTCGAGCACGTGGAGGGGGGTGCCGCCGCGCTGATCGAACCACTTGCTGACCCGATCGAACTCGATCGCGTTCATCGGGCGTCTCCCGGGCTGCGCGAAAGACCGGCCGGTATGACAGCCGTGTCGCGCAGGCTCGCGATGATCTTCTCCAGGACCATCTCCCGGAAGGTTTCGACGTGCCGGCGCGCCACCCGGGCGGCGCTCTCGGCATCACCCGCCACCAGATGCTCGATCAGCGCGGTGTGGTCGTTCTCGATATTGGGCCGCACGCCCTGCACGCCGAAGCCGAGGGCGACCAGCCGGGTCATCTCGTCGAGCAGACCCGACAGGGTTCGGCACAGGCGCCGGTTCCCGGACGCGACCGCGATCGCCATGTGGAAGCTGCGATTGGCCTCCAGGAAGAAGTCGATCTGGTTGCCGACATCGACCTCGATGCGCTGGCGGCAGGCCTGCTCCAGGCGCTCGAGTTGGGCGCGGTTCACCTGTCCCGCGGCGCCCCGGGCGGCCAGGGGCTCGAGTTCGCTGCGCAGCGCGAACACCTCGTCGACATCTTTCACGCTGATCGGCACGATCCGGTAGCCGTGGCGCGGCATCGAGGTGACGAAGCCGTCCTGGGTCAGGCGCTGCAGGGCGATGCGGCAGCTGGCCTTGCCGAGCTCGAACCGCTCCATGACCTCGGCTTCCGTGAAGCGGGTGCCGGGCAGCAGGCGGCAGGACACGATCTCGCGCCGCAGGGTTTCATAGGCCGCGTTGCCCTTCAGCGTCGCGTCGGGAACGGCGACGAGACCGGTCCGAGCCGGCGCGTCGCGAAGACGTTCTTCAGCCTTCACGATGAACTCCCACGTGTCCCCTCCGACACTCGCATCGGCGTGTCCCGGCGGCTCCGCCGAGTACAAATGCCCTGCCGGATGATCCGGGGGTTTGGATGCGCATCCGAGATGCAAATTGATCGGCCCACCATCACTGGTGAGCGGCTCAGAAAGATCTTGTAGATCGTTTGTCCATCTCTGTGAATAGAATATTGTATTTTATTAAGCTGAAGCCAAGACTGATACATCTATCGACTGTCGCTTTTAGAGGATTTGTAGTTCGACTGCATTTTCCTGCTGGTGCGATCTGCTCCCAACGATGCGTCGCGATGCCGATCGAGGGGTCGGATCACGCGCACCGGACCGTTTGGCGGGCACTCTCCAACGGCTGGCGGGCCACTCGAGGAACGCGGCGCGCCTTTGGGCGCCTCTGGCCTCGGCGGAAATGCTCACGGAAGCTGGGCGGCGTGGCAGCCGACGATCAGGCTTGAAAGCCGAGGGGCGAGCGGGCCCGAGGTCTGAGGGCGCGGGCGGCTTTGGACAGGCGATCAGGGGAGATGGCCTGCCACACCCCGAAGCGCCCCTCCGTGCGATCGGGTTGGCCTGACCTGCGCGCGTCGGGGGGATCGACATAGCCCTCGGTCGCGGGATCGCCCATGCGCGGGATGAACCGGCGGGCGCCGAAATCCTGGTGGCTGTCCTCGATCACGTCGACCCGGTGGCCCCGGTCCAGCAGCCCCTGGAGGGTCGCCGCCGGCATGGTCGCCCCGGCGTTGATCTCCAGGCCGGCATTGAAGCGCCAGCGCGGCGCGTCGCAGGCGGCCTGCGGGTTCTGGCCGTGGTCGATCATCCGCACCAGCGGAAGCCGTAGCCGCGGTTCTGCAGGGACAGGCCCCATTCGGGCACCACCACGCCCGAGCCGAAGCTCATGACGTTCGACTGGATGAAGCTCACACCGCGTTGCCGCCCTGCCAGAGCATGCGGATGCCGGCCCGGGCCGCGAGCGCGTGCGAGGGCGAGACCATGTTGCGGCCGAAGATCGGCATCCGCACGGAGGGGTGGCCGGTGGTCCCGTTGAGCGGCGTCACGAAGCGGGTTCCCTCCGACGAGAGCAACGGGAAGAACGCCGAGCGAGACAGCCGGGCATCGTCTGCGGGCGCGGAGGCAGGCCTGGGCCGCGTCGATCCAGCCACGCGATGCCATCGCTTCGGAACGGGTCATCCCGGCCCCGCGAACGCGAAGAGATCCAGCTGCCTCGCATGCGTCGGCGATGATCGCCGCGTGGTCCGTCGCGGCGCCGGGGATGTGACGGCGGGCAACGCCACGGACCCTCGGCCATGAAGCACGGCACCGACGATCTGGCATCCGTCGCCACGATGATAGACGTAGGCCCGGAAGGGGCCCGAACCGAAGATCTCCTGCACGAGCGCCTCGTCGCCCTGCAGGACGTCGAGCGCTCGAAGAAGGCAGGCGAGGCCGAGCGCCGGCGTGCGGGACGTGCGGAACTCGAAGCTCTGCCCGGCCCAGGTGCTGCGCTGCGCCCCGGCCGAGGTCGTCCGGAAGGGGTTGATGCTCGGCTGCGTCGCCGGATCGAGGAGGAAGCCGGCGATCGCCTCACGGTCCGCGATGTGCGCACAGGCGCGAAGCGAGGCCGCGAGTTGACGTTGGGTGACCGGCACGGATCCTCCTCTCGGGCTCGCGCTGAGGATGCATCAGGTTCGCACCGGCTCGGCTGTTCCGGAAGCAAACCCATCCGGGTCTGCTCGATCGGGGAAAGATCCGGAAGCGGCGGCGCACCGCTTCCGATCCGAACACACTGCTTTCTTGGAGTGGCGGACGGGATCAGGCAGCGAAGCGGATGCGGTCGCACCCCGCCGGCCGCCCTACTCCATCACGGCGGCCTTCATGATCACCACCATCACGGCCTTTGCCGGCTCCGTGCCGAGGCAGCGCACCGTGTGCGGCCGGTCGCAGCGGTAGCGCAGGGTCTCGCCGGCGCGGGCGCGCTGGACGGTGCCCGCGACCTCGACCTCCATCAGGCCGGACGTCACCGTGAGCGATTCGACCGACCCCCGCTGGTGCGGGTCGGAATCGAGCTGTCCGCCCGGATCGGCGCTGACGTCGTACCATTGCAGCCACTCGACCGTCTTGATCCAACCGATGATGGCCAGGCGCACCTTGCCGTCGTCCGAGACGAGGATCGGCGTGTCGGCCCGAGAGGTCTTCTCGATGAAGGGTTCCTCGTCGCTGGTGGCGAGCACCCGCTCGATCGACACGTCGAGGGCCTGGCTCAGGCGCCAGATCGTGGCGAGCGTCGGATTGGTCTCGTTGCGCTCGATCTGGCTGATGATCGATTTCGCCACCCCGGATTGCTCCGCGAGTTCGGACAGCGAGAGGTTATAGGCCTTGCGCAGGCGCTGGATCGTCTTTCCGAGTTGGCCGGAGAGCACCTGCGCTCCGGTGAGAATTTCGCGCTGCCGTCCGCGTTCGGACGTCGTCACCTGGTCTTCCATCGTCCCTGACTTCCGCGCATCCGTTCCATGAACCGGACGCTTGTACGTTACTTCAAACGCAAACGGCGGGTCGGCGCAAGGCGCGGTCAGGCCCAGAGGGCATGGAAATGATGCACCGGGCCGTGTCCATGGCCCACCGGTACGCTGTCCGCGCGGGCGATCGCGGCGGAGACGTAGCGCTTGGCCTGGGCCACGGCCTCGACCAGGGGCAGACCGTGCGCGAGCCCCGCCGCGACGGCCGAAGACAGGGTGCAGCCCGTCCCGTGCGTGTTGCGGGTCTCGATGCGGGGCGCCGCGAAGCGACGCAGCCGGCCATCGGCCTCCATCAGGTGGTCGACGCTCTCGCGTCCGGCCGCATGGCCGCCCTTCACCAGCACGGCGCGAGCGCCCCGGGCGAGGAGGCGGCGGCCCTGTGCTACGGCGTCGTTCTCGCTCACGGCGGCGGGCTCGTCGATCAGCGTGGCGATCTCGGGCAGGTTCGGGGTGACGAGGGCCGCCAGCGGCAGCAGGTGGCGGCGCAGGGCGTCCACCGCCGCCTCGGAGATCAGGCGGTCGCCCGAGGTGGCGACCATCACGGGGTCGAGCACGAACGGAATCGCGCCGGCATGGCGCGCCAGCCCCGCCGCCACCGCCTCGATGGTGGCGACCTGTGACAGCATCCCGATCTTCACGGCCGTGACGGCGAGGTCCGAAAACACGCTGTCGATCTGCGCCGCGACGAAATCGGCCGGCACGTCGTGGATCGCCTGGACCCCCCGCGTGTTCTGCGCCGTCAGGGCGGTGACGACGCTGGCGCCGTAGACCCTCAGCGCCGCGAAGGTCTTGAGGTCCGCCTGAATCCCCGCGCCCCCGCTGGAATCGGATCCCGCGATGGTGACCGCGATCGGTGTCATGACGTCGTCCCCAGAGCTTTTCGGCAGCTTAGGCCGATGCACCCCGCGCGGCGAGGGCGGAATCGACCCGGAAGCGCAGGTCGCGCGCGCGCGCCTCCACGGACTCGCCGGAGAACAGGGAGGAGATCACCGCGATGCCGTCCGCCCCCGCCCCGATCACCGCCGCCGCGTTGCTGGCGTCGATCCCCGCGATGGCCCCGAGGGGAAATGCGGCCCCGCGCGCGAGGCGGCCCCGGAAGACGATCCGGGCGAGGCCGTCGAGGCCCACCGGCGGATCGGGGTTGTCCTTGCTCGCGGTCGCGAACACGCCGCCGATGCAGGCATAGTCCACGGGCAGGCGGTAGAGTTCGTCGGCCTGGGGGCCGGCCTTGAGGGTCAGCCCGATGATCGCGTCGCGCCCGAGCAGGCGGCGCGCATCCGCCGGATGCAGGTCGCCCTGGCCGAGATGGACCCCCTCGACGCCGGCCGCGAGGGCGAGGTCGACCCGGTCGTTGACGAGGAGCGGCACGCCGCTGCCGGCCAGCGCCACGTGGATCGCCCGGATGCGGGTCAGGGCCGCGCGCGCGTTGTCGATGGATTTCTCGCGGTATTGCAGGAGCGTACAGCCGCCCCGGACGGCCTCGACCGCCATCGCGGCGAGTCTCGCGCCGTCATGGCCGGAGATTCCGGTGTCGAGCAGGCCGTAGAGTCGCAGGTCGACCCGCCGCCCTCCGGCTTTTCCTTCATCCCGTTCGATCACACCCTGCCTCACCCGGTTCATCCACGCGGCCATTCTAGAGCGTGCCGTCACGCTGTCATCAGGCGTTGGCCCCCTCGGAGCGGGAGAGACGGGCGAGCACCGGCGCGACGGCCCGTGCCGAGGCCGCGCAGCGGAGCCCGGGATCCTTGCCGGTCCCCGTGGCGTTGCGTCCTCGACCCGCCGAGGAGCCCCGAGACCCGATGGATCTGACCCCGAAGCAGAAGATGCTGTCCGGCGCGCATTACCATCCCGACGATCCGGAACTGCACGCCGACCACCACAGCGCCAAGCTCTGGATGCAGCGCTACAATGCGTCCCTGACCGAGCCCCCTTCGGTCCGCCGCGAACTCCTGCGCGAGCGCTTGGCCGCCGTCGGCGAGGGCGCAGTGGTGCGCCCGCCCTTCCACTGCGATTACGGGCTGCACATCAGCCTCGGCGCGCACGTCTTCCTCAATTTCGGCTGCGTCATCCTGGATTGCGCGCCCGTGAGCATCGGCGACCGGACGCAGATCGGCCCCGGCGTCCAGATCCTCACCCCCGACCATCCCCGGGAGCCCGGTCCCCGCGAGGCCGGCCTCGAATTCGCCCGCGCGATCCGGATCGGACGCAACGTCTGGATCGGGGGCGGCGCCCTGATCCTGCCCGGCGTGACGGTCGGCGACGATGCCATCGTCGGCGCCGGCGCCGTCGTCACCCGCGACGTGCCGGCCGGCGCGACCGTGGCGGGCAACCCGGCGCGCATCCTGCCGCGGCGCGCGGGCGGGACATCCCCCGTGGCGTGACGCGTTATTACACGTTCATCGCGGGCGCCCGATATGCCATGACCCGCTAGGCAACGCGCAGGCGTCCCACGGGACGCGGGGCGTCCGGCGGGTTGGTGAGCGGCGCGCGGGCGGCATGGATATCGGGCGGGGATCGGACGGCGTGACCACGGTGGAGGAGACTCAGCGGAGCCGGGAGGGGAGCCTCCCCAACCCGTCCGCCGTCGGGCTCGTCGCCGTGATCGTCGCGGCCACCGACGGCGAGCCGCGCGCCCTCACCGTTCAGGTCGGCGGCCAGGCCCGGGGCCGCTCGGACGGGTTGCCGGCGGGCCCGCTGGTGCCCGAGCACCCCACCCTGGAGCGGGGCCTGCGCGCCTGGGTCGAGCGCCAGACCCACCAGCGCCTCGGCTACGTCGAACAGCTCTACACCTTCGGCGACCGCGACCGGCAGGGCGACGATGCCGGCGGGCTGCACTCGCTCTCGGTGGCCTACCTCGCCCTCGTGCGCGAGGTCCGCCCGGCGGGGCTCGCGGAAGCCTCCTGGCGCAACTGGTACCGCTTCCTGCCGTGGGAGGACTGGCGGGCGGGACGGCCCGAATCGCTCGGCGAGATCGAGGCGCAACTCCTCGCCTGGGCGGAGGGCGCCGGCGACCCGAAGCTGCGGCGCCGCCGCGAGGACCGCCTCGGCCTGACCTTCGGCCTTTGTGGCGGAGCCTGGAACGAGGAGCGTGTGCTCGAGCGCTACGAATTGCTGTTCGAGGCCGGCCTGATCCCCGAGGCGCAGGGGCAGGCCGGTGCGGCCGGGGACGCCGACCTGCGGATCACGGGCCAGCCCATGGCCCTCGACCACCGCCGCGTGCTCGCCACCGCGATCGGGCGCCTGCGCGGCAAGATCAAGTACCGCCCCGTGGTGTTCGAACTGATGCCGCCGACCTTCACGCTGTTCCAGCTCCAGCGCACCGTGGAGGCGCTCTCGGGCACCAACCTGCACAAGCAGAACTTCCGGCGGCTGGTGGCCCAGCAGGGGCTCGTGGAGGAGACGGACGGCGTCACCAGCGGTGCCACCGGACGCCCGGCCCGCCTCGTGCGATTCCGCCGCGAAGTCCTGCTCGAACGCCCGGCCCCGGGCTTCCGCCTGCGACCGCAGCGCCGGCCCGCCTGAAGCGACGGTCCCGCCCTGACATTTGCGCTGCAGCGTCATTCTCGCATCGCAAAAACGTTATGCTCAAAGGCTGCATATCTGGACAAGGCGGTACGGCGCGCCTACGTTAGTCGGCGCAATGCTCAGATTGAGCATAAGTAAGGACGCGTCAATGGCGGCGACCAGTCACCCGAACGGCATCATGGTCCAGGGCTTTCCCGGTGGCCTGCCCCTGCCGCACATCTACGCGCGGGTCAGCCGCCACGTGCCCGCGATCGAGTGGCCGGCGCTCGCCGACGACGTCGCGGCGATCCTCGAGCTCAAGAAGACGCGCAACGCCGTCATCCTGGCGCACAATTACCAGGCGCCCGAGATCTTCCACACGGTCGCGGACATCGTCGGCGACAGCCTGGCGCTCGCCCGCGAGGCCGTGACGGTGGATGCCGACGTGATCGTCCTCGCCGGCGTGCACTTCATGGCCGAGACCGCCAAGCTGCTGAACCCGGCCAAGACGGTGCTGATCCCCGACATGCGGGCCGGCTGCTCGCTCGCCGATTCGATCACCGCCGCCGACGTGCGGGGCCTGCGCGCGAAATATCCCGGCGTGCCGATCGTGACCTACGTCAACACCTCGGCCGCCGTGAAGGCGGAGTCGGACCTCTGCTGCACCTCGGGCAACGCTGTCGAGGTGGTGCGCTCCCTGAACGCGCCGCGCGTGCTCATGATCCCCGACGAATTCCTGGCCCAGAACGTCCAGGCCATGGTGCCCGAGGTCGAGATCCTGACCTGGGCCGGGCATTGCGAGGTGCACGAGCAGTTCACCCCCGCCGACATCCGCGAGGTCCGCGAGAGCTATCCGGGCGTCACCGTCATCACGCACCCGGAATGCCCGCCCGAGGTGGTCGCCGAGGCGGATTTCTCCGGCTCCACCGCGATGATGATGAACTTCGTCCTGGAGAAGCGCCCCAAGCAGGTCGTGCTCGTGACCGAGTGCTCCATGGGCGACAACATCGCGGCGGCCAATCCCGACATCGAGTTCATCAAGCCCTGCAACCTGTGCCCGCACATGAAGCGCATGAGCCTCAAGAACATCCGCCACGCCCTCGAGACCATGACCCACGAGGTCACGGTGGAGCCGGAGCTCGCCGAGCGGGCCCGGATGGCGGTGGAGCGCATGCTGGCGGTGCGGGTCCGATGAACGCGCACGCACCCTTCTCCTTCGCGCGTCCCGACTCCGACCGCATCGTCGTGATCGGGGCCGGCATCGCCGGTCTCGCCACGGCCCTGCGGCTCGCGCCGCGCCCCGTCACCCTGGTCACCGCCGCCCCCCTCGGCATCGGGACCGCCACGGGCTGGGCGCAGGGCGGCATCGCCGCCGCCATCGGCGCGGACGACGACCCCGAACTGCACGCCGCCGACACCCTGGCGGCCGGCGCCGGGCTGACGGAGACCGATGTCGCCGCCCGCGTGGCCGCCGCCGGGCCCGGACTGATCGACTGGCTCGTGGGCTTCGCGGCACCCTTCGACCGCGATGAAGCGGGCGCCCTCGCCCTCGGGCTGGAGGCCGCGCATTCGCGCCGCCGCATCGTGCGGGCCGGCGGGGATTCCACGGGCCGCATCGTCCTCGAAACCCTGGTGCGGGCGGTCGGCCGCACGCCCTCCGTCACGGTGCTCGTGGCCGAGGCGCGCGACCTGATGCGGGACGCGCGCGGAGCCGTGGCGGGCGTGGTCTGCGCCCGCGACGGCGCGACCTTCGCCCTGCCGGCCCGCGCCGTGGTGCTCGCCACCGGCGGCGTCGGCGCGCTCTACGCCTCGACCACGAACCCGCGCGGGGCCACGGGTCGCGGCCTCGCCCTGGCGGCGCGGGCCGGCGCGACCCTGCGGGACATGGAGTTCGTGCAGTTCCACCCCACCGCCATCGCCTGCGGCGCGGATCCGATGCCGCTGGCCACCGAGGCCCTGCGCGGCGAGGGCGCGCGCCTGATCGACGGAACTGGCGCGCCGGTCATGGCCGGCATCACGGGGGGCGACCTCGCGCCCCGCGATGTCGTGGCCCGCGGCATCTTCCAGGCGCGTGCGCGCGGCGCGGAGGTGTACCTCGATTGCCGGGGCGCCCTCGGCGACCGCATGGCCACGCGCTTCCCCACCGTCGCGGGCCTCTGCGCGGCGGCGGGCATCGACCCGCGCCTCCAGGCCATCCCGGTCCGTCCGGCCGCGCATTATCACATGGGCGGCGTGATGGTGGATGCGGCGGGCGCCAGCACGGTGCCGGGCCTGTTCGCCTGCGGCGAGGTCGCCTCCACGGGCCTGCACGGGGCCAACCGTCTGGCCAGCAACTCGCTCCTCGAGGCGATGGCCTTCGCGCCCTGGATCGCCGAGGCGGTGGCCGCCCTGCCGGCCCCCGCCCTGCCCATCCAGCCGCACGCCTTCGCGGAACCGGCAGCGGACGCCCTCGATCTCGGCCTCCTGCGGGGCGTGATGGAGCGGCAGGTCGGCGTCGTGCGCGAGGCCGAGGGCCTCGCCGACGCGGTGCGCCACCTCGGTCCGGCGGCGCGGGCCGGCAGCGACGCGGCCCTGACCGGGCTGGCCATCGCGGCCTCCGCCCTGTCGCGGCGGGAAAGTCGCGGCGCCCATTGGCGCAGCGACCACCCGGCCCAGCAGCCGCCCCGGCACACCGAGGTGACCTGGGCGGAGTTGCGGGCGATGGCCGAGGCCGTCGAGCCCGGACGGGACGTCGTCGCGGCCTGATCCCGCGCGGCTCGATTCCGCGCGTCTCACCATTCTGAAAAAGGCAGCAGCCATGCCCGACCGCACCGACCTCGCCCCCCTGCCCCGCCTGATGCTGGAGCCGATCGTCCGGGCGGCGCTCCTGGAGGATCTCGGCCGGGCGGGCGACATCACCACGGACGCGATCGTACCGGCCTCAGCCCGCCTGGAGGGTGTCATCGCGGCGCGCCAGGACGGGGTGATCTCCGGCGTCGATACGGCGATCCTCGCCTTCGGCCTCATTGATCCGGCCGTGTCGGTCTCCGTCGAGCGCGGCGACGGCGCCCGCGTGGCGCCCGGCGACGTGGTGCTTCGCCTCTCGGGTCCGGCCCGCGCCATCCTCACCGCCGAGCGCGTCGCCCTGAACCTCCTGTGCCGGATGTCCGGGGTGGCCACCGCCACGGCGTCCCTGGTGGAGGCGGCCCGCCCGCACGGCAAGGCCCGCATCGTCTGTACCCGCAAGACCACCCCGGGCCTGCGCGCGCTGGAGAAGCACGCCGTGCGGGCCGGCGGCGGCTCGAACCACCGCTACGGCCTCGACGACGCGGTGCTCATCAAGGACAACCACGTGGCGGTGGCGGGCGGCATCGTCCCGGCCATCGAACGGGCCCGGGCCTATGCCGGCCACCTCGTCAAGATCGAGGTCGAGGTGGACACCCTGGAGCAGCTCGAACAGGCCCTGTCGGTGCGCGCCGACGCCGTGCTCCTCGACAACATGACCCCCGACCAGCTCGCCCGTGCGGTGGCGATGATCGACGGCCGGGCCATCGCCGAGGCCTCGGGGCGGATCAACCGCGAGACGGTGGGCGCCGTCGCGGCCTCCGGGGTGGACCTGATCTCCTGCGGTTGGATCACCCACTCCGCGCCGATCATCGACCTCGGCCTCGACGCGGTCTGAAGCGTTTTTCGGCGAAGACCGGGGACGCGAAGATCAGTTTCGCGCAAGCCACGGGGACCATGCGGGGTGCGGATCCCCGGCGGGCGGGTAGCCGCCGGGCCGGTACGGCGCCCGAGCGAAGCCCGGATCGGTCATTTCCGAGGCATCGAGCGAATCGGGGTCCGCCACGGTGTTGCCACGAAATCACGACGCCGGGGCAAGCGTCGCGGTGGCGTGGATAGAGCTTGGCTTTGAAGCGTGAGCGTTTACGTCTTGGGCAGACTTCGCACCGTAACGTGCGTCAAGTTTTCCAGATCGTTTCCGCAAGTTTCGTTCGCCTTCGAGAGGCTCCGATGCGCCGTTTCGCCCCCGCCCTGACCGGGCTCGTCTGCGCGCTGGGCGCGTGGGCGTCGCCCGCTGCCGCCTACGAGATCGACCCCCTCACCCGCCAGCCGTTGGACAACGCCCTGGTGATCCGGGTGCGCCCCCAGAACGAGCCGGTGGCCCTGCCGACCGCGAACGCCTCCCTGCCGGCCGACCCCATGACCCCGGCCTCCGCCGTGCCGCAGATGTCGGCGATCCAGCGCGAGGAAGTCGCCTTCGCGGGCGGGTATGCCCCCGGCACTATCGTGGTCTCCACCGCCGAGCGCCGCCTCTACTACGTGCTGGGTGACGGCAAGGCCCTGCGCTACGGCGTCGGCGTCGGTCGCCCGGGCTTCACCTGGGGCGGCGTGCAGACCATCACGATGAAGCGCGAATGGCCGGATTGGCGTCCCCCGGCCGAGATGCTCCGCCGCCGTCCCGACCTGCCGCGCTTCATGAAGGGTGGCATGGAGAACCCGCTCGGCGCCCGCGCCATGTATCTCGGCAACTCGATCTACCGCATCCACGGCTCCAACGAGCCGGAGACGATCGGCACCGCCGTGTCCTCGGGCTGCATCCGCATGACCAACGACGACGTGGCCGACCTCTACACCCGCGCCAAGGTCGGCGCGAAGGTCATCGTCCAGCGCTGAGCCGTCCCGAACCGAACGGATCCCAGGGGGGCCGGTGCTTGCACCGGCCCCTTTTCGCGTGGCGCTACTTCGAGACCGCGAAGAAGCGCGACAGCAGCCAGAGCGGCACCACCACCACGGCGCCGGCCAGGATCCAGCGGCCGAAATCGTGGAAGGTGTCGAGGCCGAGGTCGATCAGGGCCCGGACCGCATCGTAGGCGTGCCAGAACAGCAGGCCCGGCGTGACGCCCAGGGTCGCCATCACGGCGCCCACCAGCACCGACAGGAACAGGAGCTTCACGAACACGGCGGCCGGCGAGCCGCCGAGGAAGCGCCGCAGGGTCGAGCGGCGCTCGCGCTCCGGGAAGGGCGCGCCCGCATAGGGCTGGCCCGGATAGGGCGAGGGGCGGCGCGGATCGTGGTCGGCGGTCATGCGAGGGTTCCTGAGGACGCTCCGGCCGGTCTCCCGCCGGCTCCGGTACGGCCCCTGGGATCTCGGGTGCCGGACCGCCTTTCTCAACCCGGGGAAGCCGGCGGAAGCGTGGCGCCCACGACACAGGTTGTACGAAACCGGATCCGCCCTCGGGCGTTAGGCGGTTTCCCAGGTGGCACGGATGGCACCCTTCCGTGCACGGTCCCATTCTGTGAGAAGCGGCCCGCACCTGCGGGGCCAGCCAGTTGATGAAACGAACGGAATCATGATCGACCACGCCCTCTTCGATCCGGCGATGATCGATCCGGAGACCAAGCGCCTGAACGCCGAGGTCGTGGCCGCCCATGCCGCGCAGGCGGATCCGTGGTCGATCCCGATGACGGAGGTGCGCGCCCGCCGCCGCCAGGGCACGCAGGCCTCGCCGGCCATGCCGCGCAGCGCCCGGGCCGAGACCCTGACGATCGACGGTCCCGCCGGCCCCCTCGCCCTGCGGGTGATCCGCCCGAACCCGAAGAAGTGGGCGAAGCTGCGGGGCGCCTACCTGCACATCCATCGCGGCGGCTGGGTCTGGGGCTCGGCCGACGAGCAGGATCCGTGGCTGGAACGGATCGCCGATACCTGCGGCTTCGTCTGCCTCTCGGTGGAGTACCGGCTGGCGCCGGAGCACCCCTATCCCGCCGCCCTGGAGGATTGCGAGGCCGCCGCCCTCTGGCTCGCCGGCCCGGGCAAGGCCGAGTTCGGCGTCTCCGCGCTGACCATCGGCGGAGAATCGGCCGGGGCGCAGCTCGCCGTGATGGTGCTGCTGCGCCTGCGCGACCGGCACGCCCTGCCCCGCGCCTTCCGGGGCGCCAACCTGAACGCGGGCTTCTTCGACCTCGGCCTGACGCCGAGCGTGCGCAACTGGGGCGAGCAGCGCCTGGTGGTGAACACCGAAGACCTGACGCGCTTCGCCGACGTCTACGTGCGCGACGGCATCGACCGGCGCCGGCCGGACGTGTCGCCCCTCTACGCCGACCTGAAGGGGTTGCCGCCGGCCCTGTTCACGGTGGGCACGCACGATCCGCTCCTGGACGACACGCTCTACATGTCGGCCCGCTGGGCGGCGGCCGGCAATGGCGGTCACACCGCGATCTATCCGGGGGGGTGCCACATCTTCGTGCGCTACCCCGGCGCGATGACCGAGCGGGCGCTGGAACTCATCGACCGCTTCCTGATGGCCCTGGCCTGAGCAAGCCCGCGTCCGTGCTGCCGGAGCGCTTCGCGACCTGGTTCGCGTCGCGCGGCTGGTCACCCCGGCCGCACCAGCTCGAACTGCTCGACCTCGTGCGCGGCGGCCATTCGGCCCTGCTGGTGGCACCCACGGGCGCGGGCAAGACGCTGGCGGGCTTCCTGCCGAGCCTCACCGCCCTCGCCGGCCGGGCGCCCTCCCCGAAGGGCCGGGGCCTGCACACCCTCTACATCTCGCCCCTCAAGGCGCTGGCCGTCGATATCGCGCGCAACCTCGACGCGCCCATCGCCGAGATGGGGCTCGATATCCGGGTCGAGACGCGCACCGGCGACACCCCCTCGCACAAGCGCACTCGGCAGATCGCGCGTCCCCCCGACATCCTGCTGACCACGCCGGAGCAGTTGGCCCTGCTCATCGCGCACCGGGAGGCCGCCGATTTCTTCGCCACGCTCTCCTGCGTCGTCCTCGACGAACTGCACGCGCTGGTGACCTCGAAGCGCGGCGACCTCCTGTCCCTGGGTCTCGCGCGCCTGCACCGCCTCAGCCCCGGTCTGACCGCGATCGGCCTCTCCGCCACGGTGCGCGAGCCGGACGAATTGCGGCGTTACCTGGTGCCGCAGACGCCGATCCCTTCCCCCTCCGCAGAGGAGGGCGCGGGGCCGGCGGCGATGGCCGAGCTCGTCGTGGTGAAGGGCGGTGCCGCCCCCGACCTGCACATGCTCGAGACCGGCCACACCCTGCCGCTCGCCGGCCACACGGCCTGGCAGGCGATGCCGGCGATCTACGACCTGATCGGGCGGCACCGCACGGTGCTGGTCTTCGTCAACACCCGGCTCCAGGCCGAGTACACCTTCCAGGAACTCTGGCGCATCAACGAGGCGAACCACCCGATCGCCCTGCATCACGGGTCGCTGGACGCCTCGCAGCGCCGGCGGGTCGAGGCCGCCATGGCGGCGGGGCAGCTGCGCGCCATCGTCTGCACCGCGACCCTCGACCTCGGCATCGACTGGGGCGACGTCGACCTCGTCGTGAACATCGGCGCGCCGAAGGGGGCGAGCCGTATCATGCAGCGCATCGGCCGCGCCAACCACCGCATGGACGAGCCCTCCAAGGCCTATCTGGTGCCGGCCAACCGCTTCGAGATGCTCGAATGCCAGGCCGCCCTCGACGCCGTGGAGGCCGCCGCGCAGGATACGCCGGACGCCCGCCTCGGCGCCCCCGACGTGCTCGCCCAGCACGTCCTCGGCATAGCCTGCGCGGATGCGTTCGACCCGGTGCAGCTCTACGACGAGATCGTCTCGGCCGCCCCCTATGCCGGGCTGTCCTGGGAGGCGTTCGAGGCGGTGGTCGATTACGTGGCGACGGGGGGCTACGCCCTGCGAGCCTACGAGCGCTTCGCCAAGATCCTGCGCGGCGCGGACGGGCTCTGGCGGGTGCGCGACGCCCGCATCGCGCAGCAGTACCGGATGAACGTCGGCACCATCGTGGAATCCGCCAAGGTGAAGGTGCGCCTCGCGCGCGGGGTCCGCGGCAAGCCCGGGGCGATCCTGCCGAAGGGCGGCCGGGTGCTCGGCGAGATCGAGGAGGATTTCGCCGATACGCTGACGCCGGGCGACACCTTCCTGTTCGCCGGCGAGGTGCTGCGCTTCGAGGGTCTGTCCGAGGACGAGGCCCTGGCGACCCGCGCCGGGCCGGGCACCGACCCGGCCATCCCCTCCTATGCGGGTGCGAAGTTTCCGATCTCGACGTTCCTCGCCGCGCGGGTGCGGGCGCTCATCGCGGACCCCTTCGAGTGGGACCGCCTGCCCCGCCAGGTCTCCGACTACCTCCTGCAGCAGCGGACCCGCTCGGTGCTGCCGGGGGCTACCGGCCTGCTCGTCGAGACCTTTCCGCGCGCGGGGCGCTACTACCTGACGGCGTTTCCGTTCGAGGGGCGGCTCGCTCACCAGACCCTCGGCATGTTGCTGACCCGGCGCCTGGAGCGCGCCCGAATGCGGCCTCTGGGATTTGCCGCCAACGATTACGGCATCGCGATCTGGCTCACCCGCGACGTCAGCGCCCGCATCGGCGCGGAGCCGGACTTCCTGGAGGGATTGTTCGCCGAGGACATGCTCGGCGACGACCTCGAGGCCTGGCTCGACGAATCCGCCATGATGAAGCGCACCTTCCGGCAATGCGCGGTCATCGCCGGGCTGATCGAGCGGCGCTATCCGGGCCAGGCCAAGACCGGCCGCCAGGTCACGATCTCCACCGACCTCGTCTACGACGTGCTGCGCAAGCACCAGCCCGACCACCTCCTCCTGAAGGCCGCGCGCCAGGATGCGGCAACCGGACTCCTCGACGTGAAGCGCCTCGGTATGATGTTGAGGCGCATCCAGGGGCGAATCATCCACAAGGCGCTCGATCGCGTCTCGCCGCTCTCCGTGTCCGTCATGCTCGAGATCGGGCGCGAACGGGTCTATGGCGAGGGCGCGGACGAGATCCTGGCCGAAGCCGAGGCGCAGCTGCTCGAAGAAGCACTGGGCTGACACGCGGTGACGCGCCCCGTTTCAGAGACAGAGGATGCGGTTTTGGCGCTCGGCCAGAGACTTGAGAAGACCATCCGGGCCCCCGGCCTGACGCTCGCCGGTGAAACCCTCGCCCTCGACCTCTGCGGCGGCCTCTGGCTCGCCCGGCACCGGACGCTCGTGGTGTCCGACCTGCACCTGGAAAAGGGCTCCGCCTACGCAGCCCGCTCGGGCCAGTTCCTGCCGCCCTACGACACCCGCGAGACCCTGGCCTGCCTGCACGAGGTCGTGGCCCGCCTCGACCCGGCCCGCGTGGTGGCGCTCGGCGATTCCTTCCACGATTCGCGCGGACCCGAGCGCATGGAACCCGGCGACCGCGCCATGGTGGCGGCGCTGCAGGAGGGGCGCGACTGGGTCTGGATCGCGGGCAACCACGACCACGCGGTGAGCGAGGGCGTCGGCGGGCGCTACGCCGAGACCCTGGCGCTCGGGGGCCTGACCCTGCGGCACGAACCGAGCCTCGACGCGCCCGAGGGCGAGGTCGCCGGCCACCTCCACCCCTGCGGCAAGGTCGCGATGCGGGGTCGCGCCGTGCGCCGCCGCTGCTTCGTCACCGACGGGCGCCGCATGATCATGCCGGCCTTCGGCGCCTATGCGGGCGGGCTCAACGTACGCAACCCGGCCTTCGACCCGCTGTTTCCGGCGGGCTTCACGGCACATCTCCTGGGGGACGGCCGCGTCTTCGCCATCGGCAAGGGGATGCTGAGCAAGGACTGACGCGAGCCCCCGCGGCCCGGGTTCAGGCCGCGATCAGCAGCGAGGCTCCGGCCACGCCCGAGAGGACGAGCCGCAGACGCCCGAGCCAGACCGGGACGAGCCCTCGGCGCGGCAGATCCTGGTCCACGAGGCCCCAGGCCAGCACGAGCACCCCGAGGATGCGCAGGTCCCAGGGGGCGGGCGCGGCCAGAGCCGCCCAGGCGATCAGCGAGGGCAGGATGGCGATGGCGTAGTCGGCGCCCCCCGAGTTCCGGGCGGCGGCGGCGCCCCAGCGGATCCCGCCGAGGAACGAAGCGATGACCGCCCCGTAGGTCGAGAGCACGAGGCGCGGGCTCAGGCCGATGGTGCTGAGGCCCCCGTCGGAGCCGCTGACCGAGAGCAGGGCGAAGCCCAGGAACGGGATCAGCCCGGCGATCCCGAGGATCAGGGCGACCGGTGGAACCGTCGTCACGCGCGCCATCGACTCTCCGGTCATCAAGGCCACCCGGAGGGGCGGCAGGGGCATCGAAATCCCGGCACGGGTTCGCGCGCAGCGCCCCCGTCCGGTCCATCAACGCCGATGGCGGCCTCTTCGCTGCGTCGCACGAAGGTGGCAGAAGCCCGCAGGCGCGCGCGGCGCCCCCGGTTCAGATCCGGCGGGCGGGCGCGACCGTCCCGGGGCTCGGCGGCGGCGCGCCGAGGAGGCTCATCGCGTTGTCGAGCACGATCGGCGCCGGCGGCTCGTTGGCGGCCGGATCCGGAACCTTGGGCTTGAAGGCGGCGGCCTGGGCCTTCGCCGTGGCGAGGGCCTTTGGCTCCAGCTTCAGGGCCACGTCGTCGCGCTTCTTGGCGGCGTCGACGTCGCCCTGGCCGGAGGCCGCCGAGAACCAGAGGTAGGATTGCTCCAGGTCCTGCTGCACGCCCATCCCGCGCGCGTAGAGGACGGCGAGGTTGTACTGGCTGTCCCGCAGGCCGAGTTCGGCCCCGCGCCGGAACCACTGCGCGGCGGTGGCGAAGTCGGGCTTGCCGCCCACGGCGGGGTTCTCGGCGTGGATGACCGCGAGGTTGTGCATGGCGCGGGCATTGCCGCGTTCGGCGGCGCGGCCGTACCAGAGCCTCGCCTGAGCGAGGTCGCGCGGCAGGCCGACGCCCTTCTCGTGCAGGCTACCGAGCTTGTACTGCGCCGGGGCGTAGCCGGCCGAGCCGAGCTTCTCGAAGATCTTCGCGGCCAGCGTGCCGTCGCGCGGCATGCCGCGACCTTCGGCGGCCCGCGCGGCGAGGTCGTAGGCGGCGCTGCCGTCGCCGTCGAGGGTGGCCTGGCGCAGCTTGCCCAGGGCGGGCGGCACGGCCGCGAGGTCTGGGACGAGGCTCGCGAGGGTGGGCACGCGCGGAACCTCGATCCGGGAAGGGCCCGTCGCAGGGGCGGCGGCCGGATCCGCGAGCGACTGGGTCGTCTGCGGGTCGGCGAGCGGCTTCGGGCCCGCCTTCGCATCGGCGGCCTTGGTGTCCGAGGCAGCCTTCGTGTCCGACGTTTGTGCCGGCGCTGCGCCGGCGCCCTCGGGCGTCGGCTGGGTCAAGCCGGTCTCGGCTACCTTGGAATCGGCCACCTTGGAATCGGCCAGCTGGGGATCGGCCGGGCGGCGGGCGGACACCGCCTGGAGGGCCCCCAGGGCCAGGACGATGGCAGCCAGTCCGAGGAGCAGGGGCTTGCGGCGGCGGTCGATTCCACCGCGCAGGCGCGCCAGCAGGCTGTCCCGCCGGGCCTCCACCGGCCCGTCGCGAACCTCGGCTTGCAGATGACCGGCCTGCCCCGCAGCTTCGGCCTGGGCGGCCTGGGCCGCGCGCCGGGCGGCGGCGATGAAGCTGCTCTTGATGTCGCTCTCAGCACCGATCGGCGCGTCACCCGCCTCGACCGGGCGCTCGCGTCCGGGCCGACCGGCCCCCGGCTCCAGGGGAAGGTCAGGGCCGGTGTGGAGGGCGCTCGAAGCCTGTCGCCGTTCGGCGCGCAGGGCTTCCTGGCGCGGCGTGACGGAATTCGCGCGCTCGGCCAGGGTCTCGCGCAGCGTGCGCGCCGAGGCCGGACCCGTCCCTTCGCCGTCGGGGGTGCCGACGCGGCCGACCAGGCGCTCCAGCGCGGCATAGACGCCCGTGAGGGTCGATTGCATCCGCTGCTCGGACGCGACCTGATGCGCGCGCAGGTCGGCGAGGCTGGCGCGCAGCAGGCCGACCTCGCTCGGGTCGGCGGCCCCCATGGACTCGGCGACGGCGTGGCGGGCGGCGCGTTCCACCGCCGCCTCGATGGGGGCCTCGGCGCGCAGGGCCGAGACCTGATCGAGGAGGTCGCTCATCGTCCGTTCGAGGCCGGCGATCGCCGGGTCGGCGTCACGGGTGTCGATCCGCTGGGCCAGCGCCAGGACCTGCTGCTCCAGGGCGTCGAGGCCCTCGTCGCGCGGGCCGTCGCCGGTGCCGATGCGGTCGAGCTTGACCGCGAGGTCGTGCAGCATGGCGTGGATGGAGGCGATGTCCTCGCCCGGCACCACGGGGCGGCGCAGGGTGGCGCCGAGGTCCTCCAGGCGCCCGATCAGGTCGCCGACCGGGTTGATGTGGACCCGCTCGACCTGCTCGGCGAGGGCGTCGAGCCGATGGAGGATCGCGTCGGATTGCCCCTCGAAGCCGACGGGGGCGCTGCCGCGCAGGGCGTCGAGCTTGGCCCCCATCTCCTCGATGCGCTCGCCGATGGCGGCGTCCGGCCCGGAGCGGAGGCCGCTGCGGATCTCCTCGAGGATCGGGCGCAGTTCGGCGTAACCGCCGCCCTTGCCGGGCATGCCGTCCTGAAGCTGCGTGATCTGGTTGCTGATCGCCTGCAGGCCGGCGGCGAGGCTCTGAATCCGCTCGGGGCCGGCGAGCGATCCGATCAGGCGGCGGATCTCGTCGAGTTCGCGGTAGAGGCCCGCATGGGCATCCGCCTCGCCGAGGCCGGCCGGCGCGCTGTGGAGCGCGCCCTCCACCTTCGCCGCGAGGCGCTCCACATCCGCCGCCACGCGGGCGTGGACGTTCTCCGCCACATCCTCGGCCAGGCGCTCGACCTGCACCCGCAGCAGCTCGATCGGCGCCGCGATGGCGGCGAGTTCGGACGGGGCCTGCGCCTTCTCGACGCCCGCCGCGAGGGCGCGCATCGCCTGTTCGAGGGCGCCGACGTCGCGGCCGCTGGCGAGGCCACCGATCGATTCGCGCAGGCGGTTCGTCTCGCTCTGGAGTTCGGCGATGGCGGGAGGGCCGGCTTTGCGTCCCTCCGGCTGGGCCGCGCCGCCCGCGAGTTCGCGCTGGCGCTGGCGGATCTCGCTGACGGCATCGCGGATCTCGGTGATGGCGGGACGGCCGCGCCGGCCGATCGCACGCGGCGCCGCGACCTGCTCGCCGATCTCGTTCATGCGCCGCTCGATCTCGGCGAGGCGCAGCGCCATCTCGGAGGTCGCGGCCGGGGCGGATTCGGCGGCCGGGCGCCCGGCAGCGCCGCCCGTCGCGGGGCCGGCTTCCGGGAGGCTCCGGGGGACGCGCCGGTCGAGGGCGTCGAGGCGCCGCATCATCTCGGACAGCGCGGAATCGAGGCCGGCGCTCGCGGCGGGCGCCTCGGCCCTCGGAGCCGCCACCGGCGCGGCGGCCTCGGCGCGCGTCTCCGGACCCGGCGCCTCGCCGGGCGATTCGGAGCGGGCGACGGATGCGGCGGGCTTGTCCGGACGGGTCGGCTCGCGTGCGGCGGCTTGCTGTGGGGTGTCTTGGTGAGAGGCGGCTTGGTGGGGGGCGGCCTGATGTGGGCCGCTTTCGGGTTCGACGATGGAGGCGATCCAGGTCTCCACCGGCACGCCCGCGCGCCGGGCCACGTCGCGCGCGGCTTCGAGCACGTCGGGATCGAAACCATCGAGGCTGAGCGTGGCGTTGCGTGTCATCGTCAAACCTGACTCGGCGAAGTCCGTGGCTCGATCCGCGGCAGACCCCAGGCGGAACGCGCATGAGGCCTTAACGGCAGATCCTGTGATGGGGACATTTGATAATCTTGGTAAACAGGCAGTTAAGGTTTAGCGAATGCCATCGGGAACACCGTCGGGCCGCCGGGACGCCACCCCTTTGCGGCGCCCGAAAAATAGTTTAGATGTGAACCATCAGGTGCGCCGGCCGGTCGAGAGGCGGGGTCAGGATCGCAACCGTTTCCGGGGAGATGCTGCGCGATGCCAAGCTACAAGGCGCCGGTCGAGGACGTCCTCTTCCTCCTGAACGACGTGCTCGCGTTCCATCGCTACGACAACCTGCGCGGGTTCGCGGATGCTTCCGCCGACGTGATCGAAGCGGTGCTCAACGAGGGCGCCAAGCTCGCCGAGACCGTGCTCGCGCCGCTCAACGCCATCGGCGACCGGGAGGGCTGCACCCGCCACCCGGACGGAAGCGTGACGACGCCGAAGGGCTTCAAGGCGGCCTACGACGCCTATGCGAATGGCGGCTGGATGGGGCTGTCGATGCCCGAGGCGTTCGGCGGCCAGGCCCTACCCCACACCCTCAACATCGCGATCCAGGAATTCGCCTCGGCCGCCAACCTCGCGCTCGGCATGTATCCGGGCCTGACCCAGGGGGCGATGGCCGCCCTCCTCGTCCACGGCTCGGAGGAGCAGAAGGCGACCTACCTGCCCCAGATGGTCGAGGGCGCCTGGACCGGTACCATGAACCTCACCGAGCCGCATTGCGGCACGGATCTCGGCCTCCTCAAGACCAAGGCGGTGCCGAACGGCGACGGCTCCTACAGCCTCACCGGCACCAAGATCTTCATCTCGGCGGGCGAGCACGACCTCTCCGAGAACATCATCCACCTCGTCATCGCCCGCATCGAGGGCGCGCCGGCCGGCACCAAGGGCATCTCGCTCTTCGTGGTGCCGAAGTTCCTGGTGAACGCCGACGGCTCGGTCGGTGAACGCAACCCGGTCTCCTGCGGCTCCCTCGAGCACAAGATGGGCATCCACGGCAACTCCACCTGCGTCATGAACTACGACGGGGCGAAGGGCTGGCTCGTCGGCCAGGAGAATCGCGGCCTCAACGCGATGTTCGTGATGATGAACGAGGCCCGCCTCGCGGTCGGCGTGCAGGGACTCGGGCAATCCGAGGTCGCCTACCAGAACGCCGTCGCCTACGCGCGGGACCGGCTGCAGGGCCGTTCGCTCACGGGCGCCAAGGCGCCCGAGAAGGCCGCCGATCCGATCATCGTCCACCCGGACGTGCGCCGGACGCTCATGGGCATCCGCGCCTTCAACGAGGCCGCCCGCGCCCTCGTGCTCTGGACCGCGCTCCAGGCCGATATCGGCCATCGCTCCGAGGACGAGGCCGAGCGGCAGCGCGCGGAGGACCACATGGGCCTGATGACCCCCGTGGTGAAGGGCGTGCTCACCGACCGGGGCTTCGCCAACGCGGTCGAGGCCCAGCAGATGTTCGGCGGCCACGGCTACATCGAGGAATGGGGCATGTCGCAGTTCGTGCGCGATGCCCGCATCGCCATGATCTACGAGGGCGCCAACGGCATCCAGGCCATGGACCTGATCGGCCGCAAGCTGCCCAAGGACGGCGGCCGCGCCATGATGAGCTTCCTCGGCGAGGTCCAGACCTTCCTCAAGGACCACGGCGAAGACGAGGGCATGAAGCCCTTCGTCGCCCCGCTCCAGGCCGGGCTGAACGACCTCCAGGGCGCCACCATGTGGTTCATGCAGAACGCCTTCACCAAGCCCGACAACGCGGGCGCGGGGGCCACCGACTACATGCACCTCCTCGGCCTCGTGGCCCTCGGCTACATGTGGGCGCGCATCGCCAAGGCGGCCCTCGCCCGCCAGGCGGAAGGCCCGTCCGAGACGATGGCCGCCAAGCTGGTGGTCGGCCGCTTCTACATGGAGCGGATGCTGCCCGAGACCGGGATGCGGCTCACGCGCATCAAGGCGGGGTCGGACACGACGATGGCGCTCGGCGCCGAGGCGTTTTAGACCGGACCGACCGCACGCCGGAACACCACGTCATTCCGGGGCGCCCGCGGGGCGGGCCCGGAACCCGGAACCGCCGACGCGGGCGACCTTGCCACGACCTGCGGTTCCGGCTTCCGGGCTCCGCTTCGCGGCCCCGGAACGACGTCGGGACCGAATACAGTTTTGAATGCCGGCGCCCGACGAGGGCGACCCATGGGGAAACGCACATGCCCGAGGCCTTCATCTACGACCACGTCCGGACCCCCCGGGGCCGCGGCAAGCCCGATGGGTCGCTGCACGAGGTGACGGCCCTGCGCCTCGCCGAGGTGGCGCTCCGCGCCCTCAAGGAGCGCAACGACCTCGATACCCGGCGCGTGGACGACGTGGTGCTCGGCTGCGTCGATCCCGTGGGCGAGGCCGGCGGCGACATCGCCCGCGCGGCGGCGCTGGTCGCCGATTACGGCACGCACGTGCCCGGCGTGCAGATCAACCGCTTCTGCGCCTCGGGCCTCGACGCGGTGAACTTCGCCGCCGCGCAGGTCATGGCCGGGCAGCACGACATGACGGTGGGCGGCGGCGTCGAATCCATGAGCCGTGTCGGCCTCGGCGCCTCGGGCGGCGCCTGGCCGGTGGACCCGGCCATCGCGATCAAGTCCTGGTTCATGCCCCAGGGCGTCTCGGCCGACCTCATCGCCTCGAAATACGGCTTCAGCCGCGACGATTGCGACGCCTACGCGGTCGAGTCGCAGAAGCGCTCCGCCGCCTCCTGGGCCGAGGGGCGCTTTGCCAACGCCGTCGTGCCCGTGCGCGACATCAACGGCATCACCCTGCTGGCCCAGGACGAGCACATGCGCCCGTCGACCGACATGCAGTCGCTCGGCCAGCTGAAGGCGTCCTTCGTGCAGATGGGCCAGATGGGTGGCTTCGACGCGGTGGCGATCGACGCGCATCCCGACGTCGAGATGGTCGACCACGTCCACCACGCCGGCAATTCCTCGGGCATCGTCGACGGCGCCGCCGCCGTGCTGATCGGCTCGGCCGAGGCCGGCAGCGCCGCCGGGCTGAAGCCCCGGGCTCGCATCCGCGCCTTCGCCAATATCGGCTCGGATCCGGCCCTGATGCTCACCGGCCCGGTCGACGTCACGAAGAAGGTGCTGGCCCGGGCCGGCATGAGCCTGTCCGACATCGACCTCTTCGAGGTCAACGAGGCCTTCGCCGCGGTGGTCCTGCGCTTCCAGCAGGCCTTCGACGTGGATCCGGCCCGGATCAACGTCTGCGGCGGCGCCATCGCCATGGGCCATCCGCTCGGCGCCACCGGCGCGATGATCCTCGGCACGGTGCTCGACGAACTAGAGCGCACCGGCAAGGAGCGCGCGCTCGTCACCCTGTGCATCGGCGCCGGCATGGGCACGGCGACCATCATCGAGCGGGTGTGAGAGCGGTGCGCCTCCCAAAGCCCGCGCAACTGCGCTAGAGGGCGGCGCCCGGCGCGGTTGCGCGGCGGGCACAAGAACCAAGACCGTTGAGGAAACGCCACGATGACGCGCCTGCTCGCCACCCTCTGCCTGACGACCGCCCTGTGCCTGCCGATGGCCGCCCGCGCCGACGATGCGGCCGACCGGATCGCGGCGGCCAAGGACCTCGTCCAGAAGACGACCCTGAAGAACCTGGAGGTCGGCTTCACCGGCGCGCTGGAGAAGACGGTCGCTCCGATGAAGGAGGACAAGGCCGAGGCGGTCCGCAAGGAGATCCGGGCCGAGTTCGACAAGCAGCGCGAGACCATGCTCGACGGCCTCTCGAAGGCCTACGCCGAGAAGTTCACCCTCGACGAGTTGAAGCACCTCTCGGGGATCTACGGCGACAAGACCTACCAGAAGTTCCAGGCGATCAACGCCGACCCGGCCTCCTCGGTGACGGCGGTTTCCCAGGCCGCGGTGACGAAGCTCCTGAACATGCTGGCCATCGCCTCGGCCGGCGATTCGCAGGCCACTGGGGGTGCCGCCCCCATGCCGATGCCGGCGCGCTGAGGCGGGACGGCGGGCGCTCCGATGGCCGGCTCAAGCCACCTGCGCGAGGGCGTGAGCGTCCATCGGCAAACCGGAGGCCGAGAAGCCGGCCACCGGCGGCAGCGCCTCGAGCTGGGGCTTGGAGAAGTGGTAGCCCTGGAACAGGGTCGCGCCGAGGCCGCGCAGGGTCTCGAGCTCGGCCTGGGTCTCCACGCCCTCGGCGATCACCGCGATGCCGAGGGACCGGGCGATCCCGATGATGCCCGCCACGATGACCCGGCGGCGGGCATCGCCGTCGATGCCGCGCAGCAGGTCCATGTCGATCTTGATGAGGTCGGGGCTGAAGTTCGCCAGCAGGTTCAGGCCGGCGAAGCCCGCGCCGAAATCGTCGAGCGCCGTGAGGAAGCCCTGGCGGCGATACTCCGCCACGATCCGGGTGACATGGGCGGTATCGCGGAACTTCTCGTTCTCGGTGAACTCGAACATGATCCGGTCGTGGGCGAAGCCCGCGCGCCGCGCCGCCTCCAGGGACGAACGGATGCAGGCCGCCGGCTCGTAGACGGCGTTCGGCATGAAGTTGATGGACAGGCGGGTGGCCGCGTCGGCCGGGAACAGGCGGCCGGCGAGCTCGATCGCCTTCACCCGCGCCGCCTGGTCGAAGCGGTAGACGGTCTCGGGGGTGACCCGGTTGAGGATGGAGGCCGCCGATTCGCCGCCGGCGCCGCGCACCAGGGCTTCGTAGCCCCAGACCCGGTTCGCTTCGAGATCGAGGATCGGCTGGAACGCCATGGTGAAGGCAAAATCGAGCTCGGCGCCGTCACGGCAGCCCTGGCACCCGGTGCGTCCGATCATGGTGGTGTCCTGTCGCGTTGCGGTGCCCCCCGGCGAGTCCGGATGCACCGACAAGTTTTGACATCGGCTTAAGAAGACGGCCGATGGTCCACACCCGCCGCATATTCGAGGATCAGCGATGAATCTCACCAACTTCCGCCTTGAGACCGATGCCGATGGGATCGCGCTGGCGACCTGGGACATGCCCGGCCGCTCCATGAACGTCTTCACCGATGCGGTGATGGACGAACTCGCCCAGGTCATCAACGCGGTGGTGGCGGATCCGGCCGTCAAGGGCTGCGTCATCGTCTCGGGCAAGGACAACTTCTCGGGCGGCGCCGACCTGACCATGCTCCAGGGCCTCGGGCGCGCCTTCGAATCCCTGAAGGCCGAGCGCGGCGAGGAGGAGGCGATGCGCCACTTCTTCGAGGAGTCGCGCAAGCTCACCCTGGTGTTCCGCAAGCTCGAGACCTGCGGCAAGCCCTTCGCGGCGGCGGTGCACGGCATCTGCCTCGGCGGGGCCTTCGAACTCGCCCTCGCCTGCCACTACCGGGTGCTGTCGGACGATCCCAAGACCCGCGTGGGCCTGCCCGAGATCAAGGTCGGCCTGTTTCCGGGCGGCGGCGGGACCCAGCGCGTGGCGCGCCTGATGCAGACGGGCGATGCCCTGCAGATGCTGTTCAAGGGCGAGCAGATCCGCCCGCTGATGGCGAAGAACATGGGCCTCGCCCACGAGGTGGCGGGCCGCGACGAGATCGTTGCCAAGGCCAAGGCCTGGATCGCGGCCGGCGGCTCGGCCATCGCGCCCTGGGACCAGCCGAAATTCAAGGCGCCTTCGGGCAAGGTCTACTCGCCGGCCGGCATGATGATCTGGCCGCCGGCCAACGCGATCTACCGGCGCGAGACCCACGACAACTACCCGGCCGCCAAGGCCATCCTTGCCTCGGTCTACGAGGGCCTGCAGCTGCCCATGGACCAGGCCCTGCGGGTCGAGAGCCGCTACTTCGCGCATATCCTGCGCAGCAAGGAAGCGGCGGCGATGATCCGCACGCTGTTCCTCTCCATGGGCGAACTCAACAAGGGCGCGCGCCGCCCGAAGGACGTGCCGGCCACGAAGATCCAGCGGGTCGGCGTCGTCGGAGCCGGCTTCATGGGCGCGGGCGTGGCCTATGTTAGCGCGCAGGCGGGCATGGAGGTCGTGCTCGTCGACCAGTCGCAGGAGGCGGCCGAGAAGGGCAAGGCCTACGCGCACAAGCTCGTCACCGACCAGATCAACAAGGGCCGCGCCAAGACCGCCGACCGGGACGCCCTCCTCGCCCGCATCCAGACGAGCGCCGACTACGCCGACCTCTCCACCTGCGACCTCGTCATCGAGGCGGTGTTCGAGGATCCGGCGGTGAAGGCCGAGGTGATCGCCAAGGTCGAGGCCGTGATCCGGCCCGACGCGATCTTCGCGTCCAACACCTCGACCCTGCCGATCACCGGCCTCGCCAAGACCTCGGCCCGGCCCGAGCAGTTCGTCGGCATCCACTTCTTCTCGCCGGTGGAGAAGATGATGCTGGTCGAAATCATCAAGGGCGACCAGACCGGGGATCCGGCGCTCGCCGCCGCGCTCGACTACGTGCGGGCGATCAAGAAGACGCCCATCGTGGTCAACGACGCGCGCGGCTTCTTCGCCAATCGCTGCGTCGGCGCCTACCTGCTGGAAGGCCACACGATGCTGAACGAGGGCATCCCGGCGGCGATGATCGAGAATGCCGGGCGCCAGGCGGGCATGCCGGTGGGTCCGCTCTCGCTCACCGACGAGGTGGCGGTGGATCTGGCCCTCAAGATCGTCAAGGCCACCGAGGCGCAACTCGGGGCCGACAGCATCGACCCGGCCCAGAAGGCGCTGCTCACCACCCTGGTGGAGGGCGAGGGTCGCCTCGGCCGCAAGAACAAGCGGGGCTTCTACGATTATCCCGAGGGTGCGCCGAAGCGCCTGTGGCCGGGCCTCGCCGAGATTCAGCCCACGCGGGTCGATCCCGACGCGGTGGATTTCACGGAGCTGAAGCAGCGCCTTCTGGTGGTGCAGGCGCTGGAAGCCGCCCGCACCGTCGGCGAGGGCGTGGTCACAGATCCGCGCGAGGCCGATGTCGGCTCGATCCTCGGCTTCGGCTTCGCGCCGTTCACCGGAGGCGCCCTCTCCTACATCGACTTCATGGGCGCGCAGACCTTCGTGTCCCTCGCCCAGCGCCTGGAGGCCAAGCACGGCCCGCGCTTCGCCGTGCCCCAGAACCTCCTCGACATGGCGGCCCGCAACGGCACCTTCTACGGGGACGCGGCGGCCCGCAAAGCAGCCTGATCCGGGAACCGGCCGGCGTCCGGTCGGCGCCTCCGCGCCCCGGAATCAGGCGCCGGCCGGGTCCGGGATGACGATGCGGAAACAGGTGCCGATGGCGGTCTCCTCGTGGCTGAGGGTGCCGCCGTTGAGCTGGATCAGCTCCGACGCGATGGCGAGGCCGAGGCCGGTGCCGCCGGGGCGCGACGAGCCCCGGAACGGGCTGAACAGGTGTTCGCGCGCCCGCGCCGGCAGGCCGGGGCCATTGTCCGTCACGCGGATGGTGGTGCTGCCGCCCCCCGTCTCCACCCGCAGCGCCTCGATGGTGATGGTCGGTTCGGACCGCGCCCGCGCCTCGTCGCCGGGCCTGGGAGGGCCCAGGGCCTGCACGGCGTTGCGCACGATGTTGGCGAGGGCGCGGGAGAGGTGCTCCGGGTCGACGCAGATCTTGAGCCCGTGCGGGCAGATCTCCCGGATCACGATGTCCGAGCCGCGTTCCCGCCCCGACAGGTCCGCCTGCTCGGCGATGATCGGGCTCAAGGGAACGAACCGGCGATGCGGGTTGCGTTCGCTGACGCGGCCATAGGCCAGGGTTTCCTCACAGAACCGGATGGCGCGGTCGAGGGTCGCGACGAGGCGGGGGGCGACGCGCTGCACGATCGGATCGGTGACGCCGTCGAGGCGGTCGCTGAGAAGCTGGGCCGTCGTGAGGAGGTTGCGCAGCTCGTGGTTGATCTTGCTGACCGAGAGCCCGAGCCCGGCGAGGCGCCGCTTCTCGCGCAGTTCCCCGGCCAGCGCCCGCTCCATCCGCGCGAGCGCGATCTCCGCGTGGCCGATCTCGTCCGTGCGCCGCGACGGCACGATGACTCCGTCGATCGCCTCGGGCGATTCCGCGAATTCCGTGATGTTGTGCACGAGGCGGCGCACCGGCCGCACGATCACCCGCTGAAGGACGAAGAAGATCAGCGCCGCCACGGCGGCCGCGATGGCGAGCGACGACAGGGCGAGGCGGATGGCGAAGGCCGCCACGGCGTCGTGGAGGGGAGTGCGGTCGATCAGGATCTCGACGCGGTCGAAGCCGTCGCGGCCCTTTCCGATCACCCGCACGGGGTGGGGCGAATCCTGGAACAGGGTGCGGACGACGCCCCGGATCGACTCGACCCAGTCCTGCTCGCGCAGGTCGATCAGGTCCGACACCGTGTCCGGAACGGTCTCGTCGGCGAGCAGGCGCCGGGCGCCGTTGCCCTGGACCGCGATGGCGCGGGCGCCGACACCGGCCAGCAGCCGCTGGGACAGGCCCTCGGAGACGTGCTGGTCGGGCGCCGCATCGAGCACCAGGGCGGCGACCTGGGCGGCGGCGATCCGGTCCGAGAGCCACATCCGGCGGTAGTTCGAGACGGTGGGGACGTAGATCAGCACTTCGATCAGGGCGACGAAGGCGACCGTCAGCAGAAAGAGTCGACCGGACAGGCCGAGGTGGCGCCCGAGACCCCGAAACGCCGGAAGACGGGTTTCGGCGGCCCGTTCCTGACCTGAGCCCCGTTCCTGACCTGCGACGCGCGAATTCACACCCATCTCAACTCTTAGGTTCGGGATGTCCCACTGGCGCGGCGGGTGTCGACACGGTCCGTCCGAACCGGATCGCTCGGACGATGCTTAACAGGCTACCGGATCGGGATGTAACAGCCCCGTCAACGCTCGGAAACCGCCTAGGGTGCCTCCGGACCTAGATATTTCTTCATCAGCTTCATGGCTAAAATTTATCAGTGGCTCGCAGCGTTCCGGCGCTGGAAGCGACGGCGCAGGAACACGGAGAGCAGCGCGAAGGCGGCGAGCGCCGCCAGCCCCGCCATCATCTTCGGCGTGACCAGGGCGCGCAGGGTCAGGGCGTTGTCGCAATCGAGGCCGCCGGCCGCCAGGCAGGCGGCCTTCGCGCTCTCGTGGGCCAGCACCACGTCCTCGATCGCCGCGCCGGTGGAGGCGTAGACGAAGACGCCGGGCAGGAGCCCGAACAGGGTGGCGAGCACGAAGGTGCTGCGCTTCACCCCGAAGGCGGCGGGGGCGAGGTTCGTCATCCAGAACGGAAAGATCGGCAGGAGCCGAAGGAAGGCGATGTAGCCGAAGGCATCCGCTCGGAAGCCCGCGGCGAGACCGGCGAGGCGCGGCCCCGCCCGCCGCAGCAGGAGTTCGGAGGCCGGGCCGCGCCCGATGGTGAAGACGATGGCCGCCCCCGTCGTGGCCGAGGCCAGGGCGATGAGGGCGCCGGGCACGATCCCGAACAGGAAGCCGCAGAGCATGGTCAGGAACAGGGAGGCCGGCACCGAGACGACCACCGCCCCGACATAGACGAGGTAGGCGACCACCATCGCGCGGAACCGGTCCTCCGCCACCCAGGCATTGAGCCAGGCGCGCGAGGCCAGCAGCCGGTCGAGGCTGAGGAGGTGCGAGGCTCCCGAGACGAGGACGGCCAGCGAGGCACAGACCAGCAGCAGGAGGGGAAGCCAGCGCAGGACGCGCCGCAGCCCGCCGCGCCCGGCCCCCGAAGGCGTCGCCGTGCTCACCCGGGCTTGCGCATCCGCAGGATCTTGAAGAACCCGCCCGGGAAGGTCGGCGCGACGCCGATGAACTCGACGCCGTGGGCGCGGGCCCAAGCCTCGATCCGGGTCGACTTGAAGGCGGAGGACCAGCCGATCTTGGTGCAGAGCGGCGCCACGATCTCCTCCACCTTCGCGAGGGTGCCCGCGTTCTGGCCGAAATGGTTGGCGAGCACGATCTCGCCGCCCGGCCGCACCACGCGCAGGAACTCCGAGAGGGCGGCCTCCGGATCCGGCACCAGGGTGATGAGGAACTGGGCCACAACCGCGTCGAAGCTGGCATCGGCGTAGCCGAGCCGGCAGACATCCATCACCTGGAGGCCGCGCACGTGGTTCAAGCCCCGGCGCAGGACCTTGGCGCGGGCGCGCTTCAGCATGTCCTCGGAGAGGTCGACGCCGCAGACGAAGCTGGAGGCGGGGTAGTAGCCGAGCGACAGCCCCGTCCCGACGCCGGCTTCGAGGATGCGCGGGCCGCAGGCGACGGCCGCCTCCACCGCGTCACGGGCGGCGGGCTCGGTCAGCTTGTCGTAGACGACGTCGTAGACGGGCGCCCAGCGCGCATAGGCCTTGCGCATCAGGGCGGTGCTCGGACCGGCCTCCCGCGGCTCGCTCAGCATGTCGATCTCGAAGTCCTGTGAAGGGGTGAGGGGTGTCGGACCGCCGGTTCCGCCTCAGGCGGCCTCGGCGGCTCCGGTCGCCAACGCGTCGACGCGGCGGATGGTGCCGCCGCCGAGGACGCGCGCGCGCGGGCCCTCGTCGGCATAGATGACGCAGGCCTGCCCCGGGGAGACGCCGTCCTCGGGCGTCGCCAGCACGATCTCGGCGGTGCCGTCCCGGGCATCGCGGGTGAGCAGCGCCGGCCGGGGCTCGCGGGTGGAGCGCACGCGCACCGCCACCGCCCGCTCGCCGGTGTCGGCGCTTCCCCCGAGCCAATTCAGGTCGCTCAGGCGGATCCGGGTGGTGGCCAGGGCCTCGCGCGGGCCCACCACCACGCGGGCGGTCTCGGGCTCCAGGCGGATCACGTAGAGCGGCGCGCCGACCGCGAGGCGCAGGCCCTTCCGCTGGCCGACCGTGTAATGGATGATGCCGTCGTGCCGGCCGAGCACCTGGCCGCCGAGGTCGACGATGTCCCCGGGCCGGGCCGCGTCGGGGCGCAGGCGCGCGATCACGTCGGCGTAGCGGCCCTGCGGCACGAAGCAGATGTCCTGGCTGTCGGCCTTCTCGGCCACCGCGAGGCCGAGGTCGCGGGCGAGGCGCCGGGTCTCGTCCTTGGGCAATTCGCCCAGGGGGAAGCGCAGGAAGTCGAGCTGCTCGGCCGTGGTGGCGTAGAGGAAGTAGCTCTGGTCGCGGGCCGGATCGAGGGCGCGGTAGAGCCCGCGTCCGCCCGACGCCTCCGGGCGGCTGGCCACGTAATGGCCGGTGGCGAGGCAGTCCGCCTCGAGGTCGCGGGCGGTGCTCAGGAGGTCGCGGAACTTGATCGAGCGGTTGCACTCGACGCAGGGGATCGGCGTCTCGCCCGCGAGGTAGCTCTCGGCGAAGCGGTCGATCACCGATTCGCGGAACCGGTCCTCGTAGTCGAGGACGTAGTGCGGGATCGCCAGCGCCTCGGCGACGCGGCGGGCATCGTGGATGTCCTGGCCGGCGCAGCAGGCGCCCTTGCGGTGGGTGGCGGCGCCATGGTCGTAGAGCTGGAGCGTGATGCCGACGACGTCGTAGCCCTGGCGCTTCAGGAGCCCGGCCACGACGGAGGAGTCGACGCCGCCGGACATGGCGACGACGACGCGCGTCTCGTGCGGGGCCTTGGGAAGATCGAGGGAGTTCATCGCACCGGACTTTGGTCGGGAGGGGCCGGTCGGGCCCCGCGCGAGAGTCTATAGCGATCCTCGGGCGCGAGTTCCAGGGAGGGCCTGGCCGCGCCCTCGGCGACGGGGATCGGCCAAAGCTGCCGGGATGCGGGCAGGTTTTGCCGGGCGCGCCGCGAAGATCCAAGATGCCCCGGAAATCTGCGTTGTTTCACAGTCGCTTGGCCGCGCCGGTCTCTGGCCCCACACTTGCGGAAGCTTGCGCACGGAGGAATGCGGCGCATGGCTTTATCGAGGATCGACAGCGAGGGGCCGGCGTTACGTCCCGGTGCGTCGATGGCCGCCCGGCCGCAGCGGCGCGCCACCGAAGCCTTCACGATCAGACCGGAGGAGCGGAACGCGGCGCCGTCGCGGGCCGAGGTCACCGCCCCGCGCAGGCCCGCCGCCGAGGCCCCGCGCCGGGACGCGCTCCGCACCACCGCGGACCGAAACTCCGAGGCGCCGGCGGCCAAGTCCACGCAGAAGGCCACGCAGAAGGCGACGGACGCGCCCCGCGCACGGGCCGAGCCCACCGGGCGCGAGGCCGGGCAGCCCGCCTCCTCGAAGGTCCCCACCCCCCGGCAGGCCCCCGATACCCCGGGGGACACCCCCGTTCCGGCCGCCTCCGAGGCAGTCGCCCAGGCCACCGTCGAGGGGGAGACGGCGAAGGCGTCCGCCGAACCGGAGGAGGTCGAGGAAGGCCGCGAGGGCGCGACGGAAGCCGCCGCGCCGACCTCGATCCCGCTGCCCCCCATCCTGGCCCAGACCCCGCCGCCGGGCGTCCCGGGCCTGACGCCGCCGCCGACCTCCGGCCAGGCCCCCACGGGCGCGTTCCAGGCCGGGTCGCCGCAGGCCGCCGAGGCCGTCGCCGAGGGGGCGGCCCGGGAGGCGATGTCCGGAGCCCCCGTGGCGCTGCGCATCCAGGGCCAGGCCGGACGCGGCGATTCCGGGGACGGCGACGGCCAGGCGGGGAACAAGCCCGAGGGCGAGGCCGTCGCCCTCCCGGCGGTCGCCGAGGCCCCCACCGGCGGCTCCGCGCTGGCGGATCTCCTGCCTGCCCCGGCTCCCGGAGCGCATGGCCGGACGGCGGAGGCGGCCGCGCCGGCCCCCGCCGGCGCCGGCCCCACCGCGCCGGCCGAGGCGCCCGTTCCCCTCGGCGCGGTGCCGATGACCATCGGCCTGCGCTCGCTCGCCGGCAGCAACACCTTCGAGATCCGCCTCGACCCCAAGGACCTCGGCCGCGTCGAGGTCAACCTCGCCATCGACAAGGACACGGGCACGGTCCAGGCCACGCTGGTGGTCGACCGGCCCGAGACCCTGGCGCTGCTCCAGCGCGACGCCGGCAACCTCCAGCAGGCCCTGTCCCAGGCGGGCCTCGACGCCCCCGACGGCAGTATCAGCCTGAGCCTGCGCAACGACGGCGGTGCCGCGTCCGGCGGCTCGGGCAACGGCGACCAGCCTGCCGGCACCCCGGGCCGAAACCGGCGCGACGAGTCCAGCGACATTTCCCTGCCCGCCGCCGTTCCGCTGCGCCTCTACGGCGGCGGACGCGGCCTCGATATCCGCATCTGAGGACCCGATCCCATGGCTTCCGGCATCAGCACCGCCACGAGCACGGCCTCGACGGGCACCACGCAGAAGACCTCCTCGCAGGAACTCGCGGGCAACTTCACGCAGTTCCTCACGCTGCTCACCACGCAGCTGAAGAACCAGAACCCCCTCGACCCGATGGACACCAACCAGTTCACCCAGCAGCTGGTGCAGTATGCCGGCGTCGAGCAGCAGCTGAAGTCGAACGACCGGCTCGACTCCATCCTCGGCAACGCCAAATCGTCGAGCGCCGCCTCCGCCACCGGGTTCATCGGGCAATCGATCACCGCGGACGGGCGCACGACGGCCCTGAAGGACGGTAAGGCGAACTGGACCCTGACGCCGGCCCGCGCCGCGACCCAGGCCACGATCACGATCAGCGACGCCAAGGGCAACGTCGTCGCCACCCAGACGAAGGCGCTGGCGGCCGGCGCGCAGTCCTTCGCCTGGGACGGGCGCTCGTCCAGCGGCTTCACCGCCGCCAACGGCACCTACGCCATCAAGGTGGATGCGGTGGACGCCACGGGCACCAAGATCGCGGTGGACACCAAGGTCAGCGGCACCGTCGACGGCGTGGATCTGAGCGGCACGGAACCGGTGCTTCTGCTCGGGACATCGCGCGTCCCGGTCTCCACCGTGCAGAACATCGGAGCCGGGTTATCCACATGACGACCTGACCGAATCCAATGTGAGCGATCCGCTTCAAGATATCTTAAGCGGGCAGGACTAGCTTCAGAACTCGACAGGTCAGTCGAGTTGTAGAGCGTATCATGACCGAACCAAGCCGCCCGAGAGTGAAATACGTGATCGGGCCTGATGGAAGTCCGTTAACCATTGCGGATCTTCCGCCGATCACCACGCGCCGATGGGTCATCCGTCGCAAAGCCGAAGTGGTCGCCGCCGTGAGGGGCGGACTTCTCAGTCTCGAGGAAGCATGCCAGCGCTATACCCTCACCACGGAGGAATTCCTGAGCTGGCAGTTCTCCATCGATCAGCACGGGCTGGCAGGACTGCGCACCACGCGCATCCAGCATTACCGCCACTGATCTGACGACCGTCCGGGTCTTCGATGACCCCCTCGGTCCCATCCGGATTGAAAAGCCGCGTCCCTCACCCGGGCGCGGCTATCCCGTTTCCGGTGCCCCGCCTGGGCTCCCGCGCCCCGTCACACTGGACCCGTTTCGGCATCGGGTGCCGTGCCGCCCGGCCAACGGCCGGCGCCGCGCGCTCGCGCGGGCTGCCCTCCGGGCGCATTTCGTGGACCCGGGTGGCGCGAAGCCGGGTGCCGCGTCCGGCTTCGTTCGAACACGTTAACGCGATGCTAACCATGACCTGGGCAAATTTTGCCGGGCGAGCGCGGAGGGTCCGTCGCCGCGTGTCGGGTGGGTGCGTCGCTTCGTGAAACCGGTCCTCGACCTCGTGACCAAGCTCGGCCCGGCGCGCCTCGCCGCCATGGCCGCCGTCACGATGACGCTGATCGGCTTCTTCGCCTTCGTGATCCTGCGGGTCTCGAAGCCCGACATGGGCGTCCTGTTCGCCGACCTCTCCATGTCGGATTCCTCCGCCGTGATCCGCGACCTCGATGCGCGCGGCATCAAGTACGAGACGCGCGGTGACGCGGGCCAGACCATCCTGGCGTCCCGCGCCGACCTTCCCCGCCTGCGCATGGACCTGGCCGGCAAGGGCCTGCCGAGCCAGGCGGGCGTCGGCTACGAGATCTTCGACAAGGGCGATGCCTTCTCGTCCACCAACTTCGTCCAGAACGTGAATCACCTGCGCGCCCTGGAGGGCGAGCTGTCCCGCTCGATCCGCGCCATCGGCCGGGTCCAGGCGGCCCGCGTCCACCTGGTGATCCCGGAGCGCCGCCTGTTCGAGCGCGACCGCGAGAGCCCGAGCGCCGCCATCGTGCTCAAGCTGATGGGGGACCTCGACCCCTCGCAGGTGCGGGCCATCCGGCACCTCGCCGCCTCCGCCGTGGAGGGCCTGAAGCCCGAGCGCGTCTCCATCGTGGACGAGCGCGGGCGCCTGCTCGCCGACGGCGCGCGCGGGGCCGAGGCCGAGGGCGGCGCCGGCATGGAGGAGAAGCAGGTCGGCATCGAGCGCCGCCTGCGCACGCAGATCGAGGAGATCATCGCCGGCATCGTGGGTGCCGGCCGCGCCCGCGTCCAGGTCAGCGCGGAGCTGGACCTCAACCGGATCGAGAGCCGCTCGGAGAGCTACGACCCGGAGAGCCGGGTGGTGCGCTCCACCCAGACCCGCAGCGAGAATTCCCTCACGGGCGGCGCGGAGGGGGCGGTGAGCGTCGGCAACGAGTTGCCGGGGGCCAACCAGCCCGGCCCCAACCCGGCCCAGAAGGATTCCACCAACAAGAACGAGGAGACCACCAACTACGAGATCTCCCGCGTGACGAAGACCGAGGTCGCCGAGGGCGGCCGGGTCAAGCGGCTCTCGGTGGCGGTGGTGGTGGACGGCGCCTACGTGCCCGGCCCGGACGGCAAGCCCGTCTATCAGCCCCGTCCGGCGGCGGAGGTCGACCGCATCGCCGCCCTGGTGCGCAGCGCCATCGGCTTCGACAAGGCCCGTGGCGATCAGGTCGAGGTCGTCAACCTGCGTTTCGCCGAGACCCCGGCCCAGGCCGAATTCATCGAGCCGACCCTGGTCCAGTCGCTGCTGTCCGTCTCCCGGGATGAGATGATGCGGATCATGGAGCTTGCCGTGCTCGGCATGCTCACGATCATCGTGATGATGGCGGTGGTGCGCCCGCTGCTCAAGAAGGCGCTGACCTCCGAGCCGATCCAGGTCGCCCTGGTCTCGGGCGCGGGGGCGGCCGGGGCGGCCGCCGCCGGCGAGGCGATGCTGGCCCCGCCCGACAACCCCACCGCGCGCCTCGTCGACTTCGCGCAGCTCAACGGCAAGGTCCAGGCCGAGACGGTGCAGCGCGTGGTCGACATGGTCCGCGCCAGCCCCAGCGAGACCGTGGAAGTGCTGCGCAACTGGATTCACGAGAACTGATGTCGATCGCCCTTCACCGTTCCGCGAGGCGCTGAGCCCATGTCGTCGGGATTGAACCTCCAGGCCGAGCTCGCCAAGGGCAGCAACGGCGCCTTCGGGGCCATGACGGGCGCCCAGCGCGCCGCCGCGCTCCTGCTGCTGCTCGGCGAGAACGAGGGCGCGCCGATCTGGCAGATGCTGGACGAGGACGAGGTCAAGCTCGTCTCGCACGCCATGGTGCAGCTCGGCTCGCTGGAGGCCGAGACGGTCGAGCGCCTCATCGTGGACTTCGTCTCCCGCCTCTCGTCCGGCGGCGGCATCACCTCGAACTTCGAGCGCACGGAGTCGCTGCTCCTCAAGATCTTCCCCTCCGACCAGGTCTCGGCGATCATGGCGGAGATCAAGGGCGCTTCGGGCAAGCGCGTCTGGGCGAGCCTGACTCAGATCGACCCCGAGATCCTGGCCTCCTTCCTGCGCAACGAGTACCCGCAGACCGTGGCGGTGGTGCTCTCGAAGGTGCGCTCGGACTACGCCGCCAAGGTGCTGACCATCCTGCCGGAGGAGTTCGCCATCGACGTCCTCAACCGGATGCTGCGGATGGAGACGGTGCAGAAGGAGGCCCTGCGCCACATCGAGGAGACCCTGCGCGTCGAGTTCGTCTCGACCATCGCCCAGACCACGCGGCGCGACGCGCACGAGCTCATGGCCGACGTCTTCAACGCCTTCGACCGGCAGACCGAGGGGCGCTTCCTCACCGCCCTCGACCAGGCCAATCGCGGTTCGGCCAAGAAGATCCGCCAGCTCATGTTCACCTTCGAGGACCTGCTCAAGCTCGATGCCGGCAGCGTCCAGACCCTGCTGCGCAAGGTCGACAACGAGACCCTGTGCCGGGCGCTCAAGGGCGCCGACGACCGCGTGCGCGGGTTCTTCCTGCGCAACATGTCCACCCGCGCGGCCAAGAACATCACCGACGAGATGGGTTCGCTCGGCCCCATCCGCCTCAAGGACGTGGACGAGGCCCAGGCCAAGATGACCGAACTCGCCAAGGAGCTGGCCGAGAAGGGTGAGATCATGATCGCCAAGTCGAGCGGCGAGGAGGAACTGGTCTATTGAACGCGCGCCGCTTCCTCTTCGACACCGATTTCCGCCCCCGCGCGGACCATCCCGCCCAGGCTCGGGAGGCCACCGCTCTCGCGGAGGCGGTGGCGCGCGCCGAGGCCGAGGGCCATGCGCGCGGCCTGCGCGAGGGCCAGGCCCTGGCCGAGCAGCAGATCCAGGCCCGGCTCTCGGACGCCATCACCCGCCTCGGCCTCTCCGCCGCCGGCCTCCTCGGCCAGTCCGACGCCCGGGACGTCGCGCGCGAGGACGAGGCGATGGACTTCGCCATCGCGCTCGCCCGCAAGATCGCCGGCGAGGCCCTCGACGCCCATCCCCTCGCCGCCATCGGCGACACCGCCCGCGCCGCCCTGCAGCACCTGCGCGGGGTGCCCCACCTCGTGGTGCGGGTCCACGAGAGCCTGGTCGACGAGGCCGAGGCGCTGGTGAAGCGGCTGGCCCGCGAGCGCGGCTTCGAGGGCCGCCTGGTGGTGCTCGGCGAGCCGGACCTCGCGCCCGGCGACGCCCGCATGGAATGGGCCGATGGCGGCGTGGTGCGGGACCGCGCCCGCATCGAGGCCGCCGTCCTCGGTGCCCTCGGCATCGTCCCCTGAACCGCTCCGAGACCCTGAAAGACCGCCATGTCCGACGATTTCAGCCTGCCCCAGCTCAACGGATTGGACGCCTCGTTCGACGGGCTCGGCACCGAGTCGATCCGCGAGACGCCCACCACCCCGAAGAGCGCCGCCGATCTCGAACAGGTCTTCGACGTGCCCGTGATGGTCTCGGCGGTGCTCGGCTCCTCGCGCATGCCCATCGGCGACCTGCTGCGGCTCCAGCCCGGGGCGGTGCTCGAGCTCGACCGGAAGGTCGGCGAGGCCATCGACATCTACGTCAACAACCGCCTCGTGGCGCGCGGCGAGGTCGTCCTCGTGGAGGAACGCCTGGGCGTGACCATGACCGAGATCATCAAGAGCGACCACTGACCCCTTTCGGCCGCCGCGCGCCGGCGCGAAGCCACATCTGACGGAGACCCTGGGCCATGCGGCTACTCATCATCGGACGCCTGAACGGCGAACTGATCACCGCCTCGAAGATCGCCATGAACCGGGGCGCCGCCGTCACCAACGCGGAGAGCCTCAGCCAGGGCCTCGCCGTGCTGCGGGCCAAGGGCGCCGACCTCATCATGATCGACGTGGCGCTGGCGATCCGCGACCTCGTCACGGCGCTGGCCGACGAGCGCATCCGCACCCCCGTCATCGCCTGCGGGGTCGCCACCGACGCCAAGGCGGCGGTCGCCGCGATCCAGGCCGGCGCCCGGGAATACATCCCCCTGCCCCCGGATCCGGAGATGATCGCGGCGGTGCTGCAGGCGGTCTCCGAGGACGGACGCGCCTTCGTCTGGCGCGACGCCTCCATGGAGAAGGTGGTCAAGCTCGCCGAGCAGGTGGCGCGTTCGGAAGCCTCGGTGCTCATCACCGGCGAGAGCGGCACCGGCAAGGAGGTGCTGGCCCGCCACGTCCACGGCCGCTCGAACCGCGCCAACCGGCCCTTCGTCTCCGTGAACTGCGCCGCCATTCCCGAGGCGCTGCTCGAATCGGAGCTGTTCGGCCACGAGAAGGGCGCCTTCACGGGGGCCGTCGCCCGGCGCATCGGCCGGTTCGAGGAGGCCAACGGGGGCACGCTCCTCCTCGACGAGATCTCCGAGATGGACGTGCGCCTGCAATCGAAGCTGCTGCGCGCCCTCCAGGAGCGGGTGATCGACCGGGTCGGCGGCACCGCGCCGGTGAAGGTCGATATCCGCGTGCTCGCCACCTCGAACCGCAACCTCGTGGAGGAGGTCCGCAAGGGCACGTTCCGCGAGGATCTCTATTACCGCCTCAACGTCGTCCACCTGCGCCTGCCGGCCCTGCGCGAGCGTCCCGCCGACATCCTAGAACTCGCCGCCTACTTCGCGCGCAAGTACGCCGAGGTGAACGGCCTGCCCGTGCGGCCCCTGAGCGCCGAGGCCCAGGGCATGGTGCGCGCCAACCCGTGGCGCGGCAACGTGCGCGAACTCGAGAACACGCTTCACCGCGCGGTGCTGCTCGCCTCCGGCTCCGAGATCGGCGCGGACGCGATCCTGACCCCGGAGGGCGACAGCATCGCGCCCGTCTCGGCCGGTCCCGCCGAGCGCGCCGCCCGGGTGGCGGAGGCCGCCACCCGCGGCCTCGTCGGCCAGACCGTGGCGCAGGTCGAGTGCGACCTCATCCTCGACACCCTGGACCATTGCCTCGGCAACCGGACCCACGCCGCCAAGATCCTCGGCATCTCGATCCGGACCCTGCGCAACAAGCTCAACGAATACGTGGATGCCGGCCTCTCCGTGGCCGAGCCCGGCAGCGTGCGGGCGGTGGCGGCCTACGGCTGAGGGCTCAGCCGGGCTCGGACGCCATCTGCGCCGAGTGGGCCCGCTCGAGCTTCTCCAGGGAGAGGAAGCGGGCGATGTCGGCCTCGACGTTGCGGATCGTCTCCTCGACGAGGTGCTGCTGCAGGGCGACGCGCGCATCGTCCGGCTCCAGGCCGTCGCGGGCCTGCAGGCGCGCCACCGCCTGCTTGACCACGCCGTAGACCGTCTCCCGCTCGGCACGGGGCATGGTCGGGTTCACGGCGCGGGCGATGAGATTGCTGAACTCGGACATGGCGTCGGTCGGGATACCGGGTCGGGCGGGGTGGCGGTCAGAGGCGCTGGTCGTTCACGCCCGCGATGATCATCGCGATCGAACTCCAGATCACCAGGCAGCAGAAGAACACCACCATCGTGGCGTGGCCGCGCATGGGATAGAGCGAGTCGACGGGCAGGGACGGCTCCACGAAGGTGGCGAGGAAGATCTGCTGCTTGCCCGACGCGATGCGCGCGCGGTCGACCATGAGGTTGGCCGATTCGTTGAGCTTCGTCGCGATGGTCCGCTCGATCTGCAGCCCCTCGTATTCGAGCAGGGCGCGGGTGATGTTGTTGCCCGGGTCCACGTCGGTGGCGCCGTCGGTGGTGAGCTGGTCGGTGAGCTTCTTGATCTGCTGGTCCAGGGCGGCGATCAGCAGGACCAGGTTCTGGATGCTGCGCGACTTCTCGTCGAGGGCCGAGGCGCGCAGCACCACGAGGTCCGATTCGGCCTTGTAGCGGTCCTTGCGCAGGGTGCCGATCGTGGTCAGCGTCGTCTCGGCGGACTTGATCGGGTCGATGATGCCCCAGCGGTTGCGGAACGTCTGGAGCGCCAGGTGCGCCTTGCGCAGGCGGTCCTGCGCCCGGGCCGCGTCCGCCTCCGCATGCACGAGCATGTCGGCCTGGGCGCGCCGGGAGATCTCGTTGACCAGGGTCTCGCTGCGCGTCACCACGGCCTGGGCGATGGCCAGGGCATCCTGCGGGGTGAAGGCGCGGACGTTGAGGGTGATGATGCCCGAGATGACCTCGATGCGCGTCTGCACGTGCTTGCGCCAGTAGAGCACCAGCTCCTCGATGGGCTGGTTGGTGTTGTAGCGCTCCCAGAAGTCGGCCTCGGGGCGCGAGAACAGCTTCGACACCTTCAGGCTGTCCTCCACGGCCGAAACCAGGGGCTGGCTCCGGATGAAGTCCCGGACGATGAAGCTGTCCTGGGAATTGTGCTTCTGGATCAGCCCGGAGAAGTTGCCGCCCGGACTCTCGTCCATCGGCTCGACGTTGCCGCGAATGGCGAACTGCGCCGTGGCGATGTACTGGTCGGAGGCGAAGGCATAGAAGTACAGGGCCGCCAGCGCCGTCGGCAGCAGCACGAAGATGCCGAAGTGCTTCAGCACGCCGGCGATGATGTTCTTCGGCTTCGTGGCGGGCTGGCGGATGATCGGCAGGCGCCGCCAGTCCAGCCGCTCCCGCGCCCGCCGCAGCAGCGAGACAGACCGGCCGGGCGCGACCGGCTCGACCGTCTCGGCATTCCGCCGCAGGTCGGGCACCGAGCGCAGCGCGAGGTCGATCACCCCGCGCAGGCGGTCCGTCTGCTTGGGCTCGTCGAGCTTCATCTCTTCAGGTTCCCAGAACTCGGCTCGACACGTCTGCCCGCGCTCCGGCGCGGCGCGGCAAGGATGCCATGACCGACGCCATTACCGGCCGCATGGGCCGCGATCCCCCTCGGGCCGGACGACGCTGCAAATGGTCACGCTGGTGGAGCCCCCTCGACACCGTGTCGTTGTCCCGCCGCATCCCGTGTTTTTCGGCCCTTTTTAAGGCGTCGCTGTTCGCGTAACGGGGGAGCCGGGCGTCGCGCGGGGATGACCCACTCGAGGATGGCATGGACATCAAGGACGCGGGCGCGCTGCCGCCGGCCCGGATTCGCGTAGCCCGGGCCAAGTTCACCGAACTCGTGCTCGTCTGCACGAAATGCGTCAAGCGCCAGGGGCTCAAGAAGGGCTCGCTGCGCAGCCGCCTCAAGCGCGAGTTGAAGGCGCGCCCGCTCGCGGGCAAGCCCCGCGTGGTCGAGGTCGGCTGCCTCGGGCCCTGCCCGAAGCGCGCCCTCGCGGTCGCCACAGCCGAGAGCCTGGCCAAGTGGCGCATCCACCTGATCGATCCCGCTGCGACGCCCGCCCAGGCGGTCGATGCGCTGTTCCCCGATTTCGGCCCCAAAGGCACCCTAACGCAGGCCGCGATCGACGCCCGGCGCGACGGGACCTGAGAAGGCGACGGGACCTGAGAGGGCGGGACCTGAGAGGATAGGACAGGACGCTTGACCGAACCGATGCGACAGGCGGCCGTCCCCGCGCGGGGGCTGGGCCGGGCCTTCCTGCGACGGCTGCCGCTCGTCGGCACCCTGCTCGGGCTCGCCCTCGGCACCTGGCTGGTGGCGACCAACGACCTCACGGCCATCGCGGACGCCTTCGGCCGGGTCGGCGCAGCGGGGCTCGCCGCCATCGTGCTGGTCCGGGTCGCCATCCTGGTCCTGTGCGGCCTGGCCTGGGGGCAGACCATCCAGGGGCTCGCCGGCCTGGGCCGGGCGGGATCCGGCGCCTTCCTGGTGCTGCGCTTCGTGCGCGAGGGCATCAACGTGCTGCTGCCCGTGGCCTCCGTGGGCGGGGACGTGGTGGGCGGGCGCCTGCTGACCTTCTGGGGCGCCACAGGGGCCCTCGCGGCGGCCTCCATCCTCGTGGACATGCTGTTCCAGGCCGGGACGCAGGCCGCCTTCGCCCTCCTCGGGGTCGGGCTCCTGATGCAGGTCGGCGGCGAGGCGGCGCAGGCGCTCGCCGCCTGGGGCCTGCGCGCCCTGGCGGTGACCGCGCTCCTGCTCGGCGCCTTCCTGGTGGCCCAGCGCAGCCCCGTCCTGCGACGGGCAGCGCAGCGCGTCCTCGCCTCCCTGCGCCGGACCCTGCGCGGACCGGCCGCCGACGCGCCCGCCGGCGGCGGCGTCTCCGCGGCCCTCGACGCGATCTGGGCGCCCGGGCGCTGGCGCAGCCTCACGGCCTCCGTCGTGCTGCACGGGGCGGCGTGGCTGCTCGGAGCCGCCGAGATCGGGATCGCGCTCGCCTGCATCGGGGTCCACGACGTCGGGATCGCCGAGATCCTCATCATCGAGGCGCTGAGCCAGGCCATCAAGTCGGCCGCCTTTCCGGTGCCGAGCGGCCTCGGGGTGCAGGAGGGCGGCTTCGTCCTGCTCGGCAGCCTGTTCGGCATCGATGCCGGCACCGCGCTCGCCCTCTCGCTGGTCAAGCGCGTGCCCGACGTGGTGCTCGGCCTGCCCGCCCTGCTCGTCTGGCAGAACCTCGAAGCGCGGCGGGGCACGATCCTGCCGCCGCAGGCTTAGGGGCGGCGCGCATGCGGTCCCCTTCGAGCGCGCCCGCCGTCTCCGGCGGTGCGCTGGCGAGCCTCGCCCCCGTGGCGGCCCTGCTCGGCAGCATGGTCTCCCTCGGCGTCGGCACCTCCTTCGCCAAGCCCCTGTTCGCGACCCTCGGTGCGGAGGGCACCACCGCCCTGCGGGTGGGCCTCTCGGCGCTGATGCTGCTGGCCCTGTGGCGCCCCTGGCGCCTGCGCCTGACGCGGGCTGATCGCGGCGCGCTGCTGCTCTACGGCGCGGTGCTCGGGGCGATGAACCTGCTGTTCTACCTGTCCCTGCGCACGATCCCCCTCGGCCTCGCCATCGCCATCGAGTTCTCCGGTCCCCTCGCCCTCGCGCTGGCGACCTCGCGGCGGGCCGGCGACTTCCTCTGGATCGGCTGTGCGGTCCTCGGCCTGTCGCTCCTGCTGCCGGTGAGCGGCCTCTCCACCGGGCTCGATCCCACGGGGGTCGCCTGCGCGCTGGGGGCCGCCCTGTGCTGGGCGCTCTACATCATCTTCGGTCAGCGCGTCGGGCATCTCCCCGGCGGTCCGGCCGTGGCCCTCGGCATGTCGGTGGCGGCGCTGGTCGTGATGCCCTTCGGCCTCGCCGCCGCGGGCACGGTCCTGCTCGACCCGGGCATCCTCGCCGTCGGGCTCGGTGTGGCGGCGCTGTCGAGCGCCCTGCCCTACACGCTGGAGATGGTCGCCCTGAAGCGCCTCACGAAGCAGAGCTTCGGCGTGCTCCTCAGCCTGGAGCCCGCCATTGGCTCGCTGGCGGGTCTCGTGATCCTGGGGGAGCGCCTCGCGCCCACCGAATGGCTCGCCATCGCCTGCATCGTCGTGGCCTCCGTCGGCAACACGGTGAGCACGCACCGCCGGCGGAACGCGCTGGCGGCCCCGCCGCCGATGGTGTGAGGCGGGATCCGGGGGGCCGCTTCGGGGCCGCGCGAACCGAATTGTCGTGATTCCTCGTTCGCCCGGAAGGCTGTCGTCGTCCCACCTCTCGCGGAACACGCAGGTCCCCTCTCCTTCGGGAGAGGGACAGGGTTTGGGGCGTGAGTTTTCCGGAGAGGGACCACACCTCACCCCAACCCTCTCCTTTCAGGAGAGGGATCGCGGTCGTGCTTCACGAGCGAACCGGGATGATCCGCACGACGACGTTCTCCCGGAAGGCTCTCGCCGCTCCACCCCTGGAGTAACCCGCGGGTCCCCTCTCCTTCGGGAGAGGGACAGGGTGAGGTGCGTGGCCTTTCCGGAGAGGGACCACACCTCACCCCAACCCTCTCCTTCCAGGAGAGGGAGCGCGGTGGTGCTTCACGAGCGAACAGGGATGGCGTGTATCCCGTCGTTCTCCCGGAAGGCTCTCGCCGCTCCACCTCTGGAGACACCCGCGGGTCCCCTCTCCTTCGGGAGAGGGACAGGGTTTGGGGCGTGGCCTTTCCGGAGAGGGACCACACCTCACCCCAGCCCTCTCCTTTCAGGAGAGGGAGGGCGGTCGTGCTCCATCACCGAACCGGATTTGTCGTCAGCCCTCCTTCTCCGAAAGCTTCACCGCCAGACCTTTCGAGGAACCCGCGTCAATCCTCTCGACCTTGCGAACCCATCAACCGCGAGCCGCGTCAGATGCCGGCCCGGCAGCACCGAGGCGGGCGGGTCGAAGCAGTCCCGCCGCTGCGCTCCTCACGCCCCGTCGAGGGTCGCCACGATCGCATCCAGGGCCGTCTTCAGCCCCTCCTCCACCGTCGGGTGGTAGAAGGGCCGGTCGAGAAGGTCCCGCGCCGACAACCCGTCTTCGATCGCCAGGGCGAGGAGATGGGCGAGGTGCTCGCATTCGGGGCCGAACATCTCGGCGCCCCGGAGGCGGCCGGACCGGTCGGCATGCAGGCGCAGGCCGCCGGCGTTCTCGCCGTGGATCCGGGCCCGGCCCTGGTCGCCGAAATCCACGGTGCCGAGGACAAGGTCCGGATCCTCCGCGTCGTAGGGTGTGCCGACGCTCGCCGCCTGGGGCTGGGTGAAGACCATGGCGAGGGGTGTCCAGCGCCGGGGCGCCGCGACGGCCTCCCGGCCGGACGCCACGAGCCGGGCCGCGTTGGCGCCGGCGATGCGCCCCTGGCGCGAGGCCTCGTGCAGGACCGGCCGCTCGGCATTGGCGTCCCCGGCGATCAGGATCGGCGCGCCTGCGCAGAGCAGCGTGCGCGCATCGAACTCCGGCAGGCCGTCTTCATCGCGGGTGAGGTCCGTGGCTTCGAGCCCGAGACCCCGGACGTTCGGGGGCCGCCCGGCGGCGGAGAGCACCTGGGCGAAGCGGCCGGAATGCGTGTCCCCTCGCGCGTCCGTCCAGTGCAGGCACGCCCCGTCGCCATCGCCGTCGCCGTCGACCGCGCCCGCCGTCACGGTGGAGCCCAAATGCAGGGACATCTCCGCGCCGAAGATCCGCGCGGCCTCGGCGGCGAGCCCGTCGTCGCGTAGGGACGCGAGGTGCGTGCCGGGATCGAACAGGCTGACGGCGACGCCGAGGCGCGCCATCGCCTGGGCGATTTCGATGCCCACCGGGCCGCCGCCGAGTACCGCCAGGGAGGCCGGCAGGTCCGCGATCTCGAACAGGGTGTCGGTGGTGAGCACGCGCGCGCCGAGATCGGCCAGGGCCTTCGGTACCGCCGGGCTCGACCCCGTCGCGATGATGGCGGCGCGAAAGCCGAGGCGCGTGTGGTCGTCGATCGCCAGGGTGTCGTTGCCGGTGAAGCGGGCGCGCCCGTCGATGCGGGCGGAGGCCGGGATGCGCGCGACGCCCTCGCACACGCCGGCGACGAAGTGGTCGCGCTCGCGGCGCAGGCGCACCATCACGGCGCGGCCGTCGACCCGCACCGGGCCGGCCTCGACCCCGAAGCGCCCGGCGTGGCGCGCGCCGTGCGCGGCCTCGGCGGCGGTGACGAGGAGTTTCGAGGGCATGCAGCCGACGCGGGCGCAGGTGGTGCCGCCGGGCCCCGCCTCGATCAGCACGGCGTCGGCGCCGGCCTCGCGGGCGGCGTGGAAGGCGGCGAGCCCGGCGGTGCCGGCCCCGATCACCGCGACGTCACAGCTTCGCTCGCGCATTCTTCGCCCCCCCGCCGCAGGTCGGCGCGGCGGCGGGCCAACCCGGTGTCCCGCCGAACGTTCCTGGGGGCCCGCTCACATCTCGGGCAGGTCCGTCGGTCAGGCAGGTCCGTCGGTCAGGCAGTGCGTCAGTCGGGTTCGGCGAGGAGGGCTTCCACGAAGGGGGTGAGGCCGGTGCGCCGCGCCCGCTTCAGGCGCTCGGCGATGAGGATGCCTTCGAGGGACCGGAAGGCATCGTCGAGGTCGTCGTTGACGATGACGTAGTCGTACTCGCTCCAGCGTTGGATCTCCAGGCGGGCGTTGGCGAGGCGCTTCTCGATGGTATCGGGGGAATCCTCGGCCCGGCGCTCCAGGCGGTGGCGCAGCTCGGCGAGGGAGGGCGGCAGGATGAAGACCGTGACCACGTCGTCGGTGAGCTTGGCCCGCACCTGCCGGGTGCCCTGGTAGTCGATGTCGAAGATCATGTCCCGGCCGGCGCCCAGCACCTTCTCCACCGGCTTGCGCGGGGTGCCGTAGAAATTGCCGTGCACCTCGGCGCATTCGAGCAGGTTGTCGGCGCCGCGCAGGGCGTCGAAGGCCTCGCGGTCGATGAAGTTGTAGTGCTTGCCGTCGATCTCGGAGGGGCGACGCTGCCGGGTCGTCACCGAGATCGAGACGTCGAGTCCCCACGTGTGATCGGACGCCAGTTGGCGCGTCAGCGTGGTCTTGCCCGCCCCGGAGGGCGAGGACAGGATGAGGATGAACCCGCGCCGCCCGATCGTCGTGGCCTGCATGCTCGGAAAAACCTACTCGACGTTCTGAACCTGCTCCCGGAATTGCTCCACCACGGCCTTCAAGTCGAGTCCGATCCGCGAGAGCGTGACGTCGCCGGCCTTCGCGCACAGGGTATTGGCCTCGCGGCCGAGCTCCTGGGCCAGGAAATCGAGCTTGCGGCCGACGGGGCCGCCGGCGGCGAGCAGGTCGGCGGCGCTGGCGAGGTGCGCGCGGAGACGGTCGAGTTCCTCGCGGACATCGGCCTTGGCGGCGAGCAGCACGGCCTCCTGGTGCAGGCGGTCGGGGTCGAGGCCGCCGGCCTCCGTCAGGCTGGCGACGGTGGCGGCGAGGCGCGCCTTGACCGCCTCGGGCCGGCGGGCGGGGCAGGCCTCGGCGGCGGCGGTGAGGCGGGCCATCTCGGCGAGCTGGCCCTCGACGACGCCCTTCAGCGCCCGCCCCTCCGCGCGGCGGGCCTCCACGAGGTCGGCGACCAGGCGGACCACGCCCTCGGCGAGGTCCCGGGCGAGCGCCTCGGTGTCCGAGCCCGGCTCCTCGTCGGATTCGATGACGCCCCGGATGCCGAGCAGCCCGTCGAGGCTCGCGGGCGCCATGCCCTCGGGGCGCGGCACCCGGGCGACGGCGGCGGCGAGCTCGCCGAGCAGCGTCTCGTTGATGCGGACGCGGGGCGCGGCCTCGGGGCGGGTCAGGGCGAGGGAGAGCTGGCACTGGCCGCGGGCCAGGGTCTTCTGCAGGGCGGTGCGGGCGATCTCGCCCACCGCGTCGTAGCCGTTCGGCACGCGCAGGCGCACGTCGAGGCCGCGCCCGTTCACGCTGCGGACCTCCCAGGCCCACTGGACCGGCCCGCTGCTGCCGGCGGCGCGGGCAAAGCCCGTCATGCTGGAGAGGATCATGCCGCCGGACTCCCTACGGCTGCCGCAGCACGGGCACGCTTTTCGGCGAATTCAGGTCGAAGGTCTTGTTGCGCAGGGGGTCGAGGCGGGTGCCCTCGGAGGCGTCGAAGGCCTTCGGACGGGGCCCGCCCGGCTCGGCGCCGCCGGCGAAGTTGGTGCCCTCCGGCGCGTAGGCCGAGGCGGTGCCGGGGACGCTCGCCGCCCCCGGCGGGTCGGCCTTGTCGACCGCCATGTCCGGCGCGGGCGTCTGGCGGGCCTTCTCAACCTGGCGCCAGCGGGCGACGTTGCGCGAATGGCCCTCCAGGGTCTCGGCGAAGGCGTGGCCGCCGGTGCCGTCGGCCACGAAGAACAGGTCCTTGGTGCGCGAGGGGTTGGCCACCGCCTCCAGGGCCGCGCGGCCCGGATTGGCGATCGGGCCCGGCGGCAGGCCCTCGATCACGTAGGTGTTGTAGGGCGTGGCGCGGTCGATCTCGGAGCGCTGGATGCCGCGCCCCAGGGTGCCACGCCCGCCCACGAGCCCGTACACGATGGTGGGGTCCGATTGCAGCTTCATGCGCTTGTTGAGGCGGTTGACGAACACGCCGGCGACGCGCGGGCGCTCGTCGGCCCGGCCCGTCTCCTTCTCCACGATGGAGGCCAGGGTCACCATCTCGGCGGGGGTCTTGACCGGGATCTCGGCCGAGCGGCGCAGCCAGATCTGGTTCAGGACCTCGCGCTGCTTGGCGCGCATGAGGTTGACGATCTGCTGGCGGGTGGCGCCGCGCTCGAACTTGTAGGTGTCGGGCAGGAGCGAGCCCTCGGGCGGGATCTCGTTGATGTCGCCGCTGAGGATGTCGTTGTCGTTGAGGCGCACCACGATCTGCTCGGAGGTCAGCCCCTCCGGGAAGGTGATGGCGTGCTGGACCTGCCGGCCCGAGGACAGGGTCTCGATGGCGTCGCCGATGCTGGCATGGGACTTGAAGGTATACTCGCCGGCCTTCAGCGCCTTGCCCGAGAGCCGCGCGGCCCATTCGAACAGGGCGGTGTGGGCGATGACACCCTCGCGGGCCAGCGCCTCGGCGATCTCGGAGGTGCCGCTGCGGGGCGGGATCACCACGACCTTGTCGGCGGGCAGCGGCCCCGGCTCCTTGGTCTGGCGCTCGAACAGGGTCACGCCGATCATCACCGCGATGGCGAGCACCACGGAGGCGGTGAGCAGGCCGGAGATGCGGGCGAGCAGACCGCCGCGCTCACGGACCGGCCGCTGGGGCGGCGGCGGCGCGGCGGTGGGCTTGATCGCCTCGGACGGGCTGCGCGGCGACAGGCGGTTCGGCAGGGCCGGCTCGTCGGCGGGGGTCGGCGTCACCGCCGGGGTCTTGTCGCGCTTGCGGAAGAACATGGACATCCTGTTCGGGCCTCAGGTCCCCGCCCCGGCCGCCGCCGGATGTTTTGGGGGATTTCGTGCGCCCGAGTCGAGGGGTCGGGCACACGGGGCGGGCAGTTTGGCGCGCGAACTTGGTGGGTTTTGTGGCGGAGCGAGGCTCAGAGCGACTGACTTCGGTACAGAGCTGGATGAAGCGATGTTAAATGACCTTTGGAACGTCGGCCTTTCCGAGCCGCTCCGTCATCCCGGGGCCGCGCAGCGGAGCCCGGGATCCAGAAACACAGTTGGTGAAAGACCTTGCACCGTCAGCGGTTCTGGATTCCGGGCTCGCCTGCGGCGCCCCGGAATGACGATCGTGCAACGAACGAAAGCATTGCGTCCCGCGAAAAGTGGATTGCACGCAGGAGTAGCACTCGATAGACTGAGTGAGCTGATGAGCAAATATGATTGGCAATAACTATCGAATAGGGAAGTTGTAGTGGAAGCAATAAAGGCGGTTGGATACCCTGGCAGCTGGTTCGCGAAAATCGGAGAGGAACTTCTTCCGTGCGTCCACCAAGAGAGGATTACAGATGGCGTCTACATGGAGCCCCACGTAAAGGCTAGTAAGGGCAAGTGGCCAAAATTCTTGGCCGCAATCAAGGATGGACGAAGGGTGGCTGTGACACGCAGCGTCATGAAAGACGGCGAGCCCAAACGACGGGCTGGCTATATCGCCGTATATCGCATTGAAGACTTCACCCTCGATGGAACGACGATGCAGTTCCGAGTTGGCGAATTTTTGCAAGCACTGAAGTAAGCGAGAAAGCTCACTCCACCCGCCGCATCACCGTGTTCGCAATGGTCCCACCAAACCCAAACGAATTCGACGGTACCGTATCCACGCGCTTGGCCTCGCGCGGTACGATGTCGATGGCAGCCCCGACGGAGGGGCTGTCGAGGTTGCGGGTCGGCGGGAAGAGACGGGGCGGGTGGATCAACCCCAACAGGCCCCCTCTCCTGGAAGGAGAGGGTTGGGGTGAGGTGTGGTCCATGTCTGGAGAGGTCACACACCTCACCCTGTCCCTCTCCTTACAGGAGAGGGGACCCGTGCTTCACGACCAACGAACGGAAACGTGCAAAGTGGACGTTAATCCACCCGCCGCATCACCAAGCTCGCATTCGTCCCGCCAAACCCGAACGAGTTCGACAGCACCGTATCCACCCGCTTGCGCTTGGCCTCGTGCGGCACGAGGTCGATCGCGGTTTCCACGGAGGGGGTGTCGAGGTTGAGGGTCGGCGGGAGGATGCCGTCGCGGATGGCGAGGATCGAGAAGATGGCTTCCACGGAGCCGGCGGCGCCGAGGAGGTGGCCGATCGAGGATTTGGTAGAGGACATCGAGGCGCGTGCCGCGTGCTCGCCCAGCAGGCGCTCCACGGCCTTCAGCTCCAATTCGTCGCCCATGGGCGTCGAGGTGCCGTGGGCGTTGATGTAGTCGAGGTCGCTGGCCTGGATGCCGGCGCGCTTCACGGCGGCGCTCATGCAGCGGAAGGCGCCGTCGCCGTCCGGGGCCGGCGAGGTGATGTGGTAGGCGTCGCCGGTCAGGCCGTAGCCGATGACCTCGGCGTAGATCTTCGCGCCGCGCGCCTTGGCGTGCTCGTACTCCTCCAGCACCACCACGCCGGCGCCCTCGCCCATGACGAAGCCGTCGCGGTCCTTGTCGTAGGGGCGCGAGGCCTTGGTGGGGGCGTCGTTGAAGCCGGTGGAGAGGGCGCGGCAGGCGGCGAAGCCCGCGAGCGCGAGGCGGTTCACGGGGGATTCGGCGCCGCCCGCCACCATGACGTCGGCATCGCCGAACTGGATCAGCCGGGCCGCGTCGCCGATGGCGTGGGCGCCGGTGGAGCAGGCCGTGACCACCGCGTGATTCGGGCCCTTGAGGCCGTGCGCGATGGAGATCTGGCCCGAGGCGAGGTTGATGATTCGACCGGGGATGAAGAAGGGCGAGATCCGGCGCGGCCCCTTGTCGTGCAGGGTCACCGAGGCGTCGTAGATGCCGCCGATGCCGCCGATGCCGGAGCCGACCATGACGCCGGTGGCGCACTGGTCCTCGTAGGAGGTCGGGTGCCAGTCGGCGTCGTTCAGGGCCTCGTGGGCGGCGGCCATCGCGTAGACGATGAACGGATCGACCTTGCGCTGCTCCTTCGCCTCCATGACGGCGTCGGGGTTGAAGCTGCCCGCGCTGCCGTCACCGAAGGGAACCGAGCAGGCGATGCGGCAGGCGAGATCGTCCACCGGGAACGCCGTCACGACCTTGGCGGCGGACTCGCCGGCGATCAACCGGCTCCAGGTGGCTTCGACTCCGCTGGCCAGCGGCGTCACCATCCCCAAGCCTGTCACTACGACCCGACGCATCGTACGTTCCCGAACCAGTCCCATCGACAAAAACGGATGGCGCGCGGGGCCGAGACCGACCCCGCTCGCGCGCGACCCGGTGTGGTTTAAGCGGAGTTCTTCTCGAGGAACTTCACCGCGTCGCCGACCGTCTGGATGGTCTCGGCGGCGTCGTCCGGGATCTCGACGTTGAACTCCTCCTCGAACGCCATCACGAGCTCGACGGTGTCGAGGCTGTCGGCGCCGAGATCATCGATGAAGTTCGCGCCCTCGACCACCTTCTCCGGCTCCACGCCGAGGTGCTCGACAACGATCTTCTTCACGCGCTCAGCGATATCGCTCATCGGTCTTGGTCCTTAGCTCTTCAAGGTCGAGGTGGTGCAAGGTCTTGGCAGGTGCAAGGTCTTTGCAGGTGAAGGTGCCGTGACCGCCGTCCCATCCCGGGACGTATTCGAGAATGGCGGCCGGTGTGTTCGATGGCGCGTTTCGGTCAAGTCGCCGTACTTGTCCAGCCGGTGACCCGTTTTTTTCAAACTCCCGCAACGCGCTGAATCGGCACCCCCCTCGCACGGCAGGCCGGGTGTTAACACAGGGTTCCGACGCTGGCGAGGGCCGGTTCACAACCCGTTCATCGCTGTGGCTTTTTCGAGCCAATCGGGACTTTTTTCGGGTGTGCGGTGCAGCAGGAATCCCCCTCCCCCTTGCGGGGAGGGGTCAGGGGTGGGGGTGTCGGCGCCAGCGCACGTCGACGACCCGCGAGCTCGCACCCCCACCTCCAACTCCTCCCCGCAAGGGGGAGGAGAGCCGGTTCCGGGGGGTGAGAGCCGGTCGTGCCTCACACCATCGCCATGCCGCCGTTCACGTGGAGGGTCTGGCCGGTGACGTAGGCGGCCTCGTCCGAGGCGAGGTAGATCGCGGCCGCCGCGATGTCGGTGCCCGTGCCCAGCCGCCCCATGGGAACGCGGCCGAGGATGCCCTCGCGCTGCTTCTCGTTGAGGGCGTCCGTCATCGGCGAGGTGATGAAGCCCGGCGCGATGCAGTTGACCGTGAGGTTGCGGGTGGCGACTTCCGCCGCGAGCGCCTTGGTCATGCCGACGAGGCCGGCCTTGGCGGCGGCGTAGTTCACCTGCCCCGGATTGCCGGTGGTGCCCACCACCGAGCCGATGTTCACGATGCGGCCGTAGCGGCGCTTCATCATGCCCTTCACGGCGGCCCGCGAGAGCCGGAAGGCGGCCGAGAGGTTGACGGCGATCACCGCGTCCCACTCGTCGTCCTTCATGCGCAGCACGAGGTTATCCCGGGTGATGCCGGCGTTGTTGACGAGGATGTCGAGGCCGCCGAGCGCCGCTTCGGCCGCCGGCACCAGGGCCTCCACCGAGGCCTTGTCGGAGAGGTCGCCGGCCACGACGTGGACGCGCTCGCCCCCGAGCTCGGCCGCGAAGGCCTCCAGGGCCGCCTGGCGGGTGCCCGAGATGGCGACGGTCGCCCCCTGCGCGTGCAGGCCCCGCGCGATGGCGCCGCCGAGGCCGCCGGTGGCGCCGGTGACGAGGGCCTTGCGGCCGGTCAGGTCGAACATGGACAATCCTGTGGTTCAGCCGAGGCTGGGAAACGCGGAGACGTCGTCGGGGGTGCCGACCGCGCCGGCCGAGGCCCCGGCGGCGATGCGCTTGACGAGGCCGGTGAGCACCTTGCCGGTGCCGACCTCCGTGAACTGGTCGACCCCCGCCGCCGCCATGGCGGCGACGCTCTCGCGCCAGCGCACGGTGCCGGTGACCTGGGCCACCAGGGCTTCGCGAATCGCGGCCGGATCGGAGATCGGGGCGGCGAGCACGTTGGCGTAGACCGGGACCACGGGGGTGTGCATGGCGACCTCGGACAGCGCCGCGCGCATGGCCTCCGCCGCCGGCGCCATCAGCGCGCAGTGGAACGGCGCCGAGACGTTGAGCATGACCGCGCGCTTGATCCCGCGCGCCTGCGCCAGGGCGACCGCGCGCTCCACCGCCGCCTTGGCGCCGGAGAGCACGACCTGTCCGCCCCCATTGTCGTTGGCGACCTCGCAGACCGCGCCCTCGGCGGCCTCGGCCGCGATGCCCCGCGCGGTCTCGGGATCGGCGCCGATCAGCGCCGCCATGGCGCCGGCGCCGGGGGCCACCGCGTCCTGCATGGCGGTGCCGCGAATCCGCAGGAGCCGGGCGGCGTCGGCGATGGAGAAGGTGCCGGCGGCGGCCAGGGCCGTGTACTCGCCGAGCGAATGGCCGGCGACGCAGGCCGCGTCGCGCTTCAGGTCGAGGCCGCGCTCGGCCTCCAGGACGCGGAGCGCCGCCAGGCTCGCGGCCATCAGGGCCGGCTGGGCGTTGGCGGTGAGGGTGAGTTCCTCCACCGGACCCTCGAACATCAGGCGCGAGAGCGGCTGGTTCAGGGCGTCGTCCACCTCCGCGAACACGTCGCGGGCCTGGTGGAAGTGCTCGGCGAGCGCCCGGCCCATGCCGACCGCCTGGCTGCCCTGGCCGGGGAAGATGCACGCGCGCGCCATGGGATATCCTCCTCAAGCCGGGTCAGCCCCGGGAAGGGCGGCGCAGTCGCACCGCCCGCCACCTGTGTCAACATGGCACCGGCGCCGGTCAGCCCTCGTTGAAGAAGTCCACGGTGCCGTTGTCGAGGCTGTAGGAGGCGCCGATCACCCGCAGCTTGCCGGCCTTGAGGGGATCGAGCAGGGCCGGCTCGGAGGCCGAGCGCAGGCGCTCCACCACCCGGTTGACGTTGGCGCGCACGCAGTTCTCCACGAAGTCGCCCGGCTTGTCGCGCTGGCTGAGCACCGCCGGGACGATCGGCTCGATCATCCGGCCGATGGAACCCGGATAGACGGTGTTGTTCTTCACCACGTCGACGGCGGCCTCCACCGCGCCGCAGCGGCTGTGGCCCATCACCAGCACCAGGGGCACCCCGAGCTGCGAGACCGCGTATTCGATGGAGCCGAGCGCCGCCGTATCCACGCAGTTGCCGGCGTTGCGCACGATGAAGAGCTCGCCGAGGCCGCGCCCGAACAGGATCTCCGGCGAGACGCGCGAATCGGAGCAGCTCACCAGCACCACGAACGGCGTCTGGCCGAGCGCGATCTCGATCCGGCGCTCGCGGCCCTGGACCGCCCGGACCGGGCTGTCGGTGTGGTAGAGGCGGTTGCCCTCCTTGAGGGCTTCCAGCGCCTGGTCGGCGGACAGGGTGGTCTTCTTGGAGGACGGGCTCGCCGCGAAGGCCAGATCCGGCAGGGCCGTCGCGGCGAAGCACGCGGCCCCGAGTGTGCACCCGCAGCCGAGCAGGCTGCGACGGCTGAGCATCGTGGTCATGGTCCGGTCTCCCCCTTGGCCGAATCGTTTCCCCGATCCGGATTTGCTCCCTTATAACCGCGCCGCCCGGCCGTCGCAGGGGCATTTGGCGCCGTGCGCGCCCGGGATTGCGGGTGGATCTCGCACGTGTGCCGGATGATGCAGGGCCGCGCGCAGCATGATGCAACACCGCGCGCCGCTTGTTGCCCGTCGTGAAGGCGTGTATGACGCGGGTTGAACCCCGAAATTCCGTCCGAGGAAGGAGCCGTCCGCCATGGCTCGCGTCACCGTTGAAGACTGCATCGACAAGGTCGAGAACCGCTTCGAGCTGGTCCTGCTCGCCAGCCATCGGGCTCGCCTGCTCGCCGCCGGCGCGCCGCTGACCATCGACCGCGACCGCGACAAGAACCCCGTCTGCGCCCTGCGCGAGATCGGCGACGAGACGATCACGGCGGACGACCTCAAGGAACAGCTCATCCATTCGATGCAGAAATACGTCGAAGTCGATGAGCCGGAAGCGGAAACCGTCCCGCTGCTTTCCAGCTCGCCGGCCGCCGCCGCCGTCGCCCCGCAATCCTCCAGCGACGACAGCGCCGTGCAGTTCGACCGCATGAGCGAGGAAGACCTGCTGCGCGGCCTCGAGAACCTGGCGCCGCCCACCGAGACGGACGACGAGGCCGAGTAGGCTCCGTCCCCGCGCATCCGCGTCGAAAACCCGGCCCCGCGCCGGGTTTTTTTTCGTCCCGCCTCCCGGATTTCCGCATCCTGCGACGCCTTGGGGCTGGCGTGCCCGCGTGCAATGCGGGACACATCGCTGCATCACGCCCCATGCCGGGCGCGCTCAAGCGTGGAAGGGTCCCTCGGCGGATGATGCGCCAATACGAGCTTGTCGAGCGGGTCAAGCGCTACAATCCCGCGGCGGACGAGGCCCTGCTCAACCGCGCCTATGTCTACGCAATGCGCGCGCACGGCACACAGAAGCGGGCCTCAGGCGATCCCTTCTTCGCTCATCCCCTTGAAGTCGCAGCGATTCTCACCGATCTCCGCCTCGACGACGCGACCATCGTAGCGGCGGTGCTGCACGATACGGTGGAAGATACGGCCGCCACCCTCGACGAGATTCGCGAGATCTTCAGCCCTGAAATCGGTGCGCTGGTCGACGGCCTGACCAAGCTGAAACGTCTCGATCTTGTTTCGAAGCGGGCAGCCCAGGGCGAGAACTTCCGGAAGCTTCTCTTGGCGGTCGCGGCAGACGTTCGCGTGCTTCTCGTAAAGCTCGCCGACCGCCTGCATAACATGCGCACCCTCCACCACATGCGCGTCGACAAGCGCGAGCGCATCGCCCAGGAAACCCTGGATATCTATGCTCCGCTCGCAGGCCGAATGGGCATGCAAGAGCTACGTGAGGAACTCGAAGATCTTGCGTTGCGCAATCTCAAACCTGAGATTTACGCCACCATTGCCCAGCGCCTCTCCGATCTCTCAGCGAAGTCCGAGCGGCTGGTTGAAAGTATCGAGCAGGATCTCACCGCAAAACTCTCGGCCCAGGGGATTAAAGCAGTCGTCACGGGGCGGCAGAAGCGGCCCTACTCAATCTCTGCCAAGATGGAACGGAAATCCGTCGCCTTCGAGCAATTATCGGACATCTTCGGATTCCGGGTCGTGGTGGAGACGCTTTCCGATTGCTACGGCGCCCTCGGCGTCGTCCACACGAGCTGGCCGATGGTTCCAGGGCGCTACAAGGATTACATTTCAACGCCGAAGCAGAACGATTATCGCTCGATCCATACGACGGTGATCGGACCGAAGAGCCAGCGCGTCGAACTCCAGATCCGCACGGCTGCGATGGACGAAATCGCCGAGTACGGTATCGCCGCGCATGCCCACTACAAGGAAAGCGGCGGAAAGGACGAGATCGGTGGTGGTCATCCGCGCCTTGCCACCGAAAGCGGGGCCTATCAATGGCTCCGCCGTACGATCGAACTGCTTGCGGAGGGCGATAGTCCGGAAGAGTTCCTCGAGCACACGAAACTCGAACTCTTTCAGGATCAGGTGTTCTGCTTCACGCCCAAGGGCCGGCTGATTGCCCTGCCCCGTGGGGCCACGCCGATCGACTTCGCCTATGCGGTTCACACCGACGTCGGCAATTCAGCAGTCGGCGTAAAGATCAATGGACGCATGGCGCCCCTGTTGCATGAACTCGTGAACGGTGACGAGGTCGAGATCGCGCGCTCGGACGGCGCGTCCCCGCCGGCAGCTTGGGAATCGTTAGTCGTCACCGGTAAGGCGCGCTCCGCGATCCGCCGGGCGACGCGCTCGGCCGTCCGGCGTCAATATGCTGGCCTCGGGCGCCAGATCCTCGATCGGGCCTTCGAGAGAGCTGCGAAAAGCTTCTCGGACGACAAACTGCGGGGCGCACTGCCTCGCCTCGCCCGCCAGAGTACCGAAGACGTCTTCGCGGCCGTTGGCCGGGGTGAAATGTTCTCGGGCGACGTCGTACGAGCGGTCTATCCCGATCACAAGGACGAACGCCGCGGAGCCCCGGCTCCCCTGCCGCAACCGGCCTCGGGCGACGGGGCGGGCCGCTTGAGCCTCGCCAAAGATCAGACGATGCGCCTGACCTTTCCTGACGGTCGAGCCTCCGATCTTGGACGCGCGGATGGTATCCCGATCCGTGGGCTCGACGGCGATCTGCCGGTCAGCTTTGCACCGAATGGCGGTGCGGTCCCCGGCGATCGGATCGTCGGCATTCTGACTCCCGGGATCGGTGTCACGATCTATCCGATCCAGTCGGCCGCTCTGGCTGCCTTCGACAACGAACCCGACCGGTGGCTTGATGTACGATGGGACGTGGAGGCAGGGACGAGCGAGCGTTTCCCAGCGCGTCTCGCGCTGCAGTCCATCAACGAACCTGGCGTGCTCGCGCAGATCGCCCAAGTCATCGCGGATCACGACGGTAACATCGACAATGTTTCCATGAAGCGGAAAACTCAGGATTTTACGCAGATCGTCATCGATCTTTCCGTCTGGGACCTCAAGCACCTCAATGCCATCATCGCGGAGTTGCGCGGCAAAAGAACCGTCAACAAAGTCGAGCGAGTCAACGGGTAAGCAGTGGCGCGTGGCATGCAGATGTCGTCGCGAGATACAACATTCAGGTGTCTCGCCGACCGTTCTGCATTCAACTACTGCCTACCAAGCTGCTACGCAGGATAAGACTGATTAAAAATCTTGAGCTCAGCGCGCAAGCGATTTGCGATGCATTACCGGATTCCTGAACGCTGGACCCAGTAAACTCGGGAGGGGCAAGTTGGGATATTTACCTTAGGTTGAAATAAAGGCAAAACGCAGGATTAGACTTGACTTTCTTTCGATTATGCCTGAGTAAATCATCTTCTTTTCTTCATCCGTCTTTCTTTTGCGAATTTACGGCACGCGGGAAATTCCCGACCCGCCCATTCAATACTCAGGTCGAGAGAGTGTAAAGCTCAGACAATAGACCCATTGATAATGGATTGCCGGTGAATGTTGCGAAATAAGGCCTTTTAGAATATTGGGTTCCGTAATGAGCGCACACCAACGTAGCGCCCTCTTTATCGATGGGGCAAACCTTTACTCTGCAACGAAGGCTCTTGGAGCTGACATCGACTATCGAAGGCTTCTCAAAGAATTTCAGTCGCGAGATCAGCTCGTTCGCGCTTTTTACTACACGGCCATCGTAGAGGATCAGGAATATTCTTCGATTCGGCCGCTGATTGACTGGCTGGACTACAATGGATTCTGCGTTGTCACGAAACCTGCCAAGGAATTCGTCGACTCCATGGGTCGCCGGAAGGTCAAGGGTAACATGGATATCGAGCTCGCGATCGACGCGCTCGAACTTGCGCCGCGCATCGACCACATGGTGCTGTTCTCCGGCGATGGAGATTTCCGGTCTCTCGTGGAGGCCATGCAGCGGCGCGGCGTCCGAGTCACCGTCGTATCCACCATACAAACCCAACCTGCGATGATCGCCGACGATCTCCGGCGTCAGGCCGACGAGTTCATTGACCTCGCTCATCTCCTTGGACGCATTGGTCGCGACGCGGGTGAGCGCGCGGTGCGCAACCAGGACGCACGGGGGCCCGACACCCGAGGGCAAGCGGACACACCGACGCGCTCGCGCGGCGAGACACCGGAACGGTCCGCTCGACCGAGCGCGGCACTTGAGAGCCGTTACGGTATCCGCCAGGATGAGGTCGCACCGGACGCATAACGCGCGCCTCGCGCCAATCTAGCGGTTCGCCCGGCTCATCCACGACGATGTGCAGCCCGTCTTCGCGTCGGTATCACCCGATCAGCCTCTCTCAAGGCTGATCGGTCGGACCTACCAGCGTCGAACGCTAGCCCCGGTCTCGCAGGATACGCGCACGGTCGCGCTGCCAGTCCCGCTCTTTGGCGGTCTCACGCTTGTCGTGAAGCTTCTTACCCCGTCCAAGTCCAAGTTCGATCTTGGCGCGCCCACGCTCATTGAAATAGATCTTCAGCGGAACCACCGTGAAGCCTTCCCGCTGGGTGGCGCCGATCAACTTGTTGATCTGCTTGCGATGAAGCAGCAGACGGCGGGGGCGCTTCGTTTCATGATTGAAACGGTTCGCCTCCACGTATTCGGGGATGTAGGCATTGAAGAGCATCAGGTCGGTACCGGATGGCCCGGCATAGGCCTCGCCGATCGTCGCCTTCCCTTTGCGCAGGGATTTGACCTCGGTCCCCGTTAGGGCGAGCCCGGCCTCAAGCGTATCCGTGATCTCGTAATGGTAGCGGGCGGCGCGGTTATCGGCGACGACGCGGCGGTTCGATTCAGGTTTGGGAGCCATCACAACGTCGGGTCAGGCCGACCGCGACAGCGCGACCGGGCCGAGGGATATGGTTCGTCGCGCTTCGCTTTGCCAGATGTGGTCAGGCGTCGAGCAGCCCGGCATGACGCAGCGCCGCGTCTACCAGGGCCTTCGTCTCGTCGCTTACCGTCAGCAAGGGCAGACGGACTTCATCCGTCATCAGGCCAAGCCGAGCGAGCGCGTATTTCGCCGGGGACGGGTTCGGTTCCACGAACATGCTGGCGTGCAGGGGCAGCAGCCGGTCCTGGATCTGCAGGGCCTTGGCGTAATCGCCCCGCAGCGTCGCCTCCTGCAGATCTGCGCTGAGCCGGGGCGCCACGTTCGAGACGACGGAGATGCAGCCGCAGCCTCCATGCGCATTGAACCCGAGCGCCGTCGCATCTTCGCCTGAAAGCTGGACGAACTCTTCGCCCATGGCTTGGCGCTGCAGACTGACCCGGTCAAGCTTGGCCGTGGCGTCCTTTACCCCGGCGATATTCTTGAGCTCATACAAGCGTGCCATCGTTTCGACGCTCATATCGACGATGGAACGTCCTGGGATGTTGTAGAGGATGATCGGAATGCCGATGGCATCGTTCACGGCCTTGAAATGCGCGTAGAGCCCGGCCTGCGTCGGCTTGTTGTAGTAGGGCGTGACCACCAGCACGGCGTTCGCTCCCGCCCTCTCGGCATGTCGGGCACGCTCGACGGCTTCGGCGGTGGAATTCGATCCGGCACCGGCGATCACCGGCACGCGGCCCGCGGCCTCCTCAATGCAGATCTCGACGACGCGATCATGCTCCGCGTGACTCAGCGTCGGGCTCTCGCCGGTCGTTCCGGTGGGGACGAGACCATGGATGCCTTGCGCGATCTGCCAGTTCACGAACTTGCGAAAGGCGGCTTCGTCGAAGGCACCGTCCTTGAACGGGGTCACGAGGGCGGATATCGCGCCGCGGAGGCGTCGGGTGGAGGTCTCGGTCATCCTGGCGTTCCCAGCCGTCGGTCTTGTCATGCACCGGTTGTCCGGCAGCGGCACCGCTTCGCGCGGATGGGCAGACATAGGCCCTCGCCCGCACCGGCGCAAACGCTCCTTTCACGGGGTTAATGCCTTCTTAATGCCCTCTGGGTGAGCTTGTTCATGCCCTCCGGGCGAGCTTGGGGGCCTGTCCGCATACGACGGGACTGGAAGAACCATGGTGTTCTCGACGCAGCACGCGACCCTGATGCTGGTCCTCGCCCTCGCCTCGGCGGGCTCCGTCCTCGCGGCCTCCTCCGGCCCGGGAACGGACGCTCCGACGCTCCGTCCCGCGAGTGACGCAGTGGCGCCGTCCGCTGCCCTGCCCGAGTCGCGGATTGCGGATCCAGTCGCGGCGGATGCCCTCAAGATCGAGGCCAAAGCCCCCGAGACCGTGCCGAGCCAGGGCCTGCCGGCTGCGCTGCCCGCCTCGGCCAAAGCTTATGCCTCCGCCGATCCGGAGGCGGGGATCGCATTTCCGCTGCCGGATGCCGCCGTCTCTCCCGTAGCGCCGGTGCCGGAAGTGCCTGATCCATCGCGCGCGGCGCAGGTCGCGCCCGGCATCGATCTTCCGGCGCTGCGTCAAGCGATCGATGCCTATCGCAAGGGACGGGTCAGCGAGGGGGATCGCCTGCGCGACGGCTTCAAGGATCCGGCTGCCCGCGCACTGCTCGAATGGGTGGCGATCCGCGCTGGCGCGGGGATCGGTTTCGAACGAACAGTCGCCTTCACGCGCAGCAATCCCGATTGGCCGGCGGGGCCTCTGCTCCGTCGCCGGGCGGAGGAGGCGCTGCTCACCGAGCGCAGGAATGCCGCGACGGTCCGCGCCTTCTTCGCTGCCTCCAAGCCCGCCAGCGCTCCGGGTAAGTTCGCCTTGGCCCTCGCTCTCAAGTCCGATGGTTTGGACGAGGATGCCGCCGCGCTTGTGCGCGATCTCTGGCGTTCGGAAACTTTCGGGCGCGGTCTGGAAAGCCGGGTGACCGATGCCTTTCCGGGGCTGCTCACCCGGATCGATCATCGCTACCGGATGGAGCGCGCACTCCTGAAGGAGGATTACGAGACGGCCGGTCGGGCCGCCGCCTCGGCAGGCGGCAGCTACGCCACCCTCGTGCGGGCGCGGCGGGCCGTCGAGGATAAGAGTGCCGCGGCTCCTGCCGCCCTCAACGCGGTGCCCCCATCTCTGCGGAGCGACTCCTCCTACATCCTCTCCCGCGCCCAGCACTTGCGCCGCCAGGATAAGTTCGTGGAGGCGGCGGCCCTACTCGCCATGGCGCCGTCGAACCCCGACGTCCTTGTCGATGGCGATGAGTGGTGGGTGGAACGCCGGATCGTGGCGCGCAAGCTCGTCGACGCCAACGATCCTGCGACAGCCTACGCGGTGGCGAGCGCGCACAGCGCCCGCACGGTGGAGAAGCGGATCGAGGCGGAATTCCACGCCGGCTGGATCGCCCTGCGTTTCCAGGAGGATGCCGCCAAGGCCACGCGCCATTTCGCAGAAGCCGGGCGTATCGCCGAGACCCCGATCTCATTAGCGCGGGCCGCGTACTGGCAAGGCCGCGCCGCCGAGGCCCTGGGGCAGACCGATGAAACCAGGGCCTTCTACGAGCGGGCGGCGCTTCAACCCATTGCCTATTATGGACAATTGGCGCGGGCCAAGCTCGGGCGCTCCAGCCTGTCCCTGCGCAGCATCCCGGAACTCGATGCAATCCGGCAGGCCGCCTTCGATCAGAGACTCTACGTTCGCGCCTTGAAGATGCTCGAGGCGGCGGCCCTGAAGGACCTTGCGCTTCCGCTCTATATCGACGCCGCCAACCGCCTGACCGACGCGGCCGAGATCGATGCGCTCGGCAATGTCGCGGCGGAGCAGCGCAACGCTCGGGCGCTCGTCGCCATCGGTAAAATCGCCGTACAGCGCGGCCTGCCCCTCGACGCCCACGCCTACCCCACGATCGGGATTCCGACCTATGAAGCCTCCTCGGCGGTGCCGCTGGTTGAGAAGGCGATGGTCTTCGCGATCGCGCGCCAGGAGAGCCAGTTCGATCCTCAGGCGCAGTCGAGCGTCGGCGCACGCGGGCTGATGCAGATGATGCCGGCCACCGCTCAGCGTACGGCCCGCCGGGTCAGCGCCAGCTTCGATCAGGACCGGCTGACCGGAGATCCCGCCTACAACGCCCGCCTCGGCCAGGCGCATCTCGGCGAACTCATGGAAGATTGGCGTGGCTCGTACATCCTCGCCTTCGCCTCGTACAATGCCGGCGGCGGCAACGTGAAGAAATGGATCGATGCCTACGGCGATCCCCGTAAAGGCGGCGTCGATCCGATCGATTGGGTCGAGCGCATCCCCTTTACCGAGACGCGCAACTATGTGCAGCGGGTGATGGAGAACCTGCAGGTCTATCGCAATCGCCTGGATGGAAAGAGCGCCCTTCTGATCGAAGGCGACTTGCAGCGCGGCGCCCGATGACGGAACCCGAGGGCGTGGCCGGGCCGCGCCTCGGGCGCTACCTTGGTTGCACACGCTGCTCCCAACGGATCCACCATGACGCAAGCTGCCATCACCGCCGCCATTCTCGTGATCGGTGACGAGATCCTGTCCGGGCGCACCAAGGACAAGAACATCGGCACCATCGCCGATTACTGCACGGCGATCGGGATCGATCTCCGGGAGGTGCGTATCGTACCGGATGAGGCGGACCGGATCGTTGCGGCGGTCAACGCCTTGCGAAATGACCACACCTACCTCTTCACCACGGGCGGCATCGGGCCGACACACGACGACATCACCGCCGATAGCGTGGCTGCCGCCTTCGGTGTGAGCATCGACGTCGACCCCCGCGCCCGGGCGATGCTGCTGGAGCGCCATAAGCCCGAGGACCTCAACGAGGCGCGCCTGCGCATGGCGCGCATACCGGCCAGCGCCGACCTGATCCCGAACCCGGTCTCGAAGGCGCCCGGGTTCCGCATCGGCAACGTGTTCGTGATGGCCGGCGTCCCGGCGATCATGCAGGCGATGCTCGATCAGATCGGGCCGACGCTGACCACCGGGGCCAAGGTCCTCTCGGAGACCATCGAGGCGGGAAACCTTCCGGAGGGGACCTATGCGGGCGGGCTCGCAACGATCGCGAGGGCACACGAGGCGGTTTCGATCGGTTCTTATCCGTCGATGACGCCGAACGGATTCGCCAATCGCGTCGTCGTCCGCGGCAAGGATCCCGAGGAAGTCACCAGGGCGCGGGATGCGGTCGTCGCTCTGCTGGATGCCTTGCGCGAGGGCGCTGACGCCTGATCCAGGCCAGTATCGCCCACGGTTTTCTGTCAGGTACGGGAGAGTGGGATGGCAGAAGGGCCTGAACAGGGGGACGATGAACGGCGCCGAAGCATTGCCGAGGTAGGCCGACCGGGTGCTTTCGTCCTGCACGAGGCGATCCGACTGGAAGGCGACGAGGAGCTGCGCCGTCACGGGGGCGCACTCCTGGTCTCGGCCGTTGCTGCGGGCCTGACCATGGGGTTCTCCCTAATCGTACCCGGTGTGCTCAAGGCGCACCTGCCGGATGCGACATGGACCAGCCTGGTGACCAGCCTCGGCTACGCAACCGGCTTCCTCATCGTGGTTCTGGGTCGTCAGCAGCTTTTCACCGAGAACACGGTGACGCCGATTCTGCCGCTGCTGCACGACCGGACGATGAAGACCCTGCGGCGCGTGCTGCGCCTCTGGGGCATCGTCCTGGCCGGTAACATCGCCGCTACCGCCGCCATCGCAGCCGTCCTGTCCCACTCGGAGGCATTTGAGCCGAACATCCGGGACGCCTTTGCGCAGATCGGCCGCCATGCGGTAGGTTCGGCCTTCGGCACGACCGTCATCAAGGCGGTCTTCGCAGGTTGGCTCATTGCCCTGATGGTCTGGATGCTGCCCGCCACGGGCGCGACCGCGCCCTTCGTGATCGTCCTGATCACTTGGCTCGTCTCGATGTGCGACCTGTCGCACATCGTCGCCGGGTCAGTCGACGCGTTCTACCTCGTCTTTATTGGCGAGGTGACGATGCTCGATTACGTTTGGCGCTTCTTCCTACCGACCCTGATCGGCAACGTCTTCGGAGGCACGGCCCTCGTGGCCGTTCTGAACTTTGGTCAAGTTGCACCGGAGGTCGAGCAGCAGAAGGTTTCGGATGGCGAGGCGTGACGCCACCCGCCCGCTTTGAGAAGGACGGCGGATCCGGTTCTCGACTCGGACACGCCGATCCCCCCTGACGGCTCCGAAGCGTTCGGTCTTCGGATGATAAGCGGCACCAGGGCTCCAGAGTGCCCGATGCTGTCCCTCAGGCGCGCGCGACGGTCCTTCCCTTGATCGCGGCGGCCAGGGCCTTCAGGTTTCGGTTGAGGTCGGCGATCTCGTTCAGGGCGATCGTCTTGTGCCCATCCTTGACCGCGCGCTCGATGTCGCTGACCTGATCGGTGGCCATGCGCTTCAGTTCGGCGGCGAGTTGGTCCCGTGTCATCGTCGCTCCCGTCACGGCTGGAGAATGTCGCCTATCGGAATAGCGCAGCATGCTTAAGCCTCCGTTCCCACGGGCGTCGCGGAGGCCGTAGGCGAAAGTCGGAACGGCAGCCGCTTGTGCTGCATCTCGGTACGCCCTGGGACGCTTCGGCGGACGGGTGTGGCTTGGCGGGCATAGTCCGTAAGCCAAACCCCAGGTAGCGTGGCCGAAATTCTGGACATGGGATACGAAACCCGATGATCGCAAAGTCAATCCTGGGCGGCCTGGCCTCGTTGGTCGCCATCGGCGCGGCCTCCGCCGCCGATCTGCCGCGCCGCCAGGCACCCCCGCCGGTCTTTACGCCGGTACCGGTCTTCACCTGGACGGGCTTCTACCTTGGCACGCACAGCTCCTACGCGTTCAGCGACCGTCAGAACATCCGCAACACAGGCAACGAGCTGGGCACGCAGACCGCGATCGCCGCCAATCGGTTCCCGCTGAATGTCCGTTCTGAACAGGACGGAATCGGCAATGTGGGCGGCGGCATCGGCTATAATTACCAGTTCACCCCGGGCGCCGGCTTCGTGGTCGGCGTGAACGCGGACGTGACCTGGACTGACATCAGCAAGCGCTACGGCACGCTCGGTTCGCTCAACGAGTCGGCAACCTTCCGCCAGCGCCTCGACTACCTCGGCACCGTCCAGGGTCGCCTCGGCTACGCGTTCGACCGGTTTCTCGTCTACGGGACCGGCGGCTTCGCCTACGGCAGCGTCGACTACCGCTCGAACTTCTTCAACAGCGCCGGCGTCCTGGCCTATAGCGGCCGGTACAACGAGATGGAGACCGGCTACGCCTATGGCGGCGGCATCGAGTACGCCATCCCGACCGACAGCTTCCTGAACCGCTTCAACTTCATCGGTGGCCTCATCGGTGCCAGCGCCATCACGTTGAAGGCCGAGTACCTCCATTACGACCTCGGCAGCCGCAGCGTTCAGGTCAACAACCTGAGTGTCCCGCTGTCCACCGGCTCCTACACCTCGCGCTTCGAGACCCAGGGCAATATCATCAAGGCCGGCTTCAACTATAAGTTCGGCAGTCTCTAAGGCGAAAGGCGTCGGCATCCATTCGGGTGCCGACGGGTAAGATACGAAGAAGCCCTGCTCGCGCGAGCAGGGCTTCTTTTATTTCAACGAACGCCTGGTCGAGCCGCGTCCGAAGCGCCCTCAAGTCCGCCAGGGATGAGCAGGCAGTTCAGTGGATCCGATCGAGCTGGCTCCGGCCAGCGCCACGGCATGGTCGTTCTCCACCGTCGAGCCGCTGACGCCGATGGCGCCGGACATCTCTCCGTCCTTGTCTACGATGGGAATACCGCCCGGGAAGGTGATCAGCCCGTCATTCGAATGCTCGATGCCGTAGAGTGGGCCGCCGGGCTGCGAGAGCCCGCCGATCTGTCCGGTCATCATGCCGAAGAACACGGAGGTCTTGGCCTTCTTCTGTGCGATGTCGATGGAGCCGACCCAGGCGCCGTCCATCCGGTAGAAGGCCTTCAGGTTGCCCCCCGAATCCACGACGGCGATACACATCTGGGTGTCGAGTTCCACGGCCTTGGCTCGAGCTGCTTCGATGGCTTTGTGTGCGTCTTCGATGGTCACGTGCATGGTCAAACCTCCCTAGAGAGCCAGAGATAAACTTAGGTAAGCCGGAGCGTTGCGTATCGCTAACGAGCGACAGCCCGAATCAGTGCCGGTTTGTTTGCGGTCGCGCTACACTCATAAAATTGGCCGCCTCCGGGGAGGCGGCTGAGTCAGGTCTCAGATCGAATCGATGCGGCCGCGGCTCAGTTCGACGCCATGGCGTTGGCCTTCTCGATCAGCGCTTCGGCCATCCGGATCGAAGCGATGTCGATGAGGCGGCCGTCGAGGGAAACGGCGCCCTTGCCGGCCTTGGCTGCGTCTTCCATGGCCGCCAGGATGCGGCGAGCCTTCTCCACTTCGGCCGCGGAGGGGGTGAACACCTCGTTGGCCAGTTCGATCTGGCTCGGGTGGATCGCCCATTTGCCCTCGAAGCCGAGGGCGGCGCAGCGGCGGGCAGCGGAGGTGTACCCGTCCGGATCGGAGAAATCGCCGAACGGACCGTCGATCGGGCGCAGGCCGTAGGCGCGGCAGGCGACCATCATGCGGGCCTGGGCGAACAACCAGGGATCCTGCCAGTGAATCTCGCGGTTGCCGGCCTCGTCCTTGTCGGTCAGAATCGAGTAGTCCTTGTTCACGCCGCCGATGACGGTCGAGCGGGCGCGGGTGGAGGCGGCGTAGTCCGCCACGCCGAAAGACATGGCCTCCAGGCGCTTGGAGGAGGTGGCGATCGCCTCGACATTGGCCATGCCGAGCGCGGTCTCGATCAGTACCTCGAATCCGATCTTCTTCTCGCGCTTCTTCGCCTGCTCGATCTGCGTCACCATCACGTCGATGGCGTAGACGTCGGCCGGCACACCGACCTTGGGGATCAGGATCATGTCGAGGCGCGGACAAGCCTCGACGATGTCGACCACGTCGCGATACATGTAGTGCGTATCGAGACCATTGATGCGGATCATCATGGTCTTGTTGCCCCAGTCGATCTCGTTGAGCGCCTGGATGATGTTCTTGCGGGCCTGCTCCTTGTCGTCCGGCGCAACGGCATCCTCGAGATCGAGGAAGATCACATCGGCTTTCGAGGCCGCCGACTTCTCCATGAAGGTTGGGTTGGAGCCGGGGACCGCGAGTTCCGAGCGGTGGAGGCGCGGGGTCGCCTGCTGGATCAGGGTAAAGCTCATTGGGGATCCTTCCTGTTGGATTGTGTCTGAACGTCCATGAGGCCCGAAGGTCGAGCCAGCATACCGGTCGCAGCGCGTTTTCGCGCTCGACCGGGCAGCTCAGCGGCCGCCCGGTACCCTGACGAATTCGTCAACCCGTCGCGCCGAAGCCGACGGCGATGCAGTTGATCGAGAGCAGCAGGGCGGACTTCACCGCCTCGCGCTGGTCTTCGTCCTCTTCCGAGCGGAAGCGGCGCAGCAGTTCCACCTGCTCGCGGCTGACCTGATTGATGGTCGGCAGACGTCCGTTGAGGCGATCGCGGAACAGGGGAAAGCGCTCGGCGAGTTCGCGGTCACCGCTGACCCGCAGGGCCATCTCGCGGGTCAAGGCATACTCCGCCTCGATCAGCGGGAAGATGCTATCGCGGGCACCCGCGTCGGGGACGAGGCTCGCGTAATCACGGGCGATCTCGAGATCGACCATGAGAAGCGTCTTCTCGACTTCATCGAGGATGAGCCGGAACGGCTTCGATTCCGCGAACAGGCGCTTCAATTGCGCCTCACCCTGCGCACCGCGCACGTCGAGGAAGCTCTTGAGGCCCGACCCTACGCCGTACCAGCCCGTGATGACATGCCGGTTCTGCGACCAGGCGAAAACCCACGGGATCGCCCGTAGGTCGGAGAGCGAGCGAGCCCCAAAGCGGCGGGCTGGGCGTGAGCCGATATTCAGCAGCGCGATCTCGTCAAGCGGGCTCGCGGCGCCGAAATAGGTCACGAGGTCGGGATGCTGGATGAGATTCACGTAGGCCGCCCGCGATGCGCCTGACAGGGCTTCGAGGCAGTCGTCGAACTCGTTGCGCGGGGTCTTGGCAGCCTCGCGCTCGGACTTCAGGGCATGCTCGAACACGGAGGAAGCAAGCAACTCCATCTGGTAGGCCGCCGTACCCCGGTTGGCGTATTTGAACGAGACAACCTCGCCCTGCTCCGTGGTTCGGAAGCGGCCGTTGATCGAGCCTGGCGGCTGTGCCGCGATGGCCCGCGCCGTCGGCGCGCCGCCGCGGCTCACCGAGCCACCGCGCCCGTGGAAGAACGCGATCGGCACGCCCGATGCCTTGCCGAGCTGAGTCAGCTTGTCCTGCGCCTTGTACAGCTCCCAATTCGAGGCGACGAAGCCGCCGTCCTTGTTCGAATCCGAGTAGCCGATCATCACCTCCTGCACGCCGCCCTGCCAGCGGGTCGAGCGGCGCACCACGGGAATCGAGAACAATTCCTTCATGATCGCAGGGGCGGCGCGCAGATCATCGATGGTTTCGAACAGCGGCACGATCGGCAGACAGCAGATCTCGGTGCCGGCGGCATCGAGGAAGTTGCCCGTCTCCTTGGCAAGCAGATAGGCGCCGAGGATGTCCTGCACGGAGCGGGTCATCGAGAGGACGAAGGAGCCGAAGGCCTCGCGGTCGAGCTGCTCGCGCATCTCGCCGACCAGAGCGAAGGTGTCCAGGGTCTCGCGGGCGTCGTCGGGCAGGGATTCGAAGCTGCGCTCCCGGGCGCGAGGCTTGGCCAGTTCGCCAAGGAGCCATGCCTTCCACTCCGCCGAATCGATGTCGGGCGGCGTTCGGTTCTGGCCATGGGCCTGTTGCCACAGGGCGTGCAGCGTCTTCGTGGTGCGGGTGGTGTTCTCGCGCAGATCCAGGCGGACGGTGGAGAAGCGGAAGATCTCGACCATGCGCCGAACCGGCCGCACGAGGTCGATGGCGAGGGAGGGGCATTTCGCGTCCGTGAGCCCCTGTTCCAGGACCCGCAGATCGTTGATGAGGCCATCCGCACTCGGGTAGTCCGGCCCCGTGGGACGCTGACCCTTGTTACGTAGGATCGTCGCTTCGAGCTTGCGGAGGATACAGGTGAGGAACTGGCGATAGGCCTCCCCCGGATTCCGGCTGGCGATGGCGCGGCTATCCCCACTCTCGGTGAGCATCTGCGCCAATTCAGCCTTGAAGGTCGGCGGCACGGGTAGGGAACGTTCGGTGAGCGAGAGCGTGCGGCCAAGGGCCGTGACACCATCCCGGTAGCGCCGCAGCGAAGCGAGCGCGTTGCGCTGCAGGGTGGCCCGGGTGACGGAAGAGGTCACGTAGGGATTGCCGTCGCGGTCGCCGCCGATCCAGGATCCGAACTGGAAGAACGGCGGTACCTCGAACTTCTCGTCCGGGTAATACTGCGCCAGGCTCTCCTCAAGAGAGTAGAGCACTTCGGGCAGCATCTCGAACAGCGTTTCGTCGAAGAAGTGCAGGCCCCAGGCGACTTCGCGTTCGACGGTGGCCTTCTCCAGATGGAGTTCACCGGTCATCCAGACGAGCTCGATCTGGTCGCGCAGTTCGTTCATGAGGCCGTTGCGCTCGCGCTCAGTCCAGCGCGGCAGCTCGAGCTCGCGCAGCACGAGGTAGATGCGACGGAACTTCTCCAGCACCGTAACCCGCTTACCCTCGGTGGGATGCGCCGTGATCGTCGGCCGGATGCGCAGATCCTTGAGGAGCGCGTGGATCTCCGGCGCCTTGATGCCGAACGCCGCCGCATCCGCCAGGACGGCACTGAAGCTTCCTCCCAAGGCTTCCCGGCCCTTGGTGCGCTCCACCTGCCGGCGGCGGCGCATTGCTGCATTCTGCTCGGCAATGGACAGGAGCTGGAACCAGATTCCCTGGACCTGCAACGCGCGGGCGAGGAGCTCCGGTGAGAACTCCGAGATGTTGGCGCGGCCATGCAGGACGTCTTCCAGTTCCGGCTCGTGCCGGCGAGCGACCGCGAGCAGGGCATGGAACAGGATATCGAGCGCTTCCTTCGACGACGTGCCCGTGATGACGGGGGGTGCGAAGGTCTGGTCGATGGCTCCGACCGGAGCATGAAGGGTATCCGTCATCGAAGGTGACCTTGATGAAAGTTTCAGCCGATCGACCGCGACGGAGGCGGGCGATGGAAGGGCGATCGCCTCGTTTGAAAGAGGCAAGCCGCCGGAACGATTGAGTGTCGGGTTGCAGAGCAGACTTGTATGCACCGCCCTCTCTCCTCTGCGGCTGAGGGTGGCCCGTTGAGCGGGTCGGGTGAGGGAAGCACGCTGTCCGCAGTGGTCGCCCTCTCTCCCGGTCGCTCCGCGACCACCCTCCCCCGCAGCGAAGGAGGGATTTTGGCACTTACGCCGCGAGCTTGCGCATCACCTGTGCTACGGTCGAGCCGAACTCGCCGGGGCTCGGCGCCACGGTCAGCCCATACGAGCGCATGATCTCCGCCTTCTCGGCGGCCGAGTCGCCGGTCGCCGAGATGATCGCGCCGGCATGTCCCATGCGGCGGCCCTTCGGAGCCGTGAGGCCTGCGACGAAGCCCACCACCGGCTTCGACATGTTCTCCTTGATCCAGGCCGAGGCTTCCGCCTCCTGCGGACCGCCGATCTCGCCGATCATCAGCACGGCCCGGGTCTCCGGGTCCTGCTCGAACAGGGCCAGGTGGTCGAGGAAGGACGAGCCGTTGATGGGGTCTCCGCCGATGCCCACCGAGGTCGAGATGCCGATGCCCTCAGCCTTCATCTGCGCGGCAGCCTCGTAGCCGAGCGTGCCGGAACGCGAGATCACGCCGACATTCCCCTGGAGGTAGATGTGGCCGGGCATGATGCCGAGCATCGACTTGCCCGGCGAGATGATGCCGGCGCAGTTCGGGCCCACCACCATGGTGCGCTTTTCTTTCGGGTAGCGGCGGAGATACCGCTTCACCCGCATCATGTCCTGGGCCGGGATGCCATCGGTGATCGAGCAGATCAGAGCGAGGCCCGCATCGGCGCCTTCCATGATGGCGTCGGCCGCGAAGGGCGGGGCCACGAAGGTGATGGAAGTCGTGGCGCCGGTAGCCTCGACGGCCTCCTTGACGGTGTTGAACACCGGCACCCCGAGATGGGTCTTGCCACCCTTGCCGGGTGTGACGCCGCCGACCACGTTGGAGCCGTACTCCATCATCTCCTTGGCGTGGAAGGTGCCCTTGTCGCCTGTGATGCCCTGAATGAGAATCGGGGTCTTCTCGTCGATCAGAATGCTCATCGCGTATCCTCCCCTTCGCTCAGCGGTTGGTCTTGGCGGCGGCGCAGGCTTCGACAGCCTTGGCGGCCGCATCCGACAGGCTGTCGGCGGTGATGAGGTCGAGGCCGCTCTCGGCCAGGATCTTCTGGCCAGCCTCCACATTCGTGCCGGCCAGCCGGACGATGAGGGGCACATCGATCTTCACCTCCCGCGCCGCCTGAATCACCCCTTGGGCGACCCAGTCACAGCGGTTGATGCCGGCGAAGATGTTGACGAGAATCGCCTTCACATTGCGGTCAGAGAGCACGAGGCGGAAGGCTGTCGCGACCCGGTCCGGCGAGGCGCCGCCGCCGACATCGAGGAAGTTCGCGGGCTCACCGCCCGCGTGCTTGATCATGTCCATGGTCGCCATGGCGAGCCCTGCGCCGTTGACGATGCAGCCGATCTCACCTTCGAGGCCGATATAGGAGAGGTTGTGTTCGGCGGCCTGGGCCTCGCGCGGATCGCCCTGCGAGGGATCGTGCATGTCGGCGATGTTGCGCCGGCGGAACATGGCGTTGTCGTCGAAGGACATCTTGGCGTCCAGCGCCAGCACCCGGTCGTCCTTGGTGACGACGAGGGGATTGATCTCCAGCATGGTGCCGTCGCAATCGCGGAACGCCCGGTAGGCGTTCATGATCGTCTTTACGGCGGCCGAAACCTGCTTGATGTTCAGCCCGAGCCGGAACGCGATCTCGCGGGCCTGAAATTGCTGAAGCCCCACCGCCGGCTCGACAACCACCTGGATCAGGGCCTCGGGCTCGTTGGCGGCGATCTCCTCGATATCCATGCCGCCGCGCTGGGACGCGATGACTCGGACGCGCTCGGCCTTCCGGTCGAGGACATAGCCGAGGTAGAGTTCCCGCTCGAACGGATCGGCAGTCTCGACGTAAACTCGCTGGACAGGCTTGCCCTCGGGCCCGGTCTGAATGGTCACCAGGCGCTTGCCGAGCAGGTCCTTGGCCGCGTCGCGGACCTCGTTGTAGGTTCGGCAGAGCTTGATCCCGCCGGCCTTGCCGCGGGCACCGGCATGAATCTGCGCCTTGACGGCCCAGAACGATCCTCCGAGCTCGGTCGCCGCGTAGACGGCCTGATCGGCGCTGAAGGCGACAGCGCCCTTCGGAACGGCCACGCCGAAGCCGGCGAGCAGCTCCTTGGCCTGGTACTCGTGCACGTCCATGGGCGTTCTCCTCGACGTTTCTTCCCTTGGCGCGACTGTCTCGTAAATTTCACTTCACGGAAAGTGCTTCGCCACTTATATTTTTTTATAGTCTCTTCCAGTCCGTCTTGAAGGTCAGCAGACTGTATTCATTTTGCAGGAGAGCTGCCCCGATGGCGTCGGTAACAGCTCTCGGTCTTTCAGATCTTGCCCATGTCTTGCCCCGGTTATCCGGGGCGTGGGCTTCAGTTCACCTTGGCCTTGACGACCTCATAGACCGCTTCGTTGAGCGGTCCGGCCGAACCGAGCAGAGTCTCGAGTTCGCGCAGGCGCTCGTCGGCGAAGGCGCGGTCGTCGAGCCCTTTGGCGTTGACATAGACGTTGAGCGCTGCGCTGCGCAGGCCGGCATGGGCCGAAAGGACCGCGACGCCGGCATCCGAGATGACGTTGAGGTTGCCCTTGTCGGCCACCGCCTGAGACAGATCGATGACCTTGCGGCAGGCCCGACAGCAGGCGAGCGGCACGTCGGTGGCGATCTTCAATGCCGCCTGGATCCGGTCGGCACGGGCCGCCTTCTCCTCGTCCGTGGCCTTGGGCAGCCCATAGGCCCCCATCACCGCGTCAAAGGCCGCGACATCGTCGGCGATCATTCCGGTGAGTTCGGCGCGCAGTGCCTCGGATTGCCCGAGGATCTCACGCAATTCGCCCTCGACCTCGACGTACTTCTTCTTCCCGATGGTGAGGTTGCACACCATGCTGAGGAGGGCGGCGCCCATGGCGCCGGAGATGGCGGCGGCACCACCCCCACCAGGGGTGGGGGCCGCGCTGGCCAGACCGTCGAGGAAGGTCTGAAGGGTATCCTGGGCTGGATTCTCCTTGGCCATGTCGGTCAGGCCATCTTCTTGGCGAGGGCGTAGATCGCCTCGGCATCGAGAACCTGCTCCGTGCTGTCGAAGAGCTGCCCGACGCAGGCCCGGTGGAGCTTCAGCTTCAGCCCGCCGATACCCAGCGCGCCGAAGACCTTCTTGCCGTGACGCTCCTTGGCCTTGTCCATGGCCTCGATACCGCCGAAGCCGAGTGGCGGCTGCGCGTTGTAATCCGCCACAAATTCGATGCTGGCCTCGTCCTTCCAGGCGTCCTCGGGCAGAAGCTCGAGACCGATGGCGCCGGCCGAGAACACGATGTTCTGGCCCCTGACGATCGCGGCACGCGAGGCTGCATCCGGCGTCTCGGCCGCCTTGATATTCACCTTAAAGCGCGCGTTGATCTGGTCGGCGGCAGCCTGCGCCTTGTCGAGCGATCGGCCACAGAGCGTCACCTCGGCACCCTCCTGGGCAAGGAGCGCGGCCGAACGCATGCCGACCGGTCCGGTTCCGGCGAGCACGACGGCCTTCTTGCCCTGGAGCGAGCCGGCCGACTTCTGGACCAGCGCGACGCCAGCGGCAGCCGTGGTATTGGACCCGTTCGAATCCAACATGATCGAGACGCGGAACGGACCGAAGAAGCGCTTCTTCACCGCCTCGAACACCGCTTCGCCAGCCGCCATGCTGCCGCCGCCCACGAAGATCGCGGTGGACTTCTTCTCAGAGCCGCCGCGCGTGTAGATGGTGCCATCGACCAGCGCACCAACATTCTCCGGCGTAACGTTGCCGTAGCCGGTGATGTGATCCGCGCCGCCATCGTAGCCGACGACCACGTCGAACACGCTCGGGACGGTGTCGGTGTCGAATTGGAACAGCAGCTTTTTCATTGTTCTTGATCCCTGTCGGTCCCGCGCTTGGCGCGGCTGGTCGTTCTCAGTCTCAAATGGCGGATCGCGGCTCTTACGCGTCACCGTCGCGGGAAACAGTGAGTAGGCTTTGCCAAGCTCGTAAGCTTGAGGATCGCCCGATCACTCCGACCCACGATCCCCCCGTGAGGGGAAGTCCGCCAAGCATCACACCACGTTCTGCGGCTTGCCCGCGACGTACGCCTCGACATTGTCCACGAGCTGGTCGGCCAGGATCTGCATGGCCTCCTTGCTCGCCCAGGCGACGTGGGGCGTCACGATGAGATTAGGCAGATCGAGTTCGCACAGGATGTTGCCGTTCTTCGGGGGCTCGTTGACCACCACGTCGAAGCCCGCGCCGCCGATGGTGCCCGCTTTCAGGGCTTCGGCCAGGGCTTCTTCGTCCACGAGGCCACCGCGGGCGGTATTGATCAGGATCGCATGCCGCTTCATCTTCGCGAGCTCGTCGCGCCCGATCATGTTGCGGGTCTCGGGCGTCAGGGGTGCGTGCAGCGTGATGACGTCGGAGTCGCGCAGGATGGTCTCGAAATCAACGAGGCCTTCCTGGGGAAACACGTCGTAGGCGATGACCTTCATGCCCAGCGCTTCCGCCCGCTTGGCGATCGACTTGCCGAGCGCTCCGTAGCCGACGATACCGAGCGTCGAGCCGGCGATGTCATGGATCGGATAGTCGAAGTAGCAGAACTGGGTGGACTTCGCCCAATCGCCCCGGCGCACCGAGTTGGCATAAGGAACGATGGCGCGTCGCAGCGCGAACATCAGGCCGATCACGTGCTCGGGCACGGTATTGAAGGCATAGCCGCGAATGTTGACGACGGTGATGCCCTGGGCCTTGGCGGCCTCCTTGTCGACGACATCCGTTCCGGTCGCGGCCACCGCGATGAGCTTGAGGTCGGGCAACTGCTTGAGCGTCTCGGCCCGCATCGGCACCTTGTTGATCAGGGCGATCTCGGCGCCCTGCAGGCGTTCGACGATCTCCTCGGGCGTCCAGGTCGATTCGTGCTCGACGTAATCGTGCGGGAAGCTGAAGGGGCGGACCTTGGCGTCCAGGGACTCGCGGTCGAGGAACACGATCTTCTTCGTCATGGAATCCTCTGGCCGATCCGGCCGGGTCACGGGTAGGGTCGTGGGGTGTCACGGGGCGGGCTCGCCCGCCCCGTCACCGAAACGTCAGGCCTTCGCCAGCGGGTTCTCGCGCAGGTAGCTCGAGGCCGCGGCGACGCCGGAGCCGGGCTGCACCTTCACGCCGTTGTCGAGGAGCGACATCTCTGCGCCCGCGATGGCGCCGAGCAGAGACAGCTCGTTCATGTCACCCACGTGGCCGATGCGGAACACCTTGCCGGCCACCTGGCTCAGGCCGGCGCCGAGGGCGAGGTTGTAGCGCACATAGGCGTGCTTGATGATGGCGGCAGCATCGACGCCCTCCGGAACGACGATCGCCGTGACGGTATCGGAGTTCCACTTCGGCTCCTTAGCGCAGGTCTTCAGTTCCCAGGCGGCCACGGCCTGGCGGGTCGCCTCGCCGAGCACGTGATGGCGATGGAAGACGTTCTCCAGACCCTCTTCCTTCAAGCAGGCGAGGGCTTCGCGCAGACCGTAGAGCAGCGGCAGCGACGGGGTGTAGGGGAAGTAGCCGCTCGGGTTCTGCTTCTGGTGGTCAGCCCAGTCGAAGTAGACATGCGCGAGGCGGTCGTTCTGACCCGATGAGGTATCGGCTGCCTTCAGCGCCTTCGGGCTGACGCAGATCACGCCGAGGCCGGCGGGGAGCATCAGGCCTTTCTGTGAACCCGCAATCGCGCAATCGACCTTCCACTCGTCCATTTTGAACGGCAGCGAGCCGATGGAGGAGACGCCGTCCACGAACAGGAGCGCCGGGTGACCGGCGGCGTCGATGGCCTTGCGCACGGCGCCGACATCGCTGGTGACGCCGGTGGCGGTCTCGTTGTGGACCACCATCACGGCCTTGATCTCGTGGTTCTTGTCAGCCCGCAGGGCCTCGCCGATCCGCTCAGGATTGGCCCCGGTGCCCCACTCTTCGTCCTGCACGACGACTTCCAGGCCGAGGCGCTGGGCCATGTCGATCCAGAGATGGCTGAACTGGCCGAAGCGTGAGGCCAGGACCTTGTCACCGCGCGAAAGCGTATTCGTCAGGGCCGATTCCCAGATGCCCGTGCCGGACGCCGGAAACAGGAAGATGGTGCCGTCCGTCGAACCGTAGACAGCCTTGCTTTCCTCGAAGAGCGGCTTCGTCAGCGCAGGAAAGTCCACCGAGCGGTGATCCTCGGACTGGACGATCATCGCGCGCATCACGCGATCCGGGATGTTCGTCGGGCCCGGAACGAAGAGGTGGTTCCGGCCGGGACGTCGCGTTGCCGCCATGATGTGTTCTCCGTGTTTGACAATGCGCCCGCGGACTAGGTTCGCGCGGCGGCACAGATGCGTCGATGGGTGGGGCGAACCGCGCGGACCGGCCCGAGTCGAATCGGGATGTCCTTGGCGGCTGCGGGTTAGATGAATCGCGGGACGATCGCGTTGGCGCTCAGCATTCAGACGGATGCCGGAGGGATGTCCGCCGGCGCCGAAGGTCTACCTTCAACGCCGCTGGCCGCGAGCGCCACCGAATACCTCAAGCCTCTTCTCCATGGGCCGGGTCACGCGCTCGACGTGCGCACACCGCTGGGCCGTTTCAGCGTCGTCGTCCCCGGGGACGGCACCCTTAGTTCGCCTCGATGGGCTCCGGTCATGCGTCCACGGACGCGGCCCGGTGGGGCACCTTGAGCGCGACTATGCCCGCCTTCGGGGCGAATGGAAAACCCGAAATACTTGGTTCCAAATCAAAATTTTTTTCGTGGAAGAAGAGCTTACGTCGCGTCGCCGAAGAGCCGTGTGGTCGCTGACCGTGGCGTCATCAAACTGATACGGGAATCCGGTTTGGCTCGTCGTATCGGAGGCTGTCCCGGAGGCGAGCGTGGGCGAAGATACCGATACGACCCGCGTCCGGACCTTGTTCCTGTCCGACATGCACCTCGGCACAAAGGGGTGTCAGGCGGACCTCCTCCTGGAGTTTCTGCGCGACTACGATGCGGACGAGATCTATCTCGTCGGCGACATCGTGGACGGCTGGCAGCTGAAATCGGGCTGGTACTGGCCGCAGAGCCACAACGACGTGGTGCAGAAGCTCATGCGCAAGGTCCGCAAGGGCTCGACGCTGGTCTACGTCCCCGGCAACCACGACGAGTTCCTGCGCGATTATATCGGCATGACATTCGGCGGGATCGAGATCGCCGACCAGCGGGTACACGTGGCCGCGGACGGCAAGCGTTACCTCGTCATTCACGGCGACCAGTTCGACATGGTGGTGCGCCACGCCAAGTGGCTCGCCTTCCTGGGAGACGGCGCCTACACCTTCGCGCTCTTCGTCAACACCTACGTCAACACCGCGCGCCGGCGCCTCGGGCTCGCCTACTGGTCGCTCTCGGCCTGGGCCAAGCTGCGCGTCAAGAACGCCGTCAACTTCATCGGGAAGTTCGAGGAACTGTTGAGTGCCGAGGCCAAGCGCGTCGGCGCGGACGGCGTCATCTGCGGGCATATCCACCATGCGGCCAACCGCCAGATCAATGGACTGACCTACCTGAACACCGGCGACTGGGTGGAATCCTGTACCGCCATCGTCGAGCACTACGACGGCACAATGGAGGTGCTCCACTATCCGACCCTGTTGCGCGCCCGCGCCGCCCGGACCGATGCCATCGGGCATCCGCATGCCCGTGGGGCGCGAGCCGTCGCGTGAGACTCCTCATCGCCACCGATGCCTGGCACCCGCAGGTCAACGGCGTCGTCCGTTCCCTGGAGAACATGGCGGCGGCTGGTCCCGCCTTCGGGTTCGAGCCGATCTTTCTGACGCACCAGGACTTCGCCTCGCTGCCGCTGCCGGGATACCCAGAGATCCGTCTCGCCTATGCCACGAAGCGGCATGTGGCCCGGCTCTGGGACGACCTGCGTCCCACCCACGTCCATATCTCGACGGAGGGTACGGTCGGCTTCGCGACGCGCCGCTACTGCCTCGCACATCGCCGCCCCTTCACGACGAGCTATCACACGCGATTTCCAGAATATCTCTCTGCTCGCGCACCCGTGCCGGAAGCCTGGAGCTATGCGTGGCTGCGCCGGTTCCACGGCGCCTCGAACGGCACGATGGTCTCGACGCCATCGCTGGAGCGCGACCTCGGCGGGCGCGGCTTCACCAACCTGATGCGCTGGACGCGGGGCGTCGATACCGACCTGTTCCGCCCCCGGGAACCCGGATCGCCGGAGCCCGCGATCCTGGCCGGCCTGCCGCGACCGATCTTCCTGTCCGTCGGCCGGCTCGCGGTGGAGAAGAACCTCGACGCCTTCCTGAGCCTCGACCTGCCGGGCACGAAAGTCGTCGTCGGCGACGGGCCGGATCGGGCGCGCCTCTCCGCCATCGATCCCGGTGTCCGCTTCCTTGGGACGCGGACCGGGGCCGACCTCGCCGACATCTACGCCGCCGCCGACGTCTTCGTGTTTCCGAGCCTGACCGACACCTTCGGGATCGTACTGCTCGAGGCCCTCGCTTGCGGTGTCCCGGTCGCAGCCTTCCCGGTCACCGGCCCTCTCGACGTCATTGGCGGCACCGGCGTCGGCGTTCTCGACACTAACTTGGCGACCGCCGCCCTCGCCGCCCTCCAGATTCCGCGCGCGCAGTGCCGCGCGGAGGCCCTGCGCTACACCTGGGCGGAGAGCGCGCGTCAGTTCTACGACAACATTGCCATCGCCCATGGAACGGCGCCCGCCCGGACATGGGCCGCGGGTAAAGCGCCCCGGAGCGTGGTCGGGCTCGGCTGAGACGTGGACCGGCCGTCGGTGCCACGCTAGGGACCGACGGCAATCACACCCGTTCCGGATCTCCCTGCAATGCCGCCGTTCGACCCGAGCCTGGCTTCGACCTACCCGGCCGTGATCGGCTGCGACGAGGTCGGACGCGGGGCGCTCTGCGGACCCGTCATCGTCGCGGCGGTCTGGTTCGATCCGGCCGTGTTCCCATCCGATCTGCTCGCGCGTCTCGACGACAGCAAGCGCCTGAAGGCATCCGAGCGTGAGGCCCTGACGCCCCTGATCCGTGCGCGGGCGCAGGTCGCGGTGGCGGCCGGCTCACGCGCCCTGGTGGATCGGCTCAACGTGCGTGGTGCCACGCTCGACGCCATGCGGCGGGCCGTGTCGGCCCTCGAACGTGACGCACCGGTGCGCGTCGATGGTCGCGACGTGGTGCCGGGGATCGACCTCCCCTGCCAGGCCGTGATCGGTGGCGACCGGCTGGTGCCGCAGATCGCGGCCGCTTCGATCGTTGCGAAGACCCTGCGCGATGCCCTGATGCGACGGCTGGCCGGACGCTACCCCGATTACGGCTGGGCCAGCAATGTCGGCTACGGGACGCGGACCCACCTCGCCGGCCTCGCCGCGCGTGGGCGCTCGCCGCATCATCGCCTGAGCTTCACCCGGGCCTACGGACTTAGAACAGGCTGAGTTGATCGCTTGGCACGCGGAAGAGGTCAGTGCGCAGGCGACGCCGCGTCTCCGGATAGCCGAGACGGCGCCGGGCCAGGCGCATGCGCTGGTCGATCAGTTCGGCGTAGGCGCCGATTCCCGTCATGCGCGTCCCGAAGGCCGCATCGTAGGCTTTTCCATTCCGGGCCGCGCGCACCAGCGACATGACGTGCTGCTGCCGGCCCGGGTAATGCTCCGCGAACCAGTCATTGACCAGGGAGTCGAGTTCAAGAGGCAGCCGCAGGAGGACATGGCTGGCCTCGACGGCGCCGAGGTCGCGGGTCCGGGCCAGGATCGTCTCGATCTCGTGGTCGTTCAGGGACGGTATGATAGGCGCGACGATGACCATCACGGGAATTCCCGCAGCACTGAGGCGTTCGATTGCCTCCAGGCGCTTCTCAGGGTGCGGCGCGCGGGGCTCCATCCGCCGTGCCAGCCCCGGGTCGAGGGTGGTGACAGAAATCGCCACTTTCACCAAGTCGTCCCGTGCCATGTCGCTCAGGAGGTCGATGTCGCGGGTGACGAGATTCGATTTCGTGACGATTCCGACCGGGTGCCGGAAACGCGCCAGCACCTCCAGCACCGCACGGGTGAGGCGATGGCTTCGCTCGATCGGCTGGTAGGGATCAGTGGCCGTGCCCAACGCGATGGTGGCGGGGGCGTAGCCCCGCGCTGACAATTCCCGCTCCAGCAGGGCGGCGGCATTCGCCTTCTGGAAAAGCTTCGTCTCGAAGTCCAGCCCGGGAGACAGCCCGACATAGGCGTGGTTCGGGCGAGCGAAACAATAGACGCAGCCATGCTCGCAGCCCCGGTAGGGATTGATCGAGCGATCGAACGAGATGTCCGGCGACCTGTTGCGCGTGATCAGGGTCCGTGCCTGCTCAAGCATCACCTCGGTGCGGAGTGGAGGGCACTCGGGTGACGCCTCCCAGCCATCGTCGAACACGACTTGCCGTGTCGGTTCGAAGCGACCTGTGGGATTGGCGGTCGCTCCCCGACCGCGCCGCACCGGGGACGGTGTCGTCGCATCCCCCAAGCGTTGCGTTCCGGGTTGCGCCGGTCGTGGCGTTCGCATGCTTTGCTCGGCTCCGTTCCAGGAGAACGGAACATATCAGGAACATTTCGCAAGCGAATGCATCTATTTGCGGCAAACGGCGGTACGAGCTCCGTTTCGAAGCGTCTTATCGAGGACCGTGGGAACACCCCCGCTTTCGACGTCGCGAAAATGCGGTATGCGCGCGCATGATTTCGGCTCTGATCTCGGTGGCAAGGCCAACCGACCCCGACGCGATCGATCACCTCGCGGATACGCTCGGCGCGCTGGTGGCGGGCGTCGCAGCGGGTCTGATCGGCGACGCGGTCATCGTCGTGCCGGTCGCAAACCTGGCCGTCGAGACGGTGGCGGAGGCAACCGGCGCCAAAGTCGTGCTGCGAAGCCGGGGGGCGTCGCCCTGGTCGGCGGGGGCGAAGGTGGCACGTCGGGACTGGATCCTCTGCCTGGAAGCAGGCGACGTACCGGCGGAAGGCTGGATCCGCCTCCTCGACCGGTTCATCGGCACGGCCCGGCCGGATGTCTCGCTTGCCAGGCTGCGACGTTCGCACACCGGCCTGCCGGCCCGCCTTGCAGCCCGAAGCGAGACCGTGATCGGTGTGAGTGCTCCGAGGCCTGGTGATCTTGTACGCCGGGACCGCCTGCTGAACGGCCCAAACTTTCCCCGCCGGCTCAGGGTCCGCCGCTTGTCCGCACGCCTCGACCGCGCCTGACGGATCGGACTGAAAGCGGAGACGGTTTTCCAATTCGTGCCGGTGCCGTTCCTGACGCTACGGTCCGGCACTCAGGGGGCGCCCGCGTGAGATCCATGGCTGGCGCGCCTTGGCCGATCGTCGGCTCGATACCCCATCGCGACGACCCGTATCTGGATCGGGTAGGATTATGGCGTGGTGGAGATCAAAACTGACGCGGATGTTTGCTTTAACTTTTGGCAGCATTCATGCTGTGATTCCGCTCTTCATTTCTTGTCGGAATTCGTTCTATATTAGACGGGTTCGATGAAATGCGGGGTGTAACCGATGGTGGTTCATCGGTGTTGGGCAAAGCGGCAATCAAGCTTCGTTTCGGCCTTCAGCTTGATCGCTTGGCTCGGACCGATATTGGGATCTGTTGCGCAGGAATCGGAGGGCGCCGTGTCTGGCGAGGCACCCATGATGCGGGGTCCGACCACGACCCGCGTGCTCCCAGGGAACGAACCGGACGCCATCAGGAATTCTCGGCAAGGCCTCGTCCTTACCAGCCGGGATATCCGCGGCGAAAGCGGTCAACGTTTACCGCTCAACATTTCGATACGCCGTAAGAACGATATCACCGTCGAGAGTATCAAGCTCGTGGGCCTACCGGCCGGGTATGTTCTCGGCGATTCCCTTCGTTCTGTCAGGTCCGACGAGAGCGGTGAGAACCTCGACGTGACGGGATGGGACAGATCCAGTCTCTGGATCGAGCCACCCGACAAGCGCAGCGAACACTTTTGGCTGTCCCTCGTCGTGGTCTGGAAATGGAAATCCAGCGGATCGATCGAAGTCACCATGACTGACTTCTCGGTCGAGGTTTCACCGAACGTCGGATCTCGTGGAATCTCGACAGGTGCTTTGCTTCATCACCCAAGCCCAGACGAAAACGGCCAGACGCCCAGCAACGCCATTGTCCCATTGCCTCCGGGTCCAGCATCGCCTGAACCACAGACGTCCAAATCCGACATCACGTCCATGCGCGACGCTGACACGAGCATCCCTTCGAAGGAGGCGAGGGCCCCGCCCCCAGCGCCGAAGCCGTCTTCCCCAGCGCAATCCACGGATGCCCGCTCCTTCGTCGTGCGTGCGAAGGATCTGATCGCGCGGGGGGACATCAGCGGCGCCCAACTCTTCCTCGAGCGAGCACGCGCTCGCAACGAGCCGGACGCGACCTTCCTGCTGGCCCAGACCTGGGATCCGAAGATGCTGCGTCAATGGAACGTCCGCGGTCTTCGACCCGATCCGGAGCGCGCCCGCGCCCTCTACGACGAGGCGAGTAAGGGCGAGACGACGGACGAACGGCTGCGGTCGGCCAAGAACCGGTGAACTGGATACGACGAACAGGAAGGACGGATGACATGTGGAGGTTTTTCGGGTGCGCATCCCTCCTCAGCCTTCTGATCGCCATGGCTGGTCTATCGGTGCGGCACGCGGAGGCAACGCCCGCGCTCCCCGTACCGGAGCCTTCGACGGAAGCTGCGCTCGGCGAACGCATGAACGCCAACACCGTCTCGGTGATCACTGGCACCCCCGGCGGAACCTATTTTCGCATCGGTGCCGATCTGGCCTTCGTCCTGAACAATGGTGACAAACTGCGGGTCCTGCCGATCCTCGGCAAAGGCGCGGGCGAGAATGCCTATGACATCCGGTTCCTGAAGGGCGTGGACCTGGGTTTCGTTCGAACGGATACCCTGGAGCAGCTCCGCCGGGACACGCGCCTCAGGAACATCGAGCAGCACATTCACTTCATCGCCAAGCTCTTCAACGACGAGCTCCACATCATCGCGCCATATGCGGTGAAGGGCGTCGGTGATCTCGCCGGCAAGCGTGTCAGCTTCGACGTCAAGGGCAGCGGGACGGATTACAGCGGCCGCGTGATGTTCCGCGAACTCGGCGTTGCGGTCGAAGCGATCAACGTCGATCAGCCCACGGCCCTGGAGATGCTGCGCAACGGTGATCTGGACGCCGTGGTCTCCGTCGCCGCCAAGCCCGTGGCGTTTATCACCTCATTCGACCCGGGGGACCGGTTTCATCTCGTGCCTGCACCCTACCCCAATACGATCAGCGAAGCTTACGTGCCAGCCTCGCTCTCGCCCGCGGATTACCCGAAACTCGTCCGGGGCGATGTCCGAGAAACCCTGGCGGTCGGCACTGTGCTCGGAGTGTACAACAGCCAGAAGGGCACGGTCCGGTACGAGAAGCTCGTGCGTTTCGTGGACGCGTTCTTCGGGCAGTTCGACAAATTCTTGGCGCCTCAGCGGCATCCAAAGTGGCGGGAGGTGAACCTCGCGGCTTCAGTGAAGGGTTGGACCCGATTTCGGCCCGCTCAGGACTGGCTCGACCGCCATCGCGAGCAGGATGTCGCCTCACAATCGGAACTCGACCGCTTCCTCCTCACGCAGTCCGCACGGCCGGCCGGGAAGGAGGAGGTCTATCAAGCGTATCTGAAGTGGCGTCAGGCGCGGTAGCCGGTCCCGGACAGAAGCCCCCGATCCGCCCTCGTGGAAAGACACCTCCGACGCGGACGCCGACACCTCAAACCGGAATTGAAGCACCCCGACGCAGGTGCTCGTCGAGGCGCGGCATGATCTCGACGAAGTTGCACGGACGGTGGCGATAATCGAGTTGCGCGCCCAGGATCCCATCCCAAGCGTCACGGCAGGCACCGGGCGAGCCCGGCAGGACGAAGACATAGGTGGCGTTCACGACTCCGGCGGTCGCGCGGGATTGCAGTGTCGAAGTGCCGATCTTGTCGTAGGAGATACGATGGAAGACCGCCGAGAAGCCGTCCATGCGCTTCTCGAACAAGGGTTCGATCGCTTCGGGTGTCACGTCGCGACCTGTGAACCCGGTACCGCCCGTGGTGATGACCACGTCCACCCCGGGGTCGCGGCTCCAAGCCTCCACCCGCTGCCGGATAGCCTCGACCTCGTCGGGCACGATGGCACGCGCCGCGAGTTTATGCCCGGCTGTGCCCAGCCGTTCGACCAGGGTATCACCGGAGCGGTCGTCCTCCGCCTTGCGGGTGTCCGACACTGTGAGGACGGCGATGGCCAGCGGGATGAAGCTGCGGGTCTTATCGGACGCGACCATCGTGGCGGACCTTTGATCGGGAGCAGGTAGAGCCGTCGTAACTGCGACAATCATTGGTCCCGCCGGCGGGAGCCCGCTTCAGTTACGGGCTGCGCGGAACGTATCGCAGGATTTTGTCTGGCCGCTGCGATAACCGGTCATGAACCAGCGCATCCGCTGCTCTGACGAGCCGTGGGTGAACGAATCCGGCACTGCGTAGCCCTGGGACTGCTTCTGAAGCTTGTCGTCGCCGATGGCGCTCGCAGCCTGCATGGCCTCCTCGATGTCGCCCGGCTCCAGCGCATTGTACTTGTCGTTCGAGTTCTTGGCCCAGACGCCCGCGAGGCAATCGGCCATGAGTTCGACGCGCACGGACAGCTGGTTCGCTTCCGTCTTGCTCGAGGCGCTCTGCTGACGGCCCTGCACCTTGCCGAGAATACCGAGTTCGTCCTGGACGTGATGACCGACCTCGTGGGCGATCACGTAGGCATAGGCGAAGTCACCCTTCACGCCGAACTTCTGCTCCATCTCCTTGAAGAAGGAAGTGTCGAGATAGACCTTCTTGTCGAGTGGGCAGTAGAATGGCCCCATCGCCGCCTGCGCCGAACCGCAGCCGCTGCGCGTTCCGCCCTTGTAAAGCACCATCGTCGTCGGACGGTACTGGCGACCCGTCTGGTTAGGCATGACCTCTTTCCAGACGTCCTCGGTGTTGCCGAGGATCGCGGAGGCGAAGCGCCCGCTCTCATCCGTCGGCTTGGTCCGGCGCTGGGACTGCGTCTGCGGATCGACCTGGTCCTGGCGCGGGCGCCCACCGCCCGACATCTGCTCGGCCCCGCCGATCAGGATCGCCGGGTTGATCCCCGTGACCCAACCGATGATGCACAGGACGACGATGGTGCCGATGCCGAGACCGCCCGCACCGCCACCGGGGAAGCCGAATCCACCGCCGCCACCGCCCTCGCCGCGCCGGTCCTCGACGTTGTCCGAACTCCGGAAATCTTCCCAGCGCATAATCTCGTGACACCCTGTTCGGACCTGCGGCGTCACACACGGCCGCGTGAAGTAAGTCGTGGGCGCGGGATACGGTTCCGCTTGGGAAATGGCCCTAGCGCTCTCAGGCCTTCCCGTCGAGTGCCGCACGCAGGGTGCGGAAGTCACGCCAGGCCAGGCGCTTCTGCAGGGGCTGCCGGAGGAGATAGGCCGGATGCAGCGTAGCCAGTACGCGGATCTCGCGCTCGCCGACTCGGTAGAGATAGAAGCGGCCCCGTGCCTTCAGGATGCCGTCCTTCGTGCCGGTAATCGCCTGAGTGGCCGGGGAGCCGAGACAGACGATGAGGTCGGGATCCGCCAGTTCGATCTGCCGTTCGATGAACGGCTTGCAGATCGCCACCTCCTGCGGGGTTGGATTGCGGTTCCCCGGCGGCCGCCAGGGCACGATGTTGGTGACGTAGGCGGAGGTCCGGTCGAGGCCGACAGCCGCCATCATGCGGTCGAGGAGCTTGCCCGAGCGCCCCATGAACGGCTTGCCGATGCGGTCCTCGTCGGCCCCGGGCGCCTCGCCGATGAACATCAGCTTCGCGGCCGGATTGCCATCGGCGAAGACGAGGTTCTTGGCTGTGAATTTCAGCGGGCAGCCGTCGAAGCCGGCGAGCAGCGCCTCGAGTTCCTCCAGGGATCCGACGTCACGCGCCCGCGCCCGTGCATCGCCCGCCGCCTCGCCGGGTCGGGCCGCCGCCGACTGCCCGAAGGTCCGGTTCTGGGCCGGCAGCGTGGCACCGCGGGGCGGCAGTTCGGTGCGGAACGGTTCCTCCCGTGGGGCGGGCTCCGGTGACACCCGCATCGGCGCGTTTTGAGCCGCCTCCGGTGCATCAGCCTCATTGAAACGATCGTGTGGCGTCTCGTCCAGAAACAGGTCCAGGCCTGCCTCGACGTGGAAGTCGAGGTTGGCGATAAGATCCCGCTGCCTGTCGTCGGTCTGGCTCATGCTCCGGATGTGGCGTACCGCGCGCCTGTGGACAACGGGCCCTGCGGCACCACGCACCACCTTTCCCCTCGCTTTCCTCGAGCTGCGCCGACGTGCTGTGCATGAGCGCGGCGGTGCGCCGCTTGCGTTCGCAGGTTGGAATGGGTTGAGAGTGATCGCCAGACATGTGATCGCACCACAAACGCCCCGTCATTCAATCGGGGCTCCCCAGGAGGATGACGGATGGCGCTGCCCGAACGCGAGGCGATGGAATTCGACGTGGTGATCGTGGGAGCAGGCCCGGCCGGCCTCGCCGCCGCGATCCGCCTCAAGCAGATTGCCGCCGATGTCAGCGTGGTGGTGGTGGAGAAGGGTTCCGAAGTCGGGGCGCACATCCTGTCCGGTGCCGTCATCGACCCGTCGGGTCTCGACACACTGCTGCCCGAATGGCGCTCGGACGAAGCCCGTCCGCTCCGGACGGCCGTGGAGCGCGACGAATTCATGTTCCTGACGAAGAACAGCGGCGTCACCATGCCGAACCTGTTCTTCCCGAAGCTGATGTCTAACCACGGCAATTTCGTCGGGTCGCTCTCCAACGTGACGAAGTATCTCGGCGCGAAGGCGGAAGAACTCGGCGTCGAGATCTATCCGGGCTTTCCCGCCTCCGAAGTGCTCTACGATACGGCCGGCGTCGTCGTCGGCGTCGCGACCGGCGACCTTGGTATCGGCAAATCCGGCGATCCGCGCGACGATTATACGCGCGGCATGGAGCTTCGGGCCAAGTACACCGTCTTCGGTGAAGGCGCTCGCGGCTCGTTGACGAAGACGCTGATCGACCGCTTCAAGCTTAATGCCCATAGCGACCATCAGAAGTACGGCCTCGGTGTCAAGGAACTCTGGCAATTGGCACCCGACCGGTTCCAGGCCGGGCTCGTGCAGCACACCATGGGCTGGCCCTTGCCGAACAAGGCCGGCGGCGGCTCCTGGCTCTATCACTTCGATGACGGCCTGCTCTCGGTCGGCTTCGTGACGCACCTGAACTACGAGAACCCGACCCTGTCGCCGTTCGAGGAGTTCCAGCGCTTCAAGACTCATCCGATGATCCGCGAGACCTTCGAGGGCGCGAAACGCATCGGTTATGGCGCCCGCGCGATCATGGAAGGCGGCTGGCAATCGGTCCCGAAGCTCGTCTTCCCGGGAGGTTGCCTCGTCGGAGATTCCGCAGGCTTCGTGAACGTGCCCCGCATCAAGGGATCGCATAACGCGGTGCTCTCGGGCATGCAGGCGGCGCAAGCCATCGCGCAGGCTCTGGAAGCGGGGCGCCAAGGTGACGAACTCAGCGCCTACGAGAACGGCTGGCGCGACAGCCCCATCGGTCAGGACCTGAAGCGCGTGCGCAACGTGAAACCGCTCTGGTCGAGGTATGGCACCCTGGTCGGCGTCGGCCTCGGCGGTCTCGACATGTGGTCGAACACCATTCTGGAAGCTTCGCCTTTCGGCACGCTCAAGCACGGCAAGCCGGACCACGCCACCCTGAAGCCGTTGGCCGAGGTGACCCCGATCGTCTACCCGAAGCCGGACGGCAAGCTGACCTTCGACCGGCTTTCCTCGGTCTACCTCTCGAACACCAACCACGAGGAGGATCAGCCCGCACACCTCAAGGTGCTCAACCTCGACCTGCAGAAGACCTCCGAGCACGATGTCTACGGCGGCCCGTCGGCACGCTACTGCCCAGCCGGGGTCTACGAATGGGTGGCGGATGCGGGCACCAGCGACGGCGTACGCTACCAGATCAACGCGCAGAACTGCGTCCACTGCAAGACCTGCGACATCAAGGATCCCAACCAGAACATCAACTGGGAGACCCCGGAGGGACCCGGCGGGCCGAACTATCCCAACATGTAAAGGGCCGCTCGTTCACGGGTCGATGAGCTGAGTCGAATGCGGGATGGCGGGCGCGGATGCCGCCATCCTTATGCCTTGCTAGGAGGGCGGTAAGAGTCCAGTGTCCCGCCCCAAACGAGCCCGGCTGCGTCACTGGCCGGTGCGCAGGAGCCGTGATCGGTGCCCATGAACGGAAACGTCAAGACGCCTCGGAACGCCGGGCGGGCCCTCTCGGCCCTCGCCCTCTGCCTCGCGGCGTCCCTGCCCGCATGGGCAGCCCAGCCTCGCGAATCCGCACCGGTCTCGGAGTACGAGCCCGCGGAATCTCTTGAGGGTAATTTCCTCTCCGCCTACATCGCCGGGGCCTCCAAGGACACGGCGGCCGCCGCCAGCTTCTACCGTGAGGCCGTGAAGGCGGACCCGCGCAATGCCGAACTGCTGGAGCGCGCCTTCGTATCGCTGCTCGCGGATGGCTCCCTGCCCGACGCCTTCCGGGCAGCCGAGCGCCTGACCAGCCGCGACGGCTCGAACGGCCTCGCCCAACTCGCCCTCGGCGTCCGTCAGATCAAGGCCGGTCAGTTCGCCCAGGCCCGCCAGAATTTTGCGCGCAGCGGCCGGGGTGCTGCCGCCGATCTTACGGGCACACTTCTCACCGCCTGGGCCTTCGCCGGGGCCAATGACGGCAAGCGGGCGCTCGACACGATCAACAAGCTGAAGGGCGAGCGCTACTACAACACCTTCCGCGACTTCCATGCCGGATTGATCGCGAGCCTAGTGGGCGATCAGGCTGAGGCGGAGCGCCGTCTCAAGGCCGCCTACGACGCCGACCGCAATACCCTGCGGATCGTCGACGCCTATGCGCGCTTCGAGGCACAGGCCGGCCGCACCGACCTTGCGATCCAGGCCTATACCGAGTTCGACAAGGTGCTGCCGCGCCACCCGATCGTGCGCGACGCCCTGACCAAGCTGAAGGAAGGCAAGCCCCTCGCCCGCTTGGTGAATTCGGCGCAGGAGGGAGCTGGCGAGGTCCTGTACGGCCTCGGCTCCGCCGGCTCGACCCAGGGCGACGAACTGCCTGCAGTGGTCTACCTGCGACTTGCCCTCTACCTCGCGCCCGAGCACGCCCTCGCTCGCCTGACCCTGGCCGACATCCTCGATCGGATGAAGCAGACAGATCGCGCCAACGAGGCTTACGCGCAGATTCCCACGACCTCCCCGCTGCGCCTCAACGCAGACGTCCAGATCGGGTTGAACCTGGAGCAGATGGGCAAGGGCGAGGAGGCGATCACGCACCTGGATGCCGCCATGAAGGCGCATCCCGACGACATCGATGTCATCTCGGCGCTCGGAAACGTCCAGCGCTCGCGCAAGAAGTACGAGGAGGCGGCCGAGACCTACAGCCGCGCCATTGCGCTCATCGGCGACCGCCCGGCCTCCAACTACTGGACGACGTTCTACTTCCGCGGCACGGCCTACGAGCGCGCCAAGCAGTGGCCCAAGGCCGAGGCTGACCTGAAGAAGGCCCTGGAACTCGTGCCGGCCAGCCAGCCCGGCGCCCGGGCCCAGGTTCTGAACTACCTCGCGTATTCCTGGGTCGACCAGAACATGAATATCGACGAGGCCTTCACGATGCTCAAGCAGGCGGTCGATGCCGCCCCGCGCGACGGCATGATCATCGACAGCCTCGGCTGGGCTTACTACCGCCTGGGGCGCTGGGACGATGCGGTGCGCGAACTGGAGAAGGCGATCGAGCTCAAGCCCGGCGATCCCACGATCAACGATCACCTCGGCGATGCTTACTGGCGCGCCGGTCGCCGCCTCGAAGGGAAGTTCCAGTGGCAGCATGCCAAGGACCTGAACCCCGAGCCGGAGGATCTGGAGAAGATCAACGCCAAGCTCAAGGACGGCCTGCCCGAGCTCGACAAGCCGGCTGCCACCGCCGAGAACCCGCCCGAAGGCAAGGCCAATCCGGAACTGCCGAAGGGCGCCCCTGCACCGAGCGAACCCCCGGGCGCAGCTGACAAGAAGAGCGGCGGCTGAACTGCGAGGCTTGACGCGATGCGCGCTCCGGGGCCAGACCCGCCGCGCATCCGTTCCACGTCGAGCCCCGAGGGTCCGTGTCCCGTCTCGCCACCCGTGCCCCGGCCAAGATCAACCTGACCCTGCATGTCCTCGGCCGCCGCGCCGGGGACGGCTACCATGAGCTCGAAAGCCTCGTGGTCTTCACCGGAGCTGGCGACGGCCTCACCCTGGACCCCGGCCCGGATCTTGGCCTGACGGTCACCGGTCCAACGGCAGGTCCGGCTGGGCCACTTGGCGACAACCTCGTCATCCGTGCAGCGCGCCATCTTGAACGCCAGCGGCCTGGTCTTGCGCTCGGCAGCTTCCATCTCGTCAAGCGCCTGCCCGTAGCGGCCGGGATCGGTGGCGGCTCGTCCGATGCGGCTGCCGCCCTGCGTCTCCTCGCGCGCCTGAACCGCATGGCCGCAGACGATCCGGCCCTGCTGGCCGCCGCCCGCGCCACGGGAGCCGACGTCCCGGTCTGCCTCGACCCTCGGGCGCGCATGATGCTGGGGGCGGGCGAGACGATCGGTCCGGCGCTCGGGCTCACGCCCATTCCTGCCGTCCTGATCAATCCCGGCGTCCCGGTCGAGACGGCTCCAGTCTTCCGCGCCCTCGGGCTCACCCCCGGGCAGCGTCATCCCGGTGACCCGCATCCGACGATCGGTCCTGGGCTGGCGCCGGAGGCCTTGCTGCAGGCGCTCGTGCCGGCGCGCAACGACCTCGAAGCCCCCGCCCGGCAACTTGCCCCCGTGATCGACGACGCCCTCGGAGCCCTGCGCGGCAAAGCGGGTTGTCGATTGGCGCGCATGTCCGGATCGGGTGCGACCGTGTTCGGCCTCTACGGGGACCGATCGCAAGCCTCCGCGGCCGCCAGAGCCATCAGGGCTGCACACCCGAATTGGTGGGTGGCCTCGGCCCTTCTTCGCTGAGAGCTTTAGCTTCCTCGCGTCTCGAGGTGTGACCGCCTATCACGCATGGCGCTCGAACGAGCCAGAAGCGTTCATGCGCGGAAAATCTTCACGCGACGGTATCCCGGCAGGCGGTCCAATCAGCCGCTTCGATTGAAACGCCTCTGCGATCCTAGTCGGTGCGGGAAGGATGCGCAAAACGGGAGCGCATAACGAAGGACATCGCGGCTACGCTCTCGATACCCGTTGCCGACGCAGGGATCATCTGAGGATCGCCGCAGCGCGCGGTAACCCCATCACCATGCCGGGTATCCGGACCGTGGAGCCACTGCTGCGCCCGGCTGAGATCGCCAAACCCGCCGAGCCCATCGGCTTCGTGGTGGACTGCTTCCGAGCCGGGTCAGTAGGCGCGGGCGATGCAGAAATCGACGACCTGCAGCAGCGCCTGCTTCATCGGGCTCGGCGGGAAGGTTCCCAGTGCCGCGCGGGCTCGGTCTCCATAGAGGCGTGCCCGGGCCATCGTCTCTTCGAGGGCGCCGTGGCGTCGCAGGGTTGCCCGGGCCGTGTCAAGATCCTCGGCCTTCACGTCGCCCTGCTCCAGGGTCCGCGTCCAGAACGCCCGTTCGGTGTCGTTGGCACGGCGAACCGCCAGCACGATCGGCAGGGTGATCTTGCCCTCTCGGAAATCGTCACCGACATTCTTGCCGAGGCTGTCGCTGGTGCCGCCGTAATCCAGGACGTCGTCAATGAGCTGGAAGGCGATGCCGAGGTTCATGCCATAGGCACGGCAAGCAGCTTGTTCGGCTTCCGTCCGGGCCGCGAGCACGGGCCCGACTTCGCAAGCTGCGGCGAAGAGTTCCGCCGTCTTGGCGCTGATCACCGCAAGGTATTCGTCCTCGCTTGTCTCGATGTTCTTGGCTGCGGTGAGCTGCATCACCTCGCCCTCGGCGATGATTGTTGCCGCCGCCGAGAGGATATCGAGGGCCTTCAACGACCCGACTTCCACCATCATGCGGAAGGCCTGTCCGAGCAGGAAGTCGCCCACGAGGACGCTCGCCTCGTTGCCCCATTTGATGCGCGCTGCGACCTTGCCGCGCCGCATGTCGCTCTCGTCCACGACATCGTCGTGCAGGAGCGTGGCCGTGTGCATGAATTCGACGCTGGCTGCGAGCTTGACCGCCCCATCTCCGGAATAGTCGCATAGATCAGCGGTGGCCAACGTCAGAATTGGCCGCAGGCGCTTGCCGCCCGAGGAGATCAGGTGGTTGGCCACCTCGGGAATCATCTCGACGTCCGACCCGGTGCGGGACAGAATCGTCGCGTTGACCCGCTCCATGCCGCCGGACACCAGCGCCACGAGGTCGGCCAGGCTCGCCTCCGGGTCGCGGTTGCTCTCATCGATCGGAACTACGACGCCCAAAACCGCGCGGCCTCCACATCCCTGCGCCCTCGCGGCGCCTCACGACCCGATATTCTGCGGCACCCCATCGCATGCGCCCGGTGGCGCTGCAACACACACCATGCCGCAAGGTATATGCGCAGCGGGGACCCGACCATGCCGCGCGCCCGCGGCATCAGCAGACCGGATAGGCCATCATGACCGAGTTGATCCGCAGCAACGACCCCGTCCTCATCGGTTTTGCCCAATCCGTCCTGGAGGGCGCCGGCATTCCGGTCCTCGTGGCCGACCAGCATATGAGCCTGCTGGAAGGCTCGATCGGCGCCTTCAGTCGGCGCATGCTGGTTCCCCGGGACCACGCCTCGCAGGCGCGACGCCTGCTGACGGATGCCGGGCTCGCGGCGGAACTGCGTGATGCCTGAGGCCGCCGCGGCGCCGGAAAGCCCGCCGGATGCCTGGCTCGGCGGGACGTTGCAGTTGCATCATGCTGCGCGTGGGGCGCATCGGGCGGGGACCGATGCGGTGTTGCTGGCGGGTCTCCTCGATCCAAGCGACGATGCAGTGATCTGCGATGTCGGATCCGGAACCGGCGCCGTCGGTCTGACGATGGCGCGGCGGGTTCCGACCGCGCGCGTGATCCTGGTGGAGCGCGACCCGGACGTCGCGGCCCTGGCCCGCCGCAACGCCGAGCTCAACGGGTTGTCGGCGCGTTCAACGGTCCTGACGGTGGATGTCCTGGCGCCGGGCAGCCTGCGGCACGCGGCCGGGCTCGTTCCCGACCTCGCCGACCTCGTGCTGACCAACCCGCCCTTCTTCGAGGCGGGCCACTACCGGCCCTCCCCGGTCGCCGGAAAGGCGGATGCCCACGGATTCCCGCCGGGAAGCCTGTCCGGATGGCTCCGGACCTGCGTCGACGTCCTGCGGCCCGGCGGCCGTCTGGGGCTGATTCACCGGGCCGATACCCTGCCGGCCTGTCTCGATGCCCTGAAGGGCCGATTCGGCGCCGTGGCCGTACGGCCGGTCCATGCCCGGGCGGAGCAGGCCGCCATCCGCGTCCTGATCACGGCGGTGAAGGGCAGCCGTGCCCCCCTGGCCCTGCTGCCCCCGCTGGTGCTCCAGGACGCCGGCGGGCGGTTCACGCCGCAACTCGCCGAGCTGAATGCCGGCCGGGGCTGGATCGGGTCCTCGCCGTGAGGAAGCCGGGGCGCGGCGTCATTCCCGCGTCGCACCCCGCCGATGGGCAGAGCGGAGGCTCAGTAGAAGGTGCGGACCCGATAGGGGCGATGCCAGCCGTGATGGCGCCGCCAGTGGTGGCGGTGATGCCAATGCCGACGGTGGTGCCAGTGCCGGCGATGGTGCCAGTGGCGGTGACGATGCCAGTGGCGGTGACGATGCCAGTGGCGGCGATACCCGTGGCGCCTGTGATGGCGCCAGCGCGCCTGTTCCACGAGCGGGGCCTGCCCCGTGGCTGTGACGCCCGCCACGGGCAGGGGCGCCGCCTGCCCGGCCGCCCCGAGCCCGATCGCGCCGCCCGCGATCCCGAGGGCGATGATCATCCAACGAAAGAACCGCATCCGATGAGCCTCTCTGTCCGTTGCCGGGGCCCGGCCGGGCCCCGCTGGCCGCCGGGGTGCGGCGGCATGGGCAGCAACAGCGAATCTGGCAAAAGGGTTCGCTCGGCCCCACGTCACGCTTGGCGCCGGCGCAGGGCCGGACCCGTCACGAGACCGAACCCCCATGCCGCTTTCCGTACCCGCGCGCCTGCGTGCCCTCCTGCCCCGGCGCTGGCGCACGAAGCGTCCGCGCGTGGCGGTCATCCGCCTCAGCGGGGCGATCGGCGCGGTGTCGCCGTTCCGCGCCGGCCTCTCGATCAGCGGTCTGGCGGGGAGCCTGGAACGCGCTTTCGCAATGCCCGGCATCGCCGCGGTCGCCCTCGTGATCAACTCGCCGGGGGGCTCGCCGGCCCAGTCGCACCTCATCCACCAGCGCATCCGGGCATTGGCGGCGGAGAAGAAGGTGCCGGTCCTGGCCTTCGTGGAGGATATCGCCGCGTCGGGCGGCTACATGATCGCCTGCGCGGCCGACGAGATCATCGCCGATCCGATGTCCCTGGTCGGATCCATCGGCGTGGTGTCGGCGGGCTTCGGCTTCGACCGGCTCATCGACCGGATCGGCATCGAGCGCCGCGTCCACACCCAGGGCGAGGCCAAGGGCATGCTCGATCCGTTCCGCCCGGAGGATCCGGCGGATGTCGCCCGGCTCAAGCTGATCCAGGCCGATGTCCAGGCGCTGTTCACGGCTCTGGTCAGCGAGCGGCGACCGGGGCTGGCGCCGCAGGGCGAGAACCTGTTCACGGGCGCGGTCTGGACCGGACGGCAGGCACTGCCGCTCGGGCTCGTCGATGCCCTGGGGGACGCGCGCTCGATCCTGCGGGCCCGCTACGGCGACACGGTCGACCTGGTGCTGGTGGCGGAGAAGAAGGGCTCGCTCGTCGCCCGCCTGCTGCGGCGGACCGCGCCGGGCGGAACGGCCACCGCGATCGCCGGTGAGGTTCTGGGAGCGATCGAGGACCGGGCCGCCTACGCGCGCTACGGCCTGTAGGGGCCGCGCGCCCCATTGCCCGTTGTCAGTCCCGGTGCCGACGCGAGCTTCGCGTCGGCTCGGCGGACTTCAGCGGCGGCAGGTTTCGCCGGCATAGCCGGCATAGACCACGCGAACCTTGCGGGTGCAGGTCTCGGCGGCGACGGGGGCCGGCACCGTGACGACTTCGATCGGGGTCACGGCGGCCGGCATCGTCACCGCATCCGTATGATCCGGCGTGGCGAGCGCGTTCGAGGCGCTGATGACGATCGGCGTCGCGACGAGCGAAGCAGCAACGAGGGCGGCGAAGACTGTGAAAGAGGAGCGCATGGCCCGTGATTCCAAATTAACCGCCGTCGCGCACGACAGCGAAGACCCCTTGGTTGCGTCATAAACTTGGCAGCAACGAGAGCGTTCCACTGCTTAGGTGAATCGTGGCCGAAATGTGTGTGGGGCCGCACGCGTGCGGCGCACCCGCCTCGCTTGACAGGTCGGGCGAGCCTCTTAAACGCTGGCCGCCCCGTCACGGACCGGATGCCCCATGTCGACCGGAACTACGATGTCGAGCGCCGTCGATCTCGCGCCCAAAACCTCGTTCCAGGGCCTGATCCTGACGCTCCAGCGCTTCTGGGCCGCGCAGGGCTGCGTGATTCTCCAGCCCTACGACATGGAGGTCGGGGCCGGGACCTTCCATCCGGCGACCACCCTGCGGGCGCTCGGGCCGAAGCCCTGGAAGGCCGCCTACGTGCAGCCGTCGCGCCGCCCCAAGGACGGCCGCTACGGCGAGAACCCCAACCGCCTGCAGCACTATTATCAGTTCCAGGTCATCCTGAAGCCAAACCCGCCGAACCTGCAGGAACTCTACCTCGCCTCCCTCGATGCCATCGGCGTCGACCTGAAGCTGCACGACATCCGCTTCGTGGAGGACGACTGGGAGAGCCCGACGCTGGGCGCCTGGGGCCTCGGCTGGGAGTGCTGGTGCGACGGCATGGAGGTGAGCCAGTTCACCTATTTCCAGCAGGTCGCCGGCTTCGAATGCGCGCCCGTGGCGGGCGAACTCACCTACGGCCTGGAGCGCCTGGCGATGTACGTCCAGGGCGTCGAGAACGTCTACGACCTCAACTTCAACGGCGGCAGCGGCGACGACCGCGTCTCCTACGGCGACGTCTTCCTGCAGTCCGAGCAGGAATACTCACGCCACAATTTCGAGGCCGCCGACACCGCGATGCTGTTCCGCCAGTTCACCGACGCGGAGAAGGCCTGCCGGACCTATCTCGATGCCGGTGCGCCCGAGGGCGAATCCGGCCTGCACCGGATGGCCCAGCCGGCCTACGACCAGTGCATCAAGGCGAGCCACGTCTTCAACCTGCTCGACGCCCGGGGTGTGATCTCGGTGACGGAGCGCCAGAGCTACATCCTGCGCGTGCGCGAACTCGCCAAGGCCTGCGGGGCGGCTTATCTGCGGACGGCTGGGGGCGGGGCGGTTTAGGATCGTTGCCGGGGGTTTGCGCCGGCACCCCCACCTCCGGCTCCTCCCCGCAGGGGGGAGGAGAGCGGCGCTGGACCTGTGTCGGTTTAGCGCTTGGGCAATCGGTCTTTTCTGCCCAGGCGTGAATGTGAAGCCGGGGGATGTCCTGGCGCTCGAACCGCGACGGCCTCCCCTCCCCCTTGCGGGGAGGGTCAGGGTGGGGGTGCCGGCGCGCCGGTTCTGAATTCCCACCAGCCAAATCGCCGAAAGTGCGTGAGCTTTCGAAGTAAGGCGCCGGCACCCCCACCTCCGGCTCCTCCCCGCAAGGGGGAGGAGAGCGGTGCTGGACGGACTTGGGTTCGTGCTTGGGCCGATCGGTCTTTCCTGCCCCCGCGCAGATGTGAAAGCTGGCGACATCCGGCTTCGAACCACAACGGCCTCCCCTCCCCCTTGCGGGGAGGGTCAGGGTGGGGGTGCCGGCTCGCCGGTCCTGAGTTCCCCCGAATCAAGTCGTCGAAGGTGCGTGAGCTTCCGAAGTAAGGCGCCGACACCCCCACCTCCGGCTCCTCCCCGCAAGGGGGAGGAGAGCGGCGCTGGAGCTGTGTAGGTTTGCGCTCGTGCGATCGGTTTCCCTACCCCGAACGCGAATGTGAAGCCTGGGGATGTCCTGGCGCTCGAACCACAACGGCGTCCCCTCCCCCTTGCGGGGAGGGCCAGGGTGGGGGTGCCGGCACGCCGCTCCGGAGGTCCCCCGAACCGGGTCGCCAAAGCGCCTCAACGTCCAAAGCGATGCGCCGGCACCCCCACCTCCGGCTCCTCCCCGCAAGGGGGAGGAGAGCGGTGCTGGACGGACTTGGGTTCGTGCTTGGGCCGATCGGTCTTTCCTACTCCCGCGCAGATGTGAAACCTGGCGACACCCAGCGTTCGAACCACAACGGCCTCCCCTCCCCCTTGCGGGGAGGGTCAGGGTGGGGGTGCCAGCGCGCCGGTCCTGAATTTCAGCGAACGGGATCGCAAAGAGCCCCCTGAGCTTCCCAAGCGAGGCGCCGCCCCCCCAACCGCCAACTCCGCCCCAAGAGAGAGAAGAGCAGCGCCAGTCCGGAAACGGTTGAGACCCAACCTCAACTGTCGCCACAAACGGGCGAACCAGCCTTGGCAGCCCCCACCACGGTCTGGTCTGTTCCCCCACCGGAATCCAATCTCACCACGAGACCCGATTCGGTGAGGGCCAGCACGTCGATGCCGAGGTCGCGCAAACCCGGAATTCCTCGCGCCCGCACCCTGCGCAAGCGGATGACGCCGGCCGAGACCAGGCTGTGGTGGCATCTCGGCCGGGTGCCGGTGGCGGAGACGCACTTTCGACGGCAGGCGCCGATCGGCCCGTACGTCGTGGATTTCGTCTGCCACCGGCACCGCCTCGTCATCGAGGTCGATGGTGGGCATCACGGGCTCGCGGATCAGGCCTCGGCGGATACCCGGCGGACGGCGTGGCTGGCGACGCGGGGGTACCGGGCGCTGCGATTCTCCAACGCCGAAGTGGCGTACCGCATCGCGCCCGTCCTCGACACGATTTACGCGGCTCTCTACACGGGCGCCATGATGCCCGGCGGCGACGCCGGGGACCCACCCTCGAGCCTCTCCGTGCCTGCGGAGGGGAATAGGTTGCCCGCCCCGCCATGCCCGACCTCCTCCTCGAACTGCGCTCCGAAGAGATCCCCGCCCGCATGCAGCGGCGCGCGGCCGACGATCTGAGGAAGCTCGTCACCGACGCCCTGGTGGAGCGCGGCTTCCTCTACGAGGGCGCCAAGGCCTTCGCGACGCCGCGCCGGCTGGCCCTGCACGTGGCGGGCCTGCCCGCGCGCGGGCAGGACCTGCGCGAGGAGCGCAAGGGGCCCCGCGTCGGCGCGCCGGACGCCGCGATCCAGGGCTTCCTGAAGGGTGCCGGGCTGGCGAGCCTCGACGAGGCGACCGTCGTCACCGACCCGAAGAAGGGCGCGTTCTACGTGGCGGTGATCGAGCGGCCGGGCCGCGCCACCCTCGACGTGCTGGCCGAGATCCTGCCGCAGATCATCCGCAGCTTCCCGTGGCCGAAATCCATGCGCTGGGGCACGGCCTCGGCGCAGCCGGGGGCGCTCCGCTGGGTGCGCCCGCTGCAGTCGATCGTCGCCACCTTCGGGCCGGAGACCGAGACGCCCGACGTGGTGCCGTTCGCGGTGGACGGCATCGCGGCCGGCACCACCACCTACGGCCACCGCTTCCTGGCACCCGAAGCCATCGAGGTCCGGCGCTTCGACGATTACGTCCGGGCCCTGGAGCGGGCCAGGGTCGTGCTCGACGTGGAGCGGCGCAAGGACATCATCCTGCACGATGCCCGCGACCTCGCCTTCGCGCGCGGCCTCGAACTGGTGGAGGACGAGGGCCTGCTGGAGGAGGTCGCCGGACTCGTGGAATGGCCGGTGGTGCTGATGGGCTCCTTCGAGGAGGCCTTCCTCGACATCCCGGCCGAGGCGATCCGCGCCACCATCCGGGCCAACCAGAAATGCTTCGTCCTGCGGGCGCCCGGCACCGAGCGGCTCGCCCCGGCCTTCGTGCTGGTCTCGAACCTCATCGCCAGCGACGGGGGTCTCGCCATCACCGCCGGCAACGAGCGCGTGGTGCGGGCGCGGCTGTCCGACGCGAAGTTCTTCTGGGAGACCGACAAGGCGACCCGGCTCGAGGAGCGGCTGCCGAAGCTCGATTCGATCGTGTTTCACGAGAAGCTGGGCACGCAGGGCGCGCGCGTCGAGCGCATCGCCGCCCTGGCCCGCGAACTCGCGCCCCTCGTCGGCGCCGATGCGGATCTGGCCGAGCGGGCGGCGCGCCTCGCCAAGGCGGATCTCGTCACCGAGATGGTCGGCGAGTTCCCCGAGCTTCAGGGGCTGATGGGCCGCACCTATGCGGCGCTCCAGGGTGAGGACGCCAGCGTCGCGGCCGCCATCGAGGACCACTACAAGCCGGCGGGCCCCTCCGACCGGGTGCCCACGGACCGGGTCGCCGTGGCGGTCGCGCTGGCCGACAAGCTCGATACCCTGGTGGGGTTCTGGTCGATCGACGAGAAGCCGACGGGCAGCAAGGACCCGTTCGCCCTGCGCCGGGCGGCCCTGGGCGTGATCCGCCTGATCCTCGAGAACGGCATCAAGCTGTCGCTGCTGCGCGACGGATATCAGGCGGCATCCGATGGCCTGGGCAATTACGGCACGCCGGCGTTTGAAGCCGGTGACGCTTCGGCGGAGCGGGACACCGATGCCGAGGCGCAGAACCTGCTCGCCTTCTTCGCCGACCGCCTGAAAGTCTACCTGCGCGACCAGGGCGCCCGGCACGACCTCATCGACGCCGTCTTCGCCCTGCCCGGCCAGGACGACCTGCTGATGGTCGTCCGCCGTGTCGAGGCCCTCGGCGCGTTCCTGGAGACCGACGACGGCCGGAATCTCCTCGCCGGCTACAAGCGGGCCGCCAACATCCTGCGCATCGAGGAGAAGAAGGACGGCCGGGCCTACGACGACGCCCCGGATGCGGCCCTGGCCGCACGGGGCGAGCCGGAGGAGCAGGCCCTCGCGGAGGCCCTCGCGGCGGCCCGGGAGACCGCCTCGGCCGCCGTGGCGGCGGAGGATTTCGCCGGGGCCATGCGGGCGCTCTCGACCCTGCGCGCGCCGGTGGACGCGTTCTTCGAGCGGGTCACGGTGAATGCCGAGGATCCAGCCCTGCGCGCGAACCGGCTCGCCCTCCTCAACGCCCTGCGGGCGGCCACCCGCGCGGTCGCGGACTTCTCGCGGATCGAGGGCTGAGTCTCGATGGGGCGGCGCTCGGGGACATTGCGCAACCGACCTCGGGAATAAGCGGAACGGTTTCGGGGTCGGCGCCGTTGCAGCCGCAGTTTTCCACGAGGGAGATCCCCATGCGCACCCCCATCCTGTTCGCCCTGACGCTGGCAACGCTGTGCGGCGCCTCCGCCGTCCAGGCCGAAACCACGGTGATCCGCCGCGATGCGCCCGAGACCGTGGTGGTCGACCGGCCCTCGAGCGAGAGCCGCACGGTGGAGCGTCGCGAATCCAGCGACGGCTGCTCCTCGAAGACCGTGACCAAGGAGAACGAGCTCGGCGACCGCAAGACGGTCACCAAGGAGAGCTGCGACTGATCCCGATCCCCGACCGGTGACGTCACGAGACCCGCTCCGGCCCCGCCGCGGCGGGTCTTTTCGTTCGGAAGAGCTCCGCGTCGGGTTGGCTTGCCGCTCAGAGGGGCTTGGCGCTCAGAGGGGCTTGGCGTAGCGCCAGGCCTCCATCCCGTCCTCGTAATAGTCCGGGATCACCGCGAATCGGGCGTAGCTGCGCCGCTCGTACAGGCGGATGCCGGCGCCGTTGTCGGCGCGGACTTCGAGACGCAGTTGCGTGCAGCCATGCGCCCGCGCATCCGCCTCGGCGGCGTCGAGGACGAGGCTGCCGAGGCCCAGCCCGGCGCGTGCGGGCGAGACCGCGATGGAGGACAGGCGGGCCTTGCGGCTGCCCCGCCGCCGCTCCAGCGTCGCGGCGCCCACCAGGGTCTCCCGGCCGGCCTCGTCATCCATGACGGCGGCCAGGACGGTCATGCTGGCCGAGCGGATGGCGTGGCGGATCGCCCGGCGCTCGGCCCGGTCGCTGGCGAAGGCCGCGTGTTCGAGGGCGACCAGGGCGTCGAGGTCGGCCAGCGTCGCCGGCCGCAGCGTCACGACCGGCGGCGGCTCGGCCCTGAGCGAGGTCGCGCTCACGCAGCGGTCCAGGGATAGAGCCAGGTCTCGGTCAGGGCGCGGCCGCCGGCCCGCAGGAAGACCCGCAGGTCGGTGGATTGGCCGGGCGCCTCCAGGGCCACGTCGATGGCGGCGCGAAAGCCGTCCACATGCGGGTTCGGCGTCAGCGAGGTGGCGGTGATCCGCCCCACGGCGGTGCCGGCCACGACCTCGACCCGGCCGGGCGCGGCGCGGTAATAGGCGAGATCGCCCCCGGCGAAATCCACGAGAAAGCGGCGGCTGAGGCCGCCCTTCGCCTCCTCGGACTTGGCGGTGCCGCTCGCCACGGGTGCCACGCTGAAGGTGTTGACCACGCGCCCGCCCGGATGGAGCGCGGCGCCGCCGACGGCGCGCACCCGGTAGGACAGGCTGACGGGCACGCCGGCCGGGTAGGGCTGGGCCGGGCGCCAGCAGGCCACGACGTTGTCGTTGGTCTCCGTGTCGGTGGGCAGTTCCATCAGCATGACCGCGCCCTCGCCCCAGGCACCCTCGGGCTCGACGAAGTAGCCCGGGCGCCGGTCGTAGGAGGCTTCGAGGTCCTGGTAGGTCTCGAAGCGCCGGTCCCGCTGCATCAGCCCGAACCCCTTCGGGTCGCGGTCGCCGAACTGGGAGATGCGGCGCCCGCGCGGATTGTCGAGGGGGCGCCAGAGCCATTCGCCGCTGCCGGCCGCGATCTGCAGGCCGTCGGAATCGTGGAGCTCGGGCCGGTAATCGTCGGCATGGCGGCGGTCGTTCTCGCCGATGAAGTACATCGAGGTCAGGGGCGCGAGCCCGACCGTGGCGAGGTCCGCGCGGGGGATCAGCGTCGCCGTCACCGCCACGCTGGTCTCGTCGCCCGGCGTCACGGTGAACCGGAAGGCGCCGGTGAGCGAGGGCCCGTCGAGGAGGGCGTGGATCTCCAGCGCGTCCGCGTTCGTCTCCGGGGTGACGACCCAGAACTCGCGGAAGGTCGGAAACTCCTCCGCGCCGCCCCGCCCTTCGACGTTCACCGCGAGGCCGCGCGCGGAGAGGCCGTAGAGCTGGTCCCGCCCGAGGAAGCGGTAGTAGCTCGCCCCGAGGAAGACGATGAGCTCATCGAGCAGGTTCGGCTTGTTCAGGGGCGAATGGATGCGCAGGCCCGCGAAGCCGAGGTCCAGGGGCAGCGCCCGGTCGAGCTTGGTCCGCCCCATGTCGTAGAGGCTCGCCTGATAGGGAATCGGCGTCGCGAGGCCGCCCCGCACGAGGTTCACCGTCACGGGCCGCGTATAGAGGAAGCCGAGGTGGAAGAGCTGGAGCCGGAACGGGCTCCCCTCCCCGAGGAAGGCCTTCTCGGGCTTGAAGCGGATGTCGCGCCAGGCGTCGTAATCGAGCTTGGCGATCGGCGCGGGCAGGGCCGGGACGCGCCCGTCGTAGGGCCGCGCCGCGAGGTCCTTCGCCCGCCGCTCCACGTCCGCGAAGCCGAAGGGCGTCTCGGGCCGTCCCTCCGCCCGCTGCGCGCTGGCCTCCCCCGCACTGACCAGGAGTGCGGCGCTGGCCAGACCCTGGACGACGATCCGCCGGTTGAGTTCCGTCATGAGCCTGGGACCACGTTCGAACGCGCGAGAAACGTTGCGCTCAATGGCCCGTCCGCCGCCCCTTGGGAAGGGGCCATCGCGGGCCGGCGGGAGGAGAGCGCGACGTTTGGGCAACAGCCGCCACGCCTGCGGGGATATTGCCCTGAAAAATCGGATTTTCCCTTGTGGCGGGAACGGCGTGACCGTATATGCGCCTTGCCCAATTTCGCACGTGCCTGTGGCCGCGTGTCGGTTGGTGGGCATCCGGCCAACTGCCGGACAGCCGCCAGGGGTCTTAAAGGATCGATGGTCGATAGGGTGGATTCCCTCCGGCCGGCATCCAGGTGGCAACACCGGACCCCGACAACAACCGGCAGCCGGAGGCGAAACCGGCGAACCCCGCTCTCCACGGGGGACGCAGCTTAAAGCAACGACGAACGGGCTTTTTTGGTCTCGTCGGCCCTCCAAAGGCCGGCACCGAAGAGGCTTGTTTCTCTTTGCCCGGCGTGCGGTGGGGATCCCCCTTCCAATCCACGGCAGCTTCCGGGTGCTGATGCGCCCGCGTCCGACGACGTGTCTCCAAAGCACGCCGCGCGTCGCGTCGCATCGCCCCAGACGCCGGACGACGCCTGTCGTCCAGACATTCGACAGCGCGCCCCACGAACGGGCGCTCGCGAACCTGTGGGTTGGACCGACCATGACCGATCGCATCCGCGACTTCCTGCGTGCACGCCGCGACATGGGCCAGGACGAAGGCCCGGTGATGGTCCTCGACCTCGAGGTCGTGCGCGACAACTACACCGCCTTCGCCCGCGCCCTGCCCGACACCCGCGTCTTCTACGCCGTGAAGGCGAACCCGGCGCCGGAGGTGCTGCGTCTGCTCGCCGAGATGGGCTCCTGCTTCGACACGGCCTCCGTGGTCGAGGTCGAGATGGCCCTGGCCGCCGGCGCCACCGCCGACCGGGTCTCCTTCGGCAACACCATCAAGAAGGAGCGCTGCATCACCCGCGCGCTCAAGCTCGGCGTGCGCCTCTTCGCGGTCGATTGCGAGGCCGAGGTCGAGAAGATCGGCCGCGCTGCCGCGGCGGCCGGCGTGGATGCCGCCGACGTGCAGGTGTTCTGCCGCATCCTCTGCGACGGGGCCGGCGCCGAGTGGCCGCTCTCGCGCAAGTTCGGCTGCGTGCCGGAGATGGCCGTCGACGTGCTGGAGCACGCTTTCCGCCAGGGCCTGACCGCCTACGGCGTCTCCTTCCACGTCGGCTCGCAGCAGGGCAACACCGGCGCCTGGGACGGGGCGCTCGCCTCCGCCGCGATGATCTTCGCCGAATGCGCCCAGCGCGGCATCGCCCTCCAGATGGTCAACCTCGGCGGCGGCTTCCCGACCAAGTACCTCAAGGCGGTGCCGGGCGTGGAATCCTACGGCGACGCGATCTTCCGGGCGCTCACCAAGCATTTCGGCAACCACCTGCCCGAGACCATCATCGAGCCGGGCCGTGGCATGGTCGGCAATGCCGGAATGATCGAGGCCGAGGTCGTGCTGGTGTCGAAGAAGTCCGATGCCGAGGACGAGGTGCGCTGGGTCTACCTCGACATCGGCAAGTTCGGCGGCCTCGCCGAGACCATGGACGAGTCGATCCGCTACGCGATCCGGACCGAGCACGACGAGGACCGCATGTCCCCCTGCGTGCTCGCCGGCCCGACCTGCGATTCGGCCGACGTGCTCTACGAGAAGGTGCCCTACCCGCTGCCGGTATCGCTCTCCATCGGCGACAAGGTGCTGATCGAGGGTGCCGGCGCCTACACCACCACCTACGCGGCGGTGGCGTTCAACGGCTTCCCGCCCCTGCAGCAATACGTGATCTAAACCTGTTCACGCGCACGACGTGAGCGCCGGACCTTCCGCGAAGGGGGGTCCGGCCGTCGACCCCCACGACCCTCGCCCCGCGCGCACCCGATGGTGTCGCCGGATCGTCTCGTCGCCTGCCCAACGTTCGGGAAGGGTGCGGCCTTGGTCCAGATTCGTGATGAAGTGCCGGGTGACGTCGTCGCCCGCGAGCATCTGCTCGATGCCTGCTTCGGCGAGGCGCGCCGCATGAAGACGTCGGAGCGCCTGCGCGAGGGACGCCTGCCGGCGGAGGGCCTCGCCCTCGTCGCCGAGCGGGACGACCGCGTCATCGCTACCGTGCGCCTGTGGCACGTGGAGGCCGGCCCGCGCCGCCCTGCCCTGCTGCTCGGGCCGCTGGCGGTGGATCCGGCGAGCCAGGGCCTCGGTCTGGGCGCGAGACTCATGCAGGGCGTCCTGCGGCGCGCGCGCGATCTCGGCCACGGTGCGGTGCTGCTGATGGGCGATGCGGCGTACTATGCGCGCTTCGGGTTCTCGCCGGCGTACGCGCAGGGGCTGTTCATGCCGGGGCCCTTCGAGCGCGATCGCTTCCTGGGTCTGGAATTGCGCGCGGGTGCCCTGGCCGGGGCACGCGGCATCCTGCGGGCGACGGGCGACTGGGGCGATGCCGTGCCCGCTTCGAACGTGGTCGTATCCGATAGGCCCGCCGAGGTCGCCGCGGCCGGTTCGGCGGCGCGACGACGGGTTGCCTGAGCGGTCATCGGACGGAAGGTCGGATCAGACGTTGGTGTGATGGTCGGCCTTGGCGGCCAGGTCGCAGCGGCGCTGGAAGGCGGCGTCGTGACGGCGCGTGACGATGCGGAGCAGCGAGGCGGCCAGGGTGATGATACCGGGATCGCGGTCGATCGGCTCGTCGACGGGAGCGGCGAGGCGCGCGGTGATGAGCGAGAGCATGGCAGAGGTCCGTGGCGTAGGGGGACGGACGCTTCCTCGTAGGGGGTTCGCTGTTGTTCTGTTGCAGTGCAATATCGGAGTGGGTGGTGGACGCGGCAATGCGCTTGGGTGGGATGTCGCCCTGCGTTGAGAGCATGCGCATCTTCAATGTTCCGTAACCCTGTGCGTCTGCCCGCCGATCCCGACCGCCCTCGACGCGGTTGACCCTGGGGGCCGCAAACGTCACTGAGCCCGTCGCCTGTTCGTCATATCGGGCGCCTAAGCCCTGCGGTCGCCGTGCGACGACCTCGATACCCGTTTGAGAAGGATTACCCTGCCCATGACCGAAGCCGCGACCTCCTGGCCCGTCCACGGCCGCATCACCGGCCCCATCGTGATGATCGGCTTCGGCTCCATCGGACGCGGTACCCTTCCCCTGATCGAGCGCCACTTCGAATACGACAAGGCGCGCTTCACGGTCATCGAGCCCTCCGACGCGCACAAGTCGCTGGCCGACAAGCACGGCCTGCGCTTCGAGCAGGTCGCGCTCACCCGCGAGAACTACCGTGACGTGCTCACGCCACTCCTCACCGAGGGCGGCGGACAGGGCTTCTGCGTCAACCTCTCGGTGGACACCTCCTCGCGCGCCATCATGGAGCTCTGCCGCGAACTCGGCGCCTTCTACATCGACACCGTGGCCGAGCCCTGGCCGGGCTTCTACTTCGACAAGAACAAGAGCCAGGGTGACCGCACCAACTACGCGCTGCGCCAGGACATCCTCGATGCCCGCGCCGCCTCCCCCGGCGGCACCACCGCCGTGTCGTGCTGCGGTGCCAATCCCGGCATGGTCTCGTGGTTCGTGAAGCAGGCGCTCCTCAACATCGCGGGCGACCTCGACCTGAAGACCCCCGAGCCGAAGGATCGCGCGGGCTGGGCCGCCCTCATGCGCGAGGTCGGCGTCAAGGGCGTGCACATCGCCGAGCGCGACACCCAGCGCGCCAAGTCGGCCAAGCCCATGGGCGTGTTCGTCAACACCTGGTCGGTGGAGGGCTTCGTCTCCGAAGGCAACCAGCCGGCCGAGCTCGGCTGGGGCACCCACGAGACCTGGATGCCGGAGAACGGCCGCGAGCAGGAGAAGGGTTCGCGCTGCGCGATCTACCTGCTCCAGCCCGGCGCCGACACCCGCGTGCGCTCCTGGACGCCCACCGCCCAGTCGCAATACGCCTTCCTGGTGACCCACAACGAGGCCGTCTCGATCTCCGACTACTACACCGTTCTCGAGGGTGAGCGCGCCGCCTACCGGCCGACCTGCCACTACGCCTACCACCCCGCCAACGATGCGGTGCTTTCGCTCCACGAGATGTTCGGCAACGGCGGCAAGGTCCAGGAGACGATCCACATCCTCGACGAGACCGAGATCGTGGACGGCATCGACGAGCTCGGCGTGCTCCTCTACGGCCACGCCAAGAACGCCTACTGGTACGGCTCGCAGCTCTCCATCGAGGAGACCCGCCGGATCGCCCCCTACCAGAACGCCACCGGCCTGCAGGTGACCTCGGCGGTGCTCGCCGGCATGGTCTGGGCGCTGGAGAACCCGGAAGCCGGCATCGTGGAAGCCGACGAGATGGACTTCCGCCGCTGCCTCGAGGTGCAGACCCCGTATCTCGGCCCCGTCATCGGCGTCTACACCGACTGGACCCCGCTGACCGGCCGCCCCGGCCTGTTCCCGGAGGACATCGACACCAGCGATCCGTGGCAGTTCCGGAACGTGCTCGTGCACGGCTGAAAACCGGTCCCCTGATCGGGGCTTGAGACCATCGGCGCTCTCCCCTGGAGGGCGCCGATGGCGTTTGCGGACGATCCCCACGCGCGATCGGACGACGACGCTGTCGGAATCGGGCGACGCGAGGCCGGCAGCGCATGCGTCTTCGCGTACCCCGCGGCGGGGTGCCGGAATTGCCGGACCCCGCGTTGTCTCCGCGAGCTGCAGGCGTCTACGATGGTGTCGCGCCCTGACGCGCCCCATCTTCGTCTCCAGCCAGGACTGAGCCGCCCGGTGCCCCATTTCGAAGATTTCTACGCCGCCAAGCTGCGCGGCTCGCTCGGCGTCACCGACGCCGAATCCGTGCTCGACCTGCGCGGCAGCAATCGCCCCACGGCGGAAGCCTCCCTCGCCGACATGCTGGAGCGCAGCCGCTTCGGAAAGGGCAAGACGGTGGCGATCCGCCTCGATCCGCCGCCGGAGGGCGGCGGCGAGACGCTGTTCCAGCCCACCGGCCGCCTGCTGCTCGACGCCAAGCGCAAGGGCCTGGTCGAGCGCCTGCAGACTCTGCCGGCCGGCGACGGGCTCGGCTTCTACGTGGCACTTTCCGGCAAGGCTGCGCGTTCTCAGGACTGACATCGTCGCGAAGAACCGGGAAACGCCTTGCTCAAGCTTGGACGAAACACGATCGAGCGCCTCGCCCGGTTCGGCTACGGCGCGCGCGGCGTCGTCTACTGCATCGTGGGCGGCCTCGCCCTCCTGGCCGCCATCGGCAAGGGCGGGCGCGCGGGCGACAGCGAGAGCGCGATCCGCTGGGTGCTGGCGGGGCCCCTCGGCGCCGTCCTGGTCGGCCTCATCGCGTTCGGCCTGGCGGGCTTCGCCCTCTGGCGCCTGATCGAGGGCATCACCGACGCGGATCGGCGCGGCACGTCCCTGAAGGGCATCGTGGTGCGCCTCGCGCATCTCCTCAGCGCCGCGATCTACACCGGTCTGGCGATCACCGCCGCCACCCTCGCGCTCGGCCTGGGTCGCGGGGGCGGCGACGCGGCGCAGGACTGGACGGCCTGGCTCCTCGGAAAACCCCTCGGCCTGTGGCTCGTCGGCCTGATCGGGCTCGCGGTGATGGGCGGCGGGGTCGCGTTCCTGGTCAAGGCCTTCAAGGGCGACGTCACCGACCGGCTCAAGCTCGACGCCGAGCGCTGCCGCTGGGTGAAGCCCGTCGGGCAGTTCGGCTACGCCGCGCGCGGCATCGCCTTCCTCATCATCGGCGGGTTCTTCCTCGCGGCCGCCTGGCATCAGGCCTCCTCGGAGGTGAAGGGGCTCGCCGGCGCCTTCGCGGCCCTGCGCGCGCAGCCCTACGGCTGGGTGCTGCTCGCCGTCGTGGCTGCCGGGCACTTCGCCTTCGGGGCGTTCGGCCTGATCCAGGCCCGCTTCCGGCACATCGACGCGCCGGATATCGACCGGACCGACGACGCCGTGGCGGCTGCCCTGCGCGCGGTCCGCTGAGCCGAATCGGGAACCAATCCTGTCATAGGTTGATTGTGGCGCTGACCGCGTGACACGGCATCCGGCCGCGCTCCGCCCTCGCGATGCCCGTGGAAGGGAAGTCCCAGTGCAGTTTCGTTCCAATTTCCTGACCGGCGGCCTCGTGGCGCTCGGCCTCGGCCTCGCCGCCGCCCCGGCCGTCGCACAGGGCATCTCCATCGGCCCCGGCGGCGTCCAGGTCGATCCCGGATACCGGCGCGGCTACGACGATCGCGGCCCGCCGCGCAGCGAACTCAGCCGCGGCGAGGCGGCTCGCATCGCCCGGCGCGAGGGCCTCGTCGATGTGGACAACGTCGACCGTCGCGGACCCCGCCTGATCGTGCGCGGTTCGGACCGGCGCGGCGACGACATCACGGTAGTGCTCGACAGCCGCTCGGGCGACGTCCTCGACGTCCGCCGCTGATAATCAGCCCCGGATGGTTCGACGAAGGCCCGGCCCGCAGCCGGGCCTTCGTCACGTCTGGCCGCGTGCGAACGTGGTCAGCCCCTCCCGGGTCGGCGTCGCCGGGGACCAGCCGAGTTCGGTCAACCCATCGGCCCGCGCGACGAGGCTGGTCGACAGGCGGTCATAGGCCTCCCCATGGCCGGCCAACCGGCAGGCGAGGCCGAGCAGGCTGCGGGGGATGGGCAGGAGGCCGGGTCCGCGCCCGAGGCCGGCCCGGAGGGCGGCGATCATCTCCGGCACGCTCAGCGCGTCGGGTTCGGCCACGATGAGCGGGCGACGCAGAGGGCCGGGTGCTTCGAGCACCGTCGCCACGGCGGAGGCGAGACTCTCCACCGAAACCAGGGAGCGGCGCGCGTCCAGGCCTCCGAACGGCAGGGGGGCGGGCGAGCGGGCCAGCCGCATCAGGGTCGCGACGTTGCCCTTGGCGCCCGCGCCGTAGACGAGGACCGGGCGCAGGGCGACCCAGTCGAGCCCCGTCCCCGCCAGCGCCAGCTCCGCATCCCGCTTCGAACGTCCATAGGCATCGGTGGGCGACGGTGTATCCGCCTCCGTCACCGGGCCGGGCGCCGAGGGTCCGGTCTGCGCGCGGATCGAGGACAGGAACACGAAACGCGGGACGCGGGCCCGGGCCGCCGCCTCGGCGAGACGCAGGGTCGCCTCGGTGTTCGACGTGCGGAAATCGTCCTCGGGCGTCCCCGACATCGCGGGGCCGAGGCCGGCCGTGTGGACCACCGCATCGACGCCGGCGAGCGCCGCCGCCATGTTCATCGGCCGGGCGAGGTCCCCGACCACGGCGCCGCTGGCCCCCTCCGGCACCTCCACCGGCCGACGCAGCAGGACGCGGATCCGGTAGCCCCGGCGCGACAGGCTGTGCAGGAGGTGGCGCCCGATGAAGCCCGTGGCCCCGGTGAGTGCGATCAACCGTACGCCCATGAGCCGAACCTTCCCTATGGGCGCTTGGCCCCTATGGGCGCTTGGCCGTGACCTCGATCTCGACCTTCATCTCGGGCCGCAGCAGCCCGGCGACGATCACGATGGTCGCCGCCGGACGGATGTACGCCAGCACGCGCCCGCAGACGGCGAGGACCGCTTCGACCTCCGCACGGTCGGTGACGTAGTAGGTGGCCCGCACGATCTGCGTCAGCGACGTGCCCGCATCCGCCAGCACGGCCGCGATGGTCCGCCAGCAGGCCTCGGCCTGCTCGCCTGCCGAATCGGGCAGCGCCATCGTGGCGTAGTCGTAGCCGGTGGTGCCGGCGACGAAGACGAAGCCGTCCTGCACCACCGCCCGCGAATAGCCGTAGGCCGCCTCGAAGGGCGAGCCGGAGCTGATGAGGCGCCGGCCGCTCATCCGCGACGCAGCGCTTCGAGCACCTTCGCGCCGGGACGGCCGGTGGCCGGCATGCCGAGGCTGCGCTCGACCTCCTTGATGGCATCGCGGGTCTTGGACCCGACCTTGCCGTCGGGCTCGCCGACGTCGAAGCCGCGCTTGGTCAGGCGCGCCTGGAGGTCGCGGCGCTCGGCCCGCGACAGGGGCGGATCGTCGGTCGGCCACTCGGCCTGGATACCGGCGCGCCCGCGCAGCCGGTCGGACAGCACCGCGATGGCGAGCCCGTAGGATTCGGCGGCGTTGTAGGAGTAGAGCGCGTCGAAGTTCTTCGTGACGAGGAAGGCCGGGCCATCGCTTCCGGCCGGCAGCAGGATCCCGACCGGACCCTCGCCGGAGAGCGGACGGCCGTCGATCCGGGTGACGCCGAGCGACGCCCAGTGCGCCACGGCCTTCTTGTTCTTGCGTCCGGCCGCCCCGGCGTTGAAGCCGCGCGGCACCTTCACCTCGTAGCCCCAGGGCTGCCCGTTGTTCCACTTCGCCACCCGCAGGAAGTTGGCGGTGGAGGCGACCGCATCGGGGACCGAATCCACGAGGTCGCGGCGCCCGTCGCCATCGCCGTCGACGGCGAGACGCTGGTAGGTGGTGGGCATGAACTGGGTCTGGCCGAAGGCGCCGGCCCACGAGCCGGTGAGGCGCGACGGGTCGATGTCGCCGCGCTCGATGATCTTCAGGGTGGCCATCAGCTCGCCCTTGAAGAAGTCCTTCCGGCGATGGTTGGCGCAGATCAGGGTCGCGAAGGACTGCACCAGCGGCATCTTGCCGAGATTCTTGCCGAAGTTGGATTCGACGCCCCAGACCGCCGCGATGGTGTGGCGGTCGACGCCGTAGCGGGCCTCCGCGCTGGCGAGGGCCTGGGCATGCTGGCGCATGGCGGCCTTGCCGTCGTCGACGCGCTCCTCGTCCACCAGGGCCGCCATGTAGTCCCAGATCGGCGTCTTGAACTCCGGCTGGGCCTGGGAGAGTTCGAGCACCTTCGGGTCGTAGGCGATGCCGGTGGTGGCCGCGCGGAAGGTCTGGGCGGAAATCCCCTGCGCGGCGGCCTGGGCCTGCAGCCCCGCCAGACAATCCTCGAAGTCGGCGCGGGCCGGAGCGGAGAGCGTCAGGAGGGCCGCGGCCATCCCGAGGGAGAGGGTCGCCGTCTTACCCGGTCGGCCGAATGCCATCGTGATCTCCGCCAATGCGTCCGCACAGAATGTGAGCGGCGATTCAGGCGATACCAGGGTTAACGAACGGTTGAGGCCCGGGCCGAATGATCGGGGCGTCGGTCCTGGTGCGCGTGCGAGCCGGCGCGGCGGACATCGGGCGCGGCGCGGCTCGCCGCCGTTTTTTCAGGCGCGATGGGGTCGGGGTGGCCTCGAGCGGCGAGGTCTGCGGCGAGGTCTGCGGCGACACCCCCACGCCTGGCCTCTCCCCGTAAGGGGGAGAGGGATCTGTCGCGGTTCCGGCGCTCGCGTGGCGAATGTCAGGCGAACCCGCGGGCCGCGAGCTTCGCCTCGTAGGCGTCGATGGCGGGCGCGCGCTTCAGGGTGAGGCCGATCTCGTCGAGGCCGTTGAGGAGGCTCTCCTTGCGGCCGGGATCGATGTCGAAATGCAGGGTGCCGCCGTCCGGGCCCCGGATGGTCTGGGCCTCGAGATCCACCGACAGGGTGGCGTTCGAGCCGCGCTCGGCATCCTCGAAGAGCTTCTCCAGGTCTTCCGGCGACACCGTGATCGCCAGGATGCCGTTCTTGGCGCAGTTGTTGAAGAAGATGTCGGCGAAGCTCGTGGAAATGACGCAGCGGATGCCGAAATCGGTCAGCGCCCAGGGCGCGTGCTCGCGCGAGGAGCCGCAGCCGAAATTGTCGCCGACCACGAGGATCTTGGCGTTGCGGTAGGCCGGCTTGTTCAGGACGAAGTCCGGGTTCTCGGATCCGTCGTCCCGGTAGCGCATCTCGGAGAACAGGCCCTTGCCGAGGCCGGTGCGCTTGATGGTCTTCAGGTATTGCTTGGGGATGATCCGGTCGGTGTCGACATTGATGATCCGCATGGGCGCCGCGACGCCCTCCAGGGTGGTGAATTTTTCCATGATGCCGGTCGCCGTGGTCTCGCGTTGCGCGGCGTCCGCATCCGGTGACGAAGCGGGGCTCGCGCTTGGGGAGACGTCTATCAGCCGGGCGGCGCCGCCGAAAGACGAACGTCCGCGTCTCGCCGTCGTCGCGCAACGCGCCTATGCTCGGGACAACCGAGGATGGGGGCAGCGATGACCGAGAGTGCGAACCAGTTCAAGAAGGCGCCGAAACGCAAGAAGGAGAAGGCCCGCTCGGTGACGGTGTCGCCCGAGATGCGCCAGGCCTATGCAGACCTGATCAAGCAGAAGGAAGAGCGCGAGGAATACGCCAAGCACCTGCCCTCCGAGAAGGGCAGGTGATCGTCGGGAAGAGGTATTCAGCGCGGAACGCTTAGAGCTTTCCGGCCTCGATCACGTCCTCAACCGTGCGCAGGCCGGCGCGGGGGGCGTTCACGAGGCAGGCCATGTTGCCCGGCGCGTGCTGGTTCTTCCACATCTTGGTGTGGGCCTGGGGAATCTTGTCCCAGGGGAAGACCTCGCTCATGCAGGGGTCGATGCGCTGGTCGAGAACGAACTGGTTGGCCGCCGAGGCCTGCTTCAGGTGCGCGAAGTGCGAGCCCTGGATACGCTTCTGGCGCATCCAGACGTAGCGGGCGTCGAAGGTGATGTTGAAGCCGGTGGTGCCGGCGCAGAACACGATCATGCCGCCGCGCTTGGCCACCAGCGTGGAGACCGGGAAGGTCGATTCGCCCGGATGCTCGAACACGATGTCGACGTCGTTGCCCTTGCCGGTGATCTCCCAGATCGCCTTGCCGAACTTGCGGGCCTCTTTCAGCCAGGTGTTGTACTCGGGCGAGTTCACCTTGGGCAGCTGGCCCCAGCAGTCGAACTCCTTGCGGTTGATGACGCCCTTGGCGCCCAGGCTCATCACGTAGTCGCGCTTGGTGTCGTCCGAGATCACCGCAATGGCGTTGGCGCCCGACGCCGCGCAGAGCTGCACCGCGAACACGCCGAGGCCGCCCGAGGCGCCCCAGACCAGGACGTTCTGGCCCGGACGCACGGTGTGGGGCGCGTGGCCGAACAGCATGCGGTAGGCGGTGGCGAGGGTTAGGGTGTAGCAGGCCGCCTCTTCCCAGGTCAGGTGCTTGGGGCGGGCCATCAGCTGGCGCGACTGCACCCGGCAATACTGCGCGAAGGATCCGTCGCCCGTCTCGTAGCCCCAGATGCGCTGCGAGGGGGAGAACATCGGGTCGCCGCCGTTGCACTCCTCGTCGTCGCCGTCATCCTGGTTGCAGTGGATGATGACCTCGTCGCCGACCTTCCAGCGCTTCACCTTGGCGCCGACCTTCCAGACGATGCCGGACGCATCCGAGCCCGCGATGTGGTACTCGCCCTTGTGCACGTCGAAGGGCGAGATCGGCTCGCCGAGGCCGGCCCAGACGCCGTTGTAGTTGACGCCGGCGGCCATGACGTAGACCAGCACCTCGTCGTCGCCGATCTCCCAGACGGGGAGCACCTCGAGCAGGTGCGACTGCTCCGGCGGACCGTGGCGCTCGCGCCGGATCGCCCAGGCGTACATCTTCGCCGGCACGTGACCCAGCGGCGGGACCTCACCCATCTCGTACAGGTCCTTGAGTTCCGTCGTGCTCGACGCAGGGCTCGCGGCCATTCTGGTTCTCCCCATTTGGTTTGCTTTGTGAGGCGACCCTATATCGGTGAACCTGAACCGCTCCAAGGCCCCGAAAAGGCCATGAAGACCTCACCGGTGTGGGCAACCCGGCCCGTCCGCGGCCCCTTCCCGACGTATACAATATTACGGAGCGGTCGCGCGGTACGCTTCACGGAAGATCTTGCTGTCTTGCCAATTGGTTGCGTGCAGTCTGGTGTTCCTCCATCGCTTCGCGCCGTTCAATTCGCTTGCGGCGGACATTGAGTATTTTTCCAAGCTTTCACGCGCGGGCACGACCGTACTGGACCTGAGGCCAGATGACGGACGCCGACGGCTTGGATAGTGTCCCGCGCATCACGCGCCTCGGCGCGGCACACAATCGAACGGAGTCGAGTGGAATGAGCGCGAGTGCGACCGTCGCTGAGGTCAAGCGCGACAAGCCCTGGATCATCCGGACCTATGCGGGTCACTCCAACGCGGCCGAATCGAACGCCCTGTATCGCGGCAACCTGGCCAAGGGGCAGACCGGCCTCTCGGTGGCCTTCGACCTGCCGACCCAGACCGGCTACGACCCGGACCACGAGCTGGCGCGCGGCGAGGTCGGCAAGGTCGGCGTCTCCATCGCGCATCTGGGCGACATGCGGACCCTGTTCGACCAGATTCCGCTCCAGCAGATGAACACCTCGATGACGATAAACGCCACGGCGCCGTGGCTGCTGTCGCTCTATCTGGCGGTGGCCGAGGAGCAGGGCGCGCCCATGAGCGGCCTGCAGGGCACGACCCAGAACGACATTATCAAGGAATACCTGTCGCGCGGCACCTACGTGTTCCCGCCGGCCCCTTCCCTTCGCCTGACCAAGGACGTGATCCTGTTCACGACCAAGGAAGTGCCGAAGTGGAACCCGATGAACGTGTGTTCCTACCACCTGCAGGAGGCCGGGGCGACGCCGGTGCAGGAGCTCTCCTACGCCCTCGCCATCGCCATCGCGGTGCTCGACACCGTTCGGGAGGATCCCGATTTCGACGCGGCGAGCTTCGCCGACGTGTTCAGCAGGATCTCGTTCTTCGTGAACGCGGGCATGCGGTTCGTCACCGAGATCTGCAAGATGCGGGCGTTCGCGGAACTCTGGGACGAGATCGCCCAGGAGCGCTACGGCATCACCGACCCGAAGAAGCGCATCTTCCGCTATGGGGTCCAGGTGAACTCCCTCGGACTGACCGAGCAGCAGCCCGAGAACAACGTCCACCGCATCCTCATCGAGATGCTGGCCGTGACGTTGTCGAAGCGGGCGCGGGCCCGCGCGGTGCAGCTTCCGGCCTGGAACGAGGCGCTCGGCCTGCCCCGCCCCTGGGACCAGCAATGGTCCATGCGCATGCAGCAGATCCTGGCCTTCGAGACCGACCTGCTCGAATACGACGACATCTTCGACGGTTCGAAGGTCATCGACGCCAAGGTCGAGGCCCTGAAGGCCGAGACCCGCAAGGCCCTGGAGGAGATCGGCGGCATCGGCGGCGCGGTCGCCGCCGTGGAGACCGGGGCCCTCAAGCGGGCGCTGGTCGAATCCAACGCCAAGCGCATCTCGGCCATCGAGGCGGGCGACCAGATCGTCGTCGGCGTCAACAAGTTCCAGGCCGGCGAGCCCTCCCCGCTCACCGCCGGCGAGGGCGCGATCTTCACCGTCTCCGAGACCGTCGAGATGGAGGCCGAGCAGCGCATCCGCGACTGGCGGGCCAAGCGCGACGATCGGGCCGTCGCGCGGGCGCTGGAGGACCTCGAGGCGGCCGCGCGCTCGGGCGCCAACATCATGCCGGTCTCGATCGCGGCGGCGAAGGCGGGCGTCACCACGGGTGAGTGGGGCGAGCGCCTGCGTCAGGTCTTCGGCGAGTACCGCGCACCCACCGGCGTGACCCTGGAGACCGTGTCCTCGGGTGCGGCCGAGGATGCCAAGCTCCTGATCGCGGATCTCGGCGAGCGCCTGGGCGAGACCCCGAAGCTCGTGGTCGGCAAGCCCGGCCTCGACGGCCACTCCAACGGCGCCGAGCAGATCGCGCTGCGCGCCCGCGACGTCGGCTTCGACGTGACCTATGACGGCATCCGCCAGACCCCGGCCGAGATCGTCGCGAAGGCCAAGTCGACCGGCGCCCACGTGGTCGGCCTGTCGATCCTCTCGGGCAGCCACGTGCCGCTGGTGCGCGACGTCAAGGCGAAGATGCGCGAGGCCGGCCTCGACCACATTCCCGTGGTCGTCGGCGGCATCATCTCGCCCGACGACGAACTTGTGCTCAAGAACATGGGCGTCACGGCGGTCTACACGCCAAAGGACTACATCCTCGACACCATCATGGTGGGCATCGCCCGGGTCGTCGGGCGCGCCCTCGACAAGCGCGCGGCCGAGCAGGCCGACGAAGCGGCCGGTATCGCCGGAGCAGCCCCGCGCGGGGACAAGGCCGAGACGGTGTTCTGACCGGGTCGCGCGCGAATCGGGGCGGCGCAGGCGCCGTCCCGTCCGACACGATGGCTCAGGGCGCGCCGACGTAGCGGTCCCGGCCGGCGCCGAGACTGCACAGGAAAGCGCCGACGGCGATGGCGCAGAACAGGATCGTCGAGGCGGCCCAGCCCCCGGTCAGGTCGTGCGCCAGGCCGAAGCTCAGGGGTCCGAGCGCGGCGAATGTGTAGCCCACGCTCTGCGACATGGCCGCGAGGTTGCCGGCCGCCGCCGCGTCGCGGGCCCGCAGGACGATGATGGTCAGCCCGAGGCCGAACAGGCCGCCGAGGCCGGCTCCGAGCAGGATGCCCAACGGCAGGGCCCAGGCCAGGGGCCCGTTCACCAGCGTGACGAGGCTCGCGACGCAGAGGACCAGCAGGGCGACCGCGAACAGGCGCTGATCGCGGAAGCGCGCGGCGAGGGCCGGAATCACGAGGGCGGCCGGCGCCTGTCCGAGGCTCATCAGCGAGGTGGCGAAGCCGGCTTCCACGGCGCTCAGGCCGCGGTCGTGCAGGACCAGGGGCAGCCAGCCGAACATGATGTAGGCGAGCGACGATTGCAGGCCCATGAAGCCCGTGACCTGCCAGGCCAGCCGATCGCGCCAGAGCGAGCCCCGCCGCGCGGCGCCGGCCTGCGCCGTCGGGGCCCGGGCGAAGGGGGCCCAGGCCAGGGTCGCCAGCAGGGCCGGCACCGCCCAGACCGCGAGCGCGGCGGGCCAGCCCCCGAGGGGCTCGGCCAGCGGTACGGAGAGGCCCGCCCCCGCCGCCGCGCCGAGGCAGAGCACCATGGTGTAGAGGCCGGTGAGCAGGCCGGTGCGGTTCGGGAAGTCGCGCTTGACGAGACCGGGCAGGAGCACGCCCGACAGGCCGATCCCGAAGGCCGCGAGGCAGGCCCCGAGGAAGAGCGGCAGGGTGCCGCCGAACCCGCGCAGGCCCGAGCCCACGGCGACGATGGCGACGGCGAGGAGCACGCCGCGATCGGCGCCCAGCCGCCGCATCACCAGGGGCCCGAGGGTGCAGGCGAGGCCGATGCAGAGCACCGGCAGGGTCGTGAGCAGGGCCGCTCCGGCGGCGGTGAGCCCGGTCTCGCCGCGGATGCGCTCCAGGAGCGGGCCCACGGTGGTCAGGGCCGGACGCATGTTGAAGGCGACGAGCATGATGCCGAGCCCGAGCAGGATCGGGCGGCGCGTTCGCGACGGGGTTCGGCTCACGCGTTTCGGCGCCTCGCCGTCAGCACCCAGAGCAGGGCGCCCGCCAGGGCGAGGGCGAAGGGCACGTCGCCCAGGCGCGCGTAGAGCGTCCGGCCGGAGATGCGGGCCGGAAGGTCGGCATCGAGGATGCCCTCCACGCCGAGCGGCAGGCTCGCGGTGATCCGCCCGTAGGCATCGACCACGGCGGAGATGCCGGTGTTGGCGTCGCGCACCAGGGGCAGGCCCTCCTCCACGGCGCGCAGGCGTGCCTGGGCGAAGTGCTGGCGCGGCCCGGGCGTGTCGCCGAACCAGGCGTCGTTGGTCAGATTGAGAATCAGCCCCGGTACCGGCGGCGGCCCCGTCGGCGTGGCGCCGGGCACGATCGCACCGGGGAAGATGGCCTCGTAGCAGATGGTCGCCGCCACGGGCGGCAGGCCCGGCACCGTCATGATGCGCTGGCGCGCCCGGTCCCCGGCCGTGAACCCACCCGGAATCGACACGAACTGCCGGATCCGCAGCGCCCGCAGGGTCGCGTCGAGGGGCCCCGGCAGGTACTCGCCGAACGGCACGAGGTGGACCTTGTCGTAGATGTCGCCGAAGCTCGGCCCGGACGCGATGGTCAGGATGCTGTTGAAGAAGCGCGGGCGCTCCTCGCCCGCCGCCGTCTCCATCCGGGCGGCCCCGGTGATGAGTTGCCGGCCGGGCGGGAAGGCGGCGGCGATCCGCGCGAGGGCTTCGGGGTCGCGCTGGATCAGGAAGGGGAAGGCCGATTCCGGCCAGATCACGTGGGTGACGTCGACGATGCCGGTGCGATCCGGTCCGCTGGCCCGGTCGCTGAGCTCCAGGTAGCGGTCGAGGATGTCCTGCCGGTTCTCCGGCCGGAACTTGGCGTCCTGGTTCAGGTTCGGCTGGACGAGGCGCAGGCGCACGCCCGCCACGGGCGGCGACGGAGCGGGGGGCACGCGCGCCGCGCCGAAGGCCGCGAGGCCCACCAGCGCGAGGGCCGCCAGGCCCGAGGGCGCGAAGCGGCCCAGCCGCGTCTCGGCCACCGGCAGGGTGGCGGGCGCGGCCGCGATCGCGACGGCGAGCAGGGTCAGGCCGTAGAGCCCGACAACGGAGGCGCCCTGCATGAGCCAGAGATTCTGGCCGAGCGCCATGCCGAGGGCGTTCCAGGGAAAGCCCGTGAAGAGATGGCCGCGCAGCCACTCGCAGGCGGCGATCCCGACCGCCAGCGCCACGATCCGGAGGGAGCTCCTGGGCCAGAGCAGCCGCGCGAAGGCGAAGCCGGCGGCGTAGAACAGCGCGAGCACGGCGGGGAGCCCGAGGACGCCGAGGGGCAGGGCCCAGAGGAATTCGTCCGCCTCCACCAGGAAGGCCGAGCCGAGCCACCACAGGCCGGCGGTGAGGTAACCGAAGCCCCAGGCCCAGCCGATGAGGGCGGCGGCGGCGACCGCACCGCGTGTGGCGCGCCGACCGGTGGCGGCGCCGTCGAGGAGCCAGACCGCGAGGCTCAACGAAACCACGAGGGCCGGAAACAGGCCGAATGGCGGCATGCCAAGGGCTCCGACGGCCCCGGCGACGAAGGCCACGGCGATGCGGCGCCAGCCCGCGGTCAGCATGACCCACTGCGCGAGGGACGCGAGCGGGCCCGTCGCCGGACCGCGCGCGACGCGGTCCGCGGGTCCTGACGTCATCGTCGATCCGTCACGGTGCGGAGGCTTCGGCCGGCGGCGTCGGGGCCGGCAGGGCCAGCGGCACGACGGCGGTGATGCGCGCGTCGCCGCGCTGCAGGCGCAGGCGCTTCACCCGGCGGGGATCGGCGTCCAGCACCTCGAAGGCGAGGTCGCCCGGACCGCTGATGATTTCGCCGCGCGCGGGCACGCGTCCGGCCAGGGTCACGATGAGGCCGCCGATCGTGTCGATCTCCTCGGCCATGTCGCCGACCGCCGCCACGAGGTCGACGCCGCTGGCCGCCGACACTTCGGCGAGGCCCGCGCGGGCGTCGGCCACGAACACATCGCCCTCGCCCTCCACGCGCTGGATCAGCTGGCCTTCCGCGACGTCGTGCTCGTCCTCGATGTCGCCGACCACCATCTCCACGAGATCCTCGATGGAGATCAGACCGTCGGTGCCGCCATACTCGTCGATCACGAGGGCCATGTGGGTCCGCGTCGCCTGCATCCGGACCAGGAGGTCGATGGCGGGCATCGAGGGCGGCACGAAGAGCACGGGGCGCTGGATCCGGGCCTCCGCCAGGGTGACGGAGAGGTCGACCTGGGCGAGGTTCAGACTGCGCAGGGCGCGCATCCCCCGCCGCGCGCGGGGCGGCAGCACGGGAGCGGCCTCGCCCTCCCCCTGATTCGGCGCGACACGGCGCACGCCGGTCTCGGCCCGGGCCGCGATGTGATCCACGAAGTCGCGGATGTGGACCATGCCGCGCGGGTCGTCGAGGGTCTCGCCGTAGACCGGCAGGCGCGAATGGCCGGCGGTGCGGAACAGCTTCAGGAGGTCACCGAGGTTCGTCTCCATCGAGACCGCGACGATGTCCGCCCGGGGGATCATCACGTCGTCGACCCGCACCTTGTGCAGTCCGAGCACGTTCTTGAGCATGGCGCGTTCGAGGGGCGAGAACGCGTTCTCGCCGGTGTCGGGCTCGGCCAGAGCATCCTCGATGTCGTCGCGCAGCGAATCGCGCGGCCGCAGATGGAACACGTGGAGGAGGCGGTCATACCAGGGCTCGCGGGCCTGGGATTCCCCGTCACCGTTGCTGGGCGCGGCTTGAGCCGCGCCGCGACTTCGATCGTTTGTCATGTCTCTCTGATCTGAGATGTCAGGCGATAGAACCGGTCACTCTGCGCAAGGTTCTGCGGCATACGGGTCCGGAACGCCGAGCGTGCGAAGGGCTGCCACTTCGAGCGCTTCCATCGCGTCGGCATCCGCCTCGCCGGTCTCGTGGTCCTGACCGAGCAGGTGAAGGGTGCCATGGACTAGGAGGTGCGCAAGATGGTCGCTGAGCGGCTTCGTCTGCTCGGCACTTTCGCGCAGCATTGTGTCATACGCAAGAACGACATCGCCGAGCGGCATCGCCACCCCTGCATGGGCGGGCTGCGCGGGGGCGGGAAAGGACAGGACGTTGGTGGGCTTGTCCTTGCCGCGCCAGCTCCGGTTCAGCTCCTGCACCACCGCGTCGGTGGTGAGCAGGATGCTGATCTCGACCGGCCCGCCGGGCGGCTCCGGGGCGACGGCGAGGCCCGCCTCCACCGCGCGAATCACGAAGGCTTCGAGGTCCGGCGCCACCGTCTCCCAGCGCGAATCCTCGATCGCCACGTCGATCTCGGCCTCCATCGGCGTCATGCCGGCGGCCTCCGGCGCGGAGGCGGGCTCCGATCCGCGTCGCCCTCGCCGTGGAAGGCCGCCTCGTAGGCGGTGACGATGCGGCGCACGAGGTCGTGGCGCACCACGTCCACATCGCGGAACGTGATTCGGCCGATGCCCTCGACGCCGTCGAGGACGCGCACGGCCTCGACGAGGCCCGACTTCTGCCCCGGCGGCAGGTCGATCTGGCTCGGGTCGCCGGTGATGATCATGCGGGAGTTCTCACCGAGGCGGGTGAGGAACATCTTCATCTGCATGGAGGTGGTGTTCTGCGCCTCGTCGAGCAGCACCACCGCGTTGGTCAGCGTGCGCCCGCGCATGAAGGCGAGCGGCGCGATCTCGATCACCCCGGTCTGCAGGGCCCGGTCGACGTGGCGCGATTCCATGAAATCATAGAGGGCGTCGTAGATCGGGCGGAGATAGGGGTCGACCTTCTCGCGCATGTCGCCGGGCAGGAAGCCCAGGCGCTCGCCGGCCTCCACGGCGGGGCGGGAGAGAATCAGGCGCTCGACATGGCCCTGTTCCAGCAGCGAGACGGCGTGGCCCACCGCCAGCCAGGTCTTGCCGGTTCCGGCCGGCCCTTCCGCGAAGACGAGCTCGTGGCTGCGCAGGGCCTTCATGTAGGCGTCCTGCGCCGCGTTGCGGGCGCGGACCGCCCCGCGCTTGCGCGTGGCGATCTGGTCGAAGACCGGGCGGTCCGGCTCCGCGCTCACCTCGGCTGCCGGGAAGAGGTTGCCCTGCTGCGTCGTTTCCTGGATCGCTCCGTCCACGTCGCCGAGGGTCAGCGGCAGGCCGCTCGTCCGAACCCGGGCATAGAGACGCTCGAAGACCTTGCGGGCCTTCTCGGCCGCCTCGACGCCGCCCTTCACCACCAGGTGGTTGCCGAGCGCCGTGGCGGTGACGCCGAGTCGCCGCTCGATATGCGCGACGTTCTGGTCGTATTGGCCGAAGACGAGGCTCGCGAGGCGGTTGTCGTCGAAGGTGAGCGACACCTCCTGCGTCTCCTCCAGGCCCCCGAGGCCCGCGGCCGGACCACGCCCCCGCAGCGCGCCGCTGCGTCCGCTCGAACCCTCAGATCCTGCCACGCCGTTGTCCTTCATCGAGGTTCATGCATCGAGGTCCGTGCATCGACGTCTGTGCATCGAGGTTATGCGTTCGCTGCCGGCCCGAGGCAGGCGTCCGGAGACGTTGCGGAGATCGGGTTTCGTTGCGCCACGTCCACGGGTCCACCGGCGCGGCGTATCGCCCGGGGTGGTCCGCGTTCCGGCTCAAGCGGCCGCCGCCGTACCGCCCGGCGCAACCTCGCCGGCCCCCACGGCCTCGCCGAACAGGCTGTTCGAGCCGGCGCGGACCACCCGCACGGGCAAGAGGGTGCCGATGGTCGAGGCGGGCGCGTCGAACTGGACGGGCAGGAGTTGGGGCGTCTTGCCGGCGACCTGACCAGGATGCCGGCCGGCCTTCTCCACCAGCACCTCGACCACGCTGCCGACCGCAGCGGCGTTAAAGGCGTGGCGCTGGGCATCGAGCAGGCCCTGCAGGGCGGCGAGGCGCTGCGACTTCACCGCCTCCGGGACCGCGTCGGCGCTCTCGGCCGCCGGTGTGCCGGGGCGCGGGCTGTACTTGAACGAGAAGGCGCTGGCGAAGCCGATCTCACCGACCAGCCTCATCGTCTCCTCGAACTCAGCATCGGTCTCGCCGGGGAACCCGACGATGAAGTCCGACGACAGGGCGATATCCGGCCGCACGGCGCGCACCCGCTCGATCAGGCGGCGATAGGCATCGCCCGTATGCTTGCGGTTCATCGCCTTCAGAACCCGGTCGGAGCCCGACTGCACCGGCAGGTGCAGGTAGGGCATCAGCGCCGGGATCGTCCCGTGGGCCGCCACGAGGTCGTCGCCCATGTCGTTGGGGTGGCTGGTGGTGTAGCGCAGGCGCAGGAGGCCCGGGAGCTGCGCCAGTTCGCGCATCAGCACCGGCAGGGTGGCGCTGGCGCCGTCGCGGGCCAGGCCGTGATAGGCGTTGACGTTCTGGCCGATCAGCGTGATCTCGCGCGCGCCGCCGCGCACCAGCCCCTCGGCCTCGGCGAGGATCGCGTTCACCGAGCGTGAGACCTCGGCGCCGCGCGTGTAGGGCACCACGCAGAAGGCGCAGAACTTGTCGCAGCCCTCCTGCACCGTGAGGAAGGCGGTGACCCCTTGCGTGCGCCGCTTGGGGAGATGGTCGAACTTGTCCTCGACGGGAAACTCGGTGTCGACCACGCGCTTCGTGCGCGAGCGGGCCAGGAGGTCGCCGAGCCGATGGTAGTTCTGCGGACCGACGACCACGTCGACGGTGGGCGCGCGGGCGAGGATCTCGGCCCCTTCAGCCTGCGCGACGCAGCCCGCCACCACGATCCGGGTGTCGTGTCCGGCCTCGGCCCGCTCACCCTTCAGGACGCGCAGCCGCCCGAGCTCGGAATAGACCTTGTCGGCGGCCTTCTCGCGGATGTGGCAGGTGTTCAGGATGACGACATCCGCCTCCTCCACCGCGTCGGTGGCGGCGTAGCCCTCGGCGCCGAGCACGTCCGCCATGCGGGTCGCGTCGTAGGCGTTCATCTGGCAACCGTAGGATTTGACGAAGGCTTTCTTCAACAGTCCGGTTCCGGAAGGTGCGCGCGGGACATTTCGCGTCGGCCATAGCACGGATCACGGGTGCCGTCGCGACCCCTAATGGGTGGGCAAGCCCGCCTCGGGAACGTCCCCGCCCCGGGCCGGCGCCGGGCTCCGTCCCGGCCAGACCGGCCCCAGGGGGGCGCGCCCCGTCATCGCGCGCTGCACGGCTTCGCGCACGGATGCTTCGGCGAGGGCCGTGGCCCGCTTGCGGTCCGTGCCGGCCTCGAAGGCGATCGGCGCGCCCCAGACCACGTGGACGTCGATGGGCCCGCCGTCGAAGAAGCTGGCGAGGTGGGGCGCGAGATCCATGTCGCCGTACCAGGCGACCTCGGGCCGCTCGCTGCGGATCAGGGGGAGCCCGTTACGGCGCGGATAGGTGATCGCCAGGGGCTGCAGCCGGATCCGGCCCGGACCGCCGCCCTCGCCGGCGAGGGCCGCGCGGGCCGCCCCCACCAGCGAGGAGCGGAAGGGCAGCAGCCGCGTCCCGTCCCCCGTCGTGCCTTCGGCGAAGAGGACGATGAGGTCGCCGCCCGCGATGCGCTCGGCCACCGTGGCGTTGACGCTCGCCGTGTCGGCCCGGCGGGCGCGGTCGATGAAGACCGTGCGCTGCAGGCGCGCCAGCGTCCCGATCACCGGCCAGCCGGCGATCTCCGATTTCGCCACGAAGGAGAGCGGCCGCAGGGAGCCGAGCACGATGATGTCGAGCCAGGAGACGTGGTTGGCGAGCACCAGGGCGGGTTCGCCCGGCTCCGGCGGCGTGCCGCTCTGGGTGACGCGCAGCCCGAAGAGCAGCACGAACAGGCGGTGGAAGAGCACCGGCATCCAGGCCGCGACCCGTCCCCGGCCCAGGCGCAGGCTGAGGAGGTGCGGCCCGACGATCACCAGGAACAGGAGCGCGCAGAGGAGCAGGCGGCCGACCGTGGCGAGGCGCGTCATCGGCGGCTCACCGTGTGGCGCGGCGGATCACGCCAGCACCGCCGTCATGGTCAGGGCCGTCGCCCGGCTGCCGTCGGGGCGGGTGTAGTAGCCCGTCCGTTCGCCCACCCGCCGGAAGCCGTGCCGGGCATAGAGCTTCAGGGCCGGGGCATTGCCCTCGTCCACTTCGAGGTGGACCGTGCGGATGCCGGACTGGACCAGGTGGTCGAGATGGGCGCTCACGAGCTTGTGGGAGAGCCCGCCGCCCCGCACGCCGGGCGCGAGCACCACGGTGAGGATCTCGGCCTCGTCCGCGGCGCGACGCGAGAGCACGAAGCCCTGGATCGCGCCGTTCTTCCAGAGGGCATGCGCCTCGGTGGAGCGCTCGCACAGCATGCGCTCGAATTCGTGGGCGTCCCAGGGCCGGGCGAAGGCGGTGGCGTGGATGCGGGCGAGCGCCCGTGCCTGCCCGGAATCCCGCAGGGGCGTGACGTAGGGGGCCGTCCCCCAGGCCTCCCACCAGGCGGTCCAGACCTCGAACGGCCAGAACGGCGTCAGCGGACGGGTCATCGGCGGGCGAGCCTCGCGTGATCCTGCGGCTGGGCGTCGGGGCCGCGCAGGTAGAGGGGACGGGCGAGCGCCTGGGCCGGATCGGCCAGCATGCCGAGGGAGGCGATCCAGGCGATCTCGGGGGCTCCCGTGCCGGCCACCTCGGCGTGGAGGCCGCGCGCCTTGGCGGCGGCGGCGATCATCGGCGCGCCGGACCCGACCAGGGTGAGGGTGCCGGCGAGCATGGCGGCGGCCTCGTCCACGGGGACGTGGCTCGGCGGCACGACGATGCCGTCGGTCATGCTCATGGCCTGGAGATAGACCGAGCCGTGGCGGGCATCGATGGCGGCGGCGATGAGGCCGTCGCCGTTCAGCGCCAGGAGGGGGGCGAGCAGGGCCGAGAGGGTGGTGACCCCGACGACGGGGATCCCGGTGGCGAGACCGATGGCGCGGGCCGCCGAGAGGCCGACGCGCAGGCCGGTATAGCTGCCCGGGCCCACGGTGACGGCGACCCGGTCCAGCGCCTCGAACCCGCCGGTGACGCGCGAGACCACGCGCTCCACCATGGGCAGCAGCGCCTCGGCGTGGCCACGCCCGAGGATCATCGATTCCTGTGCCAGGAGATCGTCGGTGGTGTCCGATGCGATGCAGACGGAACAGGCGTCGAGCGCCGTGTCGATGGCGAGGATACGCAAACTCACTCCCGAAGGTGACACACGCCCGGGCACGCGAAGTGCCGGGCGGCACCAGCCTAAGACGAAAAAGGCCGCTTCGTCACGGCGAAGCGGCCCCTCAAAGCGAATTTCACGCGGCCCTGTTGCGGCTTTGCGTCGAAGACCTGTTCTCGGATGGCCCGCGCTCAGATCGCCTGGACTTCGCGGATCTCCGGCAGGAAGTGGCGGAACAGGTTCTGCACGCCGTTGCGCAGGGTGGCGGTGGAGGACGGACAGCCCGAGCAGGCCCCCTTCATCTCCAGGTAGACGACACCCTCCTTGTAGCCCCGGAAGGTGATGTCGCCGCCGTCGCCCGCCACGGCGGGACGCACGCGGGTCTCGAGCAGGTCCTTGATGGTCTCGACGGTCTTGATGTCGGCCGGGTCGAAGAATTCCTCGGCGTCGTCGCTGCCCGCCACGTGGCCCTCCGCCAGGACGGGTGCGCCGGACTGGAAATGCTCCATGATGGCGCCAAGCACCGCCGGCTTCACCTGCGGCCACAGGTTGTCGTCCTCGGCCTTGGTCACGGAGATGAAGTCGTGGCCGAGATAGACGCCGCTGACGCCGGGCACGTCGAACAACCGGGTCGCCAGGGGCGAGCGGGCGGCGGCCTCGGAGTCGCGTGCCTCGAAGGTGCCCTCGGGCAGGACCACGCGTCCGGGCAGGAACTTCAGGGTCGCGGGATTCGGGGTGGCTTCGGTCTGGATGAACATTCTGGCAAAGTCCTCGTCCGCTGCGCCGGTTCAAGGCCGGCCGGGAATGGCGCCGGGATGCCCCGACGCCCCTCCTCATGTGGACCGCGCCCGCGATTTTCTCAACCGCTCCGGCGATTGGACAAGCCCCCACGGCTCGTGTAAGGCCCGGCTCAACTCAAAACAGGATGCCGAAATCCTGACGCACGCGATCCCATTCGGGGATCACGGGCGCGCACCGGCAGGAACTTGACCATGAACATCATCCAGCAGCTCGAGCAGGAGCAGATCGCTTCGCTCGGCAAGACGATCCCCGATTTCCAGCCCGGCGACACGGTCACCGTGAACGTCAAGGTGAAGGAAGGCGAGCGTACCCGCGTGCAGGCCTACGAGGGCGTCTGCATCGCCCGCTCCGGCGGCGGCCTCAACGAGAGCTTCACCGTCCGCAAGATTTCCTACGGCGAGGGCGTCGAGCGCGTGTTCCCGCTCTACTCGCCGCTGATCGATTCGATCGCCGTCGTCCGTCGCGGCAAGGTGCGCCGCGCCAAGCTGTACTACCTGCGTGACCGTCGCGGTAAGTCCGCCCGTATCGTCGAGCGCGCCGACCGCCCCGCCGAGAAGGCCGCTAAGGCCGATGCCTCGAAGGCGAACAAGGACGCCCGCAAGGCCGAGAAGGCCGCTAAGAGCGCTGCCAAGACGGCAGCAGAGTAAGACTGCCGCAGAGTAAGACTGCCGCCCATCGAGGATCGCTGGGTTCGCGGGCGCCGTCCCGCGCCCCTCCCTCGGCATCAGGCCCGTTCGCGCAAGCGAGCGGGCCTTTTTCGTGGCTCGCCGATCAGCCCCGCGCGGCCACGCGGCGCGCCGCGATCGTCCCCGTGCCGGCCGCCCAGCCACGCCGGGTGATTCGGGCGGCGAGATCGTTCCCGGTGATCCAGGCCAGCGCCTCCGTCGGCGGCATGGCGCGGGCGAAGTGGTAGCCCTGCACGGCCGGGCATCCGAGGCGGCGCAGCAATTCGAACTGTGCACGCGTCTCGACACCCTCCGCCAGCACCGTCACCCCGAGGGTGCGGGCAAACGCCAGGATGGCCTCCAGCAACACCCGGTCCTGGAGATTGTCTGCGATCCCGTGGATGAAGCTCCGGTCGACCTTGAGGCTGTCGAAGCGCAGGGTTCGCAGCGATCCGATCGACGAGTAGGCCACGCCGAAATCGTCGACGATGATGCTCACCCCCATGTCGATGAGGGCGTCCACATCCTCCCCGCCGCGCTCGTTGGAATAGACCGCCTCCTCGGTGATCTCGATGGCGATGCGGCCGGCGGACAGGCCGTGCGCGGTCAGCTCCGCGGCGACCATGTCGGCGATGGGATAGGTGCCGAACTCGTTGGGCGAGATGTTGACCGAGACGATGGGGTCGTGGTGCCCGCTGGCATCGAGCAACCGCACGAGGGCGCAGGCATCCCGCAGGATGACCCGCGTCAGGTCCCGCGACCGCCGCGTGGCGGCGGCCGCCGCAATCGCGTCCGGCGGCGCGATCCAGCCGAGCTGCGGATGCTTCCAGCGCAGCAGCGCCTCGAAGCCGATGACGAGGCCGGTGGCGCAGTCGATCTGCGGCTGGAACCAGGCCTGGATCGCCCCGGTCTCCAGCGCCTCGGGAAGGTCGCGCTCGATCTCGCGCCGGGTCCGCAGCTGCTGGTCCATCGCATCGACGAAGGGCCGCCAGGTGCCGCGCCCCTCGGACTTGGCGGCGTAGAGCGCCAGATCGGCATGGGTCTGCAACTCGGCCAGGGTGCGTCCGTCGAACGGGTGATGGGCCACGCCGACGCTGGCGCCCGCATACAGGGCCTGGCCGGAGCGGGTGACGATGTCGCCGAGGCGCCGGACCACCGACTCGGCGAGGGCGGCCCCGGCCGCCTCGGTGGGGTGCCCGCCCACCAGGGCGGCGAACTCGTCGCCGCCGAGGCGCGCGATCACCGCGTCGGGACCGAGCACCTGCCGCAGCCCGACGCCGACCTCGATCAGGACCTCGTCGCCGATCGAATGCCCGAAGGTGTCGTTGATCCACTTGAACCGGTCGAGGTCGATCAGCATCAGCCAGAGTGAAACCGGCTGCGTGGCCGCCTGGGCGAGCCGCGCCTCCACGGCCTTCTGGTAGGCGGCGCGGTTGAACAGGCCGGTGAGGTGATCGTGCGTCGCCGCCTGCTCCAGGTTCCGCAGCGCCTCACCGGCCGCGACATTGGCGGCCTGCAGGGAGTCCGTGAGCGCGATGGCGTCGTAATGCAGGCGACGGGACCGGAGATAATGCTCCTCCTGCTGCAGGGACCAGCGGAACATCAGGACGCAGAGCAGCGTGAGGTTCATCGCGATGATCTGCGACTCGAGCGAGCCCTGGACCACGAACAGGGCCACCATGATCAGGGTGTTCGGCAACACGAACGCGATGGCGGGCGCCCGGGCGACCTTGTTCTGGATGATCGACCCGGCATTCAGCCCGGAGAACGCCACCGCGACCGCGATGGTATAGGCTTGGCCGTAAACGGCGCAGGCGACGAGGGCACCGGCCCAGCACAGGCCCGAGAGCAGGCCCCCGATCCAGGCAAAGGTGAGGACCCGCTCCGGTGCCCGGTCGGCGATGCCCTGGCGTCGCCAGCGCCGGCCGAGCACGGCCCGACCTGCATTGATGGCGACGTTGGCGCCGACGAACGAGACCTGTGCCCGGAGGGGGATCGTGCCCCATGTCATGCCGACCAGGGAGAACGAGACGAAGACATTGGAGACGAGGGTTGATGGCAGCCCGTCGAGGATCGCGCGCGCCTGGTCGCGCCGGACGATGGCATCGACGGATGTGGGCTGTGTCATTGCCTGTACTGGCCTTCATCCGTCCGCTGGGCCGGCGTGACGCTGCGCCCCCCACCTCTCCTCATCGCCGACATGTATGAAGAGACCGTCATGTTTCTCCACTAACCGCAGGACATAACCATCAGTTTTGACCGTGTGATCAATAAAGCATCCCGAAAAACATTGCGTTATCCAGCACAGACTCCCGTAGAATAGGATCGTGCAACAGAAGACTCCGATCGCAGCCTTCGCCCGACGATCGTGCTTTGCTGAAGGCCCTCACGGGGGGCTGTGAGCTTATCAAATGTAAAGATCTTCGCGACGCGCGCACGAAAAAGCCCCGCAGGGTCGGCGACCCTGCGAGGCTCTTTTCGTGGTCCGGAAAAGACTTCCGGCTTACTCGGCGGCGACGCGGTGTGCCTGGCTGCCGTCGGTGTAGGTCTCGGCCTGAAGGCGCTTGCCCGGAGCCGCGCGGCCCGGGAGCGGCGGCAGGGCACGGGCCTTTTCCAGGTCGATGCCCGCGCCCTCGGCGACGCGGCGGCCGTAATCCTCATCGGCGTGGAGGAAGTGCCAGACCATCCGCAGCTGGATGGCTTCCGGGCACTGCTTCATGTCGCCGACGAGGTTGGCGATGAGGTCGTCGCGCTCCCAATCCTGGAACGAACGGTAGCGCTCGCCGGCCTGGGTGTAGTCGTCCTCGGTCCGCGAGGTCTGGTAGCGGCCGAGGTTGCCCTGCACCGGCTGGTGATAGTCCTTGGCGGGCTTGGGGGCCTCGCGCAGGCCCTCGGCCAGGGTCGAGGGCTCGTAGTTGATGTGCTTGTTCGGGCCGGTGCCGTCGACGTTGTAGGTCATCTGGCCGTCGCGCTGGTTCGAATAGACCTTCACGCCCGGCTGCGGCGCGTTGATCGGCAGTTGCAGGTAGTTGGCGCCGACGCGGTAGCGCTGGGTATCCGAGTAGGACAGCGTACGGCCCTGGAGCATCTTGTCGTCGGAGAAGTCGATGCCGTCCACGAGCACGCCCGTGCCGAAGGCCGACTGCTCGACTTCCGCGAAGAAGTTGTCCGGCACGCGGTCCAGCACCATGCGGCCCACCGGCAGCAATGGGAACTGGTCGACTGGCCACAGCTTCGTGTCGTCGAGGGGGTCGAACGACAGGTGGTCGTTCGGGCCGTCGGGCATGATCTGCACGCAGAATTCCCACTCGGGGAAGTTGCCGGCCTTGATGTTGTCGTAGAGGTCGCGGGTCGCGTGGCCGACATCCTTGGCCTGGATCTCGGACGCCTGGGCCGAGGTCAGGTTACGGACGCCCTGCTTGGGCTCCCAGTGGAACTTGCACAGCACCGCCTCGCCCTGGTCGTTGACCAGCTTGTAGGTGTTGACGCCCGAGCCTTCCATCTCGCGATAGTTGGCCGGAATGCCCCAGGGCGACTTCAGGTGCGTCACCATGTGGATGGCTTCGGGGTGCTGGGCCACGAAGTCGAAGAAGCGCCAGGCCTCCTGGCGGTTCGTCACCGGATCCGGCTTGAACGCGTGGATCATGTCGGGGAACTTGATCGCGTCGCGGATGAAGAAGACCTTGAGGTTGTTGCCCACGAGGTCCCAGTTGCCCTCGACGGTCTTGAACTTCACAGCGAAGCCGCGCGGGTCGCGCTCGGTCTCGGGGCTCTCCTTGGCGCCGGCCACGGTGGAGAAGCGCACGAACATCGGAGTCTTCACGCCGGTCTCGTTCAGCACGCGGGCGCGGGTGTACTTGGAGGCCGGCTCGTTGCCGATCTTGCCGTAGGCCTCGAAGTAGCCGTGCGCGCCGGCGCCGCGGGCATGCACCACGCGCTCCGGGATCCGCTCGCGGTCGAAATGGGTGATCTTCTCGATGAACTGGTAGTTCTCGAGGGTCGCCGGGCCGCGCTCGCCGACCGTACGGGTGCTCTGGTTGTCGCGAACCGGGTGGCCCTGGCGGGTGGTGAGAATGGGGCGCTGATCGCTCATGCGGTATCTTCTCGCTCGACGGAGATCGACGCGGCACGGGCCGCATCCAGACCTTGGAATGGTTCTGAGACACCCTTATGAACCGGCCCCTGCGATTTGGCCAATGCATCGTTACGAAGACGGTGATAGCCTCAGCCTATGAATATGGCCGGCCTGTCCCTGCGCGATCTGGAATACGTGGTGGCGGTCGCCGAGGAAATGCATTTCGGCCGGGCGGCCGAGCGATGCAACGTCAGCCAGCCCACCTTGAGCGTCCAGGTGCGCAAGCTGGAGGATCTGCTCGGCCTCGCGCTGTTCGAGCGCGGCAACCGGCGGGTGATGCTGACGCCGGCGGGCCAGACCATCGTGCGCCAGGCCCGGGTGGTCATGGCGGAAGCCCAGCGCCTGCTCGTGCTGGCGAGCGAAGGGCGGGGCGCGCCGCTCACCGGACGCCTCGTGCTCGCGGCGATCCAGACGCTGGGGCCCTATCTGTTCCCCCTGATCCTGCGGACGCTGCGGCAGGAATTCCCGCTCCTCGCGCTCGCGCTCAGCGAGGCCCGCACGGCGGAGATCCTGGAGGGCCTGCGCAACGGCCGCATCGACGCGGCCCTTCTCTCCTTGCCCGTGCCGGCCTCGGGGCTGACCGTCTCGCCGCTCTTCGTCGAGCCGTTCCAGCTCACCTGCCCGGCCGAGCACCCGCTGGCGCGCGGCGGTGCCCTGCGTGCCACCGACATCGCGGGGCCGGACCTCCTCCTCCTCGACGAGGGCAATTGCCTGCGCGACCAGACCGTGGCGGCCTGCGGCGCCGGCTCGGCCGCCGGACGCCACGCCACCAGCCTGGAGACGCTGCGCTCGATGGTGGCGGCGGGGGCCGGCTACACGCTCCTGCCGGCGCTGGCGGTGCCGTCCGGCCCGGATCCGAGCGGGCTCACCGTCACCCGCAGCTTCGACGTGGACGGGCCCGGCCGGACCGTGGCCCTGGTCTGGCGCACCAGCGATCCGCGCGCGGACGGGCTCGCGCATCTCGCCGCCTTCTTCCGCGCGCACGCGCCCACGGGCACCGCCGCCTGCCGGGACGACGGCATGCCGCGAACGCGGACCGCGCGCCGTGACAGTGCGGCCGATCCGGTGTAGCGCCCGGCGCGACGGGCATTCCTGCCCGGCCCCTCCCCGGCATCCCCCGTGTCCTCACTGCGCTTCCTCGGCCGTTGGGCGGCCCTCCTCGCGGCCTCCGGACTCCTCGCCTACGGCCTCGAGCACGCACATTTCCCGGCGGCGCTGCTGCTCGGGCCGATGGTGGCGGCCATCGCCTTCGGGGTCGGGGGCGCCGACCTGTCCGTGCCGAAGGCCGGCTTCCAGGCTGCCCAGGCGATGATCGGCTGCCTCGTCGCCCATACCGTCACGGGCGAGATCGTCGCCACGGTCACGGAGGACGGCCTGCTGATCCTCGCGGTTGTCCTCGTCACCGTGCTCGTCGGCGGCGCGGTGGGCTGGGCCCTGACCCGCCTGCGCATCCTGCCCGGCACCACCGCCGCCTGGGGCTCCTCGCCCGGCGGGGCCGCCGCCATGGTGGCGATGTCGGAGGAATACGGCGCCGATCCGCGCCTCGTCGCCTTCATGCAGTATGTCCGCGTCGTGGCCGTCGTGCTCTCGGCCTCCGTGATGGCACGCCTGCTCACGGACGTGTCGGGCAGCGGCACCGCCGCCGCGCCGGCCGCCGTCGCACCGCTCTCCGTCCTCGTGACCCTCGCGGTCGCGGCCTGCGGCGCGGCGCTGGCAAAACTCCTGCGCCTGCCGGCCTACGCGCTGATCGGCCCGATGCTGCTCGGCGCCGCCCTGCATGCCTCCGGCCTCGCAGCCATGGCGCTGCCGATGCCGATGCTCGACCTCGCCTACGCCACCATCGGCTGGTATGTGGGCCTGCGTTTCCGCCGCGAGACCCTGCGCGAGACGGTCACGGCGCTGCCCGGCGTCGTCATCGCCACGCTCGGCGTCATCGCGCTCTGCGGCGGCTGGGCCTACGGGCTGACCTTCCTGCTCCCCATCGACTTCCTCACCGCCTACCTCGCCACCAGCCCGGGCGGGCTCGATTCGGTGGCGATCATCGCGGTCGGCTCCAAGGTCGACGTCTCCTTCGTCCTCGCGGTGCAGACCCTGCGCCTCTTCGTGGTGCTGGTGACCGGCCCCATCGTGGCGAAGTGGATCGCCCGCAGCGCCCCGGCGGCCCCTTGAGATGCACGCCCTCTACCTCGCCTTCCTGAACTCCTGGCGCGGCCTCGTGCACGGGGCGCGCACCGAACGCGCGGTGCGCCTCGAACTCGTGCTCCTCATCGTCGGCGTGCCGCTGGGGCTTCTGCTGGGCGCGACCCTCTGGGTCCGGGTGGCGCTTCTGGCGACCCTGCTCCTGATGCTGGCCGCCGAGTTCCTGAATACGGCGATCGAGAAGCTGTGCGACCACCTCCATCCCGCCCAGCACCCGAAGATCGGGATCGTCAAGGACCTCGCCTCGGCCGGGACCTTCTCCGCGCAAGGGATCGCGGCCCTGGTCTGGATCGCGGCGCTGATCGAGCGCCTCGCCTGACCGGAATCCCGCGACCGAGCCGCCCGCGACAGGACCTCGCTCGCTTCTGGCGCCTCGAGCGCCTATGTCCGGGCGAGCCCCATCGCACCGCACCACCGCCGGAGCCCGTGTCTCCTTGACCGACTACATCCGCAAGATCCTCACCGCCCGCGTCTACGACGTCGCCATCGAGAGCCCGCTCGACCCGATGCCGCGCATGTCGGCGCGCCTCGGCCGCCCCGTGCTCCTGAAGCGCGAGGATCTGCAGCCGGTGTTCTCCTTCAAGCTGCGCGGCGCCTACAACAAGATGTCGGGGCTCGACCCCGAGCTCCTGTCGCGCGGAGTCGTCTGCGCCTCGGCCGGGAACCATGCGCAGGGAGTGGCGCTGGCCGCCGCCCGGCTCAACGTCCGCGCCGTGATCGTGATGCCGCGCACCACCCCGGCGATCAAGGTCGATGCCTGCCGGGCGCGGGGCGCCGAGGTGATCCTGTTCGGCGACGCCTTCGACGAGGCCCTGGGCCATGCCCGGGAACTGGAGGCGCGCGACGGCCTGACCTTCCTGCACCCCTTCGACGACCCCGACGTGATCGCCGGCCAGGGCACCATCGGGATGGAGATCCTGACCCAGCATTCCGGGCCGATCGAGGCGATCTTCGTGCCCATCGGCGGCGGCGGTCTGGCGGCCGGTATCGCGACCTTCGTGAAGTACCTGCGCCCCGAGACCCGGGTGATCGGCGTGGAACCGGACGACGCCGCCTGCATGGCGGCGGCGCTCGCGGCCGGCGAGCGCGTGGTGCTGCCGACCGTCGGCCTCTTCGCCGACGGCGTCGCCGTGCGCGAGGCGGGTGCGGAGACCTTCCGGCTCTGCCGCGAATTCCTCGACGAGGTCATCACCGTCGATACCGACGCCATGTGCGCGGCGGTCAAGGACATCTTCGACGACACCCGCGCGATCTCGGAGCCCTCGGGGGCGCTGGCGCTCGCCGGCGCGAAGGCCTACGCCGCCCGCGAGGGGGACGGCACCGGCACCGGAACCCTGGTGGCGATCTCCAGCGGCGCCAATCTCAACTTCGACCGCCTGCGCCACATCGCCGAGCGCGCCGAGATCGGCGAGCAGCGCGAGGTGCTGCTGGGCGTCACCATCCCCGAGCGGCCGGGCGCCTACCGCGCCTTCATCCAGACGCTGGGCCCCCGCGCCATCACCGAGTTCAACTACCGCCATGCCGCAGGCGCCGACGCGCAGATCTTCGTCGGCATCAATCTCGCCGGCGGACGCCGCGAGAAGCAGGCGCTCATCGCCTCGCTCACGGCGGCGGGCTATCGCGCGGTCGACATGAGCGACAACGAAATGGCCAAGGTCCACATCCGCTACATGGTGGGGGGCCGGGCCACGGGGCTTGCCCACGAGCGCCTCTACCGCTTCCAGTTCCCGGAGCGCCCGGGCGCGCTGATGAAGTTCCTCGACGCCCTGGGCGAGGGCTTCGACATCACCCTGTTCCACTACCGCAACCACGGCGCCGATTACGGCCGGGTGCTCGCCGGCATCGAGGTGCCGCCGGCCGAGCGCGCGCGGTTCGATGCGGCCATCGAGGCGCTGCACTATCCCTGCGTCGACGAGACCGACAACCCGGCCTACCGGATGTTCCTCGATGACGGCCGCGCCTCGGGCGAGGCCGCCTGAACCGGCGCAGCATCCGTGCAGGACACGCTCCGGCACGGATGCAGAGGCGGGCGTGCGGCTGCCGCCCGTCGTCCTTCCGCGGGACCACGGCCGCACCGAACATATCAAATGTTCGGATAGAGCAAGTAACGTGTCGTGAACGTCGCGCACGAAATAAGGTTCGTGCGCGGCTGTCGCGCAATTTTTCCTTTAACATTTGGATACAATACCGGAGGCCGAACTCCTGGATTGGTCCCGCCAGAATGCCACGTCTCACCAGCCTGAATGTCCGCTTGCCCGCGATCACGGTGGGCCTCGCCCTCGTCAGCGCGACCGTGATGGGAGGCCTGAGCTGGTACAGCGCCCGCGACGGCCTGGTGAGCGCCGCGCAGGAGCGCCTGCAGTTCGCCGCCTCGGCGCGCAAGGCCGGGCTCGAACTCGTCTCGGAGCGCGTCGTCGGAGATCTCGCGACCGTGGCGGCCAACCCGCAGGTCGGCGGGAATTTCGGTGACCTCGTGGAGGCGCTCGATCCGGGCAAGGCCGATTACGCGGCGCTCGTGCGTGGCTACACCGAGGGCACGACGCTGGAGGCCCGGCTCGCGGCCGAGGCTGCCGGCACGATGTACGGCCGCCGCCACGCCAAGGTCCAGGAGGTCGCCCGCAAGCTGATCGAGCGGCCCGGCTACGCCGACCTCGTCTTCGTCTCCGAGGATGGCCGCGTCGTCTACACCACCACCAAGGGCGCGGATTTCGGACGTTCCCTCTCGGAATCGGAGCTCCGCGCGACCGGCCTCGCCCGGCTGGTGGAACGCCTGAAGGGCGCTGGCGGGGACGCGACACTCTTCGAGGACTATGCCGCCTACCCGGCCGAAGCCGGTCCCTCGGCCTTCCTCGGCCGCGCCGTGAGCCGGCGGGCGAACGTCGCCATGGGCACCGGCCAGGAGGCCGCCCGGATCGGCTTCGTGGTGCTGCGCCTGACCCCGGCCCTGTTCGACCGCACGCTCTCGGACCGGGGCGGCCTCGGCGAGACCGGACAGGTTCTCACCATCGGCGGCGACGGCCTCCTGCGCAGCAACCCGCCGCTCTCCAAGGCGGTGAAGGCCGGCGGAGCGGCCACGGATCTCGGCCTCGACCGGGCTGCCCTGACCACCGACCGGCCCTTCGCCTACGACGCGGGCGCACAGGCCCGCATGGCTGCGACCGCCCGGGTCTCCGTCCTCGGCGCCCCCTGGACGATCGTCGCCGAGCAGGCCGAGACCGAGACCCTCGCGGCGGTGGACACCCTGACCCGCGCCCTCGCCCTCTCGGCGCTCGCGGTCCTCGCCGTCACGGCGATCCTCGGCCTCCTGTTCGCCCGCGCCACCGTCGGCCCCCTCGGCGCGCTGACCCGGGCACTGCAGGCGCTGGCCCGCCGCGAGACTCTCGCCGAGGTGCCGGGAAGCCGCCGCGCCGACGAGATCGGCGACATCGCCCGGGCCGTCGTCACGATCCGCGACATCTCCCTCGAGGAGGCCGCGCAGCAGCTCACGACCACCGAGGCGGCGCGCCTGCGCGAGGAGACCGAGCGGCGGACGCTCCTGCGTGACCTCGCTGACCGCTTCGAGCGCTCCGTCGGCGGCATCGTCGGCACCGTCTCGCAGGCCTCTTCGGACCTGCAGGACGCCGCCACCGGCATGACCGAGGCGGTGGCCGGCACGGCGCGGCGTTCGACCGTCGTGGCGGCGACCGCACAGGAGACCGCTGGCAACGTCAACGCGGTGGCGGCCGCGGCCGAGGAGCTCGGCGCCACGGTCGGCGAGATCGGCCGGCAGGTGGAGCAGGCCTCGTCCATGTCGGCCCAGGCCGTCGAGGAGGCGGGACGCACCGCCGGGACCATGCAGACCCTGTCGGACGCCGCCACCCGCATCGGCGACGTGGTCGGTCTCGTCTCCCAGATCGCCAGCCAGACCAACCTGCTGGCGCTCAACGCCACCATCGAGGCGGCCCGCGCCGGCGAGGCCGGACGGGGCTTCGCGGTGGTCGCCGCGGAGGTGAAGAACCTCGCCGAACAGACCAGCCGGGCCACCACCGAGATCGCCGGGCAGGTCGAGGCCATCCGCTCGGCCACGACCGGCGCCACCGGCGCGATCCGCAGCATCGTCACGCGGATCGAGGGTATGAGCGTCGTCACCGGCAGCATCGCCGCGGCGGTCGAGGAGCAGGGCGTGACGACCCAGGAGATCGTGCGCAACATGGGCCAGGCCTCCGCGGGAACCGGCGCCATGAGCCAGGACATCGAGGCGGTCGCGCACTCGGCCGCCGAGGCCGGCGCGACGGCGGATCAGGTCCAGCGCGCCTCCGCCGACCTTTCCCGCCAGTCCGAGCAGCTGCGCACGGAAGTCGCCGGCTTCCTCGCCACCGTCCGGGCCGCCTGACCGCGGCTCAGGCATGACCACCCCATGGGCCGGCGGCGTATGCCGGCCTTGACCACCGCATGGGCCGGCGGTGTCCGCCGGCCTTGATGATCGCATGGGCCGGCGGCGTCCGCCGGCCTTGACCCCCCGGGGGGCTTGGCTCCAATGCCCCGGCTCAACCGGGACGCACCGCCGATGCCGCCGCTCCTCGCCCTGCCCTTCCCCGCCATCGACCCGGTGGCGGTCGCGATCGGGCCGATCACCATCAAGTGGTACGCGCTGGCCTACATCGTCGGCCTGCTCGGCGGCTGGTACTACGCGCGCCGGCTGGTGGCGGCGGACCGGTACTGGGGGGTGGTGCGCCGCCCGGGCCTCAACGACATCGACGACCTCATCGTCTGGGTGGCGCTCGGCGTCGTGCTGGGCGGGCGCATCGGCTACGTGCTGTTCTACAACCTGCCGCTCTACCTCGCGGATCCCATCGAGATCCTGGCCATCCGCAACGGCGGCATGTCCTTCCACGGCGGCTTCCTCGGTGCCGTGCTGGCGATGGTGCTGTTCGCCCGGGCCCGCAAGCTCCAGGCCCTGACGCTGCTGGACCTCGCCGCGGTGGTGGTGCCGATCGGGCTGTTCTTCGGGCGGATCGCCAATTTCGTGAACGGCGAATTGTGGGGCCGCATCGCCCCGGACTTTCCCTACGCGGTGGTGTTTCCCACCGGCGGCCCCCTGCCCCGCCATCCGAGCCAGCTCTACGAGGCCGCGACCGAGGGGGCCCTACTCTTCGTCGTGATGCTCCTGGCCGTGCGGGCGCAAGGCTTTCGCAAGCCCGGCCTGATGGGCGGGATCTTCGTCCTCGGCTACGCCCTCAGCCGGACGTTCTGCGAGTTCTTCCGCGAGCCCGACCGCCAGCTCGGCTACCTGTTCGGCACCGAAGACTGGTCGACCGGCGGCATCACCATGGGCATGGTGCTATGCGTGCCGATGGCGCTGGTGGGCCTCGGCGCCATCGCGCTGGCCCTGCGCGGCACCACGCGCCCCCGCGTCACCGCCGCGGAGGCGCCGGCCCCGAAGGCGGACGCGGCGTGACCACCACGCTCTTAGCCGAAATCCGCGACGAGATCCTGGCCTCCGGGCCGATCGGGCTCGACCGCTACATGGGCCTCTGCCTCGGCCATCCGGTGCACGGCTACTATCGCACCCGCGACCCCCTCGGGGCCCGGGGCGACTTCGTGACCGCGCCCGAGATCAGCCAGATGTTCGGCGAGTTGATCGGGATCTGGATCGCGGCGACCTGGGCGGCCATGGGCGCCCCGAACGACCTCCTCCTGGTGGAGCTCGGCCCCGGACGCGGCACCCTGATGCAGGACGCGCTTCGGGCGCTCGCCCGCGCCGCCCCGACCCTGCGCCCCGCGCTCCATCTGGTCGAGACGAGCCCGGTCCTTCGCGCCGAGCAGGAACGGCGCCTCGGCGACGCGTCACCCGTCTGGCACGATTCGATCGCGACGCTGCCCGCCGCGCCGATGATCGTGGTCGCCAATGAATTCTTCGACGCCCTGCCCGTCCGCCAGTTCCAGCGCGCGGAGCGCGGCTGGTTCGAGCGCCTCGTCGGACTCGCGCCGGACGGGAACGCCCTCGCCTTCGGCCTCGCGGCGGAGCCCGACACCCGCATCACCGCGAGCGGCCCGAACGGCGTGCTGATGACCCTGCCGGGGGCCGCCCTCGCGTGCGTGCGCGCTCTCGCCCGCCGCGTCGTCGCCGACCGGGGCGCGGTGCTGGCCATCGATTACGGCCATGTCCGGCCGGGCTTCGGCGACTCGCTCCAGGCGGTGCGCGGCCACGCCTTCGTCCCGCCCCTCACCGCTCCGGGCGAAGCCGACCTCACGACCCACGTGGATTTCGCGGCCCTCGGCCGCGCCGCGACCAGCGAGGGCGCGGCCCTGCACGGTCCCGTCGACCAGCGCGACTTCCTCCTGGCGCTGGGCCTGCGCGAGCGGGCCGAACGCCTCGGCCGCGACGCGAGCCCGGCGCAGCGCGACGCGATCACGGCGGCGGCGACCCGCCTGACGGATCCCTCGCGGCGCGGAATGGGCAGCCTGTTCAAGGCGATGGCGTTCTCGGACTCGGCGCTGACGGCTCTACCGGGACTTCCGCCGGCGAAGCCGTAGACGGATCGTTCGACGCGACTCAATGCGCGCGGCGGGCGGACCGAAGCGTGCCCCGGCCCAGCGCGCGGGCGCCGAGCGGGAACAGCAGCAGGGTCAGGGTATGGGTATCCATGACCGGAGTTCCCGCAGAAAGCCTCTTGCTGCCCAAGGCAGGACTCCCCTGACGCAGAGGCAAAGCAGGGAGAGCACCGGAGTCAGCCACGGCCTGTCCGGTTGAGCCGCCGCCGCGCTGCGCTGGGAGAACAACGGCGCCAAGCCTCCGACCGCGCGCACCGCGATGGCGATACCGTTCGCATCGGCCGTCGTCAGCTTCGCGCGCGCGTTCGCGATCAGGTGCGTCCTGGCCTCGTGCGGCGCGTCCATGGCGCCTCGAACAAGGCGGCTCCGGATCGTCGTACGGTCAGACAAGCCGCGCAGGACATCGCGCGCGGCACACGTTGCGCATCGATGCTTCGGCACGCTCCGCGCAAGGTCATAGGAAGATAATCCTGCGAATTGATCAAGAGGGTGTCAGACGCGAGGCTCTGGTGAAGGGGCAAAACTTGACTCGCCCGCGCCGCCGGACTAAGCGCCCTCCTATTCATGCGACGGCTTGATCGTCATCACGAACGCCGACCGGTCCCCTGAGACCGGAGGTCAACGCCCGACAGCGCGATGCGCCCTCGGGCGGGTTTCGCGTTGGGGACAGGGCGTCGGATCCGGTTCAATCGTCGTCGTCGAGTCCCGATGCCCAACGCACCCGCGAACACGACCCTGCGCATCGAGGATGCGGTGAACGACACCTGCCCCTGGTCGGGCAAGCCGATCGCGGCCGATTCGCTCACCCTCTACAACGGCGCGGTCGTGGGCTTCTGCAACCCGGAGTGCCGGGACAAGTTCGCCAAGGCGATCCGCGGCTTCGAGGACGCGCTTCAGGCGCGCCGGGCCGAGAGCGCGGGCGTGAACCAGTGACCGTTCCGATGACGCTGCCGGTTCAGGGAGCCTGACGCATGTTCGAAGGCCTGTCCGATCGCCTCTCCGGGATTCTCTCCGGCCTCACGCGCCGTGGCGCGCTGACCGAGGCTGACGTCACCGCCGCTTTGCGGGAGGTGCGCCGTGCCCTGCTGGAGGCCGACGTCGCCCTCGAGGTGGTGCGCGGGTTCACCGAGAAGGTGCGCGAGAAGGCGGTCGGCGCCGTCGTCCTGAAGTCGGTCACGCCCGGCCAGATGGTCGTCAAGATCGTCAACGACGAGCTCGTGGCGATGCTGGGTTCGGAAGCCGGCATCATCGACCTCAACGCCCCCGCCCCCGTCGCCATCCTGATGGTCGGCCTGCAGGGCTCGGGCAAGACCACGACCACGGCCAAGATCGCCCGCCGTCTGGTGACCCGCGACAAGCGCCGGGTGCTGCTCGCCTCCCTCGACACCCGCCGCCCGGCGGCGATGGAGCAGCTGGCGATTCTCGCCAAGCAGGTCGAGGTCGAGAGCCTGCCGATCGTCGCCGGCCAGTCGGCGGTGCAGATCGCCCGCCGCGCCATGGACGCCGCCCGCCTCGGCGGCTTCGACGTGGTCATGCTCGACACGGCCGGCCGCATCACGCTCGACGAAGCGCTGATGGCGGAGGCGGCCGAGGTCAAGGCCGCCACCAACCCGCACGAGGTGCTCCTCGTCGCCGACGCGCTCACCGGCCAGGACGCGGTGAACACCGCCCGCGCCTTCGACGAGCGCCTCGGCGTCACCGGCATCGTGCTGACCCGCATGGACGGCGATTCGCGCGGTGGCGCGGCGCTGTCGATGCGCGCCGTCACCGGCAAGCCGATCAAGCTCGTCGGCACGGGCGAGAAGGTCGATGCGCTCGAGGAGTTTCACCCCGCCCGCGTCGCCAACCGCATCCTCGGCATGGGCGACATCGTCTCCCTCGTGGAGAAGGCGGCCGAGACCATCGACCACGAGCAGGCGCTCCGCACCGCGGAGAAGATGCGCAAGGGCAAGTTCGACCTCGACGACCTGTCGATGCAGCTCGCCCAGATGGAGAAGATGGGCGGCATCGGCGGCCTGATGGGCATGCTTCCGGGCATGGGCCAGATGAAGAAGCAGGTCGAGAGCGCCAACCTCGACGAGAACATGTTCAAGCGCCAGCGGGCCATCATCTCGTCGATGACCGCGCAGGAGCGCAAAAATCCCGACATCCTCAAGAACTCCCGCAAGAAGCGCATCGCGGCGGGCTCGGGGACGAAGGTGGAGGAGCTGAACAAGCTCCTCAAGATGCACCGGACCATGGCCGACATGATGAAGGCGATGGGCTCGGGCAAGCGCGGCATCGGCCAGGCTCTCGGCTCGATGTTCGGCATGGGTGGCGGCGGCGGAATGGGCGGCATGCCCGGCCTGCCCCCCGGCATGGCCGAGCCGACGCCGGAGATGATCGCCGACATGCAGAAGCAGCTCGGCGGCAAGCTTCCTCCGATGCCCCCGGGCCTCGGCGGCGGCGGAAAGATGCCGGGCCTTCCGGGCCTCGGCGGACCGAAGGGGCTCCCGGGCCTCGGCGGCTTCCCGTTCGGGAAGAAGAAGTAGGGGCGAATGGCGCGTAGCGAATAACGAGCAGGTCCGGACCGGGACCTGCTCGCTACTCACTACGCGCTATTGGCTCACAGCAATCAGAACACCAATCCTTTGGAGTAAAGCATGTCCCTCAAGATCCGTCTGACCCGTGGCGGCGCCAAGAAGCGCCCCTACTACCGCATCGTCGTCGCCGACGCCCGCGCTCCCCGCGACGGCCGCTTCATCGACAAGGTCGGCGTCTACGATCCCATGAAGGCCAAGGACGATCCGGCCCGCATCGTGCTGGAAGCCGACAAGATCCAGGCCTGGCTCGCCAAGGGCGCCCAGCCGACCGACCGCGTCCTGCGCTTCCTCGACGCCGCCGGCCTCGCCAAGCGCCCCGCGCGCAATAACCCGCAGAAGGCCGAGCCGGGCGAGAAGGCCAAGGAGCGCGCCGCCAAGCGCGCCGAGAAGGCCGCCGCCCCGGCCGAAGACGCCGCGGCCTGAGCCGAGGAATCCCGCGCATGGCTCGCCGTCCCGGAGGCAACACCCCCCACGGTGACGGCGGCCGCCGTGCGCGGCCCGGCCGCATCGGCAGCGATGCGGCCACCTCCGCCCATCGTCCGAAGGCGGAGGCCGACCCCGCCCTGCCGGAGACCGATCCGAGCCTCGTCCGGATGGGCGAGTTCGGTCGGGCGCACGGCCTCAACGGCGAAGTCCGTTTGAAATCCTATACCGGCGATCCGCAGGCCATCGCGGGCTACGGCGCGCTGATCGGGGCGGACGGCCGCCGCGTCGAACTCACCGACGTGCGTCAGGCGGGCGGCAGTGCCCCCGACCTCCTCGTCGTGCGGGTGAAGGGCGTGGCCGACCGCACCGGCGCCGAGGCGCTGAACCGGCTCGCCCTGTACCTGCCCCGCGAGCGCCTGGGCAACGTCGCGGACGAGGACGAGTTCTTCACCGCCGACCTCGTCGGTCTCTCGGTGGTCGATACCGGCGGCGCGGTGCTAGGCACCGTGGCCGACGTGCCGAATTACGGCGGCGGCGATCTCCTCGAGATCAAGCCGGCGCTCGGCGGCGCCACCGCGCTCCTGCCCTTCACCAAGGCTTTCGTGCCGGAACTCGATATCCCGAACGGCCGGATCGTGGTCGATCCCCCGGAGGACCTGTTCGCTCCGGCCGGTCCGCGCCCCCCCGACGAACCGGTCTGAGACGGCGCCCCCTCGATCAAAGTGGAGGCGGTATTCGCTCAGTCCGAGCGACGCCCGAACCCGCCATCCCGAAGGGATCAACCGGATCATCGGGCCTGAGGCGCTTCGGCGCTCCCCCACGTCACATCGGTCCCTTGCACCGGCCCCTGCGGGTCCATCCGAGGACTTCGACTCGCTGCCGCGGCGTGGGTCCGGTTCCGGCCGGCGGCTTTCGCCTCGTAAAGGGCGATGTCGGCGAGCCGGTAGAGCTCGCACGGCCGGGTCAGTTGGTCCGCCAGCGAGCGCGTGCCGGCGAGCCCAATGCTCACGGTGATCGCGCCGGGCGCGATCCCCGCCGCCGCGACGCCGAGCCTCGACACCTCCGCGTGGATCTTGTCGGCGATGCGCCACGCGCCCGCCTCGTCCGTTTCCGGCAGCAGCATCACGAATTCCTCGCCACCGACGCGGCAGACGAGGTCCCCCGGCCGGTGGACGCTCGCGGTCAGGCAACTGGCCAGTCCCTGCAGCACCCCGTCGCCGGTCGCATGGCCGTAGCGGTCGTTGATCGCCTTGAAGTGGTCCACGTCGATGACGAGGAGGGCGTGCGGGCGGGCCGGGTCGACGGGTCCGCTCCAGGAGAGGGCCATCTCCTCCTCGAAGCGGCGGCGGTTCGCCAAACCCGTCAGGACGTCCGTGAGGGACAGCCGGGCCAGTTCGGCCTGCATCCGGGCGCGTTGGCGCAATTCGCGTCCGAACAGGACCGACAGGCCCATGGTCAGGCCGCACAGCACCATCAGGCCGATGACCCGGGCCTTGACCCGCCATTCGGCCTCGATCTCGTCCACCGACAGGGCGACGTTGAGGAGGAGCGGCAGGCTTCCGACCCAGGTGTAGGTGTAGAAGCGTCTGCGGCCATCGCGCGGCGAAACACCCACGAAGGTGCTGTCCCCGTCCTCGATGAAGCGCCGGAACGTCTCGGCACCCGACACGTCCACGTCGATATCCGTGGCGGCATAGGGGTAGCGCATGAACCGGGTGCCGTCGCGCAGGTACAGGTTGATCGCGCCCTGGGCGCCGAGGCCGAGATTCGCGAAGAGCCGGCTGAAATAGGACAGCTTGAGGGAGGCCGAGACGATGCCGCCGAAGCGCCCGTCGGGTTTGTTGATGCGCCGGCTGAGGACGATGATGGGCACCTTCAGCAGGCGCGAGAACACGGGGCGGCTGATCACGAGGCCGAGATTCGCGTCGGCCGCATGGGCGCGGAAATAATCCCGGTCGGCATTGTTCAGCGTGCGGGCCGGGACCGCGTGCGAATCGAAGATCACGTCGCCCTTCTCGTTCAGCACCAGCATCAAGCCCATGTCGGAGGCATTGGTGGCACGGTCGAACAGGACCAGTTGGCGCATCTCCGGGGTGAGCTCGGACAGGCCCGGTGCCGAGAGGTTGTCGATGCCGGCACGCAGGGAGAGGTCGATGATCTCGATGTTGCGCGCGACGTCGCGCTCGATGACCTGGAGCAGGTTCCGGGAGGTCTGGGTGGCCTTGTCCCAGGCATCGCTGCGCATGTCGTAGAGCATCAGCGCGCAGATCAGCAGCATGCCGAGAGGCGCCAGGATGCCGAGGAGGCTCCAGTGGCGCGAGGCCGGCGGCGCTGGGGCGTGACAGGCGGAGGGATGCATCGATGGCCGGACCCGTGGGTAACGATCCCGTGCTATCTCGCATGCCGCTTCCTAAACGAGCTTCGTACGCGCGCAGGGTGTACCGGGCGTCATCCACAAGTTACCGGACGTTTTTCGTCCGGCGGGTGGTTTCGTCCCGGCAGGGCCTGATCGTTTCCGGCGCGGGCCGGGCCTCGGGCGCCGGGGCCTCGAAGATCGCGAGATAGCCCACACCCCCCGTCAGGACCGTGAAGCCGGTCTGCCGGTAGCCGGCCGCCGTCAGTTCACAGGCCAGGAGCGCCGGGGGCGTCCCGTGCCGCGCGGGCAGATCGTCGGCATCCACGATGCCGACCCGGCCGCCCGGCTTCATCGCGGCCGCGAGGTTGTGGAGCAGGCCGTAGGGCTGGGCGATCTCATGGTACATGTGGACCAGCAGGGCGGCATCCAGGGAGGCCGGCGGCAGGCGGGGATCGTGCGGCTCGCCGCGCACCACGGTGACGTTGCCCAGGGCGGCCTTGGCGATCCGCGCCTCCAGGTCCGCGAGGTAGCGCGGGGTGACGTCCTCGGCATAGACGCGGCCCTGCGGCCCGACCCGCTCTGCGAGACGCGTCGCGTAGTAGCCGCTTCCGGCGCCGATATCCGCGACGGTCTCGCCGGGGGCGAGGCGCATCAGGCGGGCGACCTGGCCCACCTCGTCCACCGCGTCACGCTGCTTCTCGGAGGCCCAGAGCGGGGCGATGATCTCGGCCACCGGCCGGTCGGGCTTCGGAAAGGCACTCGCGGCGGCTCCGGGCGGACCGAGGAACTCGGCGCCCACGGCGTGCGCGCCCGGCAACGGGAGGGCGAGCAGGAGGCACAGCGCGGGGAAGGTCCGGAGACGGGTCATGCCGGGATAACCCGTCGCCCGCCCTTCGGTGCCACGTTGACCCCGGCCGTCCCGGCGCGCCATCAAGCGGCATGACCGCTCAGCCCTGGCACGCCACCGTCCTGACGCTCTACCCGGAGATGTTTCCGGGACCGCTCGGCGTCTCGCTGTCGGGGGAGGCCCTGGCGCGCGGGACCTGGGCGCTGGAGGCCCGCGACATCCGCGAGCACGGCCTCGGCCGGCACCGGGCGGTGGACGACACCCCGGCCGGGGGCGGCGCCGGCATGGTCCTGCGCTGCGACGTCCTCGGCGCCGCCATCGACGCGGCGGGCGAAGCCGGCGACACCCGCCCGCGCCTCCTCATGAGCCCGCGCGGCCGCCCGCTGACGCAGGCCCGGGTCCGGGCCCTGAGCACGGGGCCCGGCATCGTCGTGGTCTGCGGCCGCTTCGAGGGCGTGGACGAGCGGGTCATCGCCGGGCGCGGCCTGGAGGAGGTCTCGATCGGCGACTACATCCTGTCGGGCGGCGAGATCGCGGCCCTGGTGCTGCTCGATGCCTGCATCCGCCTCCTGCCGGGCGTGATGGGCAAGGTGGCCTCCGGGGAAGAGGAGAGCTTCGAGGCCGGCACCCTGGAATACCCCCACTACACCCGGCCCCGCGACTGGGAGGGACGGGCGATCCCGGACGTGCTCACCGGCGGCAACCACCGCGCGATCGCGGCCTGGCGGCGGGCCGAATCGGAGCGGCTCACCCGCGAGCGCCGGCCGGATCTCCTGCCCCCCGGCAAGGGGTGAGCGCACGCCATGCGTGTGCGGTGATTCAGGCGCGGCCCGGGGGCGCTTGCGTCCCGCCGGCCATGGGTTCATTGGCGTTCCTGGGATGCTCCTCCCCGACGAGGAGCCTTCAGCTCTCTAGGACGACCACCGTGACCAACCGACCCGCCACGCGGCCCCGCGTGCCGCATTTCTCGTCCGGCCCCTGCGCCAAGCGCCCCGGCTGGAGCCTCCAGGCCCTGGAGGGCGCCGCGCTCGGACGCTCGCACCGCTCGGCGGTGGGCAAGGCCAAGCTTGCGGAGGCGATCGACCTGACCCGCAGCGTGCTGCAGGTTCCGGCCGACTACCGGATCGGCATCGTGCCGGCCTCCGATACCGGCGCGGTCGAGATGGCGATGTGGTCGATGCTGGGCCCGAAGACCGTCGAGGTCGTGGCCTGGGAGGCGTTCGGCCTCGAATGGGTCACCGACGCCCTGAAGGAACTCAAGATCGCGCCCCGCGTGCATGTCGGTGCCTACGGCGTCCTGCCGGACCTCGCGGCCGTCGACACGACGCACAACGACGTCATCTTCACCTGGAACGGGACCGCCGCCGGCGTGCGCGTGCCGAACGCCGACTGGATCGCGGCCGACCGCGAGGGCGTCACGATCTGCGACGCCACCTCCGCCGCCTTCGCGATGCCGCTGGACTGGGCCAAGCTCGATGTCGTCACCTTCTCCTGGCAGAAGGTGATGGGCGGCGAGGCCGCGCACGGGATGATCGTGCTCTCGCCCCGCGCCGTGGCGCGCATCGAGGCCAACGTTCCGGCCTGGCCGGTTCCGAAGGTCTTCCGCATGGCCAAGGACGGCAAGCTGATCGAGGGCATCTTCAAGGGCGACACCATCAACACGCCCTCGATGCTCGCGGTGGAGGATTACCTCGACACCCTGAAATGGGCGCAAGGACTCGGCGGTCTCCCCGCACTCCACGCCCGGGCCGACGCGAATGCCCGCGTGATCCACGACTGGGTGGCGCGCACCCCCTGGATCGGTCACCTCGCGGCGGACGCCGGCACCTACAGCAACACGGGCGTCTGCCTCGTCATCACCGATCCCGACGTGCTCGCCCTCGGCGACGCGACGGTCGGCGCCCTGGCCAAGGGCATCGCCGAGACGCTCGACCGCGAGGGGGTCGCCTACGATATCGGCGCCTATCGCGACGCCCCCGCCGGCCTGCGCATCTGGTGCGGCGGGACCGTGGAGCGGGCCGACCTCGAGGCGCTGACCCCGTGGCTCGACTGGGCCTTCGCCACCGAGAAGGCCAAGCTCACGCAGGCGGCGTGACGGGCGCGCCGTGCCTAGCGCGCGACGGCACGGCGCCCTGAAGCGCCCGCGACAGGCTGGTCACGCGAACGCGTTCTGACGTAAAGGCGGGGCTTCTCAAGGGGCCGTCTCGCCTCGAAACCCAGCGAATCCGGACGCGTGGCATGAAGATCAACGGCCAGCCCTACCGCACCATCTTCCCCGCCGGGGACGGCGCCTCGGTGGCGGTGATCGACCAGACCCGCCTGCCCTTCGCCTTCGAGTTGAAGACCCTGTCGACGCTCGACGATGCGGCGGTGGCGATCCGCACCATGGTGGTGCGCGGCGCGCCGCTGATCGGGGTCACGGCAGCCTATGGTCTCGCGCTCGGCCTGCGCGCGGGCGCCACCGATCCGGCCCTCGACCGCGCCGTCGAGACCCTCGCGGCCACCCGGCCGACCGCGATCAACCTGCGCTGGGCCCTGGACCGGGTCGCCGCCAAGCTCCGCACGGTGCCGGAGGCCGAGCGCGCGGCCTTCGCGTATGCCGAGGCGGGGCGCATCGCCGAGGAGGACGTGGAGAGCTGTCACGCCATCGGCGTGCACGGGGCGCGCATCCTCGCCGACCTGCACCGCGAGAAGGGCCGCCCCATCAACGTGCTGACCCACTGCAACGCCGGCTGGCTCGCCACAGTGGATTGGGGCACGGCGCTGGCGCCGATCTACGTCGCCCACGATGCCGGCGTGCCGATCCATGTCTTCGTGGACGAGACCCGGCCGCGCAACCAGGGCGCGGCGCTGACCGCCTTCGAGCTCAACGCGCACGGCGTGCCCCACACCGTGATCGCCGACAATGCCGGCGGGCACCTCATGCAGCACGGCGCCATCGACCTCTGCATCGTCGGCTCGGACCGGACCACGGCGTCCGGCGACGTCTGCAACAAGATCGGCACCTACCTCAAGGCGCTGGCGGCCACCGACAACCGCGTGCCGTTCTACGCCGCCCTGCCCTTCTCGACCATCGACTGGACGCTGGACGACGGCGTCGCCGAGATCCCCATCGAGGAACGCGACGGGCGCGAGGTCACCCATCTCACCGGGCGCCTCGCGGACGGGGGCTTCGCCACGATCGAGGTCGTCTCACCCGGCAGCCCCGTGGCCAACCCGGCTTTCGACGTCACGCCGGCCCGGCTGGTGACCGGCATCATCACCGAGCGCGGCATCGCCACGGCGAGCGCGGATGGGCTGCTGTCGCTGTACCCGGAGCGGCGCGCGGCGGCGTAGGGCGCGGGGAACCACAGGTCGAAGAACGCGGGATCGAGGCCTCGATCCCGTCGAGCGCGTCGGGGCTCGGCGTCAGGGGGGCGCGGTCCACTGAATGAACACCGAACCGGTGAACTCGAACACCTTCACCCCGTGCTGGTTCACGGCCGTGTTGTGGTGGGTCGCCAGCCCCCAGCCGGCGCGGGACGCCGATCGGCGCTTGTCGGAGAGGGTGAAGGCGTAGCGCAGGGTGTCGCCGGCATAGACGGGGGCGAGCCAGCGCATGTCGCGGAACCCCGGCGAAGGCCCGAGTTGCGGCACCGGCCCGGTCCGGGCCGTCAGCGCGACGTCCCGCGCCCGGGTGATGTGCAGCCGCTTCATCCAGGCGGCGGCGGTGTGCCAGCCCGAGGCGCAGAGCCCGCCGAAATGCGTCTGGCGGGCCGCCACCGGGTCGATGTGGAAGGCCTGCGGATCGTAGGTCCGGGCGAAGGCCACGATCGCCTCAGGCGTGAACAGATGGACGCCGAGATCGCGGGTGGCGCCGAGGGGCGCATCCCCGAGGAAGTCGAGCCGCTCCGCGTCCGTCCCCTCCACCGGGCTGAACGGTTCGATGGGATTGACGACGCGCGGCGGCAGGGGGGTGGCGCCCCGGCGGGCGAACATCACCGTGAAGGCCTGGGTCATCACCGTTTCGTCGCGGCCGTTGCGCAGGGTGAGGTCGAACCGCACGAAGCCCCGGTCGGGCTTGGTGTTCGAGACCCGGCAGCTGTCGACCTTCACGGAGACGCTCAGGGCATCGCCCGGCACAACCGGCCGCAGCCAGCGCAGTTGCAGGATGCCGGGCGAGCCCATGGAGGTGGCCCCCCGGAAGGCGTGCTTCTGGAGGAGCCGCATACCGAAGCCGGCGGTCTGCCAGCCGGAGCCGATGAGCTGGCCGACGAAGGTCGCTTCCGCCGCAGCCTCGTCCAGGTGGAAGGGTTGCGGATCGAACTCGCGCGCGAAGGCGACGAGTTCGTTCCGCGTCACGGTGATGGGACCGCCCTCGATGACGGCGCCGGGGGTGAAGTCCTCGAAGGCGATGCCGGTCATGGGGGCCTCAGTCGGCGAAACGCATGGGGGGCACAGTCGGCGAAGCGCGAGGGAGCCTCAATTGGCGAAGCGGAAGTGCAGCACGTCGCCGTCCTGCACCACGTACTCCTTGCCCTCCAGGCGGAACTTGCCGGCCTCCTTGGCGCCCGCCTCACCCTTCAGGGTGGTGTAGTCGGCGAACGCGATGGTCTCGGCGCGGATGAAACCCTTCTCGAAATCCGTGTGGATCACGCCGGCGGCCGCCGGAGCCCGGGTGCCCTTCTCGATGGTCCAGGCGCGCGCCTCCTTCGGCCCGACCGTGAAGTAGGTGATGAGGCCGAGAAGCTCGTAGCCGGCCCGGATGACCCGGTTGAGGCCGGGCTCGGCGAGGCCGACGGCCTCCAGGAAGTCACCCTGGTCGGCGAGCGGCATCACCGCGATCTCGCTCTCGATCTTGGCGGACACGACCACGGCCTTGGCGCCCTCGGCCTTGGCGCGGGCCATCACGGCCTCGGAATAGGCGTTGCCCTTGTCGGCATCGCCCTCGTCCACGTTGCAGACGTAGAGGACGGGCTTGGCCGTCATCAGGCCGAGGCTCTGGAACAGCTTCTCCTCGTCGTCCTTGCGCTGCACGAGGCGCGCCGGCTTGCCCTCGCGCAGCAGCGGCAGCGCGCGCTGGACGAGATCCAGGGTCTCCTTGGCTTCCTTGTCGGCGCCCTTGGCCTTCTTCTCCAGGGCTATGACGCGCTTCTCCAGGCTGTCGAGATCGGCGAGCATCAGTTCCGTCTCGATGGTCTCGATGTCGGCGGCCGGGTCGACCTTGCCCTCCACGTGGGTGACGTCGCCGTCGGTGAAGCAGCGCACCACGTGGGCGATGGCATCGACCTCGCGGATGTTGGCGAGGAACTGGTTGCCGAGGCCCTCGCCCTTGGAGGCGCCGCGCACGAGGCCGGCGATGTCCACGAAGGTGAGCCGGGTGGGGATGATCTCCTTCGAGGCGGCGATCCGCGCCAGATCATCGAGGCGCGGATCCGGTACCGCGACCTCGCCGACATTCGGCTCGATGGTGCAGAACGGGTAATTCGCCGCCTGCGCCGCCGCCGTCTGCGTCAGGGCGTTGAAGAGGGTCGACTTGCCGACGTTCGGCAGGCCGACGATGCCGCATTTGAAGCCCATGGGTCACCTGTCCGTTCGCGGGACCGCTCGACGGTCCGCCCGCGTGAAATCCGATGTCGCCGCCGCGGTCAATCGCGGGCGTTGACCTGCTTGACGTCGTCCCAGCCGCGCCCCGCCATGGCGAGGTGGACCTTGTTCTGGAAGCTCGCATCCTCGCCCGCCGCCAGGATGGGGGCATGATCGGCCACCGCCCGGCAGAGGTCGTCGACCCAGGCCTCCTCGCCCTTGCCGAAATCGTTCAGCACATAGGCGTGGACCAGGGCCTTGTCGCCCGGATGACCGATGCCGAGGCGCACCCGGCGATAATCGTTGCCGCACTGCGCCGTGATCGAGCGCAGGCCGTTATGGCCGGCATTGCCGCCGCCGAGCTTCACCCGGAGCTTGGCGGGCGCGAGATCGAGTTCATCGTGCAATACGATCACGTCCGACAGCGCGATCTTGTAGAAGCGCTGGGCTTCCTGCACGGCGCGGCCCGACTCGTTCATGAAGGTCTGGGGCTTGAGCAGGATCGCCCGCTCGGACCCGAGGGCCACCTCGGCGATTTCGCCCTGGAACTTGCGCCGCCACGGCCCGGCACGATGCACGCGGGCGATCTCATCCAGCGCGAGGAAGCCGATGTTGTGGCGGTTCTTCGCGTAGCGGGGGCCGGGATTGCCGAGGCCGACGATCAGGCGCATGGCGCGAATCGGTTCCTGCGATGACATGGATCGGGGATGCGCGTGCATCCCCCGAAACGGAGATGCCCCGGCCTGAGGGCCGGGGCATCCACGAGGATCGGGTAAGGCAGGGCTTTCGCCCCCGCCTCAATCCTCCTTCTTCTCGTCCTCGGCAGCGGCCTCGGCGGCTTCGGACGCCTCCTCGGCGGCGGACTCGGCGGACTGCGCCTCGGCGATCGCGGCCTCTTCGGCCTCGACCTCGGCGCCGAGCACGGTCGGCGGCACGATGTTGGCGACCGTGGCGTCGGGCTCACCCGTGAAGGTGGCGCCGGCGGGCAGCTTCACATCGGTGATGTGGATCGCGTCGCCGATCTCGCGGCCGGTGAGGTCGATCTCGATGGCGTCCGGGATCGCGTCGGGGGCGACCTCGAGGGCCAGGGTGTGGAGCACGACGTTGAGCGTGCCGCCCTTCTGCTTGATGCCGGGGGCTGCGTCCTCGTTGGTGAAGTGCACGGGCACCTCGACCGTGATCGACTGGCCGGCGACGACGCGCAGGAAGTCGACGTGGATCGGCACGCCGGACACCGGGTCGAGGTGGAAGTCGCGCGGGATCGCACGGGTCTTCTTGCCGCCGGCATTGATCTCGAACAGGGTGGTCTTGAAGCCACCGGCGTAGATCAGCGTGCGGATACGGATGAGATCCACGGCGATGGATTGCGGGGCCTGACCGCCTCCGTAGATGACGGCGGGAACGTGACCCTGGCGACGAACGGCCCGGGCGGCCCCCTTGCCGACCCGGTCGCGTGCCACGGCCTCAAGCGTCTTGACTGCGCTCATGGCGTGATCCTTTTGAAGATGAAAATTCCGGGTAAACGCGAAAGGCCGCCCGAAACGGACGGCCATACCCCGATCCCCGAAGCGCCCGTGCCTCCAAGGGTGTCTGGCGGGCGCTGGCGCTGCCTATACCCGCAAGTTTCGCCAGCGGCAAGGTTTCGCAGGGAGCCGATTTCCCAAGTGCAAGCCCCGCAGCGGTCGGGTCTTCGCCGGCCCGTCAGCCGACCTTGATCGGCGGCGGACCCGAGCGATCACGAAACGGGCTGACGATCCTGACGGACCGAGGCGGCATTCGCGAGGCTTCGTTACCCGATCCGAAACCCTGGGTCCGATGGGGGGCGAGACCCCGCGCGTTCCGGGCCGGCGGCCGACGATTCGTTCACCCTGACATCCTAGGCTTCGACGCTTGTGGAGCAGGTGGGGCCGATGACGCGACCGATCGTGTGGGCGCTGGGGGTGACGGCGGTGGCGGCGATCTGGGGCGTCGGCCTCGTGGAGCGGTTCGAACGCGCGACGCCCGTCGCGGCCACCGCCACGGCGCCGGCCGCGCTCCCGCCGGCGGCCGCCGTCGCCGCGCGGCCCAACACCGAAACCCTCTTCGCCGATCGGCAGGGACACTTCGCCACCGACGTGACGATCGACGGCCGGCGCCTGCGGATGCTGGTGGATACCGGGGCCACCAGCTGCGCCCTGACCTATGAGGATGCCGAGCGTGCGGGCCTGCGCGTCGGCCCGGCGGATTTCCGCGTGCCCGTGCAGACGGCCAACGGCACGACCTACGCGGCGCGGGTGCGCATCCCGTCGATGCGGGTCGGCAACATCGTGGTCCAGGGCGTGGACGGCGTGGTGATGCCGCGCGGGCTTCTCTCGACCAGCCTCCTCGGCATGACGTTCCTGAAGCGCCTCAACGAGTTCAGTATGAACGGCGGCCGCCTCACGCTGCGCGGGTGAGGCCGCCTCAGGCCCGGTCCGCCCCAACCGCCTTCAATCGATAGAGCGCCTCCAGGGCCTCACGCGGGGTCAGGGCGTCCGGGTCGATATCGTCGAGGGCGAGGCGCAGCGCGTCGTCCGGCGCCTCGGCCGGGGCTTCCGGCATCGGCGGGGGGCTGAGGTTGGCAAAGAGCGGCAGGTCGTCGATGCGCGGCCGCGAGGGGCGGTCCCGCTCCGCCTTCTCCAGGTGCTTCAGGATCGCGCCCGCCCGCGCGATCACCCCGGCGGGCAGCCCGGCGAGCCGCGCCACCTGGAGGCCGTAGGAGCGTTCGGCGACGCCCGGCACCACCTCGTGCAGGAACACCACCGTCCCCTTGTGCTCGGCCACCCGCAGCGTCGCGTTGTCGAGGTGCGAGAGACGCTGGCCCAGGGCCGTCAGTTCATGGAAGTGGGTGGCGAACAGGGCGCGGCAGCCGTTCTGCTCGTGCAGGTGTTCGAGGCAGGCCCAGGCGATGGAGAGCCCGTCGAAGGTGGCGGTGCCGCGCCCGATCTCGTCCAGGATGACGAGGGAGCGGCGGGTGGCCTGGTTCAGGATCGCGGCGGTCTCGACCATCTCGACCATGAAGGTCGACTGCCCCCGGGCGAGGTCGTCGGCCGCGCCGACGCGGGAGAACAGCCGGTCGACCAGCCCGAGGCGGGCCCGCGCGGCCGGCACGAAGGCGCCGATCTGCGCCAGCACGGCGATCAGCGCGTTCTGGCGCAGGAAGGTCGACTTGCCGCCCATGTTGGGGCCGGTGATGAGGCGGATGCGGCCGCGCGCCTCGCCGGTGAGGTCGCAGTCGTTGGCGATAAAGGGCTCGCCCGATTGCCGGAGCGCGGCTTCCACCACGGGGTGGCGCCCGCCCTCCACGACGAAGGCATAGCCCTCCTCCACCACCGGCCGGCGCCAGTCGCGTTCGACGGCGAGTTCCGCGTGCGCGGCGGCGACGTCCAACCCGGCCAGGGCCTCGGCGACCTCCGCGATGGCGGGCGCCTGGGCCAGGATGCGGGCCGCGAGCGCGTCGAACACGGCGGCCTCCAGGGCGAGCGCCCGCTCGGAGGCTCCGGAGATCCGGCTCTCCAGCTGCCCCAGCTCGACGCTGGTGAAGCGCATCGCATCGACCATGGTCTGGCGGTGGATGAAGGTCTCGCGCATCACGCCCTTGAGGCAGGCCTCGCCCACCCCCTGCGGCACCTCGATGTAGTAGCCGAGCATGTTGTTGTGCTTGATCCGCAGGGTGCGGCAGCCGGTCTCCTCGGCGTAGCGCGCCTGCAGGGCGGCGATGACCTTGCGGGAATCCTGGCCGAGCAGGCGGCTCTCGTCGATGTCCGGCGCGTAGCCCGCCCGAACGAAGCCGCCGTCCTGGCGCTTCACCGGCAGCTCATCGGCGAGCGCCGCATGGAGTTCGGCCACGAGGTCGGCATCCACCGCCGCCAGACGCGCGGCGAGGGTCGTCAGGTCTTCCGGCAGGCCGGCGAGTTCGGCGCAGGCTCCCGCCAGGGCCTGTGCAGCGCCAAGCCCGTCGCGCAGGGCCGCGAGGTCGCGAGGGCCGCCGCGCCCCAGCGCGAGGCGCGAGAGTGCGCGGGCGAGGTCCGGCGCCCGGGCGAGGTCGGCGCGGATGCCCGCCCGCGCCGGGCCGTTCTCGGCCAGGAACTCCACCGCCGCGTGGCGGCGCCGGATCGCCGAGAGGTCTGTGAGCGGGCCGGCGAGGTGCTCGGCCAGCAGCCGCGCCCCGCTCGCCGAGACCGTGCGGTCGATGGCGTCGAGCAGGCTGCCCTTGCGCTCGCCGGACAGGGTGCGGGTCAGTTCGAGGTTGGCGCGGGTCGCGGCGTCGATGGCGAGCGTCGCCCCCGTGGTCTCGCGGGTCGGGGCCGACAGGGTCGGGCGCGCGCCGATCTGCGTGCGCTCGATATAGAGGAGCGCGGCGCCGGCGGCGGCGAGTTCGGCGCGTCCGAACTGTCCGAAGCCGTCCAGGGTGGACACTCCGAACTGCGTCTTGAGACGGCGCTCGGCGGAGGCCGGCTCGAGTTCGGCCTGGGGGAGCGGCGTCACCGGCGCGGCGATTCCCCGCCACAGGTTGGCCAGGGCCGGATCGGCGTGGATCGCCTCCGACATCACGATCTCGCGGGGCTCATGCCGGGCGATGGCGGAAGCGAGGTCGCCCGCCGGAACCTCGCTCAGTGAGAAGCGGCCGGTGGAGATGTCGAGGGCGGCGAGGCCGTAGACCGAAGACGTCTCGCCCGCCTTGCGCCGGCCGAGCGCCAGCAGAACGTTGGCGCGGGCGGGGTCGAGGAGGCGGTCCTCCGTGATGGTGCCGGGGGTGACGAGGCGGACGACCGCGCGCCGAACCACGGATTTCGGCCCGCGCTTCTTCGCCTCCGCCGGATCCTCGGTCTGGGCACAGACCGCGACGCGGTGGCCGAGCGCGATCAGGCGGCTGAGATAGTCGTCGGCGCGCTCCACGGGCACACCGCACATGGGGATATCGGCCCCGCCATGCTTGCCGCGCTTGGTCAGGACGATCCCGAGCGCCCGCGAGGCGATCTCGGCATCCTCGAAGAACAGTTCGTAGAAATCGCCCATCCGATAGAACAGCAGGCAATCGGTATTGGCGGCCTTGATCTCGATGTACTGCGCCATCATCGGCGTGGCGCCGGCCGTGTCGAGGATGGCAGCGCTGGTGGTGTAATCCGACGGTGCGGCTCCGGTCTTCGGGACCGATCGGGCGGGGCGCTGTGACATGGCGCCAGCATAGCAGAGGGCGCTCCTTCGCATCAGCGCGGCGCAGCCCTTCGCCTGGGGAGAAGGGTGGAGAACCGGGGACCGCCGCCGATTCGCACCGGAACGGAAGAAGGGCCGGCACGCCCCGCGCGCCGACCCTTCCCTGCCATCCGTCCGGGACGGAAACGCGCCTTAGTAGCGCGGACCGCCCGAGGTGTTGCCCTTCTGCTGCTGGTAGCCGGGCTGCGACGGGTTACGCGAGTTCGGGTCGCTCATCATGCGCGAACGCGGCATGCGGTTCATGCGGCGGTGGTGACGATGATGACGCATGCCGCGATGATGGCGGCGGTAGGCGGCCTGATCGAGGGCCGTGTCGCCGGCGACGGTGACGGCGGGCGCCGGCATCACGGGGGCGGCGGAGGCGGACGTCAGTCCGAAGGCGCCGAGCAACGTGCTGGCGGCCAGAGCGATCGCGAACTTGTTCATGAGGTCCATCTTCCGTCCAGCGCCCGTTGCGCCTTGAGCCAATAAGTCGGACCTCGGGAATGCGTTCCCATGTCGAGCCGCGCAGGCGCGCGTATTTTTCTTCGCGACCGTGGGATTTGGGAAATGTCGTAAACGTGCGCTGACGCGCGATGGCTTGCGAAGCCGCGCGGATCGCGGCACCACCCGACCCGATGACCGATCCTTCACCCGACGCGGGCGTGACCGACCTCCCCATCGAGGCGGCCCTTCCCGCCCTGCGCGATGCCCTCCGGGCCGGCGCGTCGGCCGTGCTCGTCGCGCCGCCGGGTGCCGGCAAGACCACCCGCGTCCCCCTGGCGCTCCTCGATGCGCCGTGGCTCGGGGCCAACGACCGGATCATCCTCCTCGAACCGCGTCGCCTCGCCGCCCGGGGCGCGGCGGAACGCATGGCCGCGACGCTCGGCGAGCGCGTCGGCGAGACCGTCGGCCTGCGGGTGCGGCTCGGCTCGAAGGTCTCAGGGCGGACCCGGATCGAGGTCGTCACCGAGGGCGTGTTCACCCGGATGATCCTCGACGACCCCGAATTGCGGGGCGTCGGCGCCGTGCTCTTCGACGAGTTCCACGAGCGCTCCCTCGACGCGGATCTCGGCCTCGCGCTGGCCCTCGATGCGCAGGGGGCCCTGCGCGAGGACCTGCGCATCCTGGTCATGTCGGCGACGCTGGACGGCGCCCGCGTCGCCGCCCTCCTCGGCGAAGCGCCGGTGATCGCCTCGGAGGGCCGCGCCTACCCGGTGGAGACACGCTACGTCGAGCGCGCCCCGGACCGGCGCATCGAGGAGGTCATGGCGGATGCCATCCTGCGGGCCCTGCAGGCGGATCCCGGCTCGGTGCTCGCGTTCCTGCCCGGCCAGGGCGAGATCCGCCGGGTGGCGGCCCTCCTTGCCGACCGAATCGCGGCGGATACGGAGATCACGCCCCTCTACGGCGCGCTGACGCCTGCCGAGCAGGACCGAGCCGTGTCGCCCGCGGCCCCGGGACGGCGCAAGGTCGTGCTCGCCACCAGCATCGCCGAGACCTCGCTGACGATCCGGGGCGTTCGCATCGTGGTCGATTCCGGCCTGTCCCGGGTGCCGGTCTACGAACCGGGCCTCGGCCTCACGCGCCTCGTCACCGCGCGGGCCTCGCGGGCCTCCGTGGACCAGCGCCGGGGTCGCGCCGGCCGTACCGAACCGGGCGTCTGCCACCGCCTCTGGTCGGAGGCCGCCACCAGCGCCCTGGAGCCGTTCACTCGCCCCGAGATCCTGGCGGCCGACCTTTCGGGGCTCGTGCTCGACTGCGCCGCCTGGGGTGTGGCCGACCCGACCAGCCTCGCCTTCCTGGATACCCCGCCGGGCCCCGCCCTCACGGAGGCGCGGGCGATGCTGCGTGACCTGGCGGCGATCGAGGCGGATGGTCGCCTCACCGAGACGGGCAAGGCGCTGCGCGCCCTCCCCCTACCGCCGCGCCTCGCCCGCATGCTCCTCGGCGCGGCGGCAGGGGGCCGCGCTCGGGAGGCCGCCGACCTCGCTGCGGTGCTGGTGGAGCGCGGGCTCGGCGGGGACGACGCCGACGTCGCCCATCGGGTCGAGCGCTTCACCCGCGACCGGACCCCGCGCGCCACCGACATGCGGCGCCTCGCCCTGGGCTGGGCCCGGCAGGCGGAGAGCTTCGCGCGCGTCGCGGAGACGCGGGCCGGCCTCGACCTCACCGAGGCCGGCGCCCTCCTCGCCCTCGCCTATCCCGACCGGGTGGCGCGGGCGCGGGGCCGCGACGGCGAGTTCCTGATGGCCAACGGCCGCGCGGGCCGGGTGGACGCCGCCTCCGCCCTGGCGCGGGCCCCGTTCCTGGTGGTGGCCGACATCACCGGAACCGCCGCCCAGGCCCGCATCCTGGCGGCGGCCCCGATTGCCCTGGAGACGATCGAGGCCCTGTTCGCGGCCTCCATCCAGGCGACCACGCAGGTGGTGTTCGAGAAAGCACCCCGCGCCCTGCGGGCCCGGGCCCTGCGCCGCCTCGGCGCCCTGACGCTCGGCGAGCGCACCCTGCCGGTGCCAGCGGACCTCGCCTCCGCCGAGATCCTGGCCCGGGGCGTGGCCGAGATCGGGCTCGCCGCGCTGCCCTGGACCCTCGCCCTCGCCCAATGGCGGGCGCGGCTGGCCTTCCTGCGCGCAGCGGACCCGACCTCGTGGCCCGACCTCTCGGACGCGTCCCTGAGCGACTCGATCACGACCTGGCTCGCCCCCGAGATCATCGGGCGGACCAGCCTGGAGGCGATCACCGCCGACGATCTCGGCCGCGCGCTCCAGGCCCTGCTGCCCTGGGACCTGCGGGCCCGCCTGGAGGCGGAGGCCCCGACCCACGTGGAGGTGCCCACCGGTTCCCGCATCGCCCTCGACTACGAGGCCGAGGGCGGGCCGGTGCTGGCGGTGCGCGTGCAGGAACTGTTCGGCCTCGAGCGACACCCCAGCATCGCGGGTGGGCGCATCCCCCTCGTCCTCCACCTGCTCTCGCCGGCCTCGCGGCCGATCCAGATCACCCGCGACCTGCCGGGATTCTGGCGCGGGTCCTGGAGCGCCGTCCGCTCGGAGATGCGCGGGCGCTATCCGCGTCATCCCTGGCCCGAGGACCCCGTGGCCGAGCCGCCGACCCGCCGGGTCAAGCCGAGGGGCACATGAGGGTGCTGCGCGCCGCCCTGGCGACCCTGGACCCGCGCGGGCGGCTGACGGCGCGCGCCTTCCGGCACCGCCTCGTCCGGCTGCTGCTGGCGTTCTTCGGGCTTCTCTGCGCGGCGATCTGGTTCGCATCCCTGGGGCTGCGCGGGCTCGCCATCCTGACCATCGCGGGCATCCTCCCCGTCGCCCTGTCGGCCCTGGCGCAGACGAACCGCCGCCTGCACGACCGTGACCGGTCGGGATGGTGGCTCGGCCTCTACCTTCTGCTGGAAGGGATCGCCACACTGCCCCTGGAGCAGGGAATCGAGACCCACCCCGTCCCGGTGATCCTCCTCGTCGCCGCCCTGCTCGGCTACTTCGCCTGGTTCTGCGTCGAGACCCTGCTGCGGCCGGGTACGACGGGCTCGAACCGCTACGGCCCCGCGCCGCGCGACGAAGGCGGGTAAGGTCAGGACGCGCGCCGGGCCGAGAGGACGATGCGCGCCGCGCTCCGGCTCGGCTGGTCGTCGCCGGGCAGGCGCATGAGGCTGTCGATGCGCGCCAGGGCCGCGACCTGCGCGTCGCGGGCGGGACCGCCGGCGACGAGGGGCGCCAGCGCCTCGGCGAGGCGCGGGGCGGTGCAGTCGGCCTGGATGAATTCCGGCATCGCGTTCTGGCCGAGAATCAGGTTCGGCAGCACGATGGTGGGGACTTGGATCAGGCGACGCGCCACCGCCTCCTCGATCCGCGAGACCTTGTAGGCCACCACCATCGGCACGCCCGCGAGGGCGAGTTCCAGGGTCACGGTGCCGGAGGCCGCCAGGGCCGCCCGGGCGCGCCGGAACAGCGCGTATTTCGGCGCCTCGCCGTGGACGAGGGTGACCGGAACCGGCCAGCTGCCCGCCAGCCGTTCGATGAGGGCGCGGTGCCGGCTCACCGCCGGCAGGACGGCCTCGATCGGTCCGAACCGCGCCACGAGGTCGGCCAGCGTGGCGCCGAAGACCGGCATCAGCCGCTCGATCTCCGAGCGGCGCGAGCCCGGCAGGATCGCCAGCACCGGCGGCCCGGCCGGGCGTGCTCCCGCCTCGTCCGGGCCGGGGCGCAGTTCCGCGAGGCGCTCGATCAGCGGATGGCCCACATAGGTGCAGGTGGGGCCGTTCAGGCGGCGATGCGCCTCCGGCTCGAAGGGCAGCAGGGCCAGCACGTGGTCGATGAATGGACGCATCCGCGCCGCCCGCCACGGGCGCCAGGCCCAGACGCTGGGCGAGACGTAATCGACGATGGGAAGGTCGGGCAGGCGCTTGCGCACCCGCGCGGCCACCGCGTGGGTGAAGCCGGGGCTGTCGATGATGACGAGCACGTCGGGCCGGGCCTCGACCACGTCGCGCACGGTCTGGCGAATGCGGCGCAGGAGCGTGCGCAGTCGCGCGGCGACCGGCAGGTAGCCCATCACCGCCACGTCATCGATGGGAAAGAGCGAACGGAAGCCCTGTTCGGCCATGGCCTCGCCGCCGACCCCGCCGAATCGGATCGGCCGGTCCGAGAGCTCGCGCAGGCCCCGCATCAGCTTGGCCCCGAGCTGGTCGCCGGAATCCTCGCCCGCCACCAGCCAGATCGTCCGCTCGGCCGCCGGCCCGCTCATGTGTCCCATCCCGTTCTGGCGTCCGCCGGCAGCCCGATGAGGAAGAGCCCCGCCCGGTCCGCCGCCGCGATGGTGGCGGGGCGGTCGATGATCAGGGTGAGATCCGCCTGCACCGCCAGGCCGGCGCAGCCGGCGGCGGCGGCATTCGCGACCGTGCGCGGGCCGATCGCCGGAAGGTCGACCCGCAGGTCCTGTCCGTCCTTGGCGAGCTTGACCAGCACGATGCCGGCCTGCGCGCGGCCGTACCCGAAGGGTCGCCGGGCGAGGCCCCGGGCGCGGGCGAGCATCCGGTCGGTGCCCTCCGGCCCCTCGACGGCGAGCGCCCGCTGGCCCACGAGGACCGCGGCCTGGCCGACATCATGGGGCGAGAGGGCGCCGAGCAGCGCGCGCCCGGCGGCGATGGAGGCGCGGGCCGACGCGTCCGGCCGATGCCGGCCCAGAACGCCCTCCGGGCTGAGGAGGTCGGGCGCCACCTCGTGGACGCCGACGACGCCGTGACCGTTCTCCTCCAGCAGGGCCAATGCCCCGCGCAGCAGCCGGTCGTCGCCCCCGCCCGAGATCGCCCTCAGGGCCTCGCGGTTGCGCAGGGCGGCCGCCGCGTTGAGGATCGCGGCCGGGTTCGGTCGCGAGACCCCGCCGGCCGGCACCACGCTCACAGGCCCCCAGGCCTTGAGGATCGACAGGATGCCCGCGATGTCGAGGAGGTCGACGGTCGCCTCCGCGCGGGCCCGCATCGCCCGCTCGGCGAAGCCCCGGATCGCCAGCACCCGGAAGGGGCGGCCGGCCCGGTCGAGGGATTCGGCCACGAGTTGTGGGAGGCGCCCGGCGCCCGCCACGAGCACCAGGGCCGCCGGCATCGCGACGCTCCGCTCGATCGGGGCCGGGTTCGCGGTCAAGCGGCGCTCGGCGTCTCGCGCGGTGTGCAGAGCGAACGCTTGCCGCCCGCGCGGATGAAGGCGACGATCTCGGCCACCGCACGGTGGTTCTCGAATTCGGCCGCCACGTCCTCGAGGCGCTCCATCAGCGTGCCCTCGTTGGCGAACAGCAGACGGTAGGCCCGGCGCAGGGTGTGGATGTCCTCGCGGGCAAAGCCCCGCCGCTGCAGGCCGATGATGTTGAGGCCCGAAAGGTAGGCCCGGTTGCCCAGCGCCATGCCGTAGGGGATGCAGTCGTTCTCCAGGCCCGACAGGCCGCCCACGAAGGCGTGCGCGCCCACGCGCGCGAACTGGATCACGGCCGCGCCGCCGCCCAGGATCGCGTAGTCGCCCACGCTGCAATGGCCCGCCAGCATGACGTTGTTGGAGAAGACGACGCCGTCGCCGACCTGGCAATCGTGGCCCACATGCGAATTGGCGAGGAAGGTGCAGCTGTCCCCGACCGTCGTCTCCAGGCCGCCGCCGGCCGTGCCGGGGTTCATGGTGACGCCTTCGCGGATCAGGCAATCGGCGCCGATCGTCAGGGTGGAGGCCTCGCCCCGGAACTTCAGGTCCTGGGGCGGGTGCCCGATGGAGGCGAAGGGATAGAGCCGCGTGCGCGGCCCGATGGTGGTGCGCCCGGCGACCACGACGTGGCTGACGAGTTCGCAGCCGGCACCGAGGGTGACCTCCGGACCGATATGGCAGAACGGGCCGATCCGCACGCCCTCGCCCAGGGTCGCGCCATCCTCCACCACCGCGTTCGGATGGATCTCCAAGGCCCCGGTCACTCCGTCACCAGCATGGCGCCGATCTCGGCCTCGGCCACCAGGGTGCCGTCGACCCGGGCCTCGCCCCGGAACCACCACATGGTCCGGCGGTGATTCGTCTTGGTCATGTGGTAGCGCACGGTATCCCCCGGGACGACCGGCTTGCGGAACTTGCACTTGTCGATGGTCATGAAGAACACCTGCTTGGTGCGCAGGTCGTCGCTCATGATGTGGCGGCAGCAGATCGCGCCGGCCGTCTGGGCCATGCCCTCGATGAGCAGGACGCCCGGGAAGACTGGCAGCCCGGGAAAGTGCCCGGTGAATTGCGGCTCGTTGATCGTCACGTTCTTGATGCCGACGCAGCTGCGGTCGCCGTCGATCTCGATGATCCGGTCGATCATCAGGAAGGGATAGCGGTGCGGCAGCAGTTCCAGAACCTTCTGGATGTCAGCCGAGCCGAGCTCACGCGGCATGTCGTTCATCGAATCCATCACCTCACCGAGCGCGTCGACGCCCCCGCCGTCCCGCCTCACGTCCTGAAAAAACCGCCAACCCGTCGGAGGCGCCTTCTTTCGGCAGAAGCCGGACGGATGCAAGCCCTCGCGGCGGATTGCGCCGTCGCGGACGCGCGCCCCGACCGGTCGGGCGTCAGCCCTTCGGCTCGTCGCTCCCGCCGCGCTCGGCGAGCCGCGCCAGGGTGGTCAGTTCCCGGAACCAGGCCCGCACGGGTTTGGCCGGTGTTCCGCCCCAGCGACTGCCCGGCGGCACGTCGCGGTTCACGTTGGAAGAGCCCGCGATCTGCGACCCCATGCCGATGCGCAGATGCCCGACGACGCCGACCTGGCCGCCCAGCACCACGTAATCCTCCAGGGTGGTCGAGCCGGAGATGCCGACGCCCGAGACGATCACGCAGTGGCGCCCGATGACGACGTTGTGCGCGATCTGCACGAGGTTATCGATCTTGGTCCCCTCCCCGATCACGGTATCGCGGCTGGCCCCGCGATCGATCGTGGTGTTGGCGCCGATCTCGACGTCGTCCTGGACGATGACCCGGCCGATCTGAGGCACCTTCAGGTGGCCACCCGGCCCCATGGCGAAGCCGAAGCCGTCCTGTCCGAGGCGCGCCCCCGGATGGACGATGACTCGGTTGCCGAGCAGCGCGTGGGTCACCGTCGCCCCGGCGCCGATGGCGCAGTCCCGCCCGATCCGCACGCCGGGTCCGATGCTGGCATTGGCCCCGATGACGGTGCCCGCGCCGATTTCTGCGTTAGGCCCGACGACCGCACCGGGATCGACGTGGACGCCCGGTTCCAGACGCGCTTCCGGATGGATGTGGGCGCCGGGCGCCACCCCGGCGGCGCCGAACAGGGAGGCCGGACGCATCGCCTTGGGATGGAGGCGGGCGAGCAGGCCCGCATAGGCGCGGTAGGGATCGCGCAGGACCAGGGCCACCGTCCCGGCCGGCACGCGCGGTGCGAAGCGCGGGGAAACGAGGCAGACGCCCGCGCGGGTGGCGGCCAAAGCCTCGCCGTAGCGGGCGTTGTCCATGTAGGCGACGTCCTGGGGCGTCGCCGTCTCCAGGGGAGCGGCCCCCGTGATCACGCCCTGCGGGTCGGCGCCCTCGGGCAATGAAACGCCAGCAGCCTCGGCGATGGCGCCGAGGCTGAGGGTGGTGGAGGCAGAGAAGAAGACGGGATCAGACATGCTGTCACAACGCGCCGCCTCCCCGAAAGGAGGCGGCGCTCGTCGTCAGAAGCGCGAGCCGCCGGAGAACCGGAAGGCCTGGAGCTGATCCTTGCCGACGCGGCCCAGGAAGGTGCCGTTGGCATCGAAGGCTTTCACGCCCTCATCCTTCGAGAGTGCGTAGGCGTAATCGAACCGGATCGGGCCGAGCGGCGAGTTCCAGAGGATCGAGGCGCCGACCGAGGACCGGATCGTCATCTTGTCACGGACGTTCACGCATTCGGGTTCGACGCCGATGGTGCCCTGGTTGAAGTTACAGGCGCCGCCCGGAGCGATACCGTTGATGAACTGGTCGCCGTTCACGTTGAACGTCGTGCGGCCGTTATAGCCGAACAGCGTACCCGCATCCGCGAAGACCGCGCCCTTCAGACCCAGATCCCGCGGGATGCCGGGGATCGGGAACTGAACCTCGAGCGTACCGCCGAAGTAGGTCGAGCCGCCGATGGCGTTGGAGCGGCTGTCGCTGATGCCGACGTCGCGGGGGCCGATGCCGTTGGGCGCGAAGCCGCGCACCAGCGACGGGCCGAGGAAGAACTGGTCGGTGATGCGCAGGGGCTGGTCGTTCAGAGCGGTGATGTGACCGCCCTGGAAGCGCACGAAGCCGACGACGTCCTCGTAGAACTCCTTGTAGTAACGGGCATCGCCCGTCACGCGGAAGAACTTCGAGTCGCCGCCGAGGCCGGCGACGTCGGGCTTCAGTTCGGCGTAGAGGCCGTTCCGGGGCGAGGCGAAGTTGTCGAGGGTGGAATAGGACAGGGTCAGACCCGCGAGCGAGGTCAGGGTGCTGCCCTGCGAGCCCTTCAGCGCGATCGAGGCTTCGCCGTCGAGGGCACAGGCGGGATACGCCGCGAGTTCTCCGGCCGCACCGGTCGCCTTCAGACCGGTGGTCAGCGTCGTGTAGCCCACGATCGGGTTCGAGCAGTCGTTATACGGCCGCTTGACCGTGTTCGGGACCTTGAGCTCTGTGTTGTAGAGCGAGTAACGCAGGGTCACGCCGAACTCTTCCGTGATCGGCAGGCCGACGCGGAGCTGGCCACCGTAGACCGTGGTCTCGTAGCGCGAGTAGCGGGTCTGGTCGCTGTACTTGTAGAAGGCGTCGAAGCCCGCCGCGAGGCGGTAGCCGAGGAAGTACGGCTCCGTGAACGAGAAGTCGAGCCCGCGCGAGTACTGGCCGCCGGTGCCGGCGACGCGGACGTACTGACCGCGGCCGAGGAAGTTCGATTCCGAGACCGAGACCTCGCCGATGATGCCGTCCTGGGTGGAGTAGCCGCCCGCCACCGAGAACGAGCCCGTGGGCTGATCCTCGACGTCGATGTTGATGATCACCCGGTCGGCCGAGGAGCCCGGCTCATTGGAGAAGCGGACCTTCTTGAAGAAGCCGAGGCCGTTCAGGCGGCGCTCGGCCCGGTCGGTGAGCACGCGGTTGTAGGCATCGCCCTCGGTGATATCGAGCTCGCGACGGATGACGTAGTCGCGGGTGCGGGTGTTGCCGCGGATGTTGATGCGTTCGACGTAGACGCGCGGGCCGTCCTCGACCACGAAGCCCAGGGCCACGGTGTGGGTGGCGCGGTCGCGCTGGCCGGTGGGACGTACCTGGGCGAAGGGGTAGCCCTGGCGGCCGACCTGGTTGGTCACGCCGTTGAGGGTGCGCTCCACGTCCTCGGCATTGTAGACGTCGCCGACCTGGGCGCGGACCTCGCCGTCGAGGGGCGCGGTGTCGAGCCCCGGCAGGCGGGAATCGATGGCGACGGCACCGACGCGGTACTGTTCGCCTTCCTCGACCGTGACGGTGATGACCCAGCCGGCATCCCCCTCGCCCTCGACGTAGCGGGCATCGGCGTTGATGACGCGGAAATCCGCGTAGCCGTTCTTGAGGTAGTAGCGCCGGACGATGTCGAGATCGTTGGTGATCCGGTCGGGATCGTAGACGTCCGAGGTCTTGATGAAGCTGAGGAAGTTCATCTCCGAGGAGGACATCAGCTCGCGCAGCTTGGATTCGGAGAACGCGCTGTTGCCGACGAAGTTGATCGACTTGATGCCGGTCTTGTCGCCCTCCTCGATGACGTAGATCACATCGAGGCGGCCGTTCGGCAGGTCGACCGTGCGGAAGCTGACCTTCGCCGTGCCGCGACCGGCCCGGCGATAGACTTCGCGGATGCGCTGGAGATCGGCCTGGACGATGCCCTCGCTGAAGGCGCCGCGCGACTTGGCCTCGACCTCGCCTTCGAGGGTGGCCTTCTCGATCTTCTTGTTCCCCTCGAACACCACCCGGTTGATGATGTTGTTCTCACGGACGCTCACGACCGTGCCGCCGCCGCCGCGCGACACCTTCACGTCCGAGAACATGCCGGTCGCCAGCAGGTTGCGGCGGGCCTCCTCGGGCGAGCCCGAGGCGGTGCCGGTCACGTAGGACCGGATCGTGTCGGCATCGACGCGCTTGTTACCCTGGACGACGATCTGCTGCGCCTGAGCGGCGCCACCGAGGACGAGGCCAGCCGCCGCCGCGGCGACTAGGACGATGGTCTGTTCCGCCGACTTGCGCCGGCGCTTCCCCGTCATCGACATCATGTAATCGCCCGTCTCTTTTTATCTACGGCGCGGGTTCGCACCCGCAATCAGGCACCCGTTCTCGGGCATCCTGACACCTAGTCCCAAGCTCAGCTTCTATCGGGATTCCGGAGCTAAGCAAACGCTCGGAGGTCCCGCTTGCCGGGGATTTTGGGGTGACGTGGCCTTCCGGTCACTTAACGTCCCCGACCCATCGGCAAACAGGGTCAACGCGCGGTTGCAGGCGGGACGCACAGCGCCCGCCCGCAGACCGGATTATCGTTGTGATCGAGGCATTTGCGTGTCCCACGATGGGATTGCGGCGGCGATGTCGAGGCCGTTCCCGCAATCCACAGCGTCGTGCGACGCGGTGCTCAGGTGCGGCGCGGCCCCCAGGAAGCGCCGAGGTTCAGGAGGTCGTTCCAGGCCGCGAACAGCATCAGGAACAGCACCAGGGCGAGTCCGATCCGGAAGCCGATCTCCTGCGCGCGGGCGCTCAGGGGACGCCCGCGCACCGCCTCGAAGGCGTAGAAGAGCAGATGTCCGCCATCCAGCAGCGGCACCGGGAACAGGTTCAGGAGGCCGATCGAGACGGAGAGCAGGGCGATGAGCCCAATCAGTCCACCGACGCCGCCGACCTTGGCGACCTCGCCGGAAACCCGGGCGATGCCGATCGGCCCCGAGAGCTGGTCGGGCGATTCGCGGCCGGTCACGAGCTTGCCGATGTAGTCGATGGTCCGGTCCACCACGAAGTAGGTCTCGTAGATCCCGAGCCCGAGCGATTCCACGGGGCCGTAATGGACGAGCTTGGCCTCGCTCCCCTTCGGACCCTGGATGCCGAGGCGTCCGAAGCGGTGACGTCCGAACGGGGTCACGTCCTCCTTGCTCTCGGGAACGGCCACGAGATCCTGGGGCCGGCCGTCGCGCTCGACCGTGATCGTCAGGCTGGATCCGGCGGCGCCCGAGACCGTGCGCTGCATGTCGGTGAAGCTGTTGACCCGCGTTCCCCCGATGGCGCGGATGACGTCGCCGGGCTGGAAGCCGGCCCGCGCGGCGGGGCTGTCCGGCAGCACGGCCTCGACCCGGGCCGGGGTCTCGTAGCGTCCGCCGAAGTAGATGGCCCCGGAGAAGAGCGCGATGGCGAGGATGAAGTTGGCGATGGGCCCGGCGGCGACGATGGCGGCCCGCTTCGGCAGCGGCTGGGTGGGGAAGCTGATCGCCCGTTCCTGCGGGGTCATGCGCGCCACTGCCTCGGCGTCGGGCATGCTGGCGCCGTTCACGTCGCCGTGGAACTTGACGTAGCCGCCGAGCGGGATCGCCGAGAGCTTCCAGCGCGTGCCGTGCCGGTCGTTGAAGCCGAACAGTTCGGGGCCGAACCCGAGGGAGAAGGCGTGGACGCCGACGCCGCACCAGCGCCCGACCAGGAAGTGCCCCATCTCGTGCACGAACACGACGATGCTGAGCACGATCAGGAATGGGATCACGGCGCCGAAGAAACCGGTCGCTGTGCCGCCCATGGCGTTCAGGAAGTCCATACGTCGATCCTCTCGGCCTCCCTAGGGGCCGTCGTTCCGCTCTAGCAGATCGGATGGGCCGGACGCGAACGCAAACCCGAATCCGGGTCTCCAGCGTCGCAGCGACCCGATCGACCGGCCCTGTCCACGCATTCCGGACAAGAGGGTAAAGAGGCGTACCGCCTCAGTGACCGCCGCCCGCCCCCGCCGCGGCGCGGGGCCGGCGGATGAAAGGCACGGCGCAGGCCATGGCCACGAACAGGACGGTCAGGACGAGGAAGACGTCCGTGAACCCCATCACCAGCCCCTGCACGCGCACGGTGTTCATCATGGCTTTGAGCGCCATGGCGTCGGCATTGCCGCCCAGCACCTCGAACTGGCGCCGGGTCATGTCGAGGCGCTCGAGCACGGCCGTGTTCGTCCAGGTGAAGCGCTCGTGCAGGCGGGCGAGGTGGAGGTCCCAGCGGTCGTTCAGCACGGTGTTGATGAGCGCGAGGCCCACCGCGCCGCCGAGGTTGCGCGTGAGGTTGTAGAGGCCCGAGGCGTTCTTCATCCGGGCCGGAGGCAGGGTGCCGAGCGCGATGTTGTTGATCGGGATCATGCACAGCATCAGCGAGCAGCCGCGCAGGATCTGCGGCACCAGCAGTTCCGCGAAGTCCCAGTCCTTGGTCAGGCCCGTCACCATCCAGGTGCCGATGGCGAAGCCGAGGAAGCCGGTCCCCATCATCAGGCGCGGGTCGACCCGGCCCGAGAACCGGCCCGCGATCGGCGCGGTGGCGAACATGCACAGCCCCGAGACGAACATCGTCTCGCCGATCTGCAGGGCGGAGTAGCCGCGCACCCGCCCGAGATAGACCGGGTAGAGGTAGGTCAGGCCGTAGAGGCCGATCCCGAGGACGAAGCTGAAGAGGCAGCCCGCCGCGAAGTTCCGGTCGGCGAAGGCGCGCAGGTCGACGATCGGCTCGGCCGCCGTGAAGGCGCGCCAGAAGAAGGCCGGTCCGGCGACGAGGCAGACCAGGGCGCAGGCCAGCACCGCCTCGTCGGCGAGCCAGTCATGATTCGGCCCCTCCTCCAGCACGTATTCGAGGCAGCCGAGCATCAGCGCCATGAACACGAGACCGAACCAGTCGAAGCGCTTGAACAGCCCGAGATTCGGCTCGTCGAAATCGATCAGCAGGTAGGTGGAGACCGTGACGAGAATGCCCGGCACGACGTTGACGAGGAAGAGCCAGTGCCAGTCGAAGAGGTCGGTGAGATAGCCGCCGACCGTCGGCCCGATGGTGGGCGCCAGCGTCGCCACGAGGCCGATCATCGGCGAGACGATGGAGCGCTTCGAGGGCGGGAAGATCGTGAAGGCGGAGGCGAACACCGTCGGGATCATGCCGCCGCCGATGAATCCCTGCGCCGCGCGCCAGACGATCATCTCGTTGATCGAGGTGGAGGTGGCGCAAGCCAGGCTCATCAGCGTGAAGCCGCCCGCCGAGATCACGAACATCCACCGGGTCGAGAGCACCCGCGAGAGGAAACCCGAGAGCGGGATCGAGATCACCTCGGCGATGAGGTAGCTCGTCTGCACCCAGGGGATCTCGTCGCCGGACGCCGAGAGGCCGGCCTGGATCTCGGCCAGCGACGCCGAAACGATCTGGATGTCCAGGATCGCCATGAACATGCCGAAGACCATGCAGACGAACGCCACCATGCGGCGGCGGTCGAGGGGCGGCTCGGCGGGCGTCGCGGCGGGGACAGCGCTGGCGGCCATCGCGCTCACTCGTGGCGGGCGGCGGTGCGGAGGGACTCGCCCGATGCCGCGCGGGTGTCGACCCGTACGGTCACCGACAGGCCGGGGCGCAGGATGCCCTCGCGGGCGACCTCGGCGGGGACGTGCACGCGCACGGGCAGGCGCTGGACGATCTTGGTGAAGTTGCCCGTCGCGTTGTCGGGCGGGAGCAGGCTGAACACCGAGCCGGAGGCGGGCGAGAGCGACTCGACCTCGCCGACGATGTCGCGGTCCGGATAGGCATCCACCGCGATGTGGACGCGCTGGCCCGGATGCATGCGCTCCACCTGCGTCTCCTTGAAGTTGGCGTCGACGCGCACGCTCTCCAGGGGCACCAGGGCGGCGATGCGCGAACCCGGCTGGACGTAGGCGCCGGCCTCCACGGCCTTGTTGCCGACCACGCCGTCGAAGGGAGCGCGAATCGTCGTGAATTCCCAATCGCGGGCGGCGCGCGCCTCGGCGGTGCGAAGCTCGGCCGCGACCCCTTCGGCTTCGCGGCCCTGTGCCCGCAGCACCTCGACATTGGCGCGCATGGCGACCAGCGACGCCTCGGCCCCCTTCACGGCGGCCTCCGTGCGGTCCCGGTCCGCCCGCGCCTGCTCGATCCGGGCCCTGGCGACGAAATCGACCTTTTCGAGCTGCTGCTGACGGGCGTAATCGGCGCTCGCGCGGACGGCATCCGCCTTCGCGGCGTCGATCTGGGCCGAGGCCTGCAGCATCTGCGCCTGCGCCGCCTCGACCTGCCGGCCGATGCGCGCGATGGCGGCCTCCTGCGTCGCCAGCTTATCGTGCGCCGCCTGCGCGGCGAGGCGGTAATCGCCGTCGTCGAGCCGGGCGACCACGTCGCCCTTGTGCAGCGCCTGCCCGTTCACGACGGGCACGGACGCGAGGTAACCCGGGACCTTGGCGGCGAGCACCGAGATGTCCGCCTGCACATAGGCGTCGTCGGTGCTCACGAAGAAGCGGCCGACGGTCCACCACGCATGCGCCTCGTAGGCACCGCCACCGAGGCCCGCGGCCAGGAGCGCCAACAGGACGAACCGCTTCATGCGGCGCGGCTTCGCCACCGGCTCCATGGCGACGGTCTCGATCACGGCCGGTGTCCGGGCGGCGAGTTCGGCGGGAGGTGAGCCGAGATTTGCCTGACCCGGTTTCCCCGTCCCGATCGGATGCCCTTCATCCTCGCGCACGCTCATGGCTGATCCAGGTCCCGCGCTGATGACCGAACCGTTCGGTCAATTTTGGAACGCGGGCGATGGCGCCGCGCCGAACGACGAGATATGATGACCGAACCGTTCGGTCAACAAGGATCAGGAACCATGGCTACAGTCGGCGCGAAATCGGAGCCGCCGGCGCGCGCGACCGCCGAACCCGACAAGCGCCGCCAGATCCTCGACGGCGCGCGTGCGGTCTTCATGGCCGCGGGCTTCGACGGAGCGAGCATGGGCGAGATCGCCAAGGCGGCGGGGGTCTCGAAGGGGACGCTCTACGTCTACTTCGACAGCAAGGAGGCCCTGTTCGAGGCCCTGACGCTCGCCGAGAAGCGGTGGCTCGCCGAGGTCCTGTTCCGCCTCGACGCGGACGATCCCGACGTCCCGGGCGCCCTGACCCGGCTCGGCCACAGCTACTTAGCCGAGATGATCCGGCCGGAGCACGTCACCCTGATCCGCATGGTCATTGGAGCCTGCGAGAAGTTTCCGCGCCTGGGCCAGGCCTTCTTCGAGGCGGGGCCGGTGCAGGGCGCGACCCGCCTCGGCGCCTACCTCGACGCCCAGGTGGCGGCGGGGCGCCTGCGCCCGGGCGACACGAATCTCGCCGCGCGCCAGTTCCTGCAGCTCTGTCAGGCCGGGCTCCTCACCCGCCTGTTGTTCGGGGCCGGCGACGGCGTCACGCCCGAGGAGATCGCGCACCACGTCACGCAGGCGGTGCGGGTCTTCCTCGCGGGCTACGGCCCGGAAGCCTGAGGGCGACTCAGGCCGCCGGCAGGGCCTCGGCGCTCCAGCGGCGCACCTCGGCGTCGATGGCGAGGGCCGCGTCGACATCCTCCGGGGCCGCGCGGTAGGTGCCCGCGAAGTGCTCGCAGGCCCGCTCCACGAGTTCGGCGATGCCGTAGAACGGGATCGCGCCCTTGATGAAGGCCGCGACAGCGATCTCGTTGGCGGCGTTCATGACGGTGGGGGCCGCGCCCCCGGCGGCGAGCGCCGCGCGGGCGATGCGCAGGCAGGGGAAGCGCGCCTCGTCGGCCGCCTCGAAGGTGAGGCTCCCGGCCGCCGCGAGGTCGAGATGACGCCCGCGCGCGATGGTCAGGCGCTCGCCGAGGCCGAGGCAGTGGGCGATCGGCACCCGCATGTCCGGCATGGCGAGGCCCGCCGTCACGGCGCCGTCGCGCCAGTAGACGAGGCCGTGCACGATCGATTGCGGGTGCACGATGACGTCCAGGCGCTCGGGTTCGAGGGCGAAGAGATGGTGCGCCTCGATCAACTCCAGCCCCTTGTTCATCAGGGAGGCCGAATCGATGTTGATCTTCATGCCCATCGACCAGGTCGGATGGGCGGCGGCCTCGGCGGCAGAGGCGGCGGCGATGCGCTCGCGGGTCCAGGTCCGGAACGGGCCGCCGGAGGCGGTGATGGTCATCTTGGCAACGTCGTCGAGGCGACCGTCGCCGAGGGCCTGCGCGAGCGCGTTGTGCTCGGAATCGACCGGCAGCAGCGTCGCCCCATAGCGCTTGGCGTCCCGCATGAAGGCGTCGCCGGCGCAGACGAGGCTCTCCTTGTTGGCGAGCGCCACGGTCCGGCCGAGCTTCAGCGCCTCGTGGGTCGGTCGCAGGCCGGCGGCGCCGCTCACCGCCGCGACGACGATGTCGGCATCGCGCGCCACCGCCTCGAGCACGGCGCTCTCACCGGCCCCGTTGCGGATGTTGGTGTGGGCGAGCGCCTCGCGCAGGGCCGGCCCGGCGGATGCGTCGGCCAGGGCCACGAAGTCGGGCTGCAGGTTGCCGGCGAGGCGGGCGATGGCGGCGACATCGCGTCCGGCCACGAGGCCACCGATCCGGAACCGGTCCGGATGCTGGAGCAGCAGGTCGATGGTCGATTGGCCGATGGAGCCGGTGGCGCCCAGGATGGTGACGGTCAGCAACGGAATGGGTCCTTCAGGCCGCCGCGAGGCGGCGCGCGATGAGATAGAATCCGGCGAGCAGGGCGACGGCGAAGAAGCCGTCGAGGCGGTCCATGACGCCGCCGTGGCCGGGGATCGCCCGGCCCGAATCCTTCACGCCGTAATGGCGCTTGACGGCGGATTCCACGAGGTCGCCGCCCTGGCTGAGGATGGAGGCGACGGCGCTGAGGAGCGCCACCCCGGCCAGCGGCGCCGTGGCGAGGTCGCTCCAGCCGTTGTCGCAGGCGAAGACCACGATGCCGACTCCCGCGAGCGTGCCGCCGGCGAGCCCGCCGAGCGCACCCGACCAGGTCTTCTTGGGGCTGACGCGGGGCATCAGCTTCGGACCGCCGAGGGTCCGGCCGGTGAAGTAGGCGACGATGTCGGTGGTCCAGACCACGGCGAACATCCAGGCCGGCCCGAGCAGGCCGATTCCCGGATCGTCGCGCAGCGCGGTCGGCACCAGCGCGACCACGGCCGCGCTCGCGAGCCCGGCGAGGGCCCGGAGGCGCGCGGGTCCGTCCTTCGGCACCCACGTCACCAGGATCGCGCCGACGAGGCCGACGCCGAGGGTGATGCCCGGCGCGGCCTCCCCGTGCAGGCAGAGCACGAGGCCGAACAGGGTGGCGGCGCTGAGCGCGAGGGTGAGGCGTCGCGGCGCGATGGCGCTCATGCCGATCCACTCGGCCGCGAACACGATGCCGGCGGCGAGCCAGATCACCGCGAAGGGCCAGCCGCCCAGGATCAGGGCCGAGAGCACGATGGCGCCGAGCAGGACCGCCGAGACGACGCGGGCCTGGAACTCACGCCCCGCGAAGGGCCCGCGCCGGGGCGCGGGCGCCACCTCACCGGGAGTCATGATCAGCCGGCCTTGCCGCTGAGACCGCCGAAGCGGCGGTCGCGGCGATGGTACTCGTCGAGGGCGGCGCGGAAGGCGTCGTCATCGAAGTCGGGCCAGAATTCCGGCACGATCACGTACTCGGCATAGGCCGTCTGCCAGGTGAGGAAGTTCGAGAGGCGCTGCTCGCCCGAGGTGCGGATGACGAGGTCCGGATCGGGGATGCCGGTGGTGTCGAGGGCGCCAGCCATGGCGTCGAAGTCGATGGCGCTCGGCGCGAGCTGTCCGGCGGCCACGGCCTCGGCGAGACGCCGGACCGCCCGCAGGATCTCCTGACGTCCGCCGTAGTTGAAGGCCACCACCAGGGTCAGACCGGTATTGGCCTTCGTCCGGCGCTCGGCCTCGTCCAGGAGGCCGGCGATGTCCGGGCTCAGGCCGGCGCGCTCGCCGATGATCCGCACGCGGACGTTGTTGCCGTGAAGCTCCGCGAGGTCGCGCAGCACGAACAGCTTCAGGAGGCCCATGAGGTCGGCGACCTCGGTGGGGGGACGGCGCCAGTTCTCGGAGGAGAAGCTGTAGATCGTCAGGTAGCGCACGCCGCAATCGATGGCCGAGCGCACGGCCCGGCGAACCGCCTCGACACCCCGGCGATGGCCCTCGACGCGGGGCAGGCCGCGCCGGGCCGCCCATCGGCCGTTGCCGTCCATGATGATGGCGACATGGGCGGGGACCGCCTGGGCCCCCACCGCCGGCTGCGCGGCATAGCCCGCAGGCGCGCAGGCCACCGCGCCTTCATCGGCGCCATGCGCCACCGCGGTCTCGATCTGACGCGCGCCCTCCGAGCGACCCAACGCGCTACTCCCCCATCCGTCGTCCAAGTCGATCACCTGCCGCCCCCGAGTCCCGGAGGCGGTCTTAGACCTGCATGATCTCCTTTTCCTTAGCGGCCAGCACGCCGTCGATCTCGGCGATGTGCTGATCCGTCGCCTTCTGCACATCGGCGGCCTGACGCTTCTCGTCGTCCTCGCTGATGGCGCCGTCCTTCTCCAGCTTCTTCAGGTGGTCGAGCCCGTCGCGGCGCACGTGGCGGACCGCGACCCGGGCCTCCTCGGTGTACTTGTGGGCGACCTTGACCATCTCCTTGCGGCGCTGCTCGTTCATCTCGGGCACGCGCAGGCGGATGGTCTGACCCTCGGTCTGCGGGTTCATGCCGAGATCCGACTCGCGGATCGCCTTCTCGACGGCGGCGATCATGCCGCGATCCCACACGGAGATGCTGAGGAGGCGGGGCTCGGGCACGCTCACGGTGGCGACCTGGGACATCGGCATCATCGCGCCGTAGGCATCGACCTGGATCGGATCGAGGATGCTCGGGGTGGCACGACCGGTCCGCAGGGACCCGAGATCGCCCCTGAGCGAGGTCACGGCGCCCTGCATGCGGCGCTTGATGTCGTTCAGGTCGAATTCTGGAATGGCAGCCATGCGGAGGGTTCCCAACGCGTACTGGAAGATGCGAGGCCGGGCCGCCAGGGCCCGTTCGTGGGCCTCAATGAACGAAAACCCGGTGGGTCGCAAATGGCGTTCGTGACAGCGCGCCAGGAAATCGCCCCTGCGCGCGCCGGGCCCCGGGGTCTCGTCAGGGCACGACGTGGGTTGCTGGAGCCGCGCCGGTGAGGATCGCCTGGATCGAACTCGGGGCGTGGACCGAACCGACGACGATCGAAAGCCGGCTCTCGCGGGCGAGCGCGAAGGCGGCGGTGTCCATCACCTTCAGGTCGCGGGCGATGGCCTCGTCGTGGGTGAGGCGGTCGAAGCGGGTGGCGCTCGGGTCGCGCTTCGGGTCGGCGGAGTAGACGCCGTCCACCTGGGTGGCCTTCAGCACCGCTTCGCAGCGCAGTTCGGCCGCGCGCAGCACGGCCGCGGTGTCGGTGGTGAAGAACGGGTTCCCGGTCCCGCCGGCGAGCACGACCACCTGCCCCTTGTCGAGGTGGTGCAGGGCGGGCTGGCGCGCATAGGTCTCGCAGATCGTCGGCATCGACACCGCCGACATGGTGCGGGCCGGGACGCCGGCGGCGTTCAGGGCCGTCTCCAGGGCGAGCGAATTCATCACGGTCGCCATCATGCCCAACGAATCGCCCGTCGCCCGGTCGATCCAGCCGGCGGCCGAGATGCGCGCGCCCCGGATCATGTTGCCGCCGCCCACCACCAGGGCGATCTGGATGCCGGCCTCACGGGTGCGGGCGATGTCGTCGGCGATGCCGGCGAGGGTCGGCGGGTGCAACCAGTAGCCGTCGGGGGCGGCCAAGGCCTCGCCCGAGAGCTTCACGAGGACGCGGCGAAACGGTGTGGTCTCCGGCATCGAGCCAGTCCCCTCTAACCCGGCCCTGTGAGGGACGGGAAGCCAAATGGAAGCGGAGGGGTGTCTAGCCCAAGGCGGCCCGGAACGTCGAGGGGCGGCGGCATCGCTGCCGCCGCCCCTGTCACGGGTTTCCTCGTGAATCGGAGTGGAGAGCGCTCAGCCGCGGGCGGCGGCGGCCACTTCGGAGGCGAAGTCGGGGGCCTCCTCCTTCTCGATGCCCTCGCCGAGGGCGTAGCGCACGAAGGCGGCGAGCTTGACCGGGGCGCCGGCCTTGCCCTCGGCCTCCTTGAGGACCTGGCTGATGGTCTTGGAGCCGTCATGCACGAAGGGCTGCTCCAGGAGGGTGACCTCCTTGTAGTAGCTCTTCAGGCCGCTCTCGACGATCTTGGTGAGCACGTTCTCGGGCTTGCCGACGTTCTTCTCGCGCAGGATGTTGATCTCGCGCTCCAGGGTCGCCTGATCGACGCCGGCGGCATCGAGCGCGACCGGGTTGGTCGCGGCGACGTGCATGGCGATCTGGCGGCCGAGGGTGGAGAGCACCTCCACGTCGCCCTCGGACTCGAGCGCGACCAGCACGCCGATCTTGCCCAGGCCCTCGACGACCTGACCGTGGACGTAGGACGCGATCACGCCCTTGGTCACGTCGAGCTTGGCCACGCGACGCAGGGTCATGTTCTCGCCGATGGTGGCGATGAGGTTGGCGAGGCTGTCCTTGACCGTGGTCGAGGCGCCGGGGAACGTCGCGGCCTCGAGCCCTTCCAGGGTGCCGTCGGTATCCAGCGCGAGCTTGGCGGCCTCGCGGGCGAAGGCCTGGAAGCTGTCGTTGCGGGCGACGAAGTCCGTCTCGGAGTTCACCTCGACGATGGCGGCGTGGTGGCCGGAGGACTCGACGGCGACGAGGCCCTCGGCGGCGACGCGGCCGGCCTTCTTGGCGGCCTTGGCGAGGCCCTTCTTGCGCAGCCAGTCGACGGCGGCTTCGATGTCACCAGCAGTCTCGTTGAGCGCGCCCTTGCAGTCCATCATGCCCGCGCCGGTCTTCTCGCGGAGCTCTTTCACCAGTGCGGCGGTGATGTTGGCCATGGCGGGTCCTTTCCGTATCGTCAGAAATCGAAGACGTCCGAGGCGGAGGTCTTCCAGAAGGGAGAAGTCTTCGTCGAGAGAGAAGTCTTCTGAAGTGAATGAGCCCGGCGCTCGTGAAAAGCACCGGGCTTCAGGATGCAGTGTCCGACCGGTCGGTGGCGGCCCGATGACGGGCCGCCGGACGGAATCAGGCGGCGGCGGCGGCCTCGACGAAGCCACGGGCCTGGTCGACCCAGCCGTCGCGACCAATGCGGCCGTTGAGCTTGAGGTCGGCATCGACCTTGGCGACGTCGTCGGCGCTCATCGAGGCCAGCTGCCAGTAGTGGTAGATGCCGGCTTCGTTGAGCTTCTGCACGATCTGTGGGCCCGCGCCGTGGAGCTTGGACAGGTCGTCGGGGGCGCCGCGCGGCGCCGAGAGCAGCTCGAAGTGCTCGGTGGACTCGACCAGCGCGGCCACATCGGCCTGCGAGACCGAGCCGGACTCGATGGAGGCCGCCGCGTCGTCGTTGGCGGGCAGCTCCTCGGCCACCGGCTCCTCGGAGGCGCCGAGGTCGACGCCCAGCGAGCCCTGGCCGCGCGAGATGCCGTCGATGGCGGCGCGGGCGATCAGGTCGCAGTACAGGGCGATGGCGCGGCCGGCGTCATCGTTGGCGGGGACCACGTAGGTGATGCCGTCCGGGTTGCAGTTGGTGTCGACGATGGCCGCCACCGGGATGCCGAGGCGCTGGGCCTCCTTGATCGCCAGCTGCTCCTTGTTCGTGTCGATCACAAACAGCAGGTCCGGCACGCCGCCCATGTCCTTGATGCCGCCGAGCGCCTTCTCGAGCTTGTCCTTCTCGCGGGCGAGCATCAGGCGCTCCTTCTTGGTGAGGCCCTGGGCCCCGCCGTCGAGGGTCTCGTCGACCTTGCGCAGGCGCTGGATCGAGCCCGAGATGGTCTTCCAGTTGGTCAGCATGCCGCCGAGCCAGCGGGAGTTGACGTAGTACTGGGCCGAACGCTTGGCGGCCTCGGCGATGGTGTCCGCCGCCTGGCGCTTGGTGCCGACGAACAGCACGCGGCCGCCCTTGGCCACGGTGTCGCTCACCGCCTGCAGGGCCTGGTGAAGGGCCGGCACGGTCTGGGCGAGGTCGATGATGTGGATGTTGTTGCGCGTCCCGAAGATGTAGGACTGCATCTTCGGGTTCCAGCGGTGGGCCTGGTGTCCGAAGTGGGCGCCGGCCTCGAGAAGCTGACGCATGGTGAAATCGACGGCCATGTTCTTTGTACTCTCCGGTTGATACCGCCGCGGAGGAAGCGATCGTGCCGGGTAGGCGACGACCACCGGAAACGCCTCATTCAGGCATGAGGCCGGCTCCGCGTGTGGAATGGGCGGGGCCTTAACAGAGGCCGACCGCCGAGGCAAGGTTTTCGCGCAAGGCGGCAAGGGTTGCGGGGACTTCGCTCCCCGCACCCGCAGTCCTCAGCGAATCGAACCCGCGATGGCCTGCTGGATCCCCAGGATGTTGGCGCCGCGCTTGAGCGTCTTGCGGATCGGCTCGGCCCGGCCCGAAACCCAGATCGCGAGTTCCGAATCGAGGTCGAAGCTGCCCGCCGTCTCCACGGAGAAGGACGTGATCGCCCGGTACGGCACGGTGAGGTAGGAAACCTTGCGGCCGGTCAGGCCCTGCTTGTCCACCAGGATCAGGCGCCGATCCGTGAACACGATGAGGTCGCGGATGATCCGGAACGCGACCTGGACCGGCTCACCCTGGGTGAGGATGCCGGCGAGCTGTTCGTTCACCTCCGCGGGCGTGAGATCGCTGCCGTGGCCGAGCAGTCCATCGAGAAATCCCATCGCGCGCCGTATCCCCCTTCGTGGTCAGGTCTCTTATGTAGGGACGCGTCCGCCCCCCTGTCAGGGCGCAACAGCCTGGCTTGGAATCCGCCCGATGACCGCTTCCGCCCCGCACCCGAACCGCCTCCGGCTCGGCGTCAACATCGACCACGTCGCGACCGTCCGGAACGCGCGCGGCGGGACGGCGCCCGATCCGATTCGCGCCGCCCGCGAGGCCGTGGCGGCGGGGGCCGACGGCATCACCGCCCACCTGCGCGAGGATCGCCGCCACATCCGCGACGCCGACATGGAGACGCTGGCGGGCAGCCTCACCGTGCCGCTGAACTTCGAGATGGCGGCCACCGACGAGATGATCGGGATGGCGATCCGCCTCAGGCCCCACGCGGCCTGCCTGGTGCCGGAGAAGCGCGAGGAGCGCACCACCGAGGGCGGCCTGGATATCGTCGGCGCGCACGAGGCGCTCCTGCCCCGCATCGCGCGCCTGGCGGAGGCCGGCATCCGCGTCTCGCTCTTCGTGGAGCCGGACGCGGCGGTGATGGACGCCGCCGTCCGCCTCGGGGCGCCCGTAGTGGAGCTGCACACCGGCAGCTATTGCGAGGCGGTCGCCGAGGGCGACACCGGCCGGACCGCGCGCGAGCTCGACCGCATCACCCGGGCGGCGGCCTACGGGGCCGGCCTCGGGCTCGAGATCCATGCGGGCCACGGCCTCGCCCTCGACAGCGTCGGGCCGGTGGCGGCCCTGCCCCAGATCGCCGAGCTCAACATCGGCCATGCCCTGATCGGCGAGGCGATCTTCGTCGGCCTGAGCCAGGCGATCCGCGACATGCGCGCCGCCATGGACGGAGCCCGGGCATGATCCTCGGCATCGGCTCCGACCTCTGCGACATGCGCCGGATCGAGAAGTCGCTCGCGCGCTACGGCGAACGCTTCACCCATCGGGTCTTCACGGACGGCGAGCGGGCGAAGTGCGATTCCCGCGCGGCGCGCGCGCCCTCCTACGCCCGGCGCTTCGCCGCCAAGGAGGCCTGCGCCAAGGCGCTCGGCACCGGGATCGCCCGGGGCGTGTTCTGGCGCGACATGGAGGTGGTGAACCTGCCCGGCGGCCGCCCGACCCTGCATCTCACCGGGGCGGCGGCCGAGCACCTCAGGGCGATGACGCCCGCCGGCCATACGCCGAAGCTGCACATCACCCTCACGGACGACCCGCCCATGGCGCAGGCCTTCGTGATCATCGAGGCCGTGCCGGACAACACCGCCGAGACTTAGCCGGGAAGGCCGCGCGTTGCGGCGCGTTTCCGCATGGTCTATGCCGCCGCTCGACCGTCGACGACGGAAGGCGCCCGGAATCCGGATGCCGGCGTCGGACCGGAGATGGCAGCCAGATGGAACGTGCCCGCGTGGACCACCAGACGAAGCGTGACCTGAAGGCCGCCGATACCGGCACCTGGGCGAGCATCAAGGAGACGCTGAAGGTCGGCGGGCAGGCCCTGCTGATCGCCCTCGTGGTGCGTACGCTGCTGTTCCAGCCCTTCAACATCCCGTCGGGCTCCCTGGTGCCGACGCTGTTGATCGGCGACTACCTGTTCGTCTCGAAATATTCCTACGGCTATTCGAAGTACTCCCTGCCGCTGAGCGAGTACCTGCCCTTCACCGCCGATGGCCGGATCTGGGGCGCAACCCCGAAGCGCGGCGACATCGCGGTGTTCAAGCTGCCCAAGGACAACGCCACCGATTACATCAAGCGCGTGATCGGCCTGCCCGGCGACAAGGTGCAGATGAAGTCCGGGCTGCTCTACATCAACGACGTGCCGGTCAAGCGCGAGAAGATCGCCCCCTTCGAGACCACCGGACCCTACGGCGAACAGGCGAAGGCCGAGCAGTATCTCGAGACCCTGCCGGGCGGCGTGACCCACCGGGTGATCGAGCGCGACGGCGACAACGGCTACTGGGACAACACCGAGCCCTACACCGTCCCCGAGGGCCGGTTCTTCATGATGGGCGACAACCGCGACAACTCGACGGATTCGCGCGACCTCGCCAATGTCGGCTTCGTGCCGTTCGAGAATTTCGTCGGCCGCGCGGAGATGATCTTCTTCTCCATCGACGAGGGCACCCCGGCGTGGCAGATCTGGAACTGGCCGGCGAAGGTCCGCTGGAACCGGCTCTTCACGGCGATCCACTAGGACCTCGACCATCGTGACCGAAGAGGCGCGTCCCTCCAGCCGGGCGCGACGCGCGCCCCGTCCCAAACCCAGCCTCGCCGTGCTCGAGGACCGGATCGGGCACGCCTTCGCCGATCCGAAGCTCCTCGCCCACGCGCTCACCCACGTGAGCAAGGCCGGCGGCAACGGCCGCCTCGGCAGCTACCAGCGCCTCGAATTCCTCGGCGACCGCGTGCTCGGCCTCGCCATCGGCGAACTCCTCTACGCGGCCTTTCCGGACGCGGACGAGGGCGAGCTGTCGCGGCGCCTGGCCGGCCTCGTCCGGCGCGAGACCTGCGCGGCCGTCGCCACGGCCTGGGATGTCGGCCCGCACCTGGCGCTCGGACCCGGCGAGGTCCAGAGCGGCGGCCGCCGCAACCAGACCATCCTGGCCGACGTCTGCGAATCGATCCTCGGAGCCGTGTTCCTGGATGCCGGCTACGAGGCCGCCAAGGCCATCGTCAACGCCGCCTTCACCCCCGACACCGACACGGCTGCCCCACGCGGCCGCGACGCGAAATCGGCCCTGCAGGAATGGGCCATGGCCCGCGCCCTGCCGATTCCGTTCTACGAGGTGGTGGAGCGCTCCGGCCCCGATCACGCCCCGGTGTTCCGAATCGCCGTGCGCGTTGAGGGCCTGGAGGCCGGCATCGGCGTCGGCCCCTCGAAGCGCCTCGCCGAGCAGGAGGCCGCCCGCCTCGTGCTGGAGCGCGAGATCCACGGCTCCGACCGACCCGCAACCATGGAGACGTCGGCGGACGTCGATCAAGGACACGCCTCCGATGCCTGACGACGATTTCGACACCGACGACGACTTCACCGATTTCGATCCGCCGCCGCTCCGGCCGCTGCCGGCGGTGACCATGCCGGAGAACACCACCGCGGGCTTCGTCGCGCTGATCGGCATCCCCAATGCCGGCAAGTCGACCCTGCTGAACAGCCTCGTCGGCACCAAGGTCTCCATCGTCTCCCGCAAGGTGCAGACGACGCGGGCGCTGGTGCGCGGCATCGTCATGCACGAGGCCGCGCAGATCATCCTCGTCGATACCCCCGGCATCTTCGCGCCCAAGCGCCGCCTCGACCGGGCCATGGTCCACTCGGCCTGGAGCGGTGCCTCCGATGCCGATGCGGTCTGCCTGCTCATCGACGCGCGCAAGGGCGTCACCGAGGAGGTCGAGGCGATCCTGGCCAAGCTGCCGGACGTGAAGCGCCCCAAGGTCCTGATCCTGAACAAGATCGACCTGATTCCCCGCGACCGCCTGCTGGCGCTCGCCGCCAGCCTCAACGAGCGGATCCCCTTCCAGCACACCTTCATGGTCTCGGCGCTCAACGGCGACGGCATCGAGACGCTGAAATCGACCCTCGCCGGCATGATGCCGAAGAGCCCGTGGCTCTACCCCGAGGACCAGGTCTCGGACGCGCCGATCCGGATGCTGGCCGCCGAGATCACCCGCGAGAAGCTCTACGACCGTCTGCACGAGGAACTGCCCTACCGGTCCACCGTCGAGACCGACCAGTGGCAGGTCCGCCCGGACGGCTCGGTGCGCATCGAGCAGACGATCTTCGTGGAGCGCGAGAGCCAGCGCTCCATCGTGCTCGGCAAGGGCGGGCAGACCATCAAGGCGATCGGGCAGGCCGCCCGCCACGAGATCGCGGAAGCCGCCGAGCAGACCGTCCACCTCTTCCTGCACGTGAAGGTGCGCGAGAACTGGGCGGACGACCCGGCGCGCTACCGCGAGATGGGCCTGGAGTTCCCGCGCGGCTGAGCATGGGCTATGAGAACGGGAGGCCGGGCCCCGCGACGATTCCTGTCGCGCGGTGGACCGGCTCTCCCGCTTTTCCCGTCACGCCCTGAGCCGTCGAGGCGCGCGCGCCGTCGCGCCGGATGTTGTCACCATGTCCCCCATGCCCGTTTCGGAAGCCGTCTATGGGATTCCGCCCCTCGAACTGGCGGCGGTGCCGGATGGCGCCGTCCAGGTCTCGCCCCTGATTCCCGGTTCCGCCCGGCTCGAGGATGTCGCGCCGGAGAGCCTGGAGCGGCTCGACGTGCTGGCCCCCGCCGGCACCATCGAGCGGCGCTACGTGCTGGCGCTCGGCCTCAAGGCCCTGCGGCCCGGGGGACGCCTCACCGCCCTCGCCCCGAAGGATCGCGGCGGGAGCCGGCTCGCCAAGGAACTCACCGGCTTCGGCTGCACCGTCCACGAGAAGGCGCGGCGGCACCACCGCATCTGCGTACTCGCGCGTCCGGACCTCGTGAACGGCCTCGACGATGCGATCCACGAGGGCGGCCCGCGCCACATCGAGAACCTTGCGCTCTGCACACAGGCCGGGATCTTCTCCTACGACCGGCTCGACCCCGGCACGGCGCTGCTGCTCGCGAATCTGCCGCCGCTGGCGGGTAGCGGCGCCGATTTCGGCTGCGGCCTCGGCATCCTCGCCCGGGCGGTGCTGGCCTCGCCCAAGGTGACGTCGCTGACCCTCGTGGATATCGACCGGCGCGCCATCGAGATGGCGGCGCGCAACGTGCACGATTCGCGTGCCGCCCTGCGCTGGGCGGACATCCGGGCGGGCGGCCTCGGGCTCGCCCGCCTCGACTTCGTGGTGATGAACCCGCCCTTCCACGATGGCGGTGCCGAGGACCAGGCGCTGGGCCAGGCCTTCATCGCGCGCGCGGCGGAATCCCTGCGCCCCGGCGGCAGCCTCTGGCTCACCGCCAACACCCACCTGCCCTACGAGGCGCCCCTGAACGCGGCCTTCAAGAGCGTGGCGCTGAAGGCGTCCGCCGGCGGCTACAAGGTCTACGAGGCGCGCCGGTGACGAAGCCCCCGAAGGTCGTGCAGGCGCGTCTCGACCGCCTGCTCGCGAATATGGGCTACGGCTCGCGCCGGGAGATCGCGCTCCTCACCCGTGCCGGCCTCGTCCTCCTCGACGGCGCCCCCCTGCGCGACGCCGACCAGCGCATCCCGGTGACGCCGGACCTCGCGCAGCGCATGCGCATCGACGGCGAGGCCCTCGACCCGCCCCCCGCACTGACCCTGATGCTGCACAAGCCGCTGGGCGTCACCTGCTCGCACAAGGAGGCGGGGCCCCTCGTCTACGGCCTGCTGCCGGAGCGCTGGCGCCGGCGCGACCCGGCGTTGTCCACGGTGGGCCGCCTCGACAAGGAGACCTCGGGCCTGCTGCTGCTCACCGACGACGGCGCCCTCCTGCACCGGATCATCTCCCCGAAGGCCAACGTCGCCAAGCGCTACCGCGTGACCCTCGACCGCCCGCTCAAGGGCGACGAAGGCGCCATCTTCGCCTCGGGCACGCTGATGCTGGAGGGCGAGGAGAAGCCGCTCCTGCCGGTTGCGTTCGAGGCGGAGGGCGCGGTGAACGCCGTGGTGACGCTGCACGAGGGGCGCTACCATCAGGTCCGGCGCATGTTCGCCGCCCTCGGCAACCACGTCGTGACCCTGCACCGGGACCGCGTCGGCGGCCTGGACCTGCCGACGGACCTCGCTCCGGGCGCCCATCGCATTCTCGGCGCGGCCGAGATCGCGGCCGTCTTCGCGGGCGGCGAGGCCTGATCCACTCGGAACCGCAGCCTCGGTTGCCAGCGGATGTCGGAGGATCGCGCGGCCGTCGCCGCATCGAGCGCGTTGCAGACGGCGCGCGGAACCACCCACTGCGATCGGCCGTCGATCGGCTTGGCGAAAAAACCCGCACACCTTGCCAATCCGCAACAACTCGTTTAAGCGCCAGCCCTCGCGTTCGCTCCGGCTGGGGGCTGAACGGACGGTGCCGATTCGTTCGGCACAGGATGCACCTCTGTAAGCGGTGCCCCGTCGTCCCGTGTCTCCGCCTTCGATCAACCGCTCGGGCCTTCAAACGGCTCGAAGGGCTTGGCGCCGGGTGAATTGCGTACGAACCGGCCCGACGCTTCTTTTCCCGCACTTCATGTGCCGTCGGGTCCCTTTGGATATGAAGGGCCCGTTAATGCCTCTCTACGAACACGTCTTCCTGGCGCGCCAGGACGTGACGGCCCAGCAGGTCGAGACCATGGTCGAGACCTACAAGGGCGTCATCGAAGCCAATGGCGGCAAGGTCGAGAAGATCGAGATGTGGGGCGTGAAGTCCCTCGCCTACCGCATCAAGAAGAACCGCAAGGCGCATTTCACGCTCCTCAACGTCGACGCCCCCCCGGCGGCGCTCGCCGAGATGGAGCGCCAGATGCAGATCTCCGAGGACGTCCTGCGCTTCATGACCGTCCGCGTCGAAGAGCTCGAGTCCGAGCCGTCGGCGATGATGCAGAAGCGCGACCGCGACGACCGCAAGGATCGTGAGCGCGGCCGTCGTCGTGACGACGAAGGCTTCGGCGGTGGTGGATTCGGCGGCGACCGCGATCGCGGCGACCGTGGTGATCGCGGCGACCGGGGCGACCGCCCCGAGCGCAGCTTCGGCGGGGAGGCTTAAGTCATGGCGTTTGGTGCTGGACCCGGTGCGCCCGCCGCTGGCGGCGGTGGTGGCGGTGGCGGTGGACGCCGTCCGTTCTTCCGTCGTCGGAAGACCTGCCCCTTCTCGGGCGCGAACGCGCCCAAGATCGACTACAAGGACGTCAAGCTCCTGTCGCGCTACGTCTCGGAGCGCGGCAAGATCGTCCCGTCCCGCATCACGGCGGTGTCGGCCAAGAAGCAGCGCGAGCTCGCCCAGGCGATCAAGCGCGCCCGCTTCCTCGGCTTCCTCCCCTACGTGATCAAGTAAGCCCGTTCGCCTCGGCCCGGCCCCGCCGGGCCGAGGCATCACCGCACGCCCGGCGTGCGCGTTCGTACCGGTTCTCTCGATCGAGGGCCGGGAGTCGTTGGGGCGACAAGGTTCGCCTCTAACCCTGCCCGGATCGGGACAGCGGGACAGCGGAATTGATGGCACAGTACCTCGGCATCGGTATCGGCGCGGGCCTCGTCTCCGCCCTCCTCTTCGGCGTTCTGCTGAAGGCGACGGCGCTCGCGATCCTGCTCTACCTGCTCGCCCCGCTCCCGATCCTCATCGTGGGGCTCGGCTGGAGCCACCGGGCCGCCCTGGTCGCCGCCCTCACGGGCAGCCTTGCCCTGGCCCTCGTCGTCCAACCCTTCCTCGGACTCGGCTTCCTCACCTATCTGGCCCTGCCGGCCTGGTGGCTGGCCTATCTCGCGCTGCTCGGCCGCCCCGGCGCCGACGGCACGATGGAATGGTACCCCACCGGGCGCCTCCTCGCCTGGACCGCCGGCACGGCGGGCCTCGCCTTCGTGGCCATCGCGGTCATCGCCGCGCCGAACTACGAGACCTTCCAGTCGCAGCTGCGCGGCATGACCCGCACCATCGTGCGCATCCAGGCCGACCGCGCCGGCACCACGGCCCCGAAGCCGGCCGCCCCGGACGCCGCCGAAGCCCCGGCCGACGCGGTGCTGCTGGACCCCGCGGAAGCGACGCGGACGGAGGTCGCCAACGCCCTGGCGGCGATCGCACCGGGCCTCGCCACCCAGGGCCTCACGGTCCTGCTCACCTTTTATCTCTGGGCGGCCGCCCGCATCGTGCGCGTCTCCGGCCGCCTGCCGCGCCCCTGGCCGGACCTGGCCGCCACGATGATGCCCCGCCGCGTGCTCGCAGTGCTGGCGGGCTCGCTGATCCTCGCCCTGGTGCCCGGCTATCCCGGCGTGCTGGGCGTGGCGCTGGCGGGGGCCCTGAGCGCCGCCTTCGCGATGCAGGGCCTCGCCGCCTTCCACGATCGCAGCCGGGGCCGGCCCGGGCGCCTCGCCCTGCTGTTCGGCCTCTACGTGATCCTCTTCCTCACCCAGGGCATCGCCCTCGTTGCCCTGACCCTGTTCGGCATTGCCGATACCGCCCTCGACAGCCGACGCCCGCAAGGGGCGTCCGGACGACCCTGACCCACTGAGAACCGAAGGACCAGAACCATGGAAGTCATCCTCCTCGAGCGCGTCGCCAAGCTCGGCCAGATGGGCGAGACCGTGAACGTGAAGCCGGGCTACGCCCGCAACTTCCTGCTCGCCCGCGGCAAGGCCCTGCGCGCCACCACCAACAACAAGAAGCACTTCGAGACGCAGCGCGCCCAGCTCGAGGCCCGCAACCTCGAGCGCAAGTCCGAGGCTCAAGGCGTCGCCGAGACCCTCGAGGGCAAGAGCTTCGTGCTCATCCGCCAGTCGGGCGAGACCGGCGTGCTCTACGGGTCCGTCTCGACCCGCGATCTCGCCGAGGTCGTCACCGCCGACGGCTTCTCGGTCGGCCGCGACCAGTTCGCCCTCAACCAGCCGATCAAGACGCTCGGCCTGCACACCGTGCCGGTCGTGCTGCACCCCGAGGTCGAGGTCAGCATCACCGTCAACGTCGCCCGTTCGCCGGAAGAGGCCGAGCGTCAGGCACGCGGCGAATCGACCACCGAGCGTGAGGCCTTCAACCTCGACGACCTCGGCCTCGAGGTCGGCGCCGCGCTGGCCGAGGCCGGCGACGACCGCGAGTAAGCACGCCACACCGGCGGTGAAGAACGGGGACGAGTGGCCTTGAGGGTTGACTAGTTCCTCGTTTGTTCCAGCATGGACGCCCGTCATCCGCGAGGATGGCGGGCGTTTCGCGTCCGAGGGGTCGCACCGGCATCGCGGATGCGGGCGGGGCACCCTTCACGGGGCGAACACGCGAATCGGCTAAGGTTCGGCTAACCATGCCGTGGCCATGGTCTGCCGGTAGAGACGCGCGGCGGCCTCACACGCCGCGCGGACGAAGTCATCGACGAGTCGGAGCCTCGAATCAGCCCATGGCCCTGCCCAACGCCCTGACGGCCAACCTTCAGCCCGTCCCGCAGGAATTTCGCGTCGCACCGCACAACATCGATGCGGAGCAGGCGCTGCTGGGTGCGATCCTGGTCAACAACGATGCCTATTACCGCATCTCCGACTTCCTCCTCGCCGAGCACTTCATGGAGGATGTCCACCGCAAGATCTTCGAGGTGGCCTCCCAGCTTATCAAGGCCGGCAAGCTCGCGACCCCGATCACCCTGAAGACCTACCTGGGTGACGCCGATCTCGGCGGCCAGACCGTGATGCAGTACCTCGCGCGCCTCGCCGCCGAGGCCACCACCGTGATCAATGCGGGCGATTACGGCCGCACCATCTACGACCTCGCGATCCGCCGCCGCCTCATCACCATCGGCGAGGATCTCGTGAACGGCGCCTACGAGGCCCCGGTGGAATCCTCTCCCCGCGACCAGATCGAGGGCACGGAGCGCCGGCTCTACGAACTCGCCGAATCGGGCAAGTACGACGGCGGCTTCCAGAAGTTCTCCGACGCCCTCACCGCCGCCGTGGACATGGCGGCCAAAGCCTATCAGCGCGAGGGCAAGCTCTCCGGCATCGCCACCGGCCTGTCGGACCTCGATGCCAAGATGGGCGGCCTGCAGCGCTCGGATCTCATCATCCTCGCGGGGCGCCCGGCCATGGGCAAGACCTCGCTCGTGACCAACATCGCCTTCAACGTCGCCAAGGCCTACCAGTCCGAGAAGCTGCCGGACGGACGAACGGAGACGAAGAACGGCGGCATCGTCGGGTTCTTCTCCCTCGAAATGTCGGCCGAGCAGTTGGCGACCCGTATCATCGCCGAGCAATCCGGCGTGGCCTCCTACAAGATCCGTCGCGGCGACATCCAGCCGGCCGACTTCTACAAGATCACCGACGCCGCCCGGGACATGCAGACGATCCCGTTCTACATCGACCAGACCGGCGGCATCTCGATCGCCCAGCTCGCCGCTCGCGCCCGCCGCCTGAAGCGGCAGAAGGGCCTCGACCTCCTCATCGTCGATTACCTGCAGCTGCTCTCCGGCTCCGGCAAGCGCTCGGACAACCGCGTGCAGGAGATGACCGAGATCACCACCGGCATGAAGGCGCTCGCCAAGGAACTGGCGGTGCCGATCATCGCCCTGTCGCAGCTTTCGCGTCAGGTTGAGAACCGCGAGGACAAGCGGCCCCAACTCGCGGATCTGCGCGAATCGGGCTCGATCGAGCAGGACGCCGACGTGGTGATGTTCGTGTTCCGCGAGGAATACTACGTCAACAACAAGAAGCCTCGCGAGGGCACCGAGGAGTTCTTCGCCTGGGAGGCGGAGATGAACCGCGTCCACGGCAAGGCCGAAGTCATCCTCGGCAAACAGCGTCACGGACCCACCGGCACCGTGGAACTCCAGTTCGACGCCAACATCACGCGCTTCTCGAACCTGGCGCAGTCGGACCGCATGCCCGAGCAGATGTAGGTCGGCGGCTCGCCCCCGCGATCATCGCGTTCCCGCGCTCCGGGAGACGCTGGAACAGCCACCGAATCGGGTCGCTCCGCGGATCGGAACCGGGCACGGATATCGCTGAGACACGCCGTCGTCCCGGGGCCGCGCAGCGGAACCCGGGATTCTGCAACGCAACCGGCGCAAGGCCCCGCGATGGATAGGATGGATCCTCAGATCGAAGTTCCGGCGAGCCACGGTGCCCGCCTCACCATCGACCTCGCGGCCATCGCGGAGAACTGGCGCCGGCTCGCGGCCGAGGCGACGGACGCGGCCTGCGCGGCCGTGGTCAAGGCGGATGCCTATGGCTGTGGCCTGGATGCCGTGCTCCCCGCCCTCTGGGCGGCGGGGTGCCGGACGTTCTTCGTCGCGCACCTGGGCGAGGGGATCGCGGCGCGCCGGATCCTGCCCGACGGCGTGATCTACGTGCTCAACGGCCTGCTCCCCGGCTTCGGCCCGGCGCTGATCGCCCACGACCTGCGCCCGGTCCTCGGCAGCCGCGCGGAGCTTGCCGAATGGGCCGGTCTGTCGGAGGCGGCGGGGCGCCGGCTGCCGGCGGCCCTGCATGTGGATACCGGCATGAACCGCCTCGGGCTGCCCGTGTCGGAGGCGCTGGCGCTCTCCGGAGACCCGGTCATCGCTCGGGCGGGCATCGCCCTGGTGTTGACGCATCTCGTCAGTGCCGAACTGTCGGGCGATCCGGTGAATGCGCGCCAGATGCGCGCGTTCGCCGAGGTGCGGGCAGCCTATCCGGGCCTTCCGGGCTCGTTCGCGAATTCCTCCGGCATCTTCCTCGGGGCGCAGGCCCATCACGATCTGCTGCGACCGGGCTACGCCCTGTTCGGTGGCAATCCCACCCCGTGGAAGCCCAATCCGATGCGCCCCGTGGTGCGCCTGGAGGCCGCGATCGCACAGGTGCGCGACGTCGCAGCCGGCGAGACCTGCGGCTATAATGGCCGCTGGCGCGCGGCCGAACCCCGGCGCCTCGCGACCCTGTCGCTGGGCTATGCGGACGGGTATCCGCGCGCCGCCAGCGGTCGCGGCATGGCCCTCGTCGGCGGTGTGCGCTGTCCGATCCTGGGGCTGATCTCGATGGATCTCATCATCCTCGACGTCACCGACGCACCGGAGGCGACGCGCGGCGCCAGCGCCACCCTGATCGGCGACGACCTCGACGTGGATGCGGTGGGACGGGCGGCCGGCACCATCGGCTACGAGATCCTGACGGGTCTGGGTTCTCGCTATGTTCGCCATTATGTGAGAGGACACGACGCCTGACGCCGGCCTGATCCCGAGGGCCGCGCGTCGGTCCCTCCAGCGGAATCGCGATGGCCAAGATCCAACAGACCTTCGTCTGCCAGTCCTGCGGGGCGGTCTACAATCGCTGGCGCGGGCGCTGCGAGGCTTGCAACGGCTGGAACTGCATCACCGAGGAGACCGGCGCCGCCGGACCGCAGGCAGGTCCGGTCAAGACCCGGCCGAGCCGGGCGCGCGGCCGCGTCTTCGCCCTGGAGGGCCTCACCGGCGAGGTGAAGGAGGCGCCGCGCATCCCGTCCGGCATCAACGAACTCGACCGCGTCACCGGCGGCGGCTTCGTGCGCGGCTCGGTGATCCTGCTCGGCGGTGATCCCGGCATCGGCAAGTCGACGCTGCTGATGCAGGCCTCCGCCGCCATGGCCCGCACGGGCGAGCGGGTCGTCTACATCTCGGGCGAGGAGGCGGTGGCGCAGGTGCGCCTACGCGCCGAACGCCTCGGCCTGACCTCCGCCGCCGTGGAACTCGCGGCCGAGACCAATGTCGAGGACATCGTCGAGACCCTGTCCCAGGGGCGCCCGCCGGCGCTGGCCATCATCGATTCGATCCAGACCATGTGGACCGAGACCGTGGAATCGGCCCCCGGCACGGTCACGCAGGTGCGCGGCTCCGCCCAGACCCTGATTCGCTTCGCCAAGACCACGGGCACGGCGGTGATCCTCGTCGGCCACGTCACCAAGGACGGGCAGATCGCGGGCCCGCGCGTCGTCGAACATATGGTCGACGCCGTCGCCTCGTTCGAGGGCGACCAGGGCCACCACTTCCGCATCCTGCGCGCCGTGAAGAACCGCTTCGGCCCCACCGACGAGATCGGCGTGTTCGAGATGACCGACATGGGGCTGGCCGAGGTGCCGAACCCCTCCGCCCTGTTTCTGGCGGGGCGCGACCACGCCGCCCCCGGCACGGCGGTCTTCGCCGGAATGGAGGGCACGCGCCCACTCCTGGTCGAGATCCAGGCCCTCGTCGCCCCCTCGTCGCTCGGCATGCCCCGCCGTGCCGTGGTGGGCTGGGATCCCAATCGTCTTTCGATGGTGCTGGCGGTGCTCGAGGCGCATGGCGGCATCCGGCTCGGCACCCACGACGTCTACCTCAACGTCGCGGGCGGCCTGCGCATTTCTGAGCCCGCCGCCGACCTCGCGGTGGCCGCCGCGCTGGTCTCGTCGCTATCGGGCGCGACGCTGCCGCCGGAGACCGTGTATTTCGGCGAGATCGGTCTGTCGGGCGCCATCCGCCCCGTGGCCCAGGCACCGGCCCGCCTCAAGGAGGCGCTGAAGCTCGGCTTCGCCAAGGCGGTGACCCCGCAGGGACGCGGCGAAGGCGGCGAGACCGCGCTGCAGACGGAAGCCCTGCGCCACATCGCCGACGTGGTCGCGGGCATCGCCAGCAGTGGCCAGCGCCGGGTCGGCGCCCGGCGCGGCCACAACCCACCGGATTACGGCGACGACGACTGAGCCGGCCGACTTCAGAGCAGGAAGTCGGTGGCGACCAGGCTATGGACGCCCGTCAGGTTGATCAGGAAGTCGGCGCGGGCGTCGCCATCCACATCGCCTTCGACCGACGTGACACCGTCGGATTGCGCGAACCGGACGTCGCCGCGCGCGCCGCTGAAGGCGGCCTGCCCGATGAACGCGAACGTGCTCACGGCCTCGAACGCGGTCAGGTCGATCCGGTCGCCCACCTCGAAATCCGCGATGCGGTCCGCGGTTACCGCGGCCGATCCCGTCTCGCCGTCGCGGAAGACGAACGCGTCCGAGCCGGTGCCCCCCGTCAGGGTGTCGATGCCCGCACCGCCGATCAGGCGATCGTTCCCCTCGGCTCCGATGAGGATATCGTTCCCCGAGAGACCCGTCAGGACGTTGGCGGCCGTGCTGCCCACGATGATGTTCGACAGGTCGTTCCCGGTTCCCCGGATTGCGCCGCTTCCCTGCAGGGTCAGGTTCTCGACATTGTCGCCGAGGGTGAAGGAGGCCGTGCTCTCGATGTGATCGGTGCCCTCGCCGGCACCCTCGATCGCGACGTCGCCGGCATTGTCGATCACGTAGTGATCGTCGCCCAGACCTCCGATGAGCTTGTCGCGCCCGAGGCCGCCATTCAGCCAGTCATCGCCGGCCCCGCCGTTCAGCACGTTCGCGACCCGGTTGCCGGTGAGGACGTTGTCGAGGGCGTTGCCGGTGCCCATCCAGGCCGCGGGCCCCGTCAGGACCAGTTCCTTCACCCCCACGCCGAGGGTGTAGCTGACCGAGGATTCGATGACGTTCCGCTCGTTACCCTGCGCTTCCACCACCACGTCGCGGATGTTGTCGACGATGTAGGTGTCGTCGCCAACGCCGCCGATCATCGTGTCGGCGCCGGCTCCTCCGTCGAGGCGATCGTTGCCCGACCCGCCGTTCAGGCGGTCGTTGCCGGCTTGGCCGACGAGGGTGTCATCGCCGCCGCCCCCGTCGAGGCTCCAGTTCACGGCGCTGGTCGCCGTCAGGACGTCGTTACCCCCGGTTCCGTTCAGGGCCACCGGCGGCGCCGGGTTCGCTGTGAAGACACGCAGGCCGAGATCGTAGACGCCGTCCGAGAAGATCGCCGTCTCCACATCGCTCAGCCGATCGACGCCCTCGCCCGTCACCACGGTCTCGCGCCCGTCGAGACGCAGCGCATAGCTCGCGAAGGCCTTCTGGTAGACGGCGCTGTCGCGGCCCTCCCCCCCGTCGAGGATATCGTCGCCCGCGCCGCCATTGAGGCGATCGTTGCCCGCATCGCCGCGCAGGACGTCATTGCCGGCGAGCCCGATGAGGCTGTTGGCGCTGGCGTTGCCGATCAGGATGTCGTCCGCCGCAGCCCCTCTGGCGCTCTCGATCACCACGCCGTTGGCGATCGAGACGCCGCCGGTCAGCGTCTCGGAGGTGGAGATCCAGCCGCCGCCGCCGATCTCGTTCTCCAGCGTCGCGGCGCGGAGATCGATCTTGGCCCGGCTCGTTCCGGTATACGCGATGGTGTCGAAGCCGCCGGTATCCCAGATCGTCGTATAGCCGCGGTTGGCATCGACATCGTCGCTGAAGCGATAGACCGTGTTGTCGGTGTTGTGGGATCGCGCGCCGTAGAGGTGCTGGAGCGCGGCGATGTCGATCGCCCCGAAGGAGCCGGGCTGCACCTTGACCGACATGCCGGGGTCGACGGCGGCGGTGAAGGGATTGTCCTCCGGCAGGAAGGACCACGTGTAGCCCATCACGGTGCCGAGATGAGAGTTCAGGAAGGTCGTGCCCTGATCACCCGGCCCTTCGATGCCCGGCAGCATCCCGGAGAGACCCGGCACGGTCTCGTGGGTATGCTTGAGCCCGAGAGCATGCCCGAGTTCGTGGAACCAGGTCGTCGAGAACGTTCCGAGGCGAACGACCTCCGCGCCTCCCGAAACGTTGCGATCGATCCCGACCGCGGTCTCCACGGAGAGCGTCCCCTCCACGGGCACGCCGGATTCACCGCCAGCGCCCAGGTCCAGCCGAAAGTTGATGTTCGCGGTCCCCGACACCTCCGTGAAGGTCAGGTTGGCGAAGGTCTCCACGTTGCTCATGAGTTCGCGGTGAAACGCCTTCCAGTCACCCTCGTCGAAGTCGTTGACGCCGTTCTCGTTGATGTCGCCCGGCTTGAATCCATAGCTGACAATGGGTCCGGTCCACCCGGCGCCCATCATCAATCCATCGACGACGGCATTCCCCGACAAAGGAGCATTTCGACCGACAGATGCCATGGAGCGATCCTTGATTGAGGCTATGATCGGGTATGTTTCCAGGGCGTAACACGGATAAATTTCCACCGATAGGGCATAAAGCCATGCTCAGCCGGCTGATATATCGATTACAAATGAACAATGACGTTAAATATTCCAAATACGCTCCCAACTAGTCTTCGGTAAGTTATCGGAGCGGGTCGTTTTCCGAGAGGCAAGTGCCCGTCAATCATACGCGCACCCGAATGCCTGGGGGGCCGGACAGGCATGGGGTCGCCCGCGCCGGACCGCTCGGTTGCGTCGGCACAATGATCGCCGAACCCGAAGGCGCATCGCCCGGCCGCCCGGAACGGGCGCCGATCCTGCGTCGTCTCCTGCGTCGTCCGGCAGGCGCCGACCCGACCGGACCGCGTGGCCATCCAGGGCGTTCGAGGGGCGAGATGGCACCCCGGGCCAGGGTGACGGCCGAGTTTCGCCAGGATATACGGAGGGGCGGCCCGGGGAGCCGCACGATCCGCCCATCGTCGCCGCTGCGCCCCATGAAGTGACAACCGTCAGAGATGCCGTTCTCCGTTCTCGATCTCGTCGTGCTGGGTATCGTCGTGCTCTCGGCGTTGCTGGCAGCCGTGCGCGGCGCCACCCGCGAAGTCTTGGCGATCATCGCCTGGGTGGCGGCCGCCGCCATCGCCTGGAAGTTTCACCCCCTGCTGCTGCCCACCGTCAGCCAGCACGTGACGAACCCCACGGTCGCCCTGGTGGCCTCGATCGCCGCGATCTTCCTCGTGACGCTGATCGTCGTGTCCATCATCACCGTGAAGGTGTCGGACATGATCCTCGATTCGCGGATCGGCGCCATCGACCGCTCGCTCGGCTTCCTGTTCGGCGCCGGGCGCGGCTTCCTCATCTGCGTGATCGGCTGGGTCTTCCTGGCCTGGCTCGTGCAGGGCAAGATGCCGCCCTGGGCGTCCGAGGCCCGCAGCCGCCCCATGCTGGAGAAGTCCGGCGAGGCCCTGGTGGCACAGCTGCCGGAGAACCCGGAAGGCCTGCTCAAGCAGTTCAAGAAGCCGAAGGGCGACAGCCCGGCCGATCCCGTGGAGCCGCCGGAAGGCGAGGTTCCGGCCCAGCGCCGCACCGAGGCTCCAGCCACGTCCACGCCGCGACGCTGACCTGCAGGATCGCGCGCTTGGTCGCGGCGCCAAGCGCGATTACATGACGGTTGTCTGACGGTACCCGCGTGGGGGTTCGCGCGGGACCAAGCAGGGAACGACATCACCATGTCTGTAGCCAAGTCGCGTGCCCGTCCCCCCGCTGAGGTCGTGGACGGGCTCGATCGGGACGGCGATACGCTGCGCGAGGAATGCGGCGTCTTCGGCATCTTCGGCCATCCGGACGCCTCCGCGATCGTCGCGCTCGGGCTCCACGCCCTGCAGCATCGCGGGCAGGAGGCAGCGGGCATCGTCTCCTTCGACGGGACGGTGTTCCATTCCGAGCGCCGGCCCGGCCTCGTGGGAGATTCGTTCTCGGACCGCGCGACCATCGAGCATCTGGAGGGCCCGGCCGCCATCGGCCACGTGCGCTACTCCACCACCGGCGGCACCATCCTGCGCAACGTGCAGCCCCTCTTCGCCGAACTCGCCAGCGGCGGTCTGGCGGTGGCGCATAACGGCAACCTCACCAACGCCCTTTCGATCCGCCGCGACCTCGTGCGGGACGGCGCCATCACCCAGTCAACCTCCGACACGGAGGTGATCCTGCATCTGGCCGCCCGTTCCCGCGCGCCGCGCATCGTGGAGCGCTTCACCGAAGCCCTGCGCCAGATCGAGGGCGCCTACGCCATCGTGGCGCTCACCAACAAGAAGCTCATCGGCGCCCGCGACCCGATGGGCATCCGCCCCCTGGTGCTCGGCGAACTCGACGGGCGCTACATCCTGGCGTCGGAGACCTGCGCCCTCGACATCATCGGCGCGAAGTTCGTCCGCGACATCGAGAACGGCGAGATCGTGGTGATTTCCGAGGAGGGGATCGAATCGATCCGCTTCGCGCCGGCCCGGAAGATGCGCCCCTGCATCTTCGAGTACATCTACTTCGCCCGCCCCGATTCGGTGGTGAACGGCAAGAGCGTCTACGCGGTGCGCAAGAATATCGGCCACGAGCTTGCCCGTGAATCGGCCGCCGCAGCCGATGTGGTGATTCCGGTTCCGGATTCCGGCGTTCCCGCCGCGCTGGGCTTCGCCCAGGAGACCGGCCTGCCCTTCGAGATGGGCATCATCCGCAATCACTATGTGGGCCGCACCTTCATCCAGCCGACCCAGTCCGTGCGCGAACTCGGCGTGCGCATGAAGCATTCGGCCAACCGCGCGGTGGTCGAGGGCAAGCGCATCGTGCTCGTGGACGACAGCCTCGTGCGCGGCACCACCTCGGTGAAGATCGTCCGGATGATGCGCGAGGCCGGCGCCCGCGAGGTGCATTTCCGAATCGCCTCGCCGCCGATCACCTACCCGGACTTCTACGGCATCGACACGCCGGAGCGGGAGAAGCTGCTCGCCGCCACCCACGACCTCGAGGGGATGCGCCGGTATATCGGCGCGGATTCCCTGGCCTTCCTGTCCATCGACGGCCTCTACAAGGCGATGGGCGAGGAGCGGCGCGACCCGGTCAACCCGCAATACACCGACCATTGCTTCACCGGCGACTACCCGACCGAACTGACCGACCTCGCCATCGCCGGGCCGCGCCGCCTCGCGCTGCTGGCCGAAGCCGATTGATCCGCCGATGAGCACCACCGACAAAGCCCTCGCCGGCCGCCTCGCCGTCGTGACCGGGGCCTCGCGCGGCATCGGACGTGCGGCCGCCCTCGCCCTGGCGGAGGCCGGGGCGCACGTCGTCGCGGTCGCCCGCACCCAGGGCGCCCTTGAGGAACTCGACGATGCGATCCGGGGGGTGGGCGGGAGCGCCACCCTCGTCCCCCTCGACCTGACCGACTACGACGCCATCGACCGCCTCGGCGCGGGCATCCACGAGCGCTGGAAGCGCCTCGACATCCTGGTCGGCAATGCCGGCATCCTCGGCAATCTCACGCCGATCGGGCACGTGACCCCCAAGACCTGGGCGCAGGTGATGGAGATCAACGTGACGGCGAATTACCGGCTGATCCGCTCCCTCGATCCGCTGCTGCGGATGTCGGATGCCGGCCGCGCCATCTTCGTCACCTCGGGCGCCGCGCAGAAATGCAAGGCCTACTGGGGCCCCTACTCGGTCTCGAAGGCGGCCCTCGACGCCCTGGTGCGCACCTACGCGGCCGAGACGGCGACCACCCCCGTGCGCGCCATGCTGCTCAACCCCGGCCCCTTGCGCACCGCCATGCGCAAGGCCGCGATGCCGGGCGAGGATGCGGAGACGCTGAAGACGCCGGAAGACCTGGCGCCCCACTTCGTCCGCCTCGCGAGCCCGGATTTCACGGAATCCGGCAAGATCTACGATTTCCCGAGCGATCGCGTGCTGACCCCGCGGATGGCGGACTGAACCGAGGCCGCCTTTCGAGACGTCGAACGCCTTCGCCTCCAGGCGGCACGGCCCGGCGCCGTGCGGCTCTCCCGCCCTCTGCGCACGGAATCCCGTCGGGAGCCGAGGGCACACCGCCCCCTGGACGGCGGGGTGATCTCGGCTGTCCTCGCCCCGTCGTTCCGGTTCGTGGCCGGCGAGCCACGACTTGGCGGCGCCGGCCCGGGATCCGTCGGGACTGCGGCGGCGTTTTTTAAGCGATGAACTCCGTGGAAACTGCGTCGTCCCGAGCGTTTGTACCGCGCCTGGCTCACCCCCGCCCGCACCGCCCCTGATTCCCGCCCCAGCCCGGAGACCTCCATGATCGACGTTCGCTGCATCTGCGCCATCGGCCTTCGCGGGCAGCTCGGCCTCAACGGGCACCTGCCCTGGGAGGGCAACACCGATCCGCTCTTCGTGGAGGACGTGACGCGCTTCTTCGCCATCACCATGGGCCATGTCCTGATCGCCGGGCCGAAGACCATCGCGTCGGTACCGGAGTTCGCATTCAAGGACCGCACCATCGACGTCATCCGCAGCCACGAAGATCCGGAGGCGGTGCTGGCGCGCTATCCCGGGCGGCGCATCTTCGTGGGCGGCGGCATCGCGGTCTGGAACGTCTACGCGCAGTACATCCAGCACTGGGACGTCACCCGCCTGCCCTATGACGGCGAGGCCGACCGCTGGTTCGACCCGGCCTGGCTCGTCGGCGGCCCGGCGAGGGCACAAACGGCCGCCTGAGGGGTTGAGGGGAGCGACCTAGCGACAAGGCTCCCGATGACCTCCGCATCCTACCGTTTCGGCATCGAGGAAGAGTACTTCCTGGCGGATGCCGAAACGCGCGGTACTCCGCGCCGCTCGGTCAAGCCGTTCCACGTCCAGGCCGGCGAGGAACTGCCGGAGATCGGGCGGGAACTGCTCCAGTGCCAGGTCGAGGTCTGTACCCCGCCCTCCACGGATTTCGCGCAGGCCCGCGAAGTCCTGTCCCGCCAGCGTGCAGCCCTCGCCAAGCTCGGACAGGCGCACGGCCTTCTGGTCTTCGCCGCCGGCACCCATCCGGTGGCGGATTGGGCGCGCCAACTGCCGACCAAGGGTGACCGGTATCGCGGGATCCTGCGCGACGTGGGACTCGCCGGACGCCGCAGCCTCATCTGCGGAATGCACGTCCATGTCGAGGTGCCGGATCCCGAGCGGCGCGTCGACCTGATGAACCGGCTCCTGCCCTACCAGCCGCTCCTGCTCGCGCTGTCGGCCTCCTCGCCGTTCTGGCAGGGCAAGCCCACGGGCCTGAGCGCCTACCGCCTCAGCGCCTTCGGCGAGTTGCCGCGCACCGGCCTGCCGGACCTCTTCGCCGACGGGGGCGCCCATGAGCGCTACGTCCGGATCATGACCAAGGCCGGCTCGATCCAGGATGCGAGCTTCCTGTGGTGGTCGCTGCGCCCCTCGATCAAGTTCCCGACCCTGGAATTGCGGATCGCGGATTCCTGCACCCGCCTCGAAGACGCGCTGACCATCGCGGCCCTCTACCGCTGCCTCGTGCGTCTCATGGTCCGGCGCCCCGACCTCAACGCCGGGCTCGACGGCGTCTCCCGCGCACTGGCGCAGGAGAATCTGTGGCGCGCGCAGCGCAGCGGGACGGAGGCGGAACTCATCGACGAGGCGAGCGAGGAGGCCCTGCCCTTCGGCCAAGCCCTCGACGCCCTGCTCGCCCTCATCGCCGAAGACGCCGCCGCCCTCGGCTGCGAGGCCGAGGTGGCGCAGGCCCGGGTCATCGTGGAACGCGGCACCAGCGCCGAGCGTCAGACCGCGACCTTCGAGGCGACGCGCAACGGCGACACCTCGAATCGTCAGGCCCTCGACGCCGTGGTGGACTGGCTGGCGGAGACGACGGCGGGCCCGGCGTGAGCCGAAGGCTCAGCCCTTGTTCTCGCGGTCGAACGGGTTCTTCGAGGTCCGCAGGGAGAGCCGGATCGGCGTCCCGGGCAGCTCGAAAGCCTCGCGCAGGGCATTGACGAGGTAGCGCGTATACGACTTCGGCAGGCCGTCGAGCTGGTTGCCGAACAGGGCGAAGTGCGGCGGACGGCTCTTCACCTGGGTGGCGTAGCGGATCTTGATGCGCCGGCCGGACACGGCCGGGGGCGGGTTGCGCTGGGTCGCCGCGCTGAGCCAGTCGTTGATCCGCGACGTCGAGATGCGGGTGCTCCAGATCTCCTCGGCGCTCGTCACCGCCTGCATCAGCTTGTCGATGCCCTCACCCGCCAAGCCCGACAGCGGCACCACGCCGACGCCGCGCACCTGCGGCAGCAGCCGGGTGCAATCCTCGCGCAGCTTCTTGAGGAGACCGTTCTGGTCGGCCACCAGGTCCCACTTGTTGAGCCCGATGACGAGGGCGCGGCCCTCGCTCTCGATCAGGTCGACAATGGTCAGGTCCTGCTTCTCGAACGGGATCGTGGCGTCGAGGAGCACCACCACCACCTCGGCGAAGCGCACGGCGCGCAGGCCGTCCGAGACGGCGAGCTTCTCGAGCTTGTCGTCGATGCGGGCCTTGCGGCGCATGCCGGCGGTGTCGTGCAGCTTGATGCGCCGGCCGCGCCACTCCCAGTCGAGGGAGATCGAGTCGCGGGTGATCCCGGCCTCCGGCCCGACGAGCAGCCGATCCTCGCCGAGCATCCGGTTGATCAGGGTCGATTTTCCGGCATTCGGGCGCCCGACGATGGCGACCTTGAGGGAGCGGTTCGCCGGATCGTCGTCGTATTCCTCGTCCTCGTCGTCGGGCTTGGGCAGGTTCTCGATCAGGGCATCGTGCAACTCGCCGATACCCTCGCCGTGCTCGGCCGAGAACGGGATGGGGTCGCCGAGCCCGAGCGAGAACGCCTCGTAGGCCCCGGACATGCCGGCGCCTCCCTCCGCCTTGTTGGCGATGAGGATGACGGGGCAGCCGGCGCGCCGCACCATGTCGGCGAAGGGCTGATCGGCCGGTAGCACGCCCGCGCGGGCGTCGATCACGAACAGCACCACGTCGGCTTCGAGGATCGCCGCCTCGGTCTGGGCGCGCATCCGCCCGAGCAGCGAGCCCGGATCGGCCTCCTCGAGACCGGCAGTGTCGATCACGCGGAAGACGAGGCCACCGAAATTGACATCGCCCTCGCGCCGGTCGCGGGTCACGCCGGGGCGGTCGTCCACCAGGGCGAGCTTCTTGCCCACGAGGCGGTTGAACAGGGTCGACTTGCCGACGTTCGGCCGTCCGACGATCGCGACGGTCGGCATATCCATGGTGTGCTCGTTTCAGTCAGGCGTCGTGGAAAATAGCGTGGTCGCTCAGCGCGTCACGGGTGGGGGAGCCGCAGGCTCGGCCGGTGCGGCGGCCGTCACGGACACGGGGCCGCCGGCCACCAGAGCCACGTAGACCTCGATGCGCTGACGCAGGTTCTGCGGGGTCTGAACGTCGGCGTTGATCTGGTCGAACCAGCGCCCTGCCCCCTCGTAGTCGCCGCGCTTCAGCGCGACGAGGCCGAGCATCTCGCGGGCGGTGTGCCGGAAAGGGCCGTTCGGCGCGGCGAGGCCCTGCAGGGCCGCGAGCGCTTTGTCGGGCTCAGGCCCGTCCACGCGAAGAAGGGCGGCGCGCAGGCGAGCAAGGTCACGCAGGCCCGTGCTGACGCGGGTGTCGCCGGCGAGCGCATCATACTCCGCGGCGCCCGCCTTGGCGTCGCGCTTGGCCGTCTCGGTGGCCGAGCGGAAGCGGGCGAGCAGGGCGTAGCCGGCCGGCCCCTCGCCCTCGATTGCCTCGAAGGCCTTGTCGGCCTCGGCGGTCTTGCCTTCGCGGACGAGACGGTTGGCGGTTTCGAAGCGCTCGGAAGCCGCCTCGGCCCGCACGCTCTGGTCGTGCTGCCAGTAGCGCCAGCCACCCACGCCGGCCACGACGAGGACCGCCAGCGCGATGATCACGCCGCTGTAGCGACGCCAGATCTCGGCGACCTGATCGCGGCGATAGTCCTCGTTGACCTCGCGGATGAACTCGTTGTTCTCGGCCATGTCGTCTCACGCCGATCGAAATCCGACCAGCCGCTGCATGAAGTGGGGCCTTGCGCCTAACACAGGCGCAAGCCGTTGGCGACCGGCTTCAATAAGCTCTCATCGCACCGCGCCCGGGATCAGGCTTGCGGAGATGATGCTTGCGGAGATCAGGCTTTTCCCGGCCAGGCCGCGACGCCGATCAGAAGTGGATGCAGGTACTTGCTGAAGATGAACCACACGCCGAGGCCGATCACCACCGCCAGGGCATCGTTGCGCCAGCCGGCGGGAGCCGCCGCCGGGCCACCATGCTGGGCCGCGACGGCACCGGGCGCGAGGGCCCGGCGCTTGGCGCTGATGCGCGCCACCACCGCCCAGGCGAGGAAGCTTCCGAACAGCAGGATCGAGCCGAGGTCGCCATTGGCCAGGAGATGCGCCGTCGCCCAGATCTTCACCGCCAGCAGCATCGGGTGCTTGGCCCGGGCGCGGATGTGGCCCGGCAGGTAGGCGGACGCCAAGGCGATGAAGGCGAGGGCCGTCAGGAGCAGGGAGAGATGTCGCGTCCAGACCGGCGGATCCCAGACCGCGATGTAGCCGGACTGGCGATAGAGGTGGAAGCCGTAGGCGATGAGCACCAGACCGAGGAGCGAGGCCAGGGTGTAAGCGAGCTTGTAGCGCCCTTCCCCGACCTCATCGACGACATGCGCGCGTTTGGTCCGCGCCATGGAGAAGGCATGCGTGCCGAGGAACAGCACGAGGCCGAGGATGAGGATGAGCATGGGGGTTACCGCGCGATCGGGTCGATGTGGATAAGCCCACCCGGAACGCGGGCGGACAAGCAGACTGTAACGGTTCAAAACGCAAACCCGTGCCGATGTCCAGGCTTCCCCGATGACGCGCCCCCTCGCCCTCGCCGCTCTCGGAACATGGCTCGTCCTCAGCGGCGCGCACGCGGCGCCGGAGCCGCCCCTGTCCGCCCTGACCCTGGTCGGCCCGCCGGTGACGCTGTTCAAGGCGACGCGCGATGCCTGCGATGGGGTCGACGTCCCCGACGCGTCGGCGCGGGCCTATCGCGATGCGTCCGGCGCCGTCGCGCTGTTCGGGATGCATTATCGCAACCGCGCCTTCCGGGGACCGAGCCTGGATGCCCTGAAGCTCGATTGCGGCGTCGTCCTCGAATCGGGCGGCAAGGCCGATCCGGCCGCCTACGACGACGCCTCCTGGATCACCGCCACCTGGACCGAGGACGGCCGGGCCGTCGCCGCGTTGGTCCACCACGAGTATCGCGCCAACGAGCATCCGGGCCGCTGCCGCTCGAAGATTTACATGGAGTGCTGGTCCAACAGCATCGTCGCGGCGGCTTCCCGGGATGGCGGACACAGCTTCACCCGGGCGGCGCCGCCCGTGGTGGTGGCGAGCGCACCCTTTCGCCAGGAGATCGGTCAAGGCCGCCATCGCGGATTCTTCAATCCATCCAACATCTTTTCCGATGGCAGGTGGCGCTACTTCCTGGCCTCCACGACGGGCTGGACCCTGCCGGGCAGCGATCAGTCCGCCGGCGTCTGCCTGTTCCGCTCGGATGACCCGGCGGACCCGACCCGCTGGCGGGCCTGGACGGGAACGGGCTTCACCGCCGCGTTTCCCGACCCCTATCGACAATCCGTCAATGGGCCGGCGACCTGCGCGCCGGTGACGCCCTTCCCGACGCCGGTGGGCGCGGTGGTCCGGCATCGGGCGAGCGGCGCGTGGATCGCGGTCTTCATGGCCAAGGTCGGCCCGGGGTTTCCGGAATCGGGATTCTACTGGACGGCGTCGCGCGACCTGCTTGCCTGGGACCAGCCGCGCCTGTTTCTGGCAGGCGCCACCCTCTACGACGACCCCTGCGGTGCTCCGGAGGGCCTGATCGCCTACCCGTCCCTGCTCGACCCGAGCGCGACCGGGCGCAACTTCGACGATACCGGCGACAGCGCGATCCTCACCTACGTCACCCTGCGCACGGAGGGCTGCACCATCACCTCCGACCGCGACCTTGTCCGGCGCCCTCTGGCGATCAAGGTGTGGCCGTAGGTTCGGGGTGCGGCTCGCGAAGCAGGTCGAGGAACGCCCGCAGGGGCGGCGGGATGTGCCGGCGCCCCGCATAGTAGAGGAAGAACCCCGGAAAATCAGGGCACCAGTCGGTCAGCAGACGCACGAGGCGTCCTGTGCCGAGGTGCGCCCGGACGCTGTCCTCGAAGACGAAGCCGAGCCCGAGACCGTCAAGGGCCGCCTGCACGATGAGGTCTTGGTCGTTCAGGACCAGCGGCCCGCCCACCGCGACCACGAGGTCGCGCCCGTCCTTTCCGAACTCCCAGCGATAGAGCGAACCGCCCGGAAAGCGCTGACGAAGGCAGCGATGTCCCGCAAGATCGTCCGGATCCAGGGGCGCGGGATGCTCGGCGAGGTAGGCCGGCGCTGCGACCAGCGCGAAGCGGAGCGGCCCGCCCAGGGGCACGGCGATCATGTCGGCCGCCAGGTGCTCGCCGACCCGCACGCCGGCATCGAAGCCGGCCGCGACCACGTCGGTCATCGCATCATCCGCTGCGATCTCCACCTGCACGCCCGGATGCTGGGCGAGGAAGCGCGCGACCAGCGGCATCAGCACGAGGCGGCAGGCGGAACGCGGCGCGTTGATGCGCAACGTCCCCCCAAGGGTCTCGCGGAACGCGCCGGCCGCCCCGACCGCTTCCGCGATTTCCGCGAGCGCGGGGGCGATCCGTACGAGGAGCGCCGCACCGGCCTCGGTCGGGGCGACGCTGCGGGTGGTCCTGTGCAGGAGGCGCACACCCATCCGGGTCTCCAGGCCGCGAAGGGCGTGGCTCAGGGCCGAGGTGGAAACGCCGAGGTCGGCGGCGGCGGCGCGAAAGCTGCCCCGTGCGGCGATAGCCGCGAAGGCCGCGAGGTCGGCGAGATCGGAACGCTGCATTGATGAGTCAGGCTCAACGGTTCATCCCGGAGCCTTGAGCTTATCGACGATCCGCCGCCGTGGCACACCGAACGTCCCGATTCCACAGCTGGAATTTCTGCATGCTGCGACGTCCCCTCGGCCGAACCGGCCTCACGGTGTCCGCGCCCGGTCTCGGCTGCATGGGCATGTCCGAGTTCTACGGGCCCACCGACGAGGCCGCCTCCCTCGACACGCTCGCCGCCGCCGTCGAAGGCGGCTACGATTTCCTCGATACCGCCGACACCTACGGGTTCGGCCACAACGAGGACCTGATCGGCCGCTTCCTGAAGGGGCGGCGCGACGGGATTGTCCTCGCCACGAAGTTCGGCATCGTGCGCCGTCGCGACAGCGCGGAAAGGCGGATCGACAATTCGCCCGCCTATGTCGCGGCGGCCTGTGATGCGTCCCTCCGACGGCTCGGCATCGAGACCATCGATCTCTACTACTGCCACCGCCGCACCCCGGAGACCCCGCTGGGCGAGATGATCGGCGCGATGGCGCGCCTGGTCGAGCAGGGGAAGGTGCGTGGGATCGGTCTCTCGGAGGTCTCCCCGGAAACCCTGCGCGCTGCCCACGCCATACATCCCATCACTGCGGTGCAGAGCGAGTATTCCCTGTGGAGCCGCGCGCCCGAGGAGGGGATGCTGGAGACCTGCCGCGAGCTCGGCGTCACCTTCGTGGCCTACTCGCCCCTCGGACGCGGCTTCCTGACCGGGGCCGTCGATCCGGCGACGCTGGCCGAGGGCGATTTCCGCAAGGGCAATCCCCGCTTCCAGGGCGAGGCCCTCGCTCAGAACCGGCGGCTCCTCGATGGCCTGGGCGCCCTCGCGGCACGCCGCAGCGTCACGCCGGCCCAGATCGCGCTGGCCTGGATCGTGAAGCGGGCCCCGGAGGCGGTGCCGATTCCCGGCGCACGGCGGGCATCGCGCCTCTCCGAGAACGCCGCGGCCGTCGACCTCGTGCTGACGCCCGACGAGATCGCCGAACTCGATGCGTTGTTCCATCCCGACGCGGTCGCCGGGACACGCTACGCGGCCGGCGGCACGGCGGGTATCGAGGTCCTTTGAGGTCGGCGCGTCAGAACTGGCGCAGGTACGGGGCGGGCTTCTGCCCGAGGATGCGCCAGGTTCCGACGAGCCCGAGGACGATGGCGAAAACCACCGCGAGGGCCGCCGCGAGGATCGCTCCCGAGAGGTCGAGGGTGAATTCGAGCTTCATCACGCGGGTGACGATGACCCAGCCCGCCAGCGTCCCGGCGGCGAGGCCGAAGATCGCGGTGGCGCAGCCGAGTGCTCCATATTCGAGGATGTAGGCGGTGAGCAGACGGCCACGGGTGGCCCCCAGCGTCTTCAGCACCACCGCGTCGTAGAGCCGGGCCCGGTGCCCGGCAGCCAGAGCCCCGGCCAGGACGAACAGGCTCGCCACGACGGCGATGCCGCTGGCCCCCCGGATCGCGAGCACCAGCTTGCCCACGATGTCGCTGACCGCCTCCAGCGCCTCCTTCACCCGCACGCTGGTGACGGAGGGATAGGCCCGCGCCACGTCGCGCAGGATGACGGCCTCGGCCTTGGCGTCGGGGCCATTCGGCAGCGTCAGGGTCGCGAGGTCGGAATGCGGCGCGCCTCGGAACGTGCCGGGCGAGAACACCATCACGAAGTTGATGCCGAGCGAACGCCACTCGACCTTGCGGAGGTTGGCGATCTTCGCCGTGAGCGTCCGGCCGAGGACGTTGACCGTGACGGTCCCGCCGACCTTGAGGTCGAGCTTGCCCGCGAGCTCGGCATCGAACGAGACCAGGGGCGCCTTCCCCTCCTCGGCATTCCACCATGTGCCGGCGACGAGGCTCGATCCCTCGGGCAGATCCTCCGCGTAGGTGATGCCCCGGTCGCCGTCGAGCACCCAGGCGGCGTCCTCCGGCGGCTTGATCGCGCCGGCCTCCACGCCGTTGAGGGCGGTGATCCGCCCCCGCATCATCGGCACACGCTCGATCTTCGCACCGGGCGCCTGCGTTCCGAGGAACGCGTGGAACGCATCGGCATCGCTGGAGGGGATGTCGAGGAAGAACAGGTTCGGTGCCTTGGCCGGCAGCGAGTTCGTCAGGGTGCGCCGGACGTTGGCGTCGATGAGGCTCAGGGTCACGAGGAGCGTCACGCCGAGCCCCAGGGAGAGCACGATGGCCGGCGTGAGCGCGCCGGGCCGGTGGAGGTTGGCGAGCGCCATGCGCGGGGCGGCCGAGCGCGGGCGCGGCAACCGGCGCGCCCCCGCCATCAGCCCGAGGGCGACGACGCGCAGGAGCCCGAAGGCGAGCCCGGCGGCGACGAGGAAGATGAGGGCCAGCCGGCGGTCGAAGGCCGTGACCAGCGCCAGGGCGACCAGCCCGGCGAGCGCCGCGGCCAGGATCAGGCGGTAGCGCAGGCGGGTTCCGGCCGTGCCCGGATCCACGACATCGCGGAACAGGCCGGAGACCGGAATGTCATGGGCGCGACCGAGGGGGAGGATCGCGAAGGCGAGCGCGGTCAGGAAGCCGTAGGCGGCGGCCAGCAGCAGCTCGCGCGGCGCGATCGTGGGATTCAGGGGCAGCGGCAGGGACTCGCGGAAGAGCGCGTCGAGGCCGAAGGGCAGGGCCGCGCCGAGCGCCAGGCCGATGGCGATGCCGAGCCCCGCGATCAGCAGCACCTGTGTCAGGTAGAGCAGGACGACCTGCCCGCCCGGCGCGCCCACGCTCTTCAGGGTGGCGATGGAGCCGCGCTTGCGCTCCACGAAGGCCGCCACGGCGTTGGCGACGCCGACGCCCCCGACGATGAGGGCGGTGAGCCCGACCAGGGTGAGGAACTGGGTGAAGCGCTCGATGCTCTTGGCAAAACGCGGATCGGCGTTGGTGCGTGCCCGCATCTCCCAGCCGGCCTCGGGCACGGCCTTGGCGATGGCGGCGGTCCGGCGTTCGAGCTCGTCGTCGTTGGCGCCGGGCACGCGCAGCCGATAGCTCCAGCGGTTCAGGCTTCCGGGCCGGATCAGGCCCGTCTCCTCCAGGGCCTGGTGCGAAACCAGAACGCGCGGCCCGAAGCCGATGCCGTTGGCGATCCGATCGGGCTCCGACACCAGAGTCGCGCGGATCGCGAACGGCTTGCCCGCAATCATGATGCGGTCGCCGACCTTCAGGTCGAGGCGGGTGAGGAGGACGGGGTCGGCCACCGCGCCCAGGGCGCCGTCGCGCTCGGCGAGCAGGTCGGGCAACGGCTGGGCCGGCTCGGTGACGAGGTCGCCCACGGTGGGGTAGTCGGTCCCCACCGCCTTCAGTTCCACCAGGGCCGCACCGGCCTCGCCGGCCACCGCCATCGCCCGCAGCGTCGTCACCACCGAGACGGCACCCTGCGCGTCGAGGGCGGCGCGTTCCTCGGGCGTCGCTGCCCGGTTGATGAGGCTGTAGGTGAGGTCACCGCCGAGGATGCGCGCGCCTTCGCGGCCCAGGCCATCGGTAAGCGAACGCGAGATGGAGGCGACGCCGGCGATCGCCGCGACGCCGAGGGCGATGCAGGCGAGGAACACGGCGAAGCCCGACAGGCCGCCCCGCAACTCGCGGAGCGCCAGGCGCAGGGTCAGCGGGATGCGCACGCCACCGGCCCCCGCGCGCGGCTTCGGGAGAGTCCCGTGCATGGCTCAGGCCCCGACCGGCACGGGCTCTTCGACCCGGCCGGACCGCAGGCGGATCGTCCGGTCGCAGAGGCGGGCGAGGCCTGGATCGTGGGTCACGAGGACCAGCGTGGCGCCGCGATCCCGCTTCAGGGCGAAGAGCAGGTCCACGATCTGGCGCCCGGTCGCCTCGTCGAGATTGCCGGTGGGTTCGTCGGCCACCAGGATCGCCGGGTCCGGTGCGATGGCGCGCGCGATGGCGACGCGCTGCTGCTCGCCGCCGGAGAGTTGGGCCGGATAATGGTGCAGGCGGTGGCCGAGGCCGACCGCTTCGAGTTCGGCCTGTGCACGCCGGTGCGCGTCCGGCTTGTCGGCGAGTTCGAGGGGCAGGGCCACGTTCTCCAGCGCCGTCATGGTCGGCACGAGGTGGAAGGCCTGGAACACGATGCCGATGCGGCGTCCCCGAAAGCGGGCCAGGGCATCCTCGTCCAGGGTGCCGAGATCCGTCCCCTCGACCACGATCCGCCCGGCATCGGGCCGCTCCAGACCCGCCATCACCATCAGCAGCGTGGACTTGCCCGAGCCCGACGGCCCGACGAGCCCGACCGCCTCGCCCGGAGCGACATCGAGGGAGATGCCGCGCAGCACGTGGACCCGCGCAGCCCCGCGTCCCAGGCTGAGATCGATGTCGGAGAGACCGATGGAAGGCCCGGTGGGCAGGCGCGTGGGCGCTTCGGACTTGTCGGAGATCAACGGGCGACCGATCTGTGTGCAGCGAAGGTCATGGTGAGCCGAGGGTCGGGGTTGTGGTCGAATGGGTCTGTGTGAAGTGTCACGTCTCGCCGATATGGTCCGCGCATCGTGGGCGCGCCATCCACCTTTCGGTCTCGCGGTGCTCATGACGCTCTTTGCCGCACTCAGCCTCGGCGCCGTTCCGGCGAAGGCGGCCCCCGAAGCACGAACCGTCAAGCTCGTGGCCTTCGGCGACAGCCTGACGGCAGGCTATCGCCTGCCGGCCGACGCGGCCTTCCCGGCCGTGCTGGAACGAGCCCTCAAGGCCCGGGGCCGCGCGGTCGCGATCGCCAATGCGGGCGTCTCGGGAGACACGACGACGGGCGGGCTCGACCGGCTCGACTGGTCGATCCCCGACGGGACCGACGGCGTCATCCTGGAGCTCGGCGCCAACGACATGCTCCGGGGCACCGATCCGGCGGTCACGCGCAAGGCCCTCGAGGCGATGATCACGCGGTTGACGGCGCGCGGCATCCCCGTCCTCCTCGCCGGCATGCGGGCCTCGCCGAATCTCGGGCCGGATTACGTGGCACGGTTCGATGCGATCTACCCCGACCTCGCCAAGAGCCACGACCTCGTGCTCTACCCCTTCTTCCTCGACGGCATCATCGGCGACCGCCGGTTCAATCTGGAGGATGGCCTGCATCCGAACGCGAAGGGTGTCGAAACCATCGTGTCCGGCATCCTTCCCACGGTCGAGAGCTTCCTCGACCGGTTGAAGCTGCGCTAAGGAAGCGTACGCACGTCTCGCGGGTTCTCGTCCGGGAACCCGCGCCTCCACTCGCACAGCCTGCATTGCCGATGCCCCGCCTGTTCACCGGTCTCGAGGTCCCGCCCGACGTCGCACAGGCGCTCGCCTTGAAGCAGGGTGCCCTGCGCAAGAGCCGCTGGATCGCGCCTGCGGACTACCACATCACCCTGCGCTTCCTCGGGGATGTCGAGGTGCCGGTGGCCGAGGCTTTGCAGGCAGGACTCGCCGAGGCGAAGGCGCGGCCGCCCTTCACGATCACCCTCGACGGCCTGCGCTGCTTCGGCGGCAACAAGCCCCACACCATCTACGCCTCGGTGGCGACGAACCCCGAACTCGCGGAGCTGAAGGAGGAGCACGAGCAGATCGCGCGCCGGGCCGGAGTCGGGCCGGAAGTGCGGAAGTTCGCGCCGCACGTGACCCTCGCACGCCTCAGCCGCGGCTCGGAGCCCCCGGCCGTCGCGGCCTATCTCGGTGACAGCGGCCTGTTCACGCCCCTGTCCTTCCGCGTGGAGCGAGTGGTGCTGTTCTCGGGTCGGGAATCGACGGGGGGCGGCCCCTACGTCGTCGAGGCGGCCTATCCCCTGACCTAGAGCCGCCAGCCTCGTCACGACGGGTCCTCGCCGCGTCGGAATGCACCCTAGAGGCGGCGCAGCGCCACCGTCTCGATCCGGTGACTCGCGCCCTTGGCCAGGATCAGGCTCGCGCGCTGGCGCGTCGGCAGGATGTTGTCGCGCAGGTTCGGCAGGTTGATCGTGGTCCAGAGGGTGTCGGCGATCGCGATGGCCTCGGCCTCGGTGACCTCCGCGTAGCGGCGGAAATAGGAGAGCGGGTCTCGGAAGGCCGTCTGGCGCAGGCGCAGGAAACGGTTGACGTACCAACGATGCAGATCGTCCTCGTGCCCGTCGAGGTAGATCGAGAAGTCGAAGAAGTCGGAGACGAACGGGATCGCGGTCCCGTCGCGCGGCAGGCGGGCGGGCTGGAGGACGTTGAGCCCCTCCACGATGAGGATGTCGGGGGATTCGATGATCCGCTCCTCGCCCGGCATCACGTCGTAGACGAGGTGCGAGTAGAGCGGCGCGGCCACCCGTTTCTTGCCGGCCTTGATGTCGGTGAGGAAGCGCAGCAGCGCGGCCGTGTCGTAGCTCTCGGGAAACCCCTTCCGCTCCATGGCGCCCATGCGGCGAAGTTCGGCGTTCGGCAGTAGGAAGCCGTCGGTGGTCACCAGGTCCACCTTCGGCGTGTTGGGCCAGCGGGCGAGCAGGGCTGCGAGCACCCGGGCCGAGGTGGACTTGCCCACCGCGACGGAACCGGCGAGCCCGATGATGTAGGGGACCTTGGTCTCGTGCTCGCCGAGGAGGAAGCGCTGGGTCGCCTTGAAGAGGCCTTGCGTCGCCGCGACGTAGAGCGAGAGCAGCCGCGACAGAGGCAGGTAGATCGCCTCGACCTCCTCGACGGAAATCGGGTCGTTCAGCGATTGCAGCCGCGCGACCTCTTCGGCCGCCAGGGTCAGGGGCGTGTCGGCCCGCAGCTGGGCCCATTCCTCGCGGGTGAACAGACGATAGGGGGACAGACGCTCCGGGCCCTGCCCCGTCACCGGGTCCTGTCCTTCGGCGGACGCACGGAGCGTCGGCACCGCCGTCACGATGGACGTTTCCGCGTTCACGCAGGCCCCCGGGCCGCTTTCTCGGCGATGCCGCTCTGGGCGGTGCGTCGCTCCAGTTCGGCCAGCACCTCGTCGAGGCCGACGCCCCCGCCGCGCAGCACGACGAGGAGGTGGTAGAGCACGTCGGCCGCTTCGCTCACCAGGCCGGCCCGGTCGCCCTGTACGGCGGCGATGGCGGCCTCAACCGCCTCTTCGCCGAGCTTCTTCGCGGGCTTGGCCGGGCCGCCCGCGAGGAGCTTCGCGGTGTAGGAGGTCTCGGGCGAGGCGGCGGCTCGTTCGGCCACGAGGGCTTCGAGGTCGCTCAGGGTGAACTGGGTCATCTAATCCTGGATCCCGGCGAACCGGACTTATCGTGCCATGCCCCTGAGCAGTGCGGCACGATGGTCGATGACGCAAGGGCTCGGGGTGACAGGCTCTAGCGATCGAGACGCATCGAAAGGCCGGCCGCCGCCATGTGGGCCTTGGCCTCGGACACGGTGTGCTGCCCGAAATGGAAGATCGAGGCCGCGAGCACGGCGCTCGCACCGCCGTCGCGCACGCCCGCCACCAGATCGTCGAGCCCACCGACGCCGCCCGAGGCGATGACCGGCACCGAGACGGCGTCCGTGATCGCCCGCGTCAGGGCGAGGTCGTAGCCGGAGCGCATACCGTCGCGGTCCATCGAGGTCACGAGCAACTCGCCGGCCCCGCGCTCCGTCACAGTGCGGGCAAAGGCGATGGCGTCGAGGCCGGTGGGCTTGCGGCCGCCATGGGTGAAGATCTGCCACGCCGCAGGCTCGTTCGGCCTGGACGTGCGCTTGGCGTCGATCGCCACGACGATGCACTGGCTGCCGTACTTTTCCGCGCCCCGGGCCACGAAATCCGGGTCGTTCACGGCCGCCGTGTTGATCGAGACCTTGTCGGCGCCCGCGAGCAGCAGCGTCCGAATGTCGGCCACGGTGCGGATGCCGCCGCCGACCGTCAGGGGCATGAAGCAGGCTTCCGCCGTGCGGCTCACGACATCGAGCAGCGTGCCGCGGTCCTCGTGGCTCGCGGTGATGTCGAGGAAGCAGAGTTCGTCGGCACCCGCCGCGTCATAGGCCTTGGCCGCCTCCACCGGATCGCCGGCGTCGCGCAACTCGAGGAACTGCACGCCCTTGACGACGCGGCCGTCCTTCACGTCGAGGCAGGGGATGATTCGGGTCTTGAGCACGGGCGGCCTCGATACGGGTCAGGCCGCCGGGGCAGCGTCGGGCGCACCGGTGGCACGCCGGATCGCGTCCAGGGCCTCGCGCGGGTCGATGCGGCCGTCATACAGCGCGCGGCCCGTGATGGCGCCGGCGAGGAGCGCGCAGTCGGGCTCCAGGATGCGATGCACATCCGCGATGGAGGCGAGGCCCCCCGAGGCGATGACCGGAATGGTCACGGCGCGGGCGAGCCCGAGGGTCATCTCGATGTTGAGACCCTTCAGGATGCCGTCGCGGGCGATGTCCGTGTAGATGATGGCGGCCACACCGGCGTCTTCGAAGCGGCGGCCCAGCTCTTCCGCCGTCATGCTGGAGGTCGTGGCCCAACCCTCGACGGCGACGCGGCCGTCCTTGGCGTCGATCCCCACCGCGATCTTGCCGGGATGGCGACGCGCAGCCTCGCGCACGAAGGCGGGGTCCCGCACGGCGGCCGTGCCGATGATGACCCGGCTGACCCCCTTGGCGAGCCAGGATTCCAGGGTGCGCATCTCGCGGATGCCGCCGCCGAGCTGCACCGGCAGCCTGGTCCGGGCCAGGATCGCGTCGACGGCGTCGGCATTCATCGGCGCGCCCGCGAAGGCGCCGTCGAGGTCGACCACGTGCAGCCAGGAGAACCCCTGCTCCTCGAAGACCGCCGCCTGGGCGGCCGGATCGTCGCTGAACACGATCGCCTGGGCCATGTCGCCCTGAACGAGACGGACGCAGCGTCCTTCCTTGAGATCGATGGCCGGGAACAGGATCACGCGTCGGTTCGCTTTCGGGTGGGACGGGTCATAGGTGGGAGGCGCGCCTCAGGGGCGCCAGCGCAGGAAGTTGGCGAGGAGCGCGAGGCCGAGGCGTTGGCTCTTCTCCGGATGGAACTGGGTCCCGGCGATGTTGTCGCGCGCCACCATCGCGGTGACCGCGCCGCCGTAATCGCTGTGGGCGACGCGGTCCTCCGGCCGCTCGGGCGTGAGCGCGAAGCTGTGCACGAAATAGGCATGCAGGCCACCCTCCCCCGTGGGGATCTCCGCGAGCAGCGCATGCTCGCGATCCACCTCCAGGGTGTTCCAGCCCATATGCGGCACCTTCAGCGCCGGATCGGACGGCTGGACGGGCCCGACATCGCCCGGGATCCAGCCGAGGCCGGGGGTCGTGTCGTATTCGAGCCCGCGCGTCGCCAGGAGTTGCATGCCGACGCAGATGCCGAGGAAGGGCCGCGCCCGCTCATGCGCCACGTGGGTCATGGCCTCGACCATGCCGGGCACGGCGTCTAGGCCCCGACGGCAATCGGCATAGGCACCCACGCCGGGCAGCACGACGCGATCGGCCTTGGCCACGATCTCGGCGTCGTCCGTCAGCACGATCCGGGTGGCGTCCAGGCCGGACTCACGCGCCGCGCGCTCGAACGCCTTGGCGGCCGAGTGCAGGTTGCCCGATCCGTAATCGATGATCGCGACGGTCTCGGCGCTCACCTCTGGCCCTCGCTGAACGGAAACATGCCGATGGCCAGATCGCTCGGCGGCACCGAGAGCCCGCCATGGAGGGCGGGGGCCGGACGGACCGTCGCGGTTCCGGCGAGCCAGCGCGCCGCCGCCTTGAACTCCGCCTCCTCGACGCTGGTCGCCATCACCACGTCCCGCACGGGACGGCCCCTCCGGGCATAGGTCCAACGGCGCAGGCTGGACGCCTCCAGCCCGATGAGCAGCGAGACGAGGAGCGTGACCACGAACCCGGCCACCGGCGTCAAGCCGAGGAGATGACCGGCGACGGCCGTAAGGACGAGGAGGACGAGCACGCCGAGACCCGCGAGCCAGAGGCGATGCAGGAAGAACCACAGCGGCCCGTAGGCGAAGGCTGCCCAGGAGAAGCCGTCCGGCACGAGATGCGCGCGTTCGAGGCCGTGCGCCTCTCCGGCGAGGGCATCGCGATCCAGGTGCAACGTGTAGGTCCGCATGGCGTGTCGCCTCCTGTCCCCCGCTCGCGCAAGCAAGTCAGAGCGACCCCTTCGTGGACGGAACGCGCCCGCCCTCGCGCGGGTCGATCGACACCGCCTGACGCAGGGCCCGGGCCAACCCCTTGAAGCAGCTCTCGGCAATGTGGTGGGCGTTGTCACCGTAGAGCGTCTCGACGTGGAGCGTCAGGCCGGCATTCATGGCGAAGGCCTGGAACCACTCACGCACCAGCTCCGTATCGAACTGCCCGATCTTCTCGACCCGGAACGCGGTCCGGAAGACGAGGAACGGCCGTCCCGAGATGTCGATGGCGACCCGCGTCAGCGTCTCGTCCATGGGCATGTGAATATCCGCATAGCGCCGGATCCCCCGCTTGTCGGCGAGCGCCTGCGCGAAGGCCTGACCCAGCGCAATACCGGTATCCTCGACGGTATGGTGGTGGTCCACGTGCAGGTCGCCGGTGACCTTCACGTCGAGGTCGAAGAGGCCGTGGCGCGCGAACAATTCGAGCATGTGGTCGAAGAACCCGACGCCGGTCGCGATGTCGGCGCGCCCGGTACCGTCGAGGCCGATCGCGACGTGCACATCGGTTTCCGCCGTCTTGCGGCTGATACTGGCGGCGCGTTGGGCCTCTTGTGTCACTGATCGGTTCCGGCTCTGGGACGAACCCGCCTTCTAGTGCGAAGTCCGCCCCCCGTGAAGGGCGATGCCGGCCGAATCCACCGGCAGGCCGGGTCCTCAGGCGCCGAGCACCCGGCCCGCGACCGCGTCGAGCTTGGCGAGCAGGGCCGGATCGCGCTGGGCGGGGGCGGTCATGATGGCGCCGTCGAGGGCGCGCTCGGTCCCCGCCGGACAGGCCTCGCGCTCGGCCGGAAAGTCGCGGGCGAGGCGGGCGACGACGCGGGCGGCCTTGTCGGCATTGGCGCGGGCGACCGCCACCACGGCGGCGACATCGACCGCATCATGGGTCGGGTGCCAGCAATCGAAATCGGTCACCATCGCGATGGTGGCGTAGGTGATCTCGGCCTCCCGGGCGAGCTTGGCCTCCGGCATGTTGGTCATGCCGATCACGTCGTAGCCCTGCGCCTTGTAGGTCGTGGATTCGGCGTAGGTCGAGAATTGCGGCCCCTCCATGCAGACATAGGTGCCACCGCGATACACGGTGACGTCTTCGGCCTGTGCCGCCGCCGCGATGCGGGCCTGAAGCGCCGGACCGACCGGGTGCGCCAGCGAGACATGCGCGACGCAGCCGTTGCCGAAGAAGGAGGAGGCGCGGCCGTGCGTGCGGTCGACGAACTGATCCACCAGCACGAAAAGGCCGGGATGCAGCTCGGCCTTGAACGAGCCGCAGGCCGAGAGGGAGACGAGGTCGGTGACGCCGGCCCGCTTCAGGACATCGATATTGGCGCGGTAGTTGATGCCGGACGGTGCATAGCGGTGCCCGCGTCCGTGCCGGGCCAGGAACACCACCTTGGTCTCGCCGATGCGGCCGATGCGCAGGGCGTCGGAGGGCTCGCCCCAGGGGGAGTCGATCCGCTCCTCGCGGACATCCTCGAGGCCGGGCAGGTCGTAGACCCCCGAGCCGCCCATCACACCGAGCACCGCTGCCGTCATGCCGTTCTCCCAAAAGGTTCGCGCCGGTCGCCCCTCCCTGGGGCGCCGGCGCGGGTCGTGTCAACGGAGGCCGGATGGACCCGGCTCAGTAGGTCTTGTGCAGCTCGGGCTGGAGGCCGTGAACCTCGCCGCCAACCTTCGCCCAGACCTTCTTCTTCACGTAGTAGAGCAGGCCCGAGAGCACGAGCAGGAACAGGATCACCCGCAGGCCGAGGGCCTTGCGCGCCATCATGTGCGGCTCGGCCGTCCAGGCCATGAAGGCGGCGACGTCCTTCGAGTACTGGTCCACCGTCTCGGGGACCACCGGCTCGCCCTTGTCGTTCTTGGCGTAGGTCACCTGCCCTTCGCTGATGGGCTTGGGCATCGCGATGAGATGACCGGCATAGTACTTGTTGTAGTAGGTGCCCGACGGGATCTCCTTGCCGCCCGGCGGATCCTCATAGCCGTTCAGGAGCGCGTGGATGTAATCCACGCCCTGCTCGGAATACCCGACGAAGGGCAGAGCATCGATCACGAAGAGCGGAAATCCGCGCTCGTAGGTGCGGGCCTTGGCCAGCACGGAGAAGTCCGGCGGTGCCTTGCCGCCGTTGGCTGCGGCGGCCGCCTTCTCGTTCGGGAACGGCGACGGGAAGGCATCGGCGGCGCGCGCGGGACGGTCGACATCCTCGCCCGAGTCGTTCTGCTCCTTCACCTTGTACTGGGCGGCGAGCTCCTTCACCTGACCGGTGCTGAAGCCGGGGCCGCCGGCCTCGGCAAGGTTGCGGAAGCGCACGAGGCTCATCCCGTGGCAGCTGGAGCAGACCTCCTTGTAGACCTGGAAGCCACGCTGAAGCTGAGCCTGGTCGAAGCGACCGAAGATGCCGGCGAAGCTCCACTTCTCGCGGGGCGGATGAGGGGTACCCTCATCCGCCGACGCGGCGGTGACGCTCATGACGGCCGCGAGCAGGGACGCGGCGAGGAGGCGGGTGGTTTTCATGGTGCTCAAAAGTCCCCTGCCCTCAACCCTTGGACGACGGTGCCGCAGCGGCGCCGACCGGCATGCCGGATCCGCTCACCTGCTTGCCCGGTCCCGTCACGGTCTCGAGGATCGAGCCCGGCAGGGCCTTGGGCGTTTCGAACAGGCCCACCAGCGGCATCACCAGCAGGAAGTGCAGGAAGTAATAGGCCGTGCAGATGCGGGCGGCGATGACGTAGCCCCCTTCCGGCGGCTTGGCGCCGAGCCAGCCCAGCAGCACGCAGACCACGACGAAGAGCCAGAAGAACTGACGGTAGATCGGTCGGTAGTTGCAGGAACGCACGCGGGAGGTGTCGAGCCAGGGCGCGAGCGCCAGGATCAGCACGGCGCTGAACATCAGGATGACGCCGCCGAGCTTGTCGGGCACCGCACGCAGGATCGCGTAGAAGGGCAGGAAGTACCATTCCGGCACGATGTGCGCGGGCGTGACGGCGGGGTTGGCCGGCACGTAGTTGTCTGCGTGGCCGAGGTAGTTCGGCTGGTAGAAGATCCAGTAGGCGAAGAAGACGAAGAACACGACCGCGGCGAACACGTCCTTGATGGTCGCGTAGGGCGTGAAGGCGACCGCGTCCTTGCCCGACTTGATCGGGATGCCGGCCGGGTTGTTCTGGCCAGTCACGTGCAGCGCCCAGACGTGCAGGATCACCACGCCGGTGATCATGAATGGCAGCAGGTAGTGCAGCGAGAAGAAGCGGTTCAGCGTCGGGCTTCCGACGGAGTAGCCACCCCAGAGCAGGCTCTGGATGGTCTCGCCCACCAGCGGGATCGCGCCCAGGATGCTGGTGATCACGGTCGCACCCCAGAAGCTCATCTGGCCCCACGGCAGCGTGTAGCCGAGGAACGCGGTCGCCATCATCAGCAGGTAGATGATCACGCCGAGGATGTAGAGCACCTCACGGGGTGCCTTGTACGAGCCGTAGTACAGGTTCCGGAAGATGTGGACATAGACGGCGACGAAGAACATCGACGCGCCGTTGGCGTGCATGTAGCGCAGCAGCCAGCCGTAATTCACGTCGCGCATGATGTGCTCGACGGAGTTGAACGCGTTGGCGGCGGACGGGTCGTAGTGCATAGCCAGCCAGATGCCGGTGACGATCTGCGTCACCAGCATGGCGATCAGGATGGCACCGAAAGTCCAGAAGTAGTTCAGGTTCCGCGGCACCGGGAACGAAACGAAGGACGAGTGCACCAGCCCGATCAGGGGCAGGCGCGATTCGAACCACTTCGCCAGCCCGCTCTTGGGAACGTAGGTATTGCCGTGTCCGCTCATGGGGCGACCCCCTCCAAATCCTGTTTCAGGGTGTCAGGCGACGGCCTTGCCGCCCTCTTCGCCGATCCGGATCTTCGTATCCGTTTCGAAGAGGTAGGGCGGAATCGGCAGGTTCGTCGGGGCTGGGCCCCGACGGACGCGACCCGACGTGTCGTAGAGCGAGCCATGGCAAGGGCAGGACCACCCCTCGTACTGGCCCTGGTGCCCGATGGGCACGCAGCCGAGATGGGTGCAGTTGCCGTAGACGACGAGCCACTTGGCGTGGCCTTCCTTGACGCGGGCCGCATCGGCCTGCGGCTCGATGAGATCGGACATCGGCACGGCGGCTGCTTCCTTGATCTCCTTCTCCGAACGGTTGCGCACGAAGATCAGCTTGCCGCGCCAGAACACGTTGACGATCTGGCCTTCCTGGATCGGCGTCAGGTCGACTTCGAGGGGTGCACCGGCCGCGATGGTCTCGGCGTCGGGCGCCATCGAGGCGACGAAGGGCCAGGCGAGCGCACCGGCACCGACCGCGAGGCCCGCGCCCGTGGCGAGGAACATGAAATCGCGCCGGCTTCCGTCGGGGCCATCAGGGTTCGCCAAGTGTCAAACTCCAAGCAAGATTGCGCCGGGTGACCGTCGTCCCGCCCTGCGGTGATGGCCGGCGGGGACCTTAGAGGCTTTCAAAGGAATGTCAGCCCGGCGGGACGGAAACATCATCCCATTCGCTTGTGCAATGCGACCCGGCGTCACCGGAAGTCAAGCTGAGACGCCCTGCGGAACCGTGGGTTTCCCGATGTCCCGCCGGGCCGTTGCGGCGGTGCCGCGCACGGTTCCGCCGAGACATGCGTCAGTGCGGGCGGAGGGCCCGGTCCGGGCGCGCGTCATGCGTTCCCTGCGGAGCGCGGACATCCCGACACCCGCACGAGGGAGCACAATCCTGCAGCCCATGTCGCCTCCGCCCGCTTCCCTGATCGAACAGATGACGGAAGCGAGGCCGGGGTGAGACCATGGGTGGGGGACGTGACTCTGGCACTGTCCGGTGACATCGTCCCGCACGATCGCAGGTTGTGTAGACGGTGTGCCGCACCGGCACCCTGCCGTCTGTGCGCGGTCCCGCGGATCGTTTACTCCCCTGCGGATCAGCTTGGCCCTTGGGTCGGGCCAGTGCCGCCGAGAGGCTCGATGGACATCACCGATCCACAATTCGCCCTCGCCGTGCTGCAGATCGTCTGGATCGACCTGCTGCTCTCGGGGGACAACGCGGTGGTCATCGCCCTGGCGTGCCGCGCCCTACCCGAGAACCAGCGGCGAAGGGGCATTCTTCTCGGCGCCGGCACCGCCGTCCTTCTGCGCATCGTCTTCGCCCTCGTGGTTTCATCCCTGCTCGCGATCCCCTTCCTGCGGATCGTCGGCGGTGGCCTCCTGATGGTGATCGCGGTGAAGCTGGCCCTCGGCGAGGAGGAGGACGGCCCGGCGATCACCGAGAGCGATACGTTGTGGCGTGCGGTGCGGACCATCGCGATCGCGGATGCGGTCATGAGCCTCGACAACGTGGTGGCGGTGGCGGCAGCCGCGAAGGGCCACACCTCGCTCTTCATCTTCGGGCTGGTGCTGTCGATCCCGCTGATCATCATGGGAGCGTCCCTGATCACCTCGCTCCTCGTCCGCTTTCCGGCGATCGTCTGGGCCGGGGCGGCGCTGCTGGGCTGGATCGCCGGTGAGATGATCGCCACCGATCCCTTTGTCGCGACGCGGCTGCCGCATCTGGCCCATGCCGCCGAGATCGGAGGGGCCAGCGTCGCGATCCTGGTGGTGATCGCCGCGCTGCTGCTGTCGCGGCGGCGCGCCGCGATTCGGGGGGAGCAGCGTGGCTGACCCGGATCGAAACCGTCCGAGGTCCGGAGATCCGGGTTCGAATCCGCCCCGAGCAGTGACGTCCTCGAAGAGCGGAACCGATTCGATCGCACGCCCGGATGGAGGATCCCCGGCCCGGGGAGCCGGGACAACGATCCTCGACCGCGCTGTGGCCGGCCTCGCGTTCCTCGGCCTGCGCATTCCGGGAGGTCGGCGGCCCCGCCCCGATGCGGCTCCGCAGGCCGCGGAGACGCTGCTGCGCGACCTGTTCGCGGCGTCGTCGGACCCGCAATTCATCTTTCACGTGGCGCCGCCGCACGGGTTCCGACTCGCGGCCTGGAATCCGGCCGCGGCCCGCTCGACCGGCAAGGGCGGCGAGGCGGTCGGACAACCCCTCGACGCGGTGCGGGCCCAGGGGCCGGCCGAGCGGATGCGGTCCGCCCTCGCGCAGGCGGTCGCTTCCGGCGATACGGTTTGCTTCCAGGAGCAGACGGAGAGCACGCTCCGCGAGGCCGTCTGCGAGCCCTGGCGCGATCCGGCGACGCAGGCCGTCGACCGGATCTTCGTACGCATCCGCGACATCACCCACCTGAAGTTCGCCGAGGACGAGGCCCGCGCTTCGAACCGCCTTCTGGTCATGGCCGAACAGGTCGCCCATGTCGGACACTGGCATCTCGAGTTGCGGACCCGGCAGCTGAACTGGTCGGACGAGGTGTTCCGCATCCACGGGCTCGAACCGGGTAGCGTCACGCCGACGATCCGGAGCAGCCTCGCCGCCTACCACCCGGAGGATCGGGCCCGGGTCTGGGCCTCGGTCGCCCGTGCCGTGCGGCGGCGTGAGGGCTTCGACATCGCGCTACGGCTGGTGCGTCCCTCGGGCGATGTCCGCGACGTCCTGGTCCGGGGGCTTTGCCAGTTCGATCCGGCGGCGGGCGGGGTGTCCGGCCGGGTGCCCTCGATCTTCGGCGTGTTCGCCGACGTCACCGAACTGAAGCAGGCGGAGCGGGCCCTGGCGGACAAGTCCGCCCAGTTGGAGGTGACCCTGGAGAGCATGGACCAGGGCCTCCTGATGATCTCCGCCGACGGGACGGTTCCGGTCATCAACCGGCGGGCCGCCGAGATCCTGGCCCTGCCACCCGACCTGATGTCGACCCGGGCGGATTACCGCGCCCTGCGTCGCCACCTGCGCGCCAGCGGCGCCTGGGGGACCTCGATCCAGGACCCCAAGCACTGGCACCTCGACGAGAAGCGCCGCACCACGGACCTGCGGTCCGAACGCCGTCGCGCCGATGGCAGTGTCATCGAAGTCCGGTCCCTGCCCCTGCTGACCGGCGACGGCCACGTCCAGACCCTGACGGACATCACGCAACGCCGGCGGTCGGATGAGCGGCTGCGCGAGAGCGAGGCCCGCTACCGCCTGCTGGCCGACTACACCTCCGACCTCATCGTCCTCGACGACGCCGACGGACGGCACCTCTACATCTCCCCCGCCGTCACGAGCATGCTGGGCTACTCCGCGGAGGCGGCGAACCGCATCGGGCTGCGCACGCTGGTACACCCGGACGACCTCGCGACCCTGTCGAGGACCCTCGACGGCCTCCGGGCCGAGCAGCCGAGCGGATCGGCGGTCTACCGCATGCGCCATCAATCCGGGTCCTACCTCTGGGTCGAGGGGGCGTTCCGGCGAATCAAGGAGAACGGGGGCACCCAGGTCATCCAGGCGCTTCGGGACGTCTCGCAGCGGCAGACCCAGGAGGCGGATCTGCGCAGCGCCCGGATCGCCGCCGAGGCCGCAGTCCGGGCGAAGGCCGAGTTCCTCGCGACCATGAGCCACGAATTGCGGACGCCGCTGGCCGGCATCCTCGGTGTGCACGACCTCCTGTACGAGGATCCGACGCTCACGCGGGATCAGGGCCGCCTCATCGGATTGGCCCGGGAATCGGCGCGCTCGCTCCTCACCATCGTCAACGACATCCTCGACTTCTCGAAGATCGAGGCCGGCCATCTCGCCATCGAGGCGCTGCCCTTCAGCCTGCGATCCATGATCGACGGCTGTCGCGAACTCAGCATCGAGACCCTCGTGGGCCGATCGGTCCGGTTCGGCGTGGAGATCGCGCCCAACGTCCCGAACTGGGTTCTGGGCGACCCGACGCGGCTGCGCCAGGTCATCCTGAACCTCGCCACCAACGCGATCAAGTTCACGCCGCACGGCTCGGTCACCCTGCGGGTCCTGTGGCGGCCGGACCCGTCCGCGCTGCGCGGCCCGCGCCCCCGACTCCGTATCGAACTCGTCGATACCGGGATCGGCATTCTGCCGGAGACGCTGCCGCTCCTGTTCGAGCGCTTCGCCCAGGCCGATGGCTCGACCTCGCGCCACTATGGCGGTACCGGCCTCGGCCTGACGATCAGCAAGCGCCTGGTCCACCTTATGGGCGGGGAGATCGGGGTGGAGAGCCGCTTCGGCGAGGGCTCGACCTTCTGGTTCGAGGTGCCGCTGCGGCTCGCCGCCCCCGAGGGCGAGGCTCGGGACCGGCCCACGCCCCTGCTCCAGAAATCGGAGGGCGCGCTCTGGCGCGTCCTGCTGGCCGAGGACAACGGCATCAACCAGGAGATCATCGGCGCGGTGCTGCGCCAGAAGGGTCACGCGGTGACGATGGTGGATGATGGCGAACGCGCCATCATCGCCGCCTTCGAAGGGGAGCCCTTCGACCTCGTGCTCATGGATGTTCAGATGCCGGGGCAGGATGGTCTCGCGGCGACCCGCGCGATCCGGGCGCGGGAGCAATCCGAGGGCCGCGCCCGCGTGCCCATCATCGCCCTCACGGCCAATGCCATGACGGAGGAGATCGAGCGCTGCCATGCGGAGGGCATGGACGCGCATGTGGCCAAACCCGTCGATTGGTCGGTCCTGTTCGCCACCATGACGCGCCTCGCCGGCGGGACCACGACCCGCGATGCGAACCGCGACCGGTAAATCACCGCCGCTTCATTTCAGGAGCAACGTCGCAGGAGGCGCGGGGGCCCTGAAATGCACGACGCCCCGCCCGGGCAGGGCGAGGCGTCGATCGTCGGATCTGCACCGGTCGCGCGCGACCGGAGCCGATTCTGCTCAAGCCGGGCTCAGTAGGCCGCCGGATCCGGGCTGTCGCTCGGCGAAGCGAAGGCCTTCGCCATGGCCTCGCTCATCGGCAGGTTGAGGTTGATGCCGCGCGGCGGGATCGGCTTCGTGAACCACTTCTCGTAGAGCGCCTTACCCTCGGGGCTCTTGTAGAGCTTCGCGGTGGCCTCATCGACGACTGCCTTGAAGGGCGCGTCGTCCTTGCGGAGCATGATGCCGTAGGGCTCGGGCTTCGAGAGCGCCTCGCTGGAGATCGCGTAAGCACCTGGCTCCTTCGAACTGGCGGCCAGGGAGGCCAGCAGCACGTCGTCCATGACGAAGGCCACGGCGCGGCCGGTCTCAACCATCAGGAAGGCTTCCGCATGATCCTTTGCCGGCAGGATCGTCAGGCCGAGGTTGCGCGCAGTGTTGGCCTCGTTGATCTGGCGGATGTTGGTGGTGCCGGAGGTGGAGACGACGGTCTTGCCCTTCAGGTCCTCGATCTTGTCGAGCTTGGCGGACTTCTTTGCAACGTAGCGCGTCGCTGTCAGGAAGTGGGTGTTGGTGAAGGTTGCCTGCTTCTGGCGATCGGCGTTGTTGGTGGTCGAGCCGCACTCGAGATCGATCGTGCCGTTGGCGATCAGCGGGATCCGGGTCGCGGAGGTGACCGGGTTCAGCTTGACCTCGAGGTTCGGCAGCTTGAGGTGGGTCTTCACCGCCTCGGCGACCTTCTGACAGATCTCGAAGGCGTAACCGACGGGCTTCTGGTCGCCGTCGAGGTAGGAGAACGGAACCGATGCGTCCCGGTAGCCGATGTTGATCTGATTGGTTTCTTTGATCTTCTTCAGGGTTCCCGTGAGGTCTTGCGCCAGGGCGCTCCCTCCCGTGGCAACAGCCAGCACGAGGCTCAGGGCCGCGGCGGAGAGGGTGGATCTCTGATGACTCGAACGCATCTGTAGGCTGACTCCTAAGGGCCGACCACCCCACCGGTGATCGCCGGGGCTTACCGTGGCAACGTAGCAGCGGAACATGCCGCCGCAATCGCTGTTTTCGCGCTGTCCGAAGCGGGAACGCGGCATCCCCTGGCAAAGCGCGTGCCGAACGCGTGTCCATCCTGCACGGCGTCGGTTTTGCCAAAGCAAAAAGGCCCGGCTTTGCAGCCGGGCCAGTTCGCTCGTCTCGAAGGTATTTCGCGGCCGCAGACCCAGACTGAAGGACAGGCCGGGTCTGCCACAAGCTCGACTTAAAAGTCGCGCTGGACGCGGGCGCGAAGCTGGAAGGTGTCGGAGGCGGTGACAGTGCGGACAGCGGCGGGAGCGACGGTAGCCGTGCCATTGATCTGAGCGGCAGTCAGGACACCGTTGCTGTACTGATCGATCACACGACCGTTCTGGACGCCGACCTTGGTGTAGAAGCCCTCGAGACCGATATCAAGGTCCTTAACCGGCGACCAGATCAAGCTGGCACCCGCAACGATCTGATAGTTGTCACGCAGAGTCGGGCTCAGATTGAAGGCGCGGGTACCTACCGGACCGACAAAGCTGTTCGAGGAAGCATTGCCCGCCAAGCTTGAGGCTCCGTATACAGCCGCATTGGCTTCACGCGCGCCACGCGCGAAAGACATCTCGCCGTAGCTGCCGAACACAGCAGAGCGCCACTGAGGGGTCCAGTAGTGCAGGAACGAACCAACAACCGTGAAGCTGGTTGAGAGATCGATCTTACCCGTGAGGGGATTGAGCGTGGCATCCGACATGTAGGGGTCGAAGGCGGCGCCGCTGATCGTGCTTACGCGCGAGGAGTAGCTGCCGTTGTACGAGGAGTAGCCGGTGTAGAGAGTCGCGCCCTCGCCATAGGCGCCCTGCAGGTACAGAGTGTCGCCGGGGGCGATAAAGGGCAGGTTGATCTTCGCGCCGGCCTGCACGGCCCAGCCGTACTCGCTCGAAACGCGGGCGCCCGGACCAACTAGGTTCGGTGCGAAGAAGCCACCGCCGACGGCGGTGAGGCCACCCGCGTTGAAGGCGTTGCTGGTGTTCAGCTCCTTAACGGCAGCGGAGAGCTGCAGAGAGCCCCAGGCGGCGTCGTAGCGCAGGGCACCGACGAAGTCGGGCATGCGATTGCGCTGCGAAACGTCAAGAGCACCGAGGGTAGGAACGCCCGCAGCGTTCGTTGAGACGATCACGCGCGAGAGGGCGCCAACTGTCGCCGATTCCTGCGAGAAGATGGTGTTGCGGCGGAACGACGGATCTTCGAGCGAGATGGTCGCCGAGAAGCCGGTGCCGCCGAGCTTGCTCGTGTAGGCGAGCAGGTTGGTCGACTGCAGGTCCGAGTTCAGGGTGGCGCCGGCGAACTCGAAGTCGTGGGCGTAGAAGTCGAAGAACGAGGAGGCGCGACCAGCGGTGAGGCCGGCGAACTGGATGAACGCCTTGTCGGTGTTCACGAACTGCTGCACGCGGCCGCTCTGGTCCTGGCCGGTGGCGCCGAAGGCGTTACCGATACGCTCCTGGGTGCCCGAGCGGAGACCACCGACAGCGCCGGTGCGCGAAGCGAACTGGAGACGCACGAAGGCGCGCAGGGTGCCGTAGTCCGTCTGGGTGCGGGCATCGACGTTGATGCGGGCGAGACCGATATAGCCGGTCGTATCACCCTGCGAGTTCTGGCTCGTGCGGGCGTCGGTCGGCTGGTAGCCGACGTCGAGGCGGGCGCGGCCGGAGAGACGGATGCAGGTCTCGGTGCCGGGGATGTAGAAGAAGCCGGCGCCGTAAGCGGAGCAGACGCGGACGTATTCGATGGGGGCGGCCTTCTTGACCGGGAGGTCGGCTGCCTGTGCTCCGGCGACCGCGGCAAACCCTGCCGCGGAGGCGAGAAGCGAGCTCTTCAAGAGCTTCATTGATATCTCCAAAAGCTTCGAGACCCGAGGGAAGGCTTGCCACGCCCGAGATCTACGAGGATCCCGATGTCGTACCGCCCTTTGTTTTTAAATAACCGAGCGTTAACCGCTGGAAATTGTTCCGCCCCGACGTTCCCGTCAGCGCAGGGTCACTTTGTGCGAGCGTGTTCCCGGCGGCAACTCGGAATCGTGATCGGTCCGGCGGTTCCCCGGGGCTGTTGCCGCCGTGCAACGTTGATCAGACGGCTAAGTGCCTGTTCCGGAGGCAGGTTTCGGCACAGGAAAGAGCCATCCGGGGTCGCTCGACCGGTCGGTCGGACGCGTGCAAGTCACAGAAAATACGGAATAATTCTTGATGTTTGACACATTCCTGATCTGCGCCTGGAGAATAGACGGCTGGTGATCCGATGGGTTTTCTCGAAGAAGATTCTTCTCGCGCGAGGGGATGCGGATCTGGGGAGAACCAGGGCACAACCAGCAGTTCACCGCAGGGGAGAGGCTCCGTCGCAACGAATCACGCCGCTGCAGGGATGAAAGGGAAGATTGTTTCCCAGGTCGGCGGTCCCGAAGTGCAGGCCAGTTCGTGAATGGTTTCCGTCGAGGTCGGAAACGTCGTCGCTCGTCTCCATCCCCGGGCGATACGAAATCCGCGTGCAACGTGCGTGGGGCGATATGATTCTCGGTCGCCGATACGCTTCGCGCTGACGCGAATAGGTCGGGCCCTCAGTCCCCTGGTGGATCGGGGACGCGGGCGACGCGACGTTGCACGCAGTCGACCAGGACACCGATCCGTAGAACTGTTCGTGAACCGGGTGAATCATCGAGCGACCGGCCGGTGGATGCGTCCCTCCGGCGTCGATGGTGCGGCGCGTCGTCGGCCCGCGCCGATCAGGCAGGCCGGAGGCGATTCGCGGCTTCGGCCGAGCGGCGAATCAGGTCCGGGTCCGGCGTACCCGGGGGGACGACCCAGCTCCCGCCCACGCAGAGCACCGGCTTCAGGGCGAGCCAGTCCGGGGCCGTCGCCTCGGCGATGCCGCCGGTGGGGCAGAATCGGACATGCCCGAAGGGACCCGCCAGGGCCTTCAGCGCCTTGATGCCGCCGGCGGCTTCGGCCGGGAAGAACTTGAAGCGGTCGAGCCCATGGTCGAGCCCGCGCATGATGTCCGCCGCGTTCGCCACGCCCGGCAGGTAGGGAACACCGCGCGCCAGCGCGGCCTTGGTCAGCGGGTCGGTGAGACCGGGGCTGACGATGAAGGTCGCACCGGCCTCCAGGGCGGCATCGAGGTCGCGTTCGTTGAGGACCGTCCCGGCGCCCACCACCGCGCCGTCCACGCGCGCCATGATGCGGATCACGTCGAGGGCGGCCGGGGTGCGCAGGGTCACCTCCAGCGCCGTCAGCCCCCCCGCCACCAGGGCAGCGGCGATGGGCTCGGCCTGGTCGACCGACTCCACCACCAGGACCGGGATGACGGGAACGGAACGCATCAGGGCATCGATGGAGGTCATCATGGAGGTCATGGAATCGCGTCCTTGGCGGGGGTGGAGCGGAATCTAGAGGCCGGCGGCGGCGAGCATGGCCGAGGCGCCCTGCTCCGCGCCGTCGGCGCCGTGGCGCATGAAGGCGAAGAGCTCGCGACCGGTCCCGAAGGCCGGCGGCGGCGCGACGGCCTCCGTGCGGCTCGCCCACTCGGCCGGGTCGACACGGGCCTCCAGCGTCCCGTCCTCCGCACTCAGCCGGACGATGTCGCCATCGCGCAGCCGCGCCAGTGGGCCGCCGCCGAGGGCCTCCGGGCTGAGATGGATCGCAGCCGGCACCTTGCCGGACGCGCCCGACATGCGTCCGTCGGTGACGAGGGCCACGCGAAAGCCCCGGTCCTGCAGCACGCCGAGCTGAGGCGTCAGCTTGTGCAGTTCGGGCATACCGTTGGCCCGCGGCCCCTGGAAGCGCACCACCACGACCACGTCGCGTTCCAGTTCGCCCGCCTTGAACGCAGCCATGACGTCGTCCTGGTCATCGAAGACGCGGGCCGGCGCCTCGATCGTCCAGCGGGAGGGCTCGACCGCGCTGGTCTTGAAGGTGGCGCGGCCGAGATTGCCCGCGACCAGCCGCATGCCGCCATCCGGCTGGAAGGCGTCGGCAGGGCTGCGCAGGATGCTTTCGTCATGCGAGCGTGCGGGGGCATCCTCGAACACGAGTGCGTCGTCGATGAGCTTCGGGTCGCGGGCATGGTCGCGCAGGCGCGTGCCGGCCACGGTGAGGATGTCGTCATGAAGCAGCCCGGCATCGATCAGGCTGGCGATGACGTAGGACATGCCCCCGGCCGCGTGGAAGTGATTCACGTCGCCCGACCCGTTCGGGTAGACCTTGGCGACCTGCGGCACCACCGCCGAGAGCCGGTCGAAATCGGTCCAGTCGAGAACGATGCCCGCCGCCCGCGCGATGGCCGGCAGGTGGATGGCGTGGTTGGTCGAGCCCCCCGTGGCCAGGAGCCCGACCACCGCGTTCACGATCGCCCTTTCGTCGACGCAATGGCCGAGGGGCCGGTAGTCGTTGCCGTCGGCCCCGATCTCGGCGAGGCGGTGCACGGCCGCGCGGGTCACCGCCTGGCGCAGCTTCGTGCCCGGATTGATGAAGGAGGCGCCGGGCATGTGCAGGCCCATCACGTCCATCATCATCTGGTTGGAATTGGCGGTGCCGTAGAAGGTGCAGGTGCCGGCCCCGTGATAGGAGGCGGATTCCGATTCGAGCAGCTCGTCACGCCCCACCTTGCCCTCGGCGTAGAGCTGGCGGATGCGCTGCTTCTCCTTGTTCGCCAGCCCCGAAGGCATCGGCCCGGCCGGGATGAGGACCATCGGCAGGTGCCCGAAGCGCAGGGCCCCGATGAGCAGTCCGGGCACGATCTTGTCGCAGATACCCAGCAGCGCCGCCCCGTCGAACATGCCGTGGCTCAGGGCCACCGCCGTGGAGAGCGCGATGGTGTCGCGGGAGAACAGCGACAGCTCCATGCCGCGCTGGCCTTGCGTGACGCCGTCGCACATCGCCGGCACGCCGCCCGCGACCTGGGCCGTCGCCCCGACCTCGCGGGCGAACAGTTTCATCTGCTCGGGGTAGCGGCCATAGGGCTGATGGGCGGACAGCATGTCGTTGTAGGCGGTGACGATGGCGATGTTCATCGCGCGGCCGGATTTGATCGTCGCCTTGTCCTCGCCGGAGGCCGCGAATCCGTGCGCAAGGTTGCCGCAATTCAGCATCGGACGACGGACGCCGGAATCCCGCTCCCGGGCGATCAGGTCGAGATAGGCTTTCCGGGTCGGACCGGACCGTTCGATGACGCGGGCCGTGACGGCGGCGATGTCCGGGTGAAGCGCGCTCATGGCCAAACTCTCCTCGCATCGGGGCAAAGCCCGCCGCCTCCCGCGATCGGTTGCGAGGACGGGCGTCGCTTCCATCTGAGCACGTCGGCATGCCAACGCACCGTTGCGTGATCTCGCTCCGACCCGTGCGCCGTCAATGGTGCGCGCGTGGATTCCCGGACCGGCCGGGAGCCGTTCGCGGGCCGATCCCCGGCCGGAAACGGCCCGGGGTGATCGCTCCGCGCGACAGAACCGGCTTTTCCGGTTCTTGAGCCGAAAGGTGTCCAATCCATCAGGAAATTTAACGGCCTTCAAGGATAGGATGCACAGCATTGCGCCATCGCTTGCGGTCGATCCCATGCATGATGTGAATCCGAGCCTGATCGAGGCAGCCCGAAGCAGGTCCTGGTATCGCCTGGCGCTTCCCGGCCCCCTCGAGGCCGGGTTCGCCGAGACGGTGCGGATTTCGTCGGGCGCTTATCTCCAGTCCTGGCTCGTCGTCTTCATCCTGTTCAACGTCCTGTCCCTGAAACTGGACTTCGACGTCTTCGGTCCCGAGCGCGTCGTCGTTCCGGCGCTGCTCACCCTCGGCGTCTTCCTGCCGCTCACGATCGCGGCGATCATGGCCCTGCACGGCACACCGACGACGGTCCGCCAAGCGACGGTGGTGACGTCGGTGGCGCTGGTGGACATGGCGATCGTGCTCAACAGCGCGGAGATCGCGCCGCCGAGCCACGCGGACACCTACCGCATCCTGGCCGTGATCGTGCCCCTCGTGGTCGGCATGATCGCACCGCTCTCGTTCCGCCACTGCCTCGTCTTCTGCGGCGCCGCGTTCGTGCTCTATGTCGCGTACGTGACCTGCCTCATGTTGCCGCGCAACGAGCCGACCGGACTGCCGCTGCTGATCGCCAGCCTCGTCCTCGTTCCCCTGAAGCTCGCCTATTCCCGCGAATGGACGCGGAAGGAGACCTTCCTGCTGACCCTGGAGAAGGCGCGCCGGGATGCGGATCTCGCCGAGGCCAACGCGCGCCTCGTCATCCTGTCCGAGACCGATGCACTGACGGGCCTCGCCAACCGGCGCGCCTTCACGGTGGAGCTACAGGCCGGCTGGGCTCTCGCCTGCGCGAACGACGCTTGGTCGGCGGTGGCCCTGATCGACATCGACGCCTTCAAGCGCCTCAACGATACCGCCGGCCACCCGGAGGGCGATCGCTGCCTCCAGCATGTGGCGGGCGTGCTGAAGGCCGCCGCCGAAGCCCAGGGCGCGCATATCGCCCGTTATGGCGGTGAGGAGTTCATCGTCCGCATGCCCCGGGCGGAGCCGGAGACGGCCTGGGCCCTCGCCGAGAGCCTGCGGGTCGCGGTCGCCCGAATGGCCTACCCGCATCCGGGGTTGGGCGAGACCGCGTCGGTGACGATCAGCGTGGGCGTCACCGCCGCGCATGGCAGCCTCGGGGCCCTCGGCGTCAGCGCCGGCGATCTCCTCAAATCCGCCGACGATGCGCTCTACCGCGCCAAGCGCGCCGGGCGGAACCGTGTCGAAGCCGCCTTGCTGGCGCCGGCGCCCGCCAATTCCGACGACCTCGCCGCCCCCGCCACGCACGAGATCGGGTGACGGGCGATCTCGGTGATGACCGCCCGAGTAGACGGACGCCCGGGGATGATCGCACCGGCCGTGCGTCCCGGGGCTTCCGTGCGCCGCATCACGCTTTGCGCGGAACCTGAAATCGAACCGGCTTTAAACGGCGTTCGATAGCCCTGCGCTCCGACGGTGCGTGGAGACCCCCCCAATCACCAGAAAGGCAGCGCGCCCAGACCGCAGAAGGGAGGCCGCTGTGGCGGTGATGGTCTGGATCATAGGCAGGCCGTCATCGAGCGATGGACCTGAAGGCCCCCGGCGCTGGTTTCCCAGGGCAGACCACCTTCCGGGAGCCCAGCGACTTGGCGCACGACCTCAGCTATCCGCCCCTGAACGTCCCGAAACAGGTCGCCGACGGCGTCTGGATCGTGGACGCGGCCCCCGTCCACGCGGGCGGGATACCCCTGCCGATACGCATGACGGTGCTGCGACTGGCCGGCGGCGAGTTGCTCCTGCACTCCCCCATTCCGTACCGCCCCGAGCTTCAGCACGCCTTGGAAAGGCTCGGACGCATCGGGCATCTCGTTGCCCCGAGCGTCGGTCACTGGATGTTCCTGAAGGACTGGCAGGCGGCCTGCCCCAATGCCATCACCTGGGCCGTACCGGGGCTCGAGGACCGTGGGCAGGTTCGCCGCTCCGGTGTTCGGATCGATGCGGAGCTCGGAGACAGGTCGCCACGGGTCTGGGCGAACGAGATCGATCAGGTGCTGATCGCCGGACCGGTGTTCAAGGAGGTCGCCCTCTATCACCGCGCGACCGGTTCGCTCCTCCTCACGGACCTCATCATCAATCTGGAGGCCGACCTTCTCCCCGTGCTCATCCGGCCGCTAGCCCGGGTGCTGGGGATCGTTGCGCCGGACGGCAAGGCACCGCTCTACCTCAGGCTCCTGCTGCGGACGAACCGTCGCGCGGTGGCTGACGCGGCGCGACGGCTCGTGGCGTTCGAGCCCGAACGGGTCATCTTCACCCACGGTCACTGGTTCGAGCGCAACGCCACCGAGGAACTGCGTCGTTCGCTGAGATGGCTTCTCGGCAGCAGCGCGGTTGGCCGGGACGGGCTGCCGCCGTCCCGACAGAAGCGCGGTTCCCCGCCGACCTCGACGATTGTGGCTGGAGTGGCCCTTCTAGGGGTGGTCGCCCTACTCCTCGGCAGGCGAAGGAAGCGGCGCTGAGACGCGGCTCAGGGGCCGGCGACGGTCGCGTGGTTCAGGCTTTCGGGCAAAGCGGGGCACGCCGAACAACGTCCCGCTGCCAGCAACTCGCTGGCACCGTTCAAAATTTATGAGGAATTGGTGCGGACGGCGGGACTCGAACCCGCACAGCCTTACAGCCGCAAGATTTTAAGTCTCGTGCGTCTACCGGTTTCGCCACGTCCGCATGCCGGGACCAGCGGTAGCGGGGCCCGCCGGGGAGATCAAGGCGTCCATCCGTAGAGCCAGGCGTAGCGGCGATTCAGGCCCTCCGGCCCGAGGCGGCGCATCACCGCGTTGCGGATCGGCCCGACCAGGGCACCGGCATGATAGGTTCGGCCGTTGGCGCGAGCGGCCTTGCGCACCCAACGGGCGCGGGCCGACCGGGCGACGGCGTATTGTAGGAGCGCCGCGGACAGATCCTGGGACGCCCCCGCGGGTCCGATGAGCTTGGTGAGCACGGCGGCATCCTCGATGGCGAGGGCGGCGCCCTGCGCCAGGAAGGGCAGGATCGGATGCGCGGCGTCGCCCATGAGGGCCAGCCGCCCGCCCGCCATCGGTCGCGCCGCCGGCCGATCCTCGAGGGACCAGACCAGCCAGGAATCGGGGATCGCGAGCAGGCTCGCGAGTGGCGGGGCCGCGTCACGGAACCGGGCTCGCAGGATGGCAGGTTCGCCGAGTTGGCCCCAGCCCTCGCTGCCCGTCCGCTCGGGAACTACCGCGACGACGTTGACGTGCTGACCGCCGCGGATGGGGTAATGCACGACGTGACGCCCGGCTCCGAGCCAGAGGCCGGTGCTCTCCGCGTCGAGTTCCGGCGGCAGCGCATCCCGAGGCACGATGGCCCGCCACGCCGCAGCCCGGCAGGAGCGCAGGTCCTGGCTGTCGAGGTGGCCGCGCAGGCGCGAGCGCACGCCGTCCGCAGCGATGACGAGGTCGGCCGCGAAGGTCTCGGCACGGGCGCCGCTGCCGCTTTCCAGGGTGAGGTCGGCCCCGTCCGGCCGCTCGGCATAGCCGGTGACGTCACGGCCCACGAGCAGCCGGATCTTCGGACGGCCCCGCACCGCGTCGAGCAGCAGGGTCTGCAGGTCGGCCCGGTGGATGACGTAGTAGGGCGCGCCGAAGGTGTCCCGATGGCTCGCCCCCAGCGCGACGCCGCCGATCGGCTCCCCGCCCCGAAGCGACCGCACCACGACCTGGGGCGGCTCGCTCGCCGCCCTGCGGAGCGCCGCACCGAGGCCCAGGCCGATCAGCACCCGGCTGGCGTTCGGCGAGAGCTGGATGCCCGCCCCGACCTCGCTGAAACCGGTCCGTCGCTCGATCAGCGCCACGGTATGCCCGGCGCCGTCGAGGGCGAGCGCGGCCGTCAGACCGCCGATCCCGGCGCCCACGATGGCGATGTTCAGTCCCGACATCGGGCTGATCCCGTCCGGCGCGTCAGGCGGCGGCCGAGACCCGGTCGTCCCAGACGCAGGTAGCCGGGTCGGCAGTGCCGGCGGCCAGGGTCGGCCGATAGCGGAACAGGGTCGAGCAGTACTGGCAGATCGTCTCGGTCTCGGTGCCCATGTCGAGGAAGATGTGCGGATGGTCGAAGGGGGGCTTGGCCCCGATGCACATGAACTCCTTCGAACCGACATGAATCACGGCCACGCCGGGTTCGTTGTGGAAATGCGGCACCGCCTTGTCAGCCATCGCCTCGTCCTGCCTGCCGGCCCGGTGGGACATGTCGCGTCCGCCCCGGGCACCGTGTGTGTAAGGGTCTGCCCGCCCCCGTCTCTATCCGCTCGCTCGCCATACGCCTAGTGCAATGCGGGCGGGCCGCCGGTGGGCGGCGGGTCCGCGAGGGTTGGCCTCGCGCACGCGCCACCGTACATATGGTGCGACCCGATCCGGCATCCGCACGAAACCGTCATCCATGACCCAGAACGAACAGGCCGTCTCCGAGAGCGGACGCCGCTCGCCCCAGCCGCCGCTCCACGGCCCGGAGGGATTCGAAGGCATGCGCCGGGCGGGCCGGCTGACGGCGGAGGCCCTCGACGTGCTGATGGAGGCGACGGCCCCCGGCGTCACCACGGAGCAACTCGACAAGCTGGCCTACACCTTCGCCATGGACAACGGCGCCTATCCGGCCTCGCTGCTCTACCGCGGCTATCCGAAGTCGATCTGCACCTCCATCAACCACGTGGTCTGCCACGGCATCCCCAACGACAAACCCCTGCGCGAGGGCGACATCGTCAACCTCGACATTTGCCTCATCCTCGATGGATGGCACGGGGATTCGAGCCGCATGGCCTATGTCGGCGAGGTTCAGCGCAAGGCCGAGCGCCTCTGCGAGATCACGCACGAATGCCTCATGCGGGGCATCGCGGCGATCAAGCCGGGCGGATCGACCACCGATATCGGCCGGGCGATCCAGGCCTACGCGGAGGCCGAGCGCTGCTCGGTGGTGCGCGATTTCTGCGGCCACGGCCTCGGGCGCACCTATCACGACGCCCCCACGATCCTGCACTACGTCGAGCCGAGCTACGACGTGAAGTTCCAGCCCGGGCAGTTCTTCACGGTGGAGCCGATGATCAATCTCGGGCGCCCGGCCGTGAAGGTGCTTTCCGACGGCTGGACGGCGGTGACGCGCGACCGCTCGCTCTCGGCCCAATTCGAGCACACCGTCGCGGTGACGGAGACGGGCGTGGAGATCTTCACCCTTTCGCCGAAGGGCCTGCACCAGCCGGTCCCCACGGCCGCCTGACGGCCAGCCCGTGAGCGCCCGGCCCCCGCCCCGACCCGACGCCTCGGGGGACGACCCGGGCAAGTCGAAACCGGGCATGTCGAACCCGGGCAAGCCGAAACCGGGCGAGTCCGAGCCGCATTATCTCGGCCATCGCGACCGACTGCGCGCCCGCTTCGCGCAGGCCGGCGCCGACGCGCTCCCGGATTACGAACTCCTCGAACTCGCCCTGTTCCGCGCCATACCGCGCCGGGACGTGAAGCCCCTGGCCAAGGCGCTGATCCGGCGCTTCGGCAGCTTTGCCGAGGTGATCAGCGCCGAGCCCGCGCGACTTGCTGAAATCGAAGGCATCGGGGCCGGAATCATCGCCGATCTCAAGCTCATCGAAGCGGCAGGCCACCGGCTGGCGCGAGGCGCGATCGCCGAGCGGCCGCTGCTGTCGTCCTGGGCCGCCGTCCTCGAATATTGCCGCGCCACCATGGCCTTCGCGCCCCGCGAGCAGTTCCGGGTCCTGTTCCTCGACCGGCGCAACCACCTCATCGCCGACGAAGTCCAAGGCCGCGGCACGGTGGACCACACGCCCGTCTATCCCCGCGAGGTGGCGCGCCGGGCGTTGGAACTCTCGGCCACGGCGATCCTCCTCGCGCACAACCACCCGTCCGGCGACCCGACCCCCTCGGCCGCCGACATCCGCATGACCCGTGAGATCATCGGCGTGCTCGATCCCCTGGGCATCGTGGTCCACGATCACATCATCCTCGGCCGGGAGGGGCACGCCAGCTTCAAGGGCTTGAAGTTGATTTGAACGTGCTACGTTGCACGTCAGAGAGGTAGGCGAAGACCCCGACGACGGGCCGCTGGCGCGCCTCTTGCCTAGCTGACGTGCTAGGTTTCTTGCCTGGGTGGTGGCGTTTCAAGGGAGAGGCGCGAATGGCGCTCGCTGCATTCGACGAGATGACCGGGCTGCCCGATGGGGCGCTGAGCGACCCCGCCGTGCGTGAAGCCTACAACAGCCTCAAGACCTGGCTCGACACGACGCCGCCGGAGCATTTCAACACCCGCCGCAGCCAGGCGGAGATGCTGTTCCGCCGCATCGGCATCACCTTCGCGGTCTACGGCGCCAACGAATCCACCGAGCGCCTGATCCCGTTCGACATCATCCCCCGCGTCATCACCAAACCGGAATGGGGCTTCCTGGAGCGCGGGCTGAAGCAGCGCGTCACCGCGATCAACGCCTTCCTGAAGGACATCTACGGCGCCCAGGAATGCATCAAGGCCGGCATCATCCCGGCCGACCTCGTCTACCGCAACCCGCATTACCGCATGGAGATGCGCGCCTTCCGGGTCCCGCACGACCTCTACGTCCACATCGCGGGCATCGACATCGTGCGCACCGGCGAGAACGACTTCTTCGTGCTGGAGGACAATGCCCGGACCCCGTCCGGCGTGTCCTACATGCTGGAGAACCGCGAGGTGATGCTGCGGCTGTTCCCGGAGCTGTTCTCGCGGCACCGGGTGGCCCCCGTGGAGAATTATCCGGACGCGCTGCTGGCGACCCTGCGGAGCTTGGCGCCCTCCACCGCGACCCGCGACCCCACCGTCGCCCTGCTGACCCCCGGCCGCTACAACTCGGCGTTCTACGAGCACTCGTTCCTGGCGGACAAGCTCGGCGTCGACCTCGTGGAGGCGTCCGACCTCTTCACCAAGGACGACGTCGTCTACATGCGCACCACGGAGGGCCCGCGCCGGGTCGACGTGCTGTATCGCCGCCTCGATGACGACTTCCTCGATCCGCTGGTGTTCCGTCCGGATTCTGTGCTCGGCGTGCCCGGCATCATGAACGCCTACGAGCGCGGGACCGTGACGCTCGCGAACGCGGTGGGCACCGGCATCGCCGACGACAAGGCGGTCTACAGCTACATGCCGGAGATCGTGCGGTTCTTCACCGGCGAAGAGCCGATCCTGCACAACGTGCCGACCTATCGTTGCCGCGAGAAGGAGGCCTTCGCCTACGTCATGGACAACCTCGCCGAGCTCGTGGTGAAGGAGGTCAACGGCTCGGGCGGCTACGGCATGCTGGTGGGCCCGCATGCCACCAAGCGCGAGATCGAGGAGTTCGGGCGCAAGCTCAAGCATGCCCCCGACGGTTTCATCGCCCAGCCGACCCTGGCGCTCTCGACCTGCCCGACCTTCGTCGCCTCCGGAGTCGCGCCCCGGCACGTGGACCTGCGCCCCTTCGTGCTCTGCGGCTCGGACGAGATCCGAATCGTGCCCGGCGGCCTGACGCGCGTGGCCCTGAAGGAGGGATCCCTGGTCGTGAATTCGAGCCAGGGCGGCGGCACCAAGGACACCTGGGTCCTCGACGCCTGAGACAATCCGGGCTCCCCGCCACGGCGTTCCGTGCCGGGGGCCTTCCCAATCGATTGCCGCCACCGGCATAGTCCCTTCAGCCCAGCGGTCGCAGCGCCCCGCGCCCGGCCGGCGTCTCAACGGAACCCCATGCTGTCCCGGACCGCAGACAACCTGTACTGGCTCTCGCGCTATGCCGAGCGGGCGGAGTTCGTCGCCCGCATTCTCGATGCGGCGCTGCGGCTGGCCGCCCTGCCCTCCAGCTACGGCGGCGGCGAGACCAACGAGTGGGCCTCGGCGCTGGCCTCGGCCGGCGATCCGGAGGTGTTCAAGCCCCTCTACGACAGCGTGACGGAAGCCACCGTCTGCGACTTCCTCGCCTTCAGCCCCCACAATCCGTCCTCGATCCGCTCCTGCATCGAGACCGCCCGCGAGAACGCCCGCAGCGTGCGCACGGCGCTCACAACCGAGATGTGGGACGCGATCAACGGGGCCTGGCTCGAACTGCGCAACTACGAGGGCCGGGACCTCAACCGCGACGAATTCACCCGATTCCTCGACTGGGTGAAGGGCGTCTCGCTCGCCTTCGACGGCTCGGCCTATCGGACGATGCTGCGCAACGATGCCTATTGGTTCACCCGACTCGGCACCGCGATCGAGCGGGCCGACAACACCGCCCGCATCCTCGACGTGAAATACCGCATCCTGCTGCCGGCCTCGGAGAAGATCGGCGGCAGCCTCGACTACTTCCAGTGGACCACGATCCTGCGCGAGGTCTCGGCCTTCAACGCCTATCACTGGGTCTACCGGGAGAGCGTGAAGCCGCTGCTGGTGGCCGACCTGCTCATCCTCAACCGGCAGATGCCGCGCTCCTTCACCAACTGCTACGGCATGCTGGTGGAGCATCTGGACCTGATCGCCGATGCCTATGGACGGCGCGGCGCGAGCCAGCGGCTGGCGAGCAACACGCTGGCACGACTCGAGGGCGAGAACATCAACCGCATCTTCTCCTCCGGACTCCACGAGTTCGTGACGGAGTTCATCGCCGAGAACAATCGACTCGGCGCCGCGGTCATCGAGCAATATCTGGTATAGAGCCGGCCCCAAATCCGAGGCCGCGCAAAGGTCGCCGCATGCGAATTCGCGTCTTTCACGAGACCAATTACACCTACGAGCAGCCGGCCCGGGGCTTGATCCAGGTCCTGCGCATGCGCCCGCGCGACCATGACGGCCAGTATGTCCGGCGCTGGCGCATCGAGCCCTCGGTCGACGGGCGCGTCAGCGAGCGCGAAGACGGATTCGGCAACGTGGTGCACTGGTTCACCGCCGACGAGCCGGCCGAAGCCCTCTCGATCCGCGTGACCGGAGAGGTCGACACGATCGAGATGCACGGCATCGTGCGCGGCACGGTCGAGCGCGTGCCCGACGTGTTCTACCTGCGCGATTCCGACCTCGCCCTCGCAAATGACGGGATCCAGGCCTTCGCCCGCGAGGTCGCGGAGGCCGGGGATCCGGCCCCGCTGCCGATCCTGCATCGGTTGCTCGCTGCGGTCCACGCGCGCGTCGCCTTCGTTCCGGGGCCGGCCAGCGCCAGCACCAACGCGGCCCAGGCCTTCGCGCAAGAGAAGGGGGTCTGCCAGGACGTCACCCACCTGTTCATCGCCGCGGCGCGCCACCTCGAAATCCCCGCCCGCTACATCTCGGGCTACTTCCATCATTCCGACGGCGAGACCGATCAGGGCTCGGGCCATGCCTGGGCTGAAGCCCTCGTGCCGGGGCTCGGCTGGGTCGGCTTTGATGCGGCCAACGGGATCGCCACCACCGAGGCCCATATCCGCGTCGCGGTCGCCCTCGACTATCTCGGTGCGGCGCCGATTCGCGGCAGCCGCATGGGTGGCGGCACCGAAACCCTGGACGTGACGCTTCGCGTAGAGCAGGCACAGGCGAACGTTCAGTCCTGATCGCGCTCGTGCGCGCGAGGGACCCAAGCCCCGGAAAGACCGAGCCATGACCTATTGTGTCGGCGTCCTCGTGGAAGAGGGCCTTGTGATGATCGCCGACACCCGGACCAATGCCGGGCTCGACGACATCTCGACCTATCGCAAGCTGCACCACTTCAACGTGCCCGGCGAACGGGTGATGATGCTGGCCTCGGCAGGCAACCTCTCGATCACCCAATCGGTCCTCAGCCTTCTCGCCGAGGGTGTCGAAGGCGATGCCGGCGAGCCGAAGATGAAGCTCGTCGAGGCGCCGACGATGTTCCAGGCGGCCCAGCTCGTGGGCCGCGCCATCCGCAGGGTGCGTGAGATCGAGAAAGCCGGCTTCGAGGCCGCCAACCTGCGCTTCTCCGTCTCCCTCCTGTTCGGCGGGCAGATCGGAACGGATCCGATGAAGCTCTACCTGATCTACGCGGCCGGCAACTTCATCGAGTGCAGCGGCGACGCGCCGTTCCTGCAGATCGGCGAGCACAAGTACGGCAAGCCGATCCTCGACCGGGCGGTGAAGTACGAGACCGAGCTCTACGACGCCCTGAAGGTCGGGCTGGTCTCGATGGATTCGACCATGCGCTCGAATCTCGGCGTCGGGCTGCCGATCGACATCGCGGTCGCGCGCCGCAACGCCCTGGACCTCGAGGTGAACCATCGCATCGAGGCCGGCGAGAGCTACTTCCACGACCTTCGTGAGCGCTGGTCGGCGGCCCTGCGCGCGGCCCACCGGGCGATTCCGCGCCCGCCCTACGGGCCGGCCGCGGCGAAGTAGTCGGGCCACCCTGCGTCCGACGCGGGCGGCTCGTTTCACCGGGGACAGCGTGAAGGGGGCCGGCCCGTCAGGGGAGCGGCGCTCGGGTCACGGACGATCCGGCGTGCCGCTCGCGATGTCGAGGAAGATCCGCGCCTGCTCCACGCGATTCGAGCCGCGCATCAGCGGTCCCATGACCGCCACACCCGCCGCCCCCGCCGTATGGCAACCCGGCGCTCGCTCGGTGGTGATGCCACCGAGGGCGATGACGGGCAGGCCGGAGGCGGCCGCTCGCGTCAGCGCCGCCACGCCCAGGGCTGGACCGTAGCCCGGCTTGCTCGCACTCGGAAAGATCGGGCTCACGGTGGCGTAGTCGACCCCGGCTCGAGCCGCCGCCTCGACCTCCGGCACGGAATGCGCCGAGACGCCGACGAGCCCGTTCGGCAGGAGCCCCCGCGCCCGGGCGAAGTCGCTCGGCGTGGAGCCGCCCGGGAGGTGCACGCCCTGCGCCTCGAGGGCCGCCGCCAGGGCCGCATCGCCCCCGACGGTCAGCGTGCCGCGGTGCACCCGCACGCGCTCGGCGACCCTGCGGCCGAGGACAAGGCGCGCATCGGGTTCGAGGTCGCGCTCGCGAAACCAGACCCAGCGGATCCCGGCCGCCAAGAGCCGGTCGAGGGTTTCGAGGAGTTGGCGCGCGGCAATCTCCGGGTCGTCGGTGGCCGATCGCTCGGTGACGACGAGCAGCCGCGCGGGCAGCGCCTTCATGCCGACGCGATCCACCCGCTTCGTGCCGGCCGTGCGCGGTTCACGAGCCCACCAGCCCCAGTTGCGGGCTCGACGGCTCGGCCCGGCCGCGCTTAGGGATGCGGCCGGCGCAATGGGCATCGCGGCCGGCCTGGACCGCGTGGCGCATGGCGCGGGCCATCCGCACAGGATCGTCCGCCTTCGCGACGGCCGTGTTGAGCAGGCAGCCGGCGGCTCCGAGTTCCATCGCGATGACCGCATCGGAGGCGGTACCGATGCCGGCATCCACGATGACGGGCACCGGCGAGCGCCGGCAGATCAGTTCGAGGTTGGCGGGGTTCGCGACCCCCATGCCGGAGCCGATCAGCGAACCCATCGGCATCACGGCGGCGCAGCCGAGGTCGGCCAGGCGCTGGCAGACGACCGGGTCGTCGTTGCAATAGGGCAGCACGGTGAAGCCATCATCGACGAGGTGTCGGCAGGCCTCCAGCAGTTCCGCGACATCCGGGTAGAGGGTCTCGCGGTCGCCGATGACCTCGACCTTGATCCAGGTGGTGTCCAGCGCCTCGCGGGCGAGTTCGGCCGTCATGATCGCGTCGCGGGCGGTCTCGCAGCCGGCGGTGTTCGGCAGGAACCGATGCCCCTTCAGGCGGCGCAGGGTGTCCGAGCCGTGGCCCTGCAGCGAGACCCGGCGGATCGACGCGGTGACGACCTCGGCGCCCGAGGCCGCCACCGCGTCGAACAGGATGCTCTGCGTCGGATAGCCCGCCGTGCCGATGAAGAGGCGCGACTGCAGGGGGATGCCGGCGATCACCAGCGGATCGGCGTACCGGTCGTTCGGGGTTTCGGTCATGCCTTCAGCCTCCCTGCATGGCGCGGACGATCTCGATGCGGTCGCCCTCCGCCAGGGGTGTGGTGTTCCAGTCCCGACGGCGGATCACGGCGCCGTTGAGCGCGATGGCGATACCCTGCGGGTCGTCGATGCCGGTCTCCTCGGCCTCCTCCCGGAACAGGGCGTCGAGGTCGGCGGCCGCGCTTTCGCGGGCCTCTCCGTTGACGGTGAGCCTCATGCGAACGCCCTCCGCTCGGATCCACGCCGGAATCGGGCTAGCCCAAAGCCCTCCGCGAAAGCCGGCAAGCTGCCGTCGGCGACGAGGGAGGCGACGGCGTCGGCGGTCGCGGGCGCCAGCAGATAGCCGTTGCGGTGGTGGCCCGTGGCGACGACGAGGCCGGGCGCCAGGGCGTCGATGATCGGCGCATCGTCGTCCGAGGTTGGGCGGAACCCGCTCCAGATGGCCTCCACGGCCATCTCCTCGATGCCGGGAAGGACTCGCCGTGCGCCCTCGAGCAGAGCGTAGAGACCGCCCGCGGTGACGCCGGGAAGGAAGCCGCAATCCTCGACCGTGGCTCCGACGATGAGGTGCCCGTCGCTCTTGGGCGCCATGTGGACCTGTTCCGTCCAGACCATGTGGCCGAGCGTGCCGGTGCGCTTGGTGGTGCGCAAGGCCAGCGACTGGCCGCGCAGCGGCCGAACCGGAAGCGCCAGGGAATCCGGCAGCAGCCCCGCCTCCCCGCTCCAGGCTCCGGAGGCCAGCAGGACGACATCGGCGCTCACCGCGCCGCGATCCGTGCGAACGCCGGTGACGCGGCCGCCGCTCCAGTCCAGGGCCTCGACCGGACAGCCCTCCACGAGGGTGACGCCCGCTGCGAGGCAGGCCCGGACCAGGGCCGCCATGACGAGGCTCGGATCGACCTGATGGTCGTGCGCGCAGAAGAGACCCGCGCTGATGCCGGGGCGCAGGCCCGGCTCGCGGGCGCGCACCTCCGGACCGGAGAGCCAGCGCGCGTCGAGGCCGGAGCGCACCTGAAGCTCGTGGCGGAAGCGCAGGCGCTCCACCTCGTCGCGGCCGAGGGCGAGGACCAGGGTGCCCTCCTCCCGGTAATCGATCCCGATGCCGGAAGCGGCCTGAAGCGCATCGCGAAATGCCGGCCAGCGGGAAAGGCTCTCCAGGGCAAGGGGCAGGAGCGGGTCGGAGCCGGGCTCGTGCTCGGCGGCGGGGGCCAGCATGCCGGTGGCGGCCAGGCTCGCGCCGGCGCCCACGGCGTCGCGTTCGAGCACGGTGACGGTCCGGCCGCCCTGCGCCAGGCGCCAGGCCGCCGACAGGCCGATCAGGCCCGCTCCGACCACGACCACGTCGCTGCGCGCCGGCATCGTGGCCGGGGGCAGCGCGTCGCCGCGCTTCCGTCGAAGGTTGAGGGAAACATTCGGGGTCACGTCCAACGCAATCTCCGCGCGCGGCGCCGAGATTGGTGGAGCTGCAGCTTCAACCGGTGAAGCGTGCCGGGCTCATTCGCGAAACCCGCGGTCCAATCCCTACGCCGGTATGAACCGGGTCAGGTTCGAAGGATTTCCGCGCCGCCATCCGCGAACGGACGGCCATCGGTTTCTCAGCCCCTTGCCGGGGATCTCCCTGGAACGCTCCTGATGTGGGCCGAGGCGGCGCTCCGGTCAATCCCCAGGTCGGCGGTTCAGGCGGCGGGTGGCCGATTCGGCCGGTAGACGCCCATCGGCTGCGCGAACCCGTCGAGGGCGTGCTCGCCCAGGGACTCCGGGATGTCCCACAGGAAGTCCACGAAAGGCTTCGACATCAGGATCGGCTCGCCGAGCGTCCGGTTGAGGCGGGCGATGCGGCTGGCAAGGTTCACGTCGCGGCCGATCACCGTAAAATCGAGACGGGCGCCGGAGCCCACGTTACCGTAGGCCGCCTCGCCGTGGTGGAGCGCGATGCCGGCCGCCACCGGATTGGCGAACCGGCCGAGCGCATTGGCCTCGGCCAGGGACTGCATGGCGCTCTGAGAGGCCGTGAGCGCGCCCTTGGCGGCGCCGCCCAGATCGTCCCCGGGTTCCCGGAAGATCGCCAGGAGGCCGTCGCCGAGATACTTCAGGACCTCGCCGCCCTCGCGCTCGATGGCCGGCACGAGGCAATCGAAGAAGATGTTGAGGAGGTCCACCGCCTCCTCGGGCGTCATGTCCGCGGAGATGCGGGTGTAGTCCCGCATGTCGGCGAACAGGATCGCGGAGCGAATCCGCTGCACGTGGCCGCGCCGGATCGAGCCGCCGAGGATCGCCTTGTGCGGTTCGTCCCCGACATAGATCCGCAGCACATGGTCGAGTTGCTTGTTGACGCTGCGCATCTCCATCACGGCCGCGAGCGTCGGCATCACGAAGCGCAGGATCGCCACGTCCTCGTCGCGAAATCCGGCTTCGGCCCGGGTCGCGAACGAGATCCCGTTGCGGGTGCCGTTGGTGAAGAACAGGGGCGCCACGATGTATTGCCGGTAACCCTCCGCCTTCAGGTCCGGGATCACCGCGTAGGCATCGTCCGCCGTCTCCGCCAGATCGAGGATCATCCATTCGCCGGTCTCGTGGACCCGGAAGAACGGACTCTCGCGGTAGGCCTTGTCGGAGGCTTCCCCGTGCGGGAACAGGCGCACCGTGGAGCCGGTCTCGCGGGTCCAGAACCGACCGACGCCGGAATACTCGGAATGCAGGGCATCGATGGCCGTGGTCGCCCGGTCCACCGGCACGCCGAGGTCGATGAGCCGCTCGGCGAGGCCCGAGAGCAGGTCCTCGGCCTTGGGCATCCGTGCGCCCTCGCTCAACAGCCAGTCGCGCAGGGCGACACATTGCTGGAGCGCGCCGAACGGCACGTCGTTCGCCTCGGACCCGTCGGCTTCGGCGGTCGGTGCGGGCTGGGGCGGGCCTCGATCGAGCATATGGCCAAGGTGGGTTCGGTATCGGGAGACGGCAACAGGAGGAGAGGCCCGCCTGCCGCCGATCCCTGATGAAAATGGACGAGCCCGGTTTCTGTACGAGCCGGATCCTTGGACCAGACGGGCGGGACACCTTGCGATGCCCCGCCCGGGATCACGCTATCGGCGCGTGACGCAATCAGTTGTCGAGGAAGCTGCGCAGCTTGCGCGAGCGGCTCGGGTGCTTGAGCTTGCGCAGCGCCTTCGCCTCGATCTGACGGATGCGCTCGCGGGTCACCGAGAACTGCTGGCCGACCTCTTCGAGGGTGTGATCGGTGTTCATGCCGATGCCGAAGCGCATGCGCAGCACCCGTTCTTCGCGCGGCGTGAGCGAGGCAAGCACGCGCGTCGTGGTCTCGCGGAGGTTCGACTGGATCGCCGCGTCGATGGGCAGAACGACGTTCTTGTCCTCGATGAAGTCTCCGAGGTGGCTGTCCTCCTCGTCGCCGATGGGCGTCTCGAGGGAGATCGGCTCCTTGGCGATCTTGAGAACCTTGCGCACCTTCTCCAGCGGCATGGCCAGCTTCTCGGCCAGTTCCTCCGGGGTCGGCTCGCGGCCGATCTCGTGCAGCATCTGGCGCGAGGTCCGGACGATTTTGTTGATCGTCTCGATCATGTGCACCGGGATGCGGATGGTGCGGGCCTGATCGGCGATCGAGCGGGTGATCGCCTGCCGGATCCACCAGGTCGCGTAGGTCGAGAACTTGTAGCCGCGGCGGTACTCGAACTTATCGACAGCCTTCATCAGGCCGATATTGCCCTCCTGGATCAGGTCCAGGAACTGCAGGCCGCGGTTGGTGTACTTCTTGGCGATCGAGATCACGAGACGCAGGTTCGCTTCGATCATCTCCTTCTTGGCCTGACGGGCTTCGCGCTCGCCCTTCTGGACCATGTTGACGATCTTGCGGTACTCGCCGATCTCGAGGCCGGTCTCGGAGGCCAGCGTCAGGATCTGCTCGCGCAGGCGCGCCACCTCGTTCGAGCCCTTCTCGACGAGGTTCTTCCAGCCGCGACCGCCGAGGCTGCCGACGCGCTCCATCCAGTTCGGGTCGAGCTCCCAGCCCTGGTAGTGGCGCAGGAACTCGTCGCGGGCCACGCCGTGGCTCTCGGCATAGCGCATCAGCCGCCCCTCATGGGAAATGAGGCGCTTGTTGATGTCGTAGAGCTGCTCGACCAGAGCCTCGATGCGGTTCGCATTGAGCGAGAGCGACTTCACATCGGTGACGACGGCGTCCTTCAGCTCGTCCTGCTTGCGCTCCTGCGCGTCGGTGCGGGTGCCGCCCGACGCCTTCAGCTCGGCATGCTCGATCTGCAGCTTGCGCAGCTTGCGGTAGTTGTTGGCGATGTTGTCGAACGTCTCGAGGACGCGCGGCTTGATCTCCGTCTCCATGGCCGCCAGGGAGACGTTGTTCTCCATGTCGTCCTCGTCGTCGCCCTCGGCCGGCGTCGGCGCATCCCCCTCGGCGTCCTCGCCCTCCTCGGCGCCGTCCGCGATCTGCATCGCGTTCTTGGCGTCGGGGCCGGCGTAGGTGGCCTCGAGGTCGATGATCTCACGCAGGAGCACCCGGCCGTCGACGAGTTCGTCGCGCCAGATGATGATGGCCTGGAAGGTCAGCGGGCTCTCGCAGAGACCGGCGATCATCGCCTCGCGACCGGCCTCGATGCGCTTGGCGATGGCGATCTCGCCCTCGCGGGACAGGAGCTCCACCGAGCCCATCTCGCGCAGGTACATGCGCACGGGGTCGTCCGTGCGGTCGGTCGGCTCCTTGGCGGTGGTCTCCCGCACCGCCAGGGGCTTGGCCGGCGCGATCTCGGCGACCTCGCCGCCCTCGGACCCGTCCTCGTCGTCGCCCTCGCCGTTGGCCTTGGCCTCCGCCGTCTCCTCGGTCTCCTCCGCCTCGACGACGTTGATGCCCATCTCGGAGAGCTGGGCGAGCACGTCCTCGATCTGGTCGGGGTCGGACTGACCGTCGGGCAGGACCTCGTTGATCTCCTCATAGGTGATGTAGCCGCGCTTCTTGGCGAGCTTCACCATCCGCTTGACGGAGGCATCCGTCAGATCGAGGAGCGGCCCGTCGGTCTGTTGCTCCGGCGCAGCATCCGTCTCGTCCCGTTCCGTTGCCTTCGTCGCCATGGTCCGCCTATGGTTGTCGTGGCAGCGTCGTGCGGGATCGTCTCGCTCGATCCGCGTCGTCGACGCCGCAATGCATATGATGTGCGGATTGTCGTGGTGACAGCCGCGTCGATGTCAGAACCCGGTATGCAAGCGAGACGCTTGACCGATTGTTAACCATGCGCCGCCAGGGGCGGCCGAATTCGCTCACGACGGCCGCTAAGGGCCCGACGCCTCGTCTGCGCCCGGCATCTCATCGTCCGCCTCCGCTCCGGCGATGACCGCCATACGGGCCTTCACGTCGCACAGCCAAGCGAAGTTCGCCTCCGTCTCGTCCTCGACCAGGGCCCGTTCGGCCAAGCGAAGTTCGCTATTTAGCGCTCCGGATTTGCGGTGCAAGATCACGGCCTGACGCAATGCGTCTTCGAGACGCACAGGATCGGCATGCGCGTCAAGGGTCCAGCGGTCGCCAGGACGGACATGAGAGGCAAGTCGTGCCGCCGCTTCCACGAGTCCGGCACGAGCCAGGCGGCTCTCCAGAACCGCGACGCCGGGCTGCTCCGCATCGGCGTGACAGTCGAGGAGCAGCGAGCGCAGGGCCTGCGCATCGGCGTCGCCCAACTCGAGCTCGGCGAGATCCTCGGCCTCGATGCCGAGAAGTTCGGGGTGGACGAGGAGGCTCGACACGATCATGGCCTCGCGATCCCGGAACGCCACCGGCCCGGAGGCGCTGGTCTCACCCGCGAAGAGCGGATTGAACTTGGTGGTGATTCGCGGCGACGGCGGCGGGTCACCGGGGCGCGGCGTCCGCTGGAAGGCAGGGCGTGCCCCCCCGCCGCGCGGCTCCCACGGTCCGCGCCGGGCGTGATTTGCCTGGGGGGACAGCGTTCGCAGCCGGCCTTCGATCTCGTCGCGGTAGAAGCCCCGCACCGTCTCGTCGCGGATCGAGGAGACGGTCTCGCGCAGGGACTTGGCGAGGCCGGCACGGCGCTCGGGCGTGTCGAGGGGCGCCCCATCGGTGGCTCGCGACCACAGCACATCCACGAGCGGGCGCGCCGCGTCGAGCACCCGGTCGATCGCGGCCCTGCCCTCGGAGCGCAGGAGGTCGTCGGGGTCCTGCCCCTCGGGCAGCATGGCAAAGCGCAGGGACTTGCCAGGGGTCAGGCCGGGAAGCGCCACGTCGAGGGCCTTGAAGGCCGCGCGCTGTCCGGCCCCGTCGCCGTCGAAGCACAGGATCGGCTCATCGGCATTAAGCCACAGGAGGCCGATCTGCTCCTCGGTGAGGGCCGTGCCGAGGCCCGCCACCGCGTTGGGATGACCCGCCAGGGTCATGGCGATGACGTCGACATAGCCCTCGACCGCGATGATCACGCCCCGGTCATGGGCCGGTTTACGGGCCTGGTGCAGGTTGTAGAGGATCTGCCCCTTGTGGAAGAGCGGCGTGTCCGGCGAGTTCATGTACTTCGCCCGGGCATCCTTCTGCATCGCCCGGCCGCCGAAGGCGATGACGCGACCGCGCGAATCGGTGATCGGAAACATCACCCGGTCGCGAAACTTGTCGTACGGAACCTTGATGTCCTCGCCCGAAACAAGAAGGCCGAGCTCGAGCATCAGGTTCCGGTCCACGTCCTTGCCGGCGAGGTGATCGCGCAGGGCGTAGCGCTCAGCCGGCGCGTAGCCGAGACGGAAGCGCGCCCGCGTCTCGGTCCCGAGCTGACGGCGATCCAGGTAGGCGCGGGCCTCCGTGCCGGCGCGGCCCTGCAGCTGCTCCTCGAAGAAGCGAGCGGCCATCTCCATCACCTCGATGGCGCCGGCGCGCTTCGTCTCCTGCTCCCGGGCATCGGCGCTGGGGGCCGGCAGGGAGACGCCCGCCTCCGACGCCAGGCGCTCGACCGCCTCGGGAAAGCTCAGGCCCTCGGTCTCCATCAGGAACGTGAAGACGTCGCCGTGCTTGCCGGAGGAGAAGCAGTGGTAGAACTGCTTCTGGTCGTTCACGTAGAAGGAGGGCGACTTCTCGGCATTGAACGGCGACAGGCCGCGCCACTCGCGCCCCGCCTTCTTCAGCCGGACGCGCCGCCCCACGATGTCGGAGGCGGGCAGGCGCGCACGGATCTCTTCGAGGATGTGGGGCGGATAGCGCATGTGACCTCTGCGGCCGCCCAGCTTAGCGCATGGTTCTTAAAGAGTCCCTGCGGCTCTCACGCGAGGCCGGCGGCGCCGGTCAGGTCGGACCCGGCCGGCGCTCCGTTCAGGCCGCCCGGATCTCGTCCAGGAAGGTGTCGATGTCGCGCCGGACGCTCATCGACTGCGTCGCCAGTTCCGCTGCCGCCGTCAGGACATGCGCGGCGGCGTCTCCGGTGTGGTCGGCCGAACTCAGAACGCGGGCGACGTTCGCGGACACGTCCTGGGTGCCCTTGGCCGCCTCGCTGGCGTTGCGCGAGATCTCGCTCGTGGCCGCGGTCTGCTGCAGCACCGTCTCGGCGATCATGGTGCTGATCTCGTTCATCGTGGCGATCGTCTGCCCGATCTGACGGATGGTGGCGCTCGCCCGCTCGGTGCCGGCCTGGATCGCCACGATCTGGCCGCCGATCTCCTCGGTGGCGCGCCCGGTCTGGGCGGCAAGTTCCTTCACCTCCGCCGCGACGACGGCAAAGCCCCGCCCCGCTTCACCGGCGCGGGCCGCCTCGATGGTCGCGTTGAGCGCCAGCAGGTTGGTCTGGCCGGCGATCGCCGCGATCGTGGTGACGGCGGCACCGATCTGATTGGCGGCGGCACCGAGATCCACCATGGCGGTGTTCGTCGCATCCGCCTCGCTGGCGGCGTGGGCGGCGACCTCGCGGGAGTGGATCACCTGACGCTCGATCTCCTGCAGCGAGGACACCATCTCCTCCGCCGCCGCCGCGACGGTCTGGACATTGGCGGAGGTCTCCTCGGCGGCGGCACTCGATGCGACGGCCTGGCCGTTCGTGTCGCCGGCGAGCGCGCTCATGGTGCGGGCCGTGGCGTCGAGGTCCGAGGCCGCCGACGTGACGACCTGCAGGGAGCCGGCCACCTGCTGCTGGAAGCCTTTCACGAGTTCGTCGACGCGGTCGGCGCGGCGCTGCCGGGCGCTCTGCTGGGCCACCCGGTCGGCCTCCAGCCCCTCACGGGTGATGGCGTTCTGCCGGAACACCTCCACGGCCTTGGCCATCTCACCCATCTCGTCCCCGGCATCCTGGGACGGGACCGCCAGGGCGGTCTCACCCGCCGCGAGGCGGCTCATGGCCCGCGTCATGCCGGCGATCTGCCGGATGAGGCTGCGCGCGATCAGGAAGGCCGAAGCCGCGCCGATGACCAGGATCAGGACCAGGAGCCCCAACTGGACATTGCGGGCGAGCGCCATGGTCGCCCGGTCCTTCGCGGTGATCTCTTCCACCGCCGCCTGGAGCTTGCCGCGCGCGACCAGCCCCGCCTCGTGGATGGCGGCGGCCTTGATCTTGAGGTTCTGCTCGAACAGCTCCTCGCTCTCGACCATCGCACCGGATGCCCCCCGGAAGCTCTCGTCGAGGTTCCGGAGCGCGTCATCGACGGCCTTCAGACCTTGCTGCTGCGCCGGCGTGAGGGACGCGGCTTCGAGCTCGGCGACGGCGGCCTTGGCGTTCGCATAGGCGGTGGCGGACAAGGCCCGGCCCTTCGGATCCCGGGTCGCGAGGAAGCGCCAGTTCATGACGCGGAACAGGAGGACGGTCCGCTCGACTTCCGCGGCGGGCGCGGCGACGGAGCTGGCGCCGCCCGTGCGAAGCTGCGCCGTGAGGGCGGCCGCCGCCCGGGTCAACTCATCGCCCCGCGTGTAGACGCCGGCCTTGTTGTCCCGGATCCGCGCCCCGAGTTCGATCAGGGGCGAGACCTGCGTCGCCAGCGCGTCCGTCTGCGTGGCGAGCTGGGCGTAGAGTGCCCGCCGCTCTTCACTCACGGCATTCGCCTGCAGGTCGCTCGCCAGCGTCCGCATCTCGGTCAGGCTGGACTGCATGCCCGACGTGGTTTCGGGGCGCGGATTCGTACGGTACTCGCTGCTCTGCGCGATGAAACGTTCGGTGATTCCGTTGAAGGTATAGAGATTTCGAGCACTGCGCTCGACCCGATCCTTGATCGCGGCTTTCTGGTCCAGCTGGACAAGCTGGAAGGTCGAAAACCCGCCCAGCGCAGCGGAGAGGAGGACAAGGACTGAAAAACCACCGTAAAGGCGGGATCGAATACCGAATTTCATGGGTGAAGACCACGGTGTCAGGACAGCTGAGACCGAGCATGCTTCAGTTGGTATAAAATGACGTTAAGAATCCCCATTAATGCCAAGTTCGCAGGCAGATATGCTTGATTTAAGAGCAGAGCGGGCGAATAGATTCAGGTGAATCCGAACACAGTAGACGCTTCGACTTCGCGTCATTTCTGGATCGTCTTCAAGCTCCGCAGGCCCCATGGACCCCCGCCTCGCAAGACGTCGATCCCGAACCGCTATCATCGCGGTCGAGATCAACGGGGCAAAGATCTCTCACGACCCGTGGGATATCTTTAGGGAATTCCGCAGATGGTGCAGGCTATCTTCGGGATCGGGCATGCCGAACCACGAAGATTTCGGGGATACCGGGCCGAGGCGAATCCGACCGGCTTAAGCCTTGGCGTTCAGGGCGTCCTTCACGAACCCGCTCGCCTTGGCGAAGTCCATGCGGCCCGCATAGGCGCCCTTCAGGGCGGCGATGACCTTGCCCATGTCCTTCGGCCCGGCGGCACCGGTTTCGGCCACGGCCTTGTCGATCGCCGCGCGGGTTTCGGCCTCGTCCATCTGCTGCGGCAGGAAGCCGGCGATGATCGCGACCTCGTTGCGCTCGTTCTCGGCGAGTTCGGGACGGCCGCCCTGGTCGTAGACCGCGGCCGATTCGTTGCGCTGCTTGATCATCTTCTGGAGGAGCGCGAGGATGTCCTCTTCGGAGGCAGGCTCCTTGCCGAGGCCCCGCGCCTCGATGTCCTTATCCTTGAGGGCGGCCTGAATCATCCGGACGGTGGCGAGCTTCGCCTTGTCGCCGGCCTTCATGGCCTCCTTCATCTCGGTGGTGAGGCGGGCGCGCAGCATCGTGTGACTCCTGACAAGTGGACCCCGGGCGGCGCATCGACGGCGTGGTCTGCGAATTGCTGCGCGAACCGGGGTTCTTGAGACGCGCCGACGCGAGGGCCACATTGACCCTGACGCGGCACGCTCGCTATGAGCGCCGCACGATAAGCCGCCCGCATGCGCCCTCACGGCGCCGGGATCGGCCGGACATAAGCGAGATCACGCCGATGCTGCAAGATGAAGGCGTCCACACGCCTGCCGTGCCCGCGCCCCCCGCCCCCTGGGCCGAGCCCCTGGCCACCGCGCTCCTCGTCCTCGCCGACGGGACCGTGCTGGAGGGTTTCGGCATCGGCCAGACCGGAATCGCCGACGGCGAAGTCTGCTTCAATACCGCGATGACGGGCTATCAGGAGATCCTGACCGACCCGTCCTACGCGGGCCAGATCGTCACCTTCACCTTCCCGCATATCGGCAACACCGGCACCAACGACGAGGACCTCGAGAGCCTGGACGCAGCCCCGGCCTCCGGCGTCCGCGGCACCGTGATCGCCTCCGCGGTGACCAACCCGTCGAGCTGGCGCTCGTCGAGCCATCTCGACGCCTGGCTGAAGGCACGCGGCATCGTGGGCATCACCGGGGTCGACACCCGGGCGCTCACCGCCCTGATCCGCGACCATGGCATGCCGAACGCGATCATTGCCAACGATCCGGAGGGACGCTTCGACCGCGAGGCCCTGAAGGCCCGCGCCGCCGCGCTCGCGCCGATGGAAGGCCTCGACCTCGTGCCGCCGGTCACCAGCCGCGAGCGCTCGGAATGGTCGCAGACGACCTGGGGGGTCAAGGGCGGCTACGGCGACCGCAAGCCGGGCACCGGCCTCAAGGTGGTGGCCATCGACTACGGCGTGAAGCGCAACATCCTGCGTCTCCTGGCCGAGGCCGGCTGCGACGTCACGGTGGTGCCGGCCACGACCACCGCCGAAGAGATCATGGCGATGAAGCCGGACGGCGTGTTCCTGTCGAACGGCCCCGGCGACCCGGCCGCCACCGGCGAATACGCCGTGCCGGTGATCCGGGCGCTCCTCGCCGAGAAGGTCCCGACCTTCGGCATCTGCCTCGGACACCAGCTGATGGGTCTCGCCCTCGGCGGCCGCACCGTGAAGATGGCGCAGGGGCACCATGGCGCGAACCATCCGGTCAAGGACAAGACCACCGGCAAGGTCGAGATCGTCTCGATGAACCACGGCTTCGCGGTGGACCCGGCGAGCCTGCCCGAGACCGCCCTGGAAACCCACGTCTCGCTCTTCGACGGCTCGAATTGCGGTCTCACCCTCACCGATCGCCCCGCCTTCTCGGTGCAGCACCACCCCGAGGCGTCGCCGGGCCCCCGTGACAGCCACTACCTGTTCGAGCGCTTCGTCGCCCTGATGAAGGCCGGTACGCCCGAGACGCTGATCACCACGGCCGAGTGAGGCCCTGGACCGGAGGCGTCGCTCGCGTCTCCGGTCTGCCCGTCCCTGTATGCGCAGCGCGAACCACGAAATGGTTCCCGTCGCGTCACAAAAAATCCGGCATTCCCGGGCATCCCCGCTCCGTCAACGGCGCACCGACGACCGCAAGGGTCGCCGCGTGATCGCATCCGGAATCTCGGCGGGGACCAGCCCATGACCTTCGACGACGCGCGCGACGACTTCTCGCGCCTGCATCGGCTCTTCACCTTCCATCTCGGGGTGGCCGTCACCCTCGCGTGGATGACCGCGCTCTACTCCGCCTGCTACGCCCCTTGGGTCCGCAACATCCGCGCGCTGATCGATCCCGCCGCCGGCCTCGACCGCATCGAGAGCACCTGGTCGTTCCTGTTCGCCCTGCCCGTCGTCATGACGCTGGCCTGGATCGGCCTGTTCTTCGGCCGCGAGATGCTGCGCCGGAGCCAGACCCTATCGAATGCCGCCCTCGAATTCGCCGCCGCGGCCCTGGTCGCCTTCGGCGTGTTCTACGTTGCCATCGATCGGGCGGTCTCAGCGCTTTACCTCGGCGTTTAATCCAGCACGCCTTTCGCCGTTCGGCATACGCGCCCTTCCAAACATGGCATGCTGCGTGTAAGGCCCAAGATCAACGACAATCCACGCCGCTTGCGCCCCCTCGCCCGTGCCGCCGTTCCGGCACCGTGTAAGGCCGGGCGCGCGTGCCTGCAGCCAAGGCGCCCGATGCCGAAACGCACCGACATTTCCTCGATCCTGATCATCGGTGCGGGGCCGATCGTCATCGGTCAGGCCTGCGAGTTCGATTACTCCGGGACGCAGGCCTGCAAGGCCCTGCGCGAGGAGGGCTACCGGATCGTGCTGGTGAATTCGAACCCGGCCACGATCATGACCGACCCGGACATGGCGGACGCGACCTATGTCGAGCCGATCACCCCGGAGATCGTCGCCAAGATCATCGAGAAGGAACGCTACGCGGTTCCCGGCGGCTTCGCGCTGCTGCCCACCATGGGCGGCCAGACCGCGCTGAACTGCGCCCTGTCGCTCAAGAAGATGGGTGTGCTCGAGAAGTTCGACGTCCAGATGATCGGCGCCACCACCGAGGCGATCGACAAGGCCGAAGACCGCCACCTCTTCCGTGACGCCATGACGAAGATCGGCCTGGAGACGCCGAAATCGGCGCTGGCGAACGCATCGGCCGCCAAGAAGGCCGATCGCCAGAAGTATCTGGCCGAGATCGCCCGCATCGAAGCGGCGAACGAAGGCGAGGCGCGCGTCGCGGCGCTCGCCGCCTTCGAGAAGATTTGGCACAGGGGCGAGTCGGATCGGCGCAAGCGCTACGGCGAACACGCCATCGGGCAGGCGCTGATCGCGCTGGCCGAAGTCGGGCTGCCGGCGATCATCCGCCCCTCCTTCACCATGGGCGGTACCGGCGGCGGCATCGCCTATAACCGCGAGGAATTCCTCGACATCGTCGAGCGTGGCATCGACGCCTCGCCGACGAACGAGGTCCTGATCGAGGAGAGCGTCCTCGGCTGGAAGGAATACGAGATGGAGGTCGTTCGCGATAAGAACGACAACTGCATCATCGTCTGCTCCATCGAGAACATCGACCCGATGGGCGTCCACACGGGCGATTCCATCACCGTCGCGCCGGCCCTGACGCTGACCGACAAGGAATATCAGGTGATGCGCGATGCGTCGCTCGCGGTGCTGCGCGAGATCGGCGTCGAGACCGGCGGCTCGAACGTGCAGTTCGCCATCGACCCGGCCACTGGCCGGATGATCGTCATCGAGATGAACCCGCGCGTCTCGCGGTCTTCCGCCCTGGCGTCCAAGGCCACCGGGTTCCCGATCGCCAAGGTCGCGGCCAAGCTCGCGGTGGGTTACACCCTCGACGAGATCGCCAACGACATCACGGGCGGCGCCACCCCGGCCTCCTTCGAGCCTTCGATCGACTACGTCGTCACCAAGATCCCCCGCTTCGCCTTCGAGAAGTTCCCCGGGGCCGAGCCGACGCTGACCACCGCCATGAAGTCGGTGGGCGAGGCCATGGCCATCGGCCGCTGCTTTGCCGAATCCCTACAGAAGGCCCTGCGCTCCCTGGAGACCGGCCTCACGGGCCTCGACGAGATCGAGATCGAGGGCCTCGGCAAGGGCGACGATCACAACGCCATCAAGGCGGCGCTGGGCACCCCGACGCCGGACCGGCTCCTCAAGGTGGGCCAGGCGCTGCGCCTCGGCGTCAGCCACGAGGAGGTGCACGCCTCCTGCAAGATCGACCCGTGGTTCCTGGAGCAGCTCCAGGCGATCGTGGACCTGGAGAACCGGGTCAAGGCGCACGGCATCCCCAAGACGCCGGGCGCCCTGCGCCAGCTCAAGGCCGCCGGCTTCTCCGATGCCCGTCTGGCCGTCCTGGCCAAGACCGACGAGGCGAGCGTGCGCGCCGCGCGCCGCGCGCTCGACGTCCGCCCCGTCTTCAAGCGCATCGACACCTGCGCGGCCGAGTTCCAGGCCCCCACCGCCTACATGTACTCGACCTACGTGGCGCCCTTCGCCGGCACCGTGGTGGACGAGGCGCGCCCGACGGATGCCAAGAAGGTCATCATCCTCGGCGGTGGCCCGAACCGGATCGGCCAGGGCATCGAGTTCGACTACTGCTGCTGCCACGCCTGCTTCGCGCTGACCGAGGCCGGGTACGAGACCATCATGGTCAACTGCAACCCGGAGACGGTCTCCACCGACTACGACACCTCGGACCGGCTCTACTTCGAGCCGCTGACGGAGGAGGATGTCCTCGAGATCATCGAGACCGAGCGTCAGGCGGGCACGCTCCACGGCGTCATCGTGCAGTTCGGCGGGCAGACCCCGCTGAAGCTCGCCCGTGCCCTCGAAGCCGCCGGCGTGCCGATCCTCGGCACCTCCCCGGACGCCATCGACCTCGCCGAGGATCGCGACCAGTTCAAGCGCCTCCTCGACAAGCTCGGGATGAAGCAGCCCAAGAACGGCATCGCCTACTCGGTGGAGCAGAGCCGGCTCATCGCCTCGGACCTCGGCCTGCCCTTCGTGGTGCGCCCGAGCTACGTGCTCGGCGGCCGCGCCATGGCGATCATCCGCGACGAGGCCCAGTTCGCCGACTACCTTCTCGACACACTGCCGAGCCTGATCCCCTCGGACGTCAAGGCGCGCTACCCCAACGACAAGACGGGGCAGATCAACACGGTGCTGGGCAAGAACCCGCTGCTGTTCGACCGCTACCTGTCGGATGCCACCGAGATCGATGTCGACGCGATCTGCGACGGCAAGGACGTGTTCATCGCCGGCATCATGGAGCACATCGAGGAGGCCGGCATCCACTCGGGCGATTCCGCCTGCTCCCTGCCCTCGCGCTCCCTGTCGCCGGAGATCATCGCAGAGCTCGAGCGCCAGACCAAGGCGATGGCCCTGGCCCTGAAGGTCGGTGGCCTGATGAACGTCCAGTACGCGATCAAGGACGGCGTGATCTACGTGCTGGAGGTGAATCCGCGCGCCTCGCGCACGGTCCCGTTCGTCGCCAAGGTGATCGGCGAACCGATCGCCAAGATCGCGGCGCGCGTCATGTCCGGCGAATCGCTGGCGAGCTTCGATCTCCGGCCGAAGGTCCTGGAGCACATCGCGGTCAAGGAAGCGGTCTTCCCCTTCGCCCGCTTCCCCGGCGTGGACGTGCTGCTCGGCCCCGAGATGCGCTCCACCGGAGAGGTCATCGGCCTCGATTCCAGCTTCGGCGTCGCCTTCGCCAAGAGCCAGCTCGGGTCCGGCACCCTGGTGCCGAAGGACGGTGCGGTGTTCGTCTCGGTGCGTGATGCCGACAAGGCGCGCATCCTGCCGGCCATCCGCCTGCTCGCGGAACTCGGCTTCACCATCGTCGCCACGGGCGGGACGCAACGCTATCTCGCGGACCAGGGCGTGCCGACGGAGCGGGTGAACAAGGTGTTGGAGGGCCGGCCGCACGTGGTCGATTCGATCAAGAACGGCGACATCCAGCTGGTGTTCAACACCACGGAGGGCGCCGGTGCCCTCTCGGACTCGCGCTCGCTCCGGCGCGCTGCCCTCTTGCATAAAGTGCCGTACTACACCACTCTTGCGGGAGCGATGGCGGCGGCCGAGGGGATCAAGGCCTATCTCGGAGGCGATCTTAAGGTCCGCGCCTTGCAGGAATACTTCGCGGCCTGAATCATCGCGCGGCTTCCGTCTTGGCGGATGCCGTGCCGTTTGCGGTTCAGGACTTTCTTACTCTGGCCCGGAGGGAGCGCGGTGCTCCTGGCCGGGCCTATTCATTGTGGCGCGAGACGATGACGATAGACAAGGTTCCGATGACGGTGCGCGGTTACGCAGCGCTGGAGGAGGAGTTGAAGCACCGCCAGCAGGTGGAGCGCCAGCGTATCATCCAGGCCATCGCCGAGGCCCGCGCCTTGGGCGACCTGTCGGAGAACGCCGAGTACCATGCCGCCAAGGAGGCGCAGTCCCACAACGAGGGCCGCGTGCTCGAACTGGAGAGCATGATCTCGCGCGCCGAGGTGATCGACGTCACCAAGCTCTCGGGCACGAAGATCAAGTTCGGCGCCACCGTGAAGCTCCTCGACGAGGATACCGAGGAGGAGAAGACCTACCAGCTCGTCGGCGAGCCGGAAGCCGATGTCCGCTCGGGCCTCGTCTCGATCACCTCGCCCATCGCCCGCGCGCTGATCGGCAAGGGCGTCGGCGACACCGTGGAGGTGACGACCCCGGGTGGCGGCAAGTCCTACGAGGTCGTGGCCGTCCAGTACGGGTGATCGGGTGATGCGCGGCAGCGCGTGGCGCGCGGCGGGGCCGATCTTCGGCCTCGCCTTCCTGCTCGGCTCGGCCCAGGCGCAGGACGGTGCCGGCAGGGGTGCCGAGCGGCTCTCCAGCATCCGCGTCGACGTCCAGCCACTGCTCGCACAGGGTGGCGGCGCCCCGGCCGTCGACCTGCGCGAGGATCTCCTTGCCGCCCTGCGCACCGAGTTCGCCGATCGCCTCGGCGGAGCCGGGCCGGTGCTGGTCGTCCGGATCAAGGGCCTGTCGATCAACCCCTATGTGGGCTCGGGAGGGGGACGCGGCCGTTTCGGTGGCGGCACCCAGAGCGACTACCTCGACGGCGAAGCCCTGCTGGTGGGACGCCGGGGCGAAGTCCTGCTGCGCCATCCCCAGCTTTCCGCGACTCCGTCCAGTTCAGGCGGCGCCTGGTACGACGCGGAGTCGGAGCGTCGGCGGATCACGGCCCTGGCCGAGCATTACGCCGGCTGGCTGCGACGGGCGCTTCCCAAGGATTGATCGCTCGCCCCGCAGTGTCGTGCCGGATGGATCGGTCCGACGGGCCGGCGCGAACATGGAGCGCCGGTTGCGGTCGAACGCAGTGGCCCCGCCTTGACCTGGATCGTCCGATGTCGGCAGCGTCCACCATGGTTTCCGCTCCCGGTGCTACCGCGCCGCTCCCCCTTCCCGACCTCGCGCGAGCCCGGACCTGGATCGTCACCGACGGCAAGGCCGGGGACGAGACCCAGTGCATCGGGCTCGCCGAAACCCTCGGCCTGCCCTTCGAGGTCCGGCGCATCACGCCCCGCCCGCCCTTCGGATGGATGGCGCCCTGGGGCCCGATCGACCCCCGTGACCAGCCCGGCGGCCGGAAGGGCGTTCTTGCCGGCCCGCTGCCGGACCTGCTGATCGCCTCGGGGCGACGCGCGGTGCCGTATCTGCGCGCCATCCGGCAGGCCTCGGGGGGACGCACCTTCACGGCCTTCCTCAAGGATCCGCGCACCGGTCCGGAGACCGCCAACTTCGTCTGGGTTCCGGATTACGACGACCTGCGTGGCCCCAACGTCTTCACCACCCTGACGCCGCCGCATCAGGTCACGGCGGCCCGCCTGGCGGAAGCCCGAGCGGCGCCCGATCTCCGCTTCGCCAACCTGCCCTGGCCGCGCATCGCCGTGCTGATCGGTGGCGACAGCCGGCACCTCAGCTACCGCTCCGTCGACATGCGGCGCCTGTTGCGCGACCTGACCAAGCTCGCCGAGGGCGGCTGCGCCCTGATGGTCACGGTGTCCCGGCGCACGCCGCAGAACCTGCGGAACGCCCTGCGCGACCTCGTCGCCGCGAAGGGCGGGTTCTTCTGGGACGGGACGGGCACCAACCCCTACGTTCCGATGCTCGCCTGCGCGCAGCAGATCGTCGTCACCTCCGATTCGGCGAACATGGTCGGGGAGGCGGTGAGCACCGGGGCTCCGGTCCTGCTGTTCGACCTGCCGAAGACCTATATCCGTCACAGGCGGCTCTTTGCCGGACTGGCGATGATGGGCGCTCTGAAGCCCTTCATCGGCCGCCTGGAGAACCTCGAGTACCAGCCCCTCGATGCCACACCCGTCATCGCCGAGGCGATGGCCAAGGCCTATGCCGATCATCGCGCGCGCACGGCCTGAAGGAGACGAGACCGATGGCCCACACGCATTCCAAGCTCATCATCATCGGGTCCGGCCCGGCCGGCTACACCGCCGCGATCTATGCGGCCCGTGCCATGGTGGAGCCGCTGATGATCTCCGGCTTCCAGCCGGGGGGACAGCTGATGATCACCACGGATGTCGAGAATTATCCGGGCTTCGCCGAGGCCATCCAAGGCCCCTGGCTGATGGAGCAGATGCGCGCCCAGGCCGAGCATGTCGGCACCAAGATCGTGTCGGAATACATCACCAACGTGGATCTCCAGGTGCGCCCGTTCCGGCTCGAGGCGGATTCCGGCGAGACCTACACGGCCGATGCCCTCATCATCGCCACCGGCGCCCAGGCGAAGTGGCTCGGCCTTCCCTCCGAGGCGCGGTTCCAGGGCTTCGGCGTCTCGGCCTGCGCCACCTGCGACGGCTTCTTCTTCCGGGGTAAGGAGGTCGTGGTGGTGGGCGGTGGCAACACCGCCGTCGAGGAGGCACTCTATCTCGCTAACCTCGCCGCGAAGGTCATCGTCGTCCACCGCCGGGGTGAGTTCCGGGCGGAGCGCATCCTGCAGGAGCGCCTGTTCAAGCATCCGAACGTCGAGGTGGTCTGGCACCACGCGGTGGAGGAGATCTGCGGCAGCGACAAGCCGCCCTCGGTCACGCATGTGCGCCTGAAGGACACCCGCACCGGCGAAATCACCGAGCGCCGGACCGACGGCGTCTTCATCGCAATCGGCCACCAGCCCGCCACCGCAATGTTCGAGGGCCAGCTCGCCATGCGGGACGGCGGCTACATCGACACCGCGCCGGGAACCACCCACACGGCGATCCCCGGGGTCTACGCGGCGGGCGACGTCACCGACGACGTCTACCGTCAGGCCATCACCGCGGCCGGCATGGGCTGCATGGCCGCCCTCGACGCCGAGAAGTACCTCGCCGCCCTCGAAATTGGCGAAACACCGCAGCAAGCGGCCGCAGAATAGGCAGATTCCGGCGGACGACGCCGCGCCCCGGCTTGCGCGCGCCGTCAAGACAATCGCAAGGTCATCCGACTAACCTAAGCGCTGACGGCATGCGCCGTCGGCGCTTCCCGCATGACTCCCGGACGATGCCAGCTTCGACGCGCGGCTTCCGGCACGGGCGTCGGCCGGGCCTGGCAGGGTCGGCCGGACCGCGACACGGGCGGACGGGGGCGTGACGGGTACGGCGTCGGGTTGCGTATGGGAGTGGACGCCTTGGACTGGGACAAGATCCGCATCTTCCTGAACGTCGCGGAAGCCGGCAGCTTCACGCGGGCGGGCGACGATATCGGCCTGAGCCAGTCGGCCGTGAGCCGGCAGATCAGCGCCCTGGAGCGCGAGTTGAAGGCGCCGCTGTTCCACCGCCATGCCCGGGGCCTGATCCTGACCGAACAGGGCGATCTGCTGTTCCGCGCGGCCCGCGACATGAAGCTGCGCCTCGAGAACACCAAGGCACGCCTCGTCGAGACCAGCGAGCGCCCCACCGGCGACCTCAAGGTGACGACGACGGTCGGGCTCGGCACGGCCTGGCTCGCCCAGCGGGTGGCCGAATTCCTCGACCTCTATCCGGATGTCCGGGTCGAACTCATCCTCACCAACGAGGAGCTCGACCTCGCCATGCGCGAGGCGGACGTGGCGATCCGCATGCGCCGTCCGGCGCAGCCGGACCTGATCCAGCGGCGCCTGTTCACGGTGCACTACCACGCCTTCGCGTCGCAGGATTACGTGAAGCGCTTCGGCGAGCCGAAGACCATCGCCGATCTCGACAACCACCGCCTCGTCTCGTTCGGAGGCAACGAGCCCTCTTACCTGCTCGCCACCCACTGGCTGTCCACGGTCGGACGCGAGGGCCAGGAGCGCCGCTCCATCCACTTCACCGTCAACAACATCACCGCCCTGCAGCAGGCGATCGACACGGGCGCCGGGATCGGAATCCTGCCCGACTATGCGGCGGAGGGTCAGGCGGGGCTGGTGCAGGTGATGCGCGAGACCGAGATGCCCCACATGGAGAGCTATCTCGTCTACGCCGAGGAGATGCGGACCGTGGCCCGCGTCCAGGCGTTCCGCGACTTCCTCGTCGCGAAAGCCCAGCGCTGGACCTACTGAGCAGCGGCCGCGTTCAGACGAACAGCCGCTCCTTCTCAAGGCCCTTGTAGAGGCCGGCGACCTGCTCGCCGTAGCCGTTGTAGATCAGCGTCGGCACGCGCTGGTCGGTGCCGAGCACCCGCTCGCTCGCTTGGCTCCAACGGGGATGGGGGACCGCTGGGTTCACGTTCGCCCAGAAGCCGTACTCGGCCGCCTGCAGGCCCTCCCAGAAGGTCTTGGGCCGCTCGGCGACGAACGAGATTTTGGTGATCGATTTCACCGACTTGAAGCCGTATTTCCACGGCACGACGAGACGGATCGGTGCGCCGAACTGGTTCGCCAACGGCTTGCCGTAGACGCCGGTGGCGATGAAGGCGAGGTCGTTGCCGGCCTCCTCCAGGGTCAGCCCCTCGGTGTAGGGCCACGGGTAGAGGAACGACTTCTGCCCCGGCGCCATCGAGCGGTCGAGGAAGGTCTGCATCTGGATGTACTTCGCGCCCGAGGTCGGCTTGGCCAAAGCCACCAGCTTCGCGAGCGGGAAGCCGGTCCAGGGCACCGACATCGACCATGCCTCGACGCAGCGGTGGCGGTACAGGCGCTCCTCCAGCGGCATCTTGCGGATGAGGTCGTCGATCCCGAGGCTCATCGGCTTCTCGACGAGGCCGTCGATGGCCACCGTCCACGGACGGGTCTTCAGGGCGTTCGCCGCCGGCAGCACCGATTTCGAAGTGCCGTATTCATAGAAGTTGTTGTAGTCCGCGCTGTACTTCTCCGGCGTCAGGGCACGGTCGAGGGTGTAGGCCTCGTTGCGCCGGGCCGGGTAGAGATCGGCGGTGGGGTCGGCCGCCGCCTGCGCCGGTCCGCCACCGAGTAGCGAGGCCGCCGCGAGGCCCGCCGTTCCCCCGAGCAGCGCCCGCCGGTCGAGGAAGACGCGCTCCGGCGTCGCGAGATGTTCGGGCATCTCCCAGTCCCGCTTGCGCCTGATCAGCATGGTCGTCCCTCCTGCGGCACGCCCCAGGCGCGCCCCTGTTCATTCAGACATCGGTTCCCGGCGGCGCCAGCGCAAGGCGGGGGCGCTCACCATTCGGCGAGGGACGCCGAGCAGAGCCGAGGCGCGGCTTGTCAGGGCCCCGGCGGATCGTCGCGGAGCGCCCGCCGCAGCACCTTGCCGACATTGGTCTTCGGCAGGGCGTCGTGAAACACGACGCGGCGCGGGACCTTGTAGCCGGTGAGTTGCGAGCGCGCGTAGGTCCGCAGGTCGTCGGGGGTGGTCACGCCGTCCTTGCGGACCACGTGGGCGACGACCATCTCGCCCGTCTCCTCGCTGACCGCCCCCACCACGGCGCATTCGAGCACCCCGGGATGGCCGGCGAGGACGTCCTCGATCTCGTTGGGATAGACGTTGAAGCCCGAGACCAGGATCATGTCCTTCATCCGGTCGACGATGCGCACCTGTCCGTTCGCCTGGAGCACTGCCACGTCTCCGGTGCGGAAGTAGCCGTCCGGCGTGGTCGCGTGGGCGGTCTCGTCCGGACGCTTCCAGTACCCGGCCATCACCTGGGGGCCGCGCACGCAGAGTTCGCCCGGCTGCCCCTCCTCCATCGTGCGGCCGTCGAGACCGCGGATCACGACATCCGTCGAGGGCAGCGGGAACCCGATCGTTCCCGTCCAGGCCGGAATCCCGGGCGGGTTCGCGCAGACCACCGGCGAGGTCTCAGAGAGGCCGTAGCCTTCGAGGATGGGGCACCCGGTGATCGCCTTCCATTTCTCGGCGACACTCGCCTGCACAGCCATGCCGCCCGCGATGACGAAATCGAGCCTGGAGAAATCGACCTGCGTGATGCCCGGATGGTTGACCAGCAGGTTGAAGAGCGTGTTCACGCCGGAGAAATGGGTGAACCGGGTGCCCTTGAGCGTCTTGATGAATCCTGCGGCATCGCGCGGATTCGCGATCAATAGGCAGCAGCCCCCGACCTTCATGAAGAAGAAGAAGCAGCAGGTCAGCGCGAAGATGTGGTAGAGGGGCAGCGCGGTGACCATCACCCGCGCCTGCCCGTCCTCCGCCGAGAGGCCGAACCAGACTTGGCTCTGCGTGACATTGGCCATGATGTTGCGGTGGGTCAGCATCGCCGCCTTGGCGATGCCGGTGGTGCCGCCGGTATATTGCAGGAAGGCGAGATCGTCCGGCCCGACCGGGACGCGGACCTTGGGGCGATTGCTGCCGGCGCGGACCACCGCGTCGAAGCGCAGCGCCAGCCCCTTCGGGAAGCGGTAGGGCGGCACCGCCCTCTTGAGGTGGCGCGAGGCCAGGGTGATCAGCCGCCCCTTCAGGCCGAGTCCGTCGCCCGGCCCGACGAGCACCACCCGCTCCAGGGCGAGGTCGGGCAGGGCCGCCGTGACCGTATGGGCGAAGTTCTCCAGGACGAAGAGGATGCGCGCACCGGAATCGTTGAGTTGGGCGGTCAACTCGCGGGGCGTGTAGAGCGGGTTGACGTTGACGACGGTGCAACCCGCGAGCAGCACGCCGAAGATCGCGGCCGGGTAGGCGACGACGTTCGGCAGCATGATGGCGACCCGGTCGCCCTTGGCCAGGCCCTGCGCGGCGAGCCAGGCCGCCACCGCCTCGGCGGTCGCACCGAGGGCCGCGTAGGAGACTTCGGCGCCGAAGCTCCTGAGGGCCGGACGCGCGGCCGTGCGCGCCATGCAGTCCTCGAACAGGTCGACCAGCGTTCCGAGACCCGGGACATCGATCTCCGCCGGAATGCCCGGCGGATACGCGGACAGCCAGGGGCGCGCGGCGCTCCGGGTTTCGGCCATGTCGATCCTCCCTGTGATGCGACCCGCAGGCTTTCCGCCGTTTTGGTTCACATCTAAACCATCCTCCGCCATCTCGGCGGCGGGATCAAGCGGTGGCGCGGACGGACTTGGAACGCCGGTGCCATGGCACCACCCCGTTGCAGCAGAGGTGGGGCAGGAAGGCGATGCAAGCCAGTGCTGCGGCTGACAGGGCCTCGGCGAGCGTCATCGGCCGCCGGGGCCAGATCCCGAAGCCGGCCTCATGGGCGAGGCCGAGAACCGCCAGGGCGAACCAGAGCGCCAAGTACCGCATCATTGCCGCGCCGAGCCACCGGAACCAGCGGCGAGCCCCGCCCGCGCGATTGCCGATCATCAGCGCGCCGAGGCCGAGGGCGGTGGCGAAGACCAGGGCGGCGAGCGCCGAACCGAGGGCGTAGCCCGCCGCCATGGGCTGCTGCGTCAGGAACGCCGTGCCGCCGCTGGCGAAGGCGAGGCGCAGGGTCATGCCCCCGAAGGTCGGATACAGGCAGATCCCCAGGAACAGCGCCGCGGCCAGCACGCCGCCGACGAAGCGACGCGGCATGCCGGCCGGGCCGGGCCGGACCGTCCGCATGGCGAGGTGCGCGAGACCGTAGACGATCGCCAGCGCGAAGAGCGGGTAGCGATCGAGGAAGAATCCGTAGAACCGGGCCTCCAGCACGGGCGGCAACGGGGTTCGCAGGTCGAACCCCGTCGCGAAAGCGGCGCCGATCGCCAGGAGTACCGCCACGAGCGGAACCAGGGCCGGCAGCGCGGCGCGCACGCGGGATCAGCCTTCGTAGTTGTCGCGTACCAGACGGTCGAGGAGGCGCACGCCCCAACCCGCGCCCCAGCTGCGGTTGATCTCGCTCGCCGAGGAGGACATCGCCACGCCGGCGATGTCGAGATGCGCCCAGGGCACGTCGTTGACGTAGCGCTTCAGGAACGAGGCCGCCGTGGCGGCTCCGCCGTGACGGCCGCCGGAATTCTTCATGTCGGCGAACTTCGAGTCGATCGCCTTGTCGTAGGCGGGGATCAGCGGCATCCGCCAGACGGCCTCGCCCGTCGCCTCGCCGGCGGCGGTGATCTTGGCCGAGAGGGCATCGTCGTTCGAGAACAACCCGGCGATGTCCTGGCCGAGCGCCACGATGATCGCCCCCGTGAGGGTGGCGAGATCGATCATGAATTTCGGCTTGTAGGCGCTCTGGATGTGCCAGATCACGTCGGCGAGGACGAGGCGTCCTTCCGCGTCGGTGTTGATGATCTCGATGGTCTGGCCGGACATCGAGGTGACGATGTCGCTGGGGCGCATGGCGTCGCCATCGGGCATGTTCTCGACGATGCCGATGGCACCGACGACGTTGACCTTCGCCTTGCGGCTGGCGAGCGCATGCATCGTGCCGACGACGCAGGCGGCTCCGCCCATGTCGCCCTTCATGTCCTCCATGCCGCCGGCGGACTTGATGGAGACGCCGCCGGAATCGAAGCACACGCCCTTGCCGATGAAGGCGATGGGCGCCTCGGACGGGTCGGCGCCGCCGTTCCAGCGCATCACCACGACGCGGGCTTCCTTGGTGGAGCCCTGCGCCACGGCCAGGAGGGCGCGCATGCCGAGCGCCTCGAGCTTGCCGGGACCGAGCACCTCGACCTCGACGCCGAGCTGGGTCAGCGCCTCGGCGCGCCGGGCGAACTCCTCCGGGTGCAGGACGTTCGGCGGCTCGTTGACGAGTTCGCGGGCGAGGATAACGCCGTCGGCGACGGCGTCCGACGCCTTCGCGGCCGTCTCGGCGGCGGCGGCATCCGCCACCATCAGGGTCAGCGAGGTGCCCTTCGCATCCTCGCCCTCGGGCTTCTTCTTGGTCTTGTAGCGGTCGAAGCTGTAGTGGCGCAGGCGGGCGCCGAGCGCGAAGTCGGCGGCGTTCTCCGGTGTCACGTCGAGGCCGGCCAGCGTCAGGGCGGCGTGGGCCTCGCGGCCCGACACCTTGCTGGCGGTGAACCCGCCGAGCGCCGGCCAGTCGATCTTGGCGCGGTCCTTCTCCGAGCCGACACCGATGACGAGGAGGCGGTCGGCGTCGAGGCCGGCGGGGGCCGGCAGGGCCAGCGCGGACAGGGACTTGCCCTTGAAGCGCTCGCTGGCGGCGGCCCGCGCCACGAGGTCGGCGACCCCGCCGCCGATGGCCCGGGCCACGGTCGGCGCCAGCGCGAGGTCGTCGCCCACGAACAGGACGACGTCGCCCCGGCCCACCGGGCCGAGGGGCCCGAACGCGATGGTGATTCCGTCCGCCATGACGCTGCTTTCCGAGAATGAAGGCTCGAACGGGGATCGCGTTCGATCAGGTGCGTGCAAGAGGTGCGGAGCGGCACGGGGTGAGACGCGGCGCTCCGAGGGCTTCTGTGTACTCGTTGAGGCAGAGAACGCAACGCGATCACGGTGCCGCGAAACCGCCTGATTTGGCGCGCCCCGATCGTAGTCGACGGCCGGGGGGCGGGACAGATAGAAACCTCGGCGGAGTCGAGACTCCGCCGGGGCGATGCGGGGGGCAATCCGCGGGACGCCGATCCACGAGAACCCATGACGCAGATCGAGCGCTACATCTTCAGAATCGCGCTCGGTGCGTTCCTGGCCTGCCTGATCGGCCTGACCGGCACGATCTGGGTGACGCAGGCCCTGCGCGAACTCGACCTGATCACGGCCAAGGGCCAGACCCTGGTCATCTTCTTCCTGATCACCGGGCTGTCGCTCCCGACCCTGATCACCGTGATCGCCCCCGTGGCGCTGTTCATCGCAGTGGTCCACGCCCTGAACAAGCTGAACGGGGATTCCGAACTCATCGTGATGTCCGCCGCCGGCATGCGGCCGAGGCGGATCCTGCGCCCGTTCCTCAGCCTCGGCCTCGCGGTGAGCCTCGCCGTGGCCTTCCTCACCATCCAGGTGATGCCCTCCTCCTTCCAGGAGTTGCGCGACGTGCTCACCCGGGTGCGGGGCGACTTCATCGCCAACGTCGTCAAGGAGGGCCAGTTCACCAGCCTCGACAGCGGCATCACCTTCCACTTCCGCGAGCGCGGCCCCGGCGGCGCGCTGCTCGGCCTGTTCATCCAGGACAAGCGCGAGCCGGGCAAATCGGTGGTCTACCTCGCCGAGCGGGGCCAGGCGATGGACTATGGCGGCCAGAGCTACCTCGCCCTGGAGAAGGGCAGCGTGCACCGGCAGCAGAAGGATTCCCGCGACGCCTCGATCATCACCTTCGAGCGCTACACCGTGGATCTCGCCGCCTTCACCCCGCCGGATGCCGAACTGGTCTACAAGCCCCGCGAGCGCGCCACGACGCAGCTCCTGTTCCCGGATACGAGCGATACCTATTACCGGCAGCAGAAGGGCCGCTTCCGGGCGGAGCTGCACGACCGCCTGTCCTCCTGGCTCTATCCCCTCGCGCTGACCTTCATCGCCTTCGCGGCGCTCGGTGACCCGCGCACCACCCGGCAGGGCCGCGGCCTCGCGGTGGCCGGCGCCGTGATCGCCGTGGTGATCGTGCGGATCGGGGGCTTCGCGGCCTCCAGCGCCGCCGCGCGCAGCCCTGGCGCGGTGGTCGCGATCTATGCCGTGCCGCTCCTCGCGATCCTGGTCTCGGCGCTCATCATCTTCCACGGCCCGGTCCTGCGAGCCTGGTCCGCACAGGCCACGGCCGCGCTCACCGGGCGTCTCGGCCGGCGCCCGCGCCTCGGTACGTCGTGAGCCGGGGGCGCGCATGCTGATCGGCGCGACGCTGGGCCGCTACTTCGCCATGCGCTTCGTGCGCACGGTCCTGGGCGTGTTCCTCACCGTCTTCACCCTCGTCTACACCCTCGATTTCGTCGAGTTGCTGCGCCGCGCGGGCGACGCGGAGGGTGCGTCCACAGGTTTGATGGCGCAGCTCTCGCTGTATCGCACACCCGCCGTGGCCGAGGGCGTACTACCCTTCGCGATCCTGTTCGGCTCGATGGCGGCCCTGCTTCAGCTCTCGCGCAAGCTCGAACTCGTGGTGGCGCGGGCGGCGGGCATCTCGGCCTGGCAATTCCTGCAGCCCGGCGCCTTCGTTGCGTTGGCGATCGGGGCGCTCGCAGTCGGCGTCTACAATCCTGTCTCGGCCCTGATGAAGCAGCGCTCCACCGAGATCGAGGCGAAGATCTTCTCCCGCTCCACCAAGGCCAATTCCGGCAAGGACCTGTGGATCCGCCAGCGCAGCCTCGACGGGCAGGCCATCATCCGGGCGGATACGGCGATCGAGGGCACCACCTCGCTGGCGGGCGTCTCGGTCTTCACCTTCGACGACGCGGGCACCTTCGTCGCGCAGATCGAGGCCGGCCGGGCGACCCTGCACGACGGCTACTGGGAGCTGACCCAGGCCCGCGTGATGGCCCAGGGCCAGCCGGCCGAGAGTTTCGACACCTACCTGATCGCCTCGACACTGGTGCCCTCTCAGGTCCGCCAGCGCTTCACGCCGCCGGAATCCGTGCCTTTCTGGCAACTCCCGGCGACCATCGCGCGCTTCGAGCGGGCCGGTCTCGATGCCACCCGCTACCGGCTGCAATACGACGTCCTGCTGGCGCGACCTCTCCTGTTCCTCGCCATGGTGCTGGTGGCGGCCAGCGTTTCCTTAAGGTTCTTCCGCTTTGGTGGCGTGGGCAAGCTGGTGCTGGGCGGCGTCGCGGCGGGGTTCGTGCTGTATGTCGCCCGACAGGTGCTGGAAGGCCTCGGTGCCTCGGGAATCGTGACGCCGGCTGTGGCGGCGTGGTTCCCGGCCGTGGTAGGGAGTCTCCTCGGTACGCTCACGCTTCTCTATCAGGAGGACGGCTGATGTCGGACTCGCGGAAGCGTACGGGGCGGGGGCCTGGGCAGGAGTTGGGACGGGCGTTGCGTAGGGTCACCGACATCGCGCTGACCACGGGGTTCGTGGTGCTGCTCACGGCCGCCACGGCCGGGTCGGGTGGTCGCGCGCTCGCCCAGCCGGGTCCGAAGGCCGGCGCCGCGCCGAAGGCCGCTGCGGCTCCGAAGCCCGCCGACCGCCTCCTCGTGGAGGCCGCGGAGCTGATCTACGACAACGACCGCAACACGGTGACGGCGCGCGGCAACGCGGAGCTGCATTACGGCCCGCGCGTGCTTCAGGCCGACCGGGTCACCTACGACCGCGGCGCCAGCCGCGTCTTCGCCCAGGGCAACGTGCGCCTGACCCAGGCCGACGGCGCCGTGCTGACCGGCGACAAGATGGAGCTGACCGACGACTTCAAGAGCGGCTTCATCGACGCCCTGCGCGTGCAGCAGACCGTGGAGCTGAACGGCCAGCCCGTCCGCACCCGCTTCTCGGCGCCCCGCGCCGAGCGGATCGAGGGTGACACCACGAGCTTCGAATACGGCACCTACACCGCCTGCGAGCCGTGCAAGAACAACCCGGAGACGCCGCCGCTCTGGCAGATCCGCGCCACCAAGATCATCCACAACAACGAGACCCACACGGTCGCGTTCGAGGAATCGGCCCTCGAGATCGCCGGCATCCCGGTGGCCTACCTGCCGTATTTCGAGACCGCCGACCCGACGGTGAAGCGCAAGACCGGCTTCCTGACGCCGCGTTTCCTCAACTCGACGGCGCTCGGCTCCGGAGTGGCGACGCCGTTCTTCCTGAACCTCGCGCCGAACTACGACCTCACGCTCTCCCCCGCCTTCCTGAGCAACCAGGGCATCCTCGGCCAGGCCGAGTTCCGCCATCGCCTGGAGACGGGCTCGTACAACCTGCGCCTGTCGGGCATCTTCCAGACCACGCCGAGCGCGTTCCTGCCCGGCCCCCTCGGCGCGGGCGACCGCGACTTCCGCGGGGCGGTCGAATCCAAGGGCCAGTTCTACATCAACGACCGCTGGCGCACCGGCTGGGACGTCGTCGGTGTGACCGACAAGTGGTTCCTCGACAATTACCGCATCCGCAACCAGAGCATCACCTCGGATTACTTCCGTGAGGCGGTCTCGACGGCCTACCTGATCGGCCAGGGCGACCGCTCGTGGTTCGAGGCGCGCGGCTACTACTTCAAGGGCCTGTCGAGCTTCGACTGGCAGAAGGAGCAGCCCTTCGTCGCTCCGGTGATCGATTACGACAAGCGCATCAATGGCCCGGCTCCGCTGGGCGGCGAGGTCCGCTTCGAGGCCAACATCACCAGCCTCACCCGTGAGGCCACGGATTTCCAAGCGGTGCAGAGCCCCACGGGCTACCTGCTCCGGCCGACCGTGAACGGGCGCACCTACAACCTCTACGACACCTGCACGGTCTTCGAGCGCGGCAAATGCATCGTGCGCGGGCTCGCGGGCACCAACACGCGCGCCTCGGCGCAGGTCTCCTGGCGCCGCTCCTTCATCGACGATGCGGGCCAGGTCTTCACGCCCTTCGTCTACCTGCGCACCGACGCGTTCTTCGTGGACCCGCGCAATTCCGGCTACCAGAACGCCCTGGTGCAGAACATCGCGCGGCAGGATGCCGACTTCTCCGGCCGCGTGCTGCCGGCGGTGGGGATCGACTACCGCTATCCGTTCGTCAGCAATTTCGGGCCCCTCGGCGTCCACACCATCGAGCCGATCGCCCAGGTCATCGCGCGTCCGAGCGAGACCCATATCGGCCGGCTGCCCAACGAGGACGCCCAGAGCCTGATCTTCGACGACACCTCGCTGTTCGAGTGGGACAAGTTCTCCGGCTACGACCGCGTCGAGGGCGGCGTGCGCACGAATCTCGGGGCCCAATACTCGGTGGTGACGCCCGCCGGATGGTACGCGAACGCCATGTTCGGCGAGTCGATCCAGATCGCGGGCGTGAACTCGTTCCGGCGGGGCGACATCGCCAATGTCGGCCTCGATTCGGGCCTGGAGAACCGCCGCTCCGACTTCGTCGGCCGGGTCCAGGTCTCGCCGAACCAGAACATCACCTTCATCACGCGCGGTCGCTTCGACCAGGCGGATCTCGGCGTGAACCGGCTCGAGACCGGCGTCATCGCCCGGCTCTCCCCCTTCGCGCCGATCGACCTGTCGGCCTTCTATTCCTACTATAAAGCCCAGCCCGCCCTCGGCTTCGCCAACCGCCGCGAGGGTCTCACCGCCTCGGCGACCTACCACGTGACGCCGAACTGGTTCCTCACGGGCTCAGCCCTGATCGACATGTCGCACTACCTCGACGTGCGGGACAATTACAAAACCGCTTACGCCGCCTACTTGGCGAATCCGGTCGGCGACGCACCGGTCTATTCGAATCCGGGCCGGTTCTACCTTTCGGGCATGAGCATCGGTGGCGGCTACCAGGACGAATGCACGACGGTCTCAGTGAACTACATCGTCTCGCCCACCGCTGCGGCCCTCGGGACCAGCGAGCGCAACCGGACCGTGCTGCTGCGCCTCGAACTCAAGACGCTGGGCGAGGCCGATTTCCGCCAGAACCTCGGGACCGCGGTCACCGCCGACGGCATCTCGACGGTCCGTTGAGGCGGTTCCGCGATCCCGGCCGGGGAGGCCCGCGATGAGTAGCCCGCACGCGCCGATCGCCCTCACCCTCGGGGATCCCGCCGGGATCGGGCCGGAACTCGCCCTGCTGGCCTGGCGCCTGCGCGATGCCGGGCCGGGCCTGCCGCCCTTCTTCCTGATCGGCGACCCCGGCTTCATCGAGCGTCGCGCCAGCGAGATGAACCTGCAGGTGCCGGTCGCCGATGTGGGGCCCGACCTCGCCGAAGAGGTCTTCCCGCGGGCGCTGCCGGTGATGTCGCTGCCGAGCGGCATGCGGGTCGACGCGGTCGCCGGGCGTCCGGACACCGCACATGCGGGTGCGATCCTCGAATCGATCACCGCCGGGGTAGACCTGGTCCGGGCAGGAACCGCGTCGGCTCTTGTGACCAACCCCATCGCCAAGTACGTGCTGACCGAGGTCGGCTTCGCGCATCCGGGACACACGGAGTTCCTGGCGCACCTCGCCGCCGATCCCGGCGCGGCCCCGCCCCTGCCGGTGATGATGCTGTGGAGCGAGTCCCTTGCGGTGGTGCCGGTGACCATCCACGTCGCCCTGCGCCGCGTGCCCGAACTCCTGACGCAGGACCTCGTGGTCCGTACGGCCCGCATCGTCGCCCATGACCTGCGCCACCGCTTCGGCCTGGCCCATCCGCGCCTCGTCCTGTCCGGCCTCAACCCCCATGCGGGCGAGAACGGTACCATGGGCCACGAGGACCGCGACGTGCTGGAACCGGCCGTGATGCAGTTGCAGAACGAGGGCATCGACATTCGGGGTCCGCTGCCCGCCGACACCCTGTTCCACGAACGCGCACGGGCCGGCTACGACGTCGCCCTGACCCCCACGCACGATCAGGCCCTGATTCCGATCAAGACCATCGCCTTCGACGAGGGCGTCAACGTCACCCTCGGCCTGCCCTTCATCCGGACCTCGCCGGATCACGGCACCGCCTTCGACATCGCCGGAAAGGGCATCGCCCGCCCCGACAGCCTGATGGCGGCGCTCCGCCTGGCCGCCCGCCTCGCCACCCGCGCTGCGAAGGCCGGCGCGTGAGCGGGGACGGCGACCTCAGCACCGACGGCCTGCCGCCTCTGCGCGAGGTCGTGCGCCGGCACGGCCTGGAGCCCCGGAAGGCGCTTGGCCAGAACTTCCTGTTCGACCTCAACCTGACGGGGCGGATCGCCCGCTCGGCCGGGCCCCTGGACGGCGTCACCGTGGTGGAGATCGGCCCGGGCCCCGGCGGCCTCACCCGGGCGCTCCTGGCCGAGGGCGCGGCGCGGGTCGTGGCCATCGAGCGCGACCCCCGCGCCCTGCCGGCGCTCGCCGAAATCGCAGCGCATTACCCGGGGCGCCTCGAAGTGGTCGATGCCGACGCCTTGAGCTTCAATCCCGTGCCGCTGATCGGCACGGGGCCGGTGCGCATCGTCGCCAACCTGCCCTACAACATCGGCACGCCTCTCCTCGTCCGGTGGCTCGCGGGCACGGCCTGGCCGCCCTGGTGGGATTCGCTGACGCTGATGTTCCAGCGGGAGGTCGCCGAGCGCATCGTCGCCGACGAGTCCGACCGGGCGAATTACGGCCGCCTCGGTGTCCTCTGCGGCTGGCGCACCGAGGCGCACATCCTGTTCGACGTGGCACCGTCGGCCTTCGTGCCGCCGCCGAAGGTGACCTCCTCCATCGTCCGTCTGACGCCGCGCGCCGAGCCCCTGCCCTGCTCGGTCCAGGCCCTGGAGGCGATCACCCGAGCGGCCTTCGGCCAGCGCCGCAAGATGCTGCGCCAAAGCCTCAAGGCGGCGGTACCGGATCCGGGGCGGCTGCTCGCCGCCGCCGGCATCCCCGAGACCGCACGGGCTGAGGAAGTCCCGGTTTCTGCCTTCGTGGCCATGGCGCAGGCCCTGAAGGCGTCCTGATCGGACTCAGGTTTTCCCAGAGAGAACCACGTCCCCCGGGAAGAACATTCCGATCCCGGCAGAAGCGTTTCGTTCAAAGGAAAGGCCGCGCGGATCGCTCCGCGCGGCCTTGTCGGGTTGTTATCGCTTCAGCGGAGGGTCTCAGCGCCCCTGCTGGATCGCCGAGAGGACCCAGCGGCCGCCACGCTCGCGCATGAAGGTCCAGAGCTCGAGCGCCTCCGGCTCACCGGTCTCGACCACGCGGTCCGTGCGGCGGTCCAGGGTCACGTCCTTGATGGCGTAGCGCATCGCCACCGTGGCGTACTCGGCATTGCCCTCGCCCCACGACTCGGACAGGTCACCCTGCAGGAGCTTGACGTCCGAGATCCGGTTCACGACGCCGCGCGCCTCGTTGGCCCGCAGTTCCTCGATGAAGTAGCCGGCCATCTCGGGCGTAGCGAGGTTGCGCAGGGCCGCGACGTCCTGGCGGCCATAGGCGGCCTGCACGTCGTTCAGGGCGATCTCGAAGCTCTCGAAGTCGCCCGGTCCGATCTGGACAGGACGCGCCTGCGGGGGCTGGACCGGGCCGCGCGGCTGGGCATTGGCGTTGCCGCCGAG